>NZ_JBBYAF010000013.1:0-100459 GCF_038405515.1 Rossellomorea oryzaecorticis | reverse complement strand
ATGACATGTGCCTCTAAGCCCCAGAGCTGGACACGTCTCACATTAGCTACTCTTCCCGCAGGAGTCTTCGTCTTGCACTCCAATCAACCGCTGGATACACTTTATTACAAAAAACATTATCGCTGGTGTCAAAATAAGATCTGATTAAAGACAAAAAACTTGGCAGAGGGTTTCTGCCAAGTTTGAAATGGTTGAGATGCAAACTCCTGCCTGCATTCAAACGAACGATTATGCGTTTGCTTTTATGTAGTTCACAGCATCACCCACTGTGCCAATTTTCTCAGCATCATCGTCAGAAATTTCCATGTCGAATTCATCTTCAAGTTCCATTACCAGCTCAACTACATCAAGGGAGTCAGCTCCTAAGTCTTCTTTGAAAGAAGCTTCAAGAGTTACTTGAGATTCATCTACACCTAGACGATCCACAATGATTTTTGTTACACGATCTAAAACTTCTGCCATTTTTGTCACCTCCCCTCAAGTATTATAGTGTATATCCACCAGGAATGAAAAGCATATCCGGCGATTTTTTAGAAATTCCCTGTCCTGACTCACTCAGAACAGCTTGTTACATCACCATGCCGCCATCAATATGAAGGGTCTGGCCTGTCATATATGATGAAGATTCAGAAGCCATGAAGCTTACCACTTTTGCAATATCCTTTGGATCTCCGAAACGATTCAAAGGAATTTGCTTTAACATTTCATTTCGTACATCTTCTGGCAGCTGATCTGTCATATCAGTGGAAATGAATCCCGGCGCAATTGCATTTACGGTTATTCCGCGGGGAGCAAGCTCTCTCGCCGCAGTCTTCGTTAAACCGATGACACCTGATTTGGCAGCAACATAATTCGCCTGACCTGGATTACCGCTTACAGCTACGATAGATGAAATATTAATGATACGCCCGCTTCTTTGTTTCATCATCTGACGGGTTACGGCTTTGGTACACAGGAATACACCTTTGAGATTGATATTGATGACATCATCCCATTCATTTTCCTTCATGCGCATTAATAAATTGTCCTTCGTGATACCCGCATTATTAACTAGTATGTCCAATGCGCCAAACTGACTGATTGTTTCTTTTACCATCGATTGTACAGAGTCACTATCCGCTACATTACATTGAATAGCGACCGCTTCTCTTCCCATACTTTTGATTTCATCAACCACTTCGTTTGCTCTTGCTTCACTGCCTGAATAATTAACGACTACATTGGCTCCTTCACGGGCAAGTTCCAGGGCAATCTCTCTGCCGATGCCCCTGGATGCTCCAGTTACAAGTGCCACTTTTCCATTTACATTCATTTACGCTTCCTCCTTTAACTTTTCGATCACTTCAGTCAAGGAAGCCTCATCTTGGACTGCAAAAGTTTTTACTCGACGGTTCACTTTTTTGATGAGACCTGATAGTACTTTACCCGATCCTATTTCAACAAATGTATCTACTCCGAGGTCTAATAGTTTCTCCACTGTATCTTCCCACAAAACAGGGGAGTACAACTGCTCGATCAACAGGCGTTTGATTTCCTCTGCATCTGTGACAGGTGAAGCAGTCACATTTGCAATGACCGGTACAACAGCATCTTCAATTTCCATTGAATCAAGAACCGAGACGAATTTCTCAGCAGCAGGTTTCATTAATTGTGAATGAAAAGGGCCGCTTACCTGCAGAGGGATGACTCTTTTTGCGCCTGCTTCTTTTGCTTGTTCCGAAGCAGCTTCGACACCCTTTACAGTGCCTGAAATCACGATTTGACCTGGGCAATTCAGATTGGCTAGTCCTACTGTATGACCCTCTTCAGATACTCGATCCGTAACCGCTTTAAGGGATTCCCTATCCATACCAAGGACAGCAGCCATTGTCCCTTCACCGCTCGGTACGGCTTCTTCCATGAATTCCCCTCTTTTTCTCACTGCATAGACAGCATCCTCGAAAGATAAAGAGCCTGCTGCCACCAATGCGGAATATTCACCTAAACTATGACCGGCTGTGTAATCAGCTTGAATTCCTTCCGCTTTCAAACGTTCCAGTATCGCCACGCTCGTCGTCAATAAGGCGGGCTGAGCATTCGTCGTAAGAGTCAGATCTTCCTGAGGACCTTCAAATATGATAGAGGATAACTCAACACCAAGTTTTTCATCTGCTTTTTTGAAAATGCTTGCAACATCATCATGTTTGTCTGCCAGTTCCTTTCCCATCCCAACTGTCTGAGAACCTTGACCCGGGAATACAAATGCAATTTTACTCATGTGCATCTCCTCCTTTTACAGCTTTCTTAATGGTATTTGATACGTCATTCTTCACCATTTCCCTTGCCTGTCTCATCGCATTGAATAAAGCCACGTCATTGGAGGAGCCATGCGCCTTGATGACAGGGGCTTTCAAACCAAATAACCCCGCCCCTCCGTATTCAGTGTAATCGAGCATACCTTTCAATTCTCTTAAGTCATTTTTAACAAGGCCTGCAGCGATCTTGTTCTTCACTGAAGAAGTCAGGGTCTTTTTCAATAGCGAGAAGATCGAAAGAGCCGTGCCTTCGATTGTTTTCAATACCATGTTACCAGTAAAACCGTCTGTAACGACGACATCTGCCACACCATTTAACAAATCACGGGACTCCACATTCCCGATAAAATTCACTGATGTGTCTTTTAAGAGACTAAACGTTCTCTTCGTCAATTCATTTCCTTTTTTATCTTCGGTGCCGATATTTAACAATCCCACTCGAGGCTGTTTGATCCCTCTCACTTTTTCTGCGTAAATACTGCCCATGATGGCGTATTGGACCAGGTGCTCTGGTTTTGCATCTACATTTGCACCTAAATCAAGCATCAAGAAACCATTTCCGTCGAGGGTAGGAAGGGTCGGAGCCAGAGCAGGGCGCTCAATGCCATCTACTCTTCCGACAATGAATAACCCCGCGGTCATTAACGCTCCCGTGTTCCCTGCAGAAATACAGGCATCGGCTTCCCCATTTTTCACAGCCTGCGCCATCATTACCATGGAAGAATTCTTCTTTCTCTTCACAGCGCGCACAGGTTCATCTGTTCCTTGTATCACTTCGTCTGTATGCACGATGGTTAATCGTTCATGGGAAGGCAGCCACTTTTTGATTTTATTTTCATCCCCGTATAATAAAACTTCAATATCATGAAACTCTTCCAGTGCTTTCTTCACACCAAGGACAATATCTTTAGGAGCATGATCTCCGCCCATTGCATCAACGGCTAACTTCATCTATGCTTCATCCTTTTCTTTTTTTTTGGAGCGGTACATCTCGAAGTCCCCTCTGAACACAAGTTCTCCTCCGACAAAACTCTGTACCTCCACCATTGTTCGATCTTTTTCATCTTTAATATGTATGACCTTCGCCTTCGCCACTACTCTTTCGCCTTCTTTTACAGGCCGGGTAAAGCGGATCGTGGACTTGGCAGTCAATGCCAAATCATCATTTATTACAGCAACAGCCAACGAATTTGCCTGCGCGAACAAATGATGTCCCCTTGCTATTCTATTTCTCACGAAAACATGTTCAGCTTTCACATCAAAAATGCTGATCGCACTTTCGTCCAATTCTATATCAATAATTTCCCCTATGACCTCTTCAATCGGCAGCGATTTAACTTCATCTTCGAATGACTTTTCAGCTACGTTTTTTATACGTTCACGCAGCTCGGGAATTGATAGCTCCATCCGATCCAGGCGTATCGTCTGTACACTTACACCGAATCTTTCTGCCAATTCTTCATCCGTTATAAAGGGGTTTTCCTTTATCGTTTCTAATAGGTTCGCCTGTCTTTCTTTTTTTGAAAGTCTCATCATTCAACACCGTCCACTATTAGTACTAGGTACTAACAGTAGTATATAATCTAAAAAAGCAGATTGCAAGAAATAATCTCACAATCTGCCTTTCTAGTCGAGCTTTTCACCTTCCATCACACCCGATTCCACTAAGAAAGAACGCAGCCCTTCCCATTCAGCGTCTTTCCAGAAGCCTTCGGAGTTTATCAATGCTGAGGCATCGTCCCGTGCAACCTCCAACGCACGATAATCGTGAACCATGTCTGCTACCTTGAATTCGGGCAGGCCGCTTTGTTTCTTCCCAAAAAAATCACCGGGTCCCCGGAGTTCAAGGTCTTTCTCACTTAAAACAAAGCCATCATTGGTTTCAGTCATGATTTTCATACGCTCTTTACCAACCTCTGTTTTGGGCTCAGCTAATAAAATGCAATAAGACTGGTTTTCGCCCCGGCCGACCCTGCCGCGTAATTGATGAAGCTGAGATAAACCGAATCTTTCAGCATCATAAATCATCATAAAAGTAGCGTTTGGTACATTTACCCCGACTTCTACCACGGTTGTGGAGACCAGTACTTGAAGGTCATTTGTACTGAATTTCCTCATTACATCATCTTTTTCATCAGGGTGCAGCCGTCCATGCATGAGTCCAACTTTATATCGTCCTTCGAAATAAACAAGAAGTTGGTTGTAGACATCAATTGCATTTTGGACATCCAATTTATCAGATTCCTCTATTAACGGGCAAATGACATACGCCTGTCTTCCTTGATCAAGCTCTTTATCCATAAAGGTCAGGACGCGGGGAAGCATATCAGCTTTTGCCCAATAAGTTTCAATCGCTTTTCTTCCTGCCGGCATTTCGTCAATTATACTGACGTCCATTTCACCAAAAACCGTAATGGCAAGAGTTCTTGGAATAGGCGTCGCCGTCATAAATAGTACGTCGGGACTTGTTCCTTTTTCTCTTAATACTCTTCTTTGATTGACCCCGAAACGGTGCTGTTCATCTGTGACGACCAATCCCAACGATTTAAATTCGACATCTTCCTGAATCAGTGCATGAGTACCGATCAAGATATCGATTTCTCCTTCTTTTAACTTTTCCAGAAGAAGTTTTCGTCTTTTTCCTTTTACTGAGCTGGTAAGCAGTGCGACCGATAAACCTGCAGGAGATAAAAGTTCACTCATTGATTCAGCATGCTGTTCCGCTAAGATTTCTGTCGGTACCATGAGAGCCCCCTGATAACCTGCTGTCACAGAAGAAAATAAAGCGATAGCCGCAACAACGGTCTTTCCCGATCCAACATCACCTTGCAGCAGACGATTCATCCGATAAGGGGACTTCAAATCTGCAGAAATTTCGTTCACCACTCTTTTTTGTGCCCCTGTTAGAGGAAAAGGCAGTGATTCTGTGAATGCTTTTATTTTTTCCACATCATAATTCTGCTGTATGCCTGATGAGTGTTCTCTTTCGAATTTCCTTAGCGCTTGCATTTTCAGCTGAAATAATAAAAATTCTTCGTAAACAAATCTTCTCCTCGCCTGTTTCATGCCAGAGGGAGAGGCTGGGAAATGCAATTGATAAAGTGCTTCTTCCCGGTTCATCAACTTATATTTATCCAGAAGGATAGAAGGCAGATTCTCTGAAATGATGTGAGTGTAGTCTGAGAAAGCTTTCTTTATGAATTTTCTGAGACTATTATTTTTCACATTTCCTTTCAGTGAATATACGGGTTCGAAATCCCCCTCTTTATTATGGGGTCCACTTTGAAAATGCTGTACGTTAATTACTTGCCTGTTCTTATCCCACTTACCTGTCACTGTAACCGTATCATGCAGATTTATTTTCTTCTTCAAATAAGGCTGATTAAAGAATACGGCTTGAATCAAATATCTTCCAACCAATATCCTGACGGTCAAACGGGATTTCTTTCTTCCATAATACATCAGAGAAGGTTCTGAATGGACTTTCCCTTCCACAGTGACCCTCTCATCATGTGCGACTTCTTCTAAATCTCTCAGCCTGTAATCCTTGTAGCGATAAGGCAGATATTCCAGCAAATCCATTACGCTGTAAATCCCCATCTGATTCAGCTGATGTGCAGTTTCCCCGCCAATCCCATTTATGTTCTGGATTGTCAGTTCTTCATTATGAATCTTCACGTTTATTCAGAGAAACCCCGAAAATTTTCGCTTCTAATTCCCTGCCTGTAGGTGTAGCCGCTAGTCCGCCTTGAGCCGTTTCCCTCAAAGCTACAGGCATTGTTTGACCAATCTTATACATAGCGTCAATCACTTCATCACAAGGAATCCGGCTGGTGATTCCGGCAAGGGCCATATCAGCTGCAACCATTGCATTTGCAGCGCCCATCGCATTCCGTTTGACACAAGGGACTTCGACCAGTCCCGCGACAGGATCACACACTAACCCAAGCATATTCTTCAGTGTAATGGCCATCGCTTCTGCTGATTGACTTGGATTGCCGCCAGCCATTTCAACAATGGCTGCCGCCGCCATTCCACTCGCCGAGCCCACTTCGGCCTGACATCCACCGGCTGCCCCTGAGATAGACGCATTATTCGCAACAACAAATCCAAATGCACCAGACGTAAACAAGAATCTGACCATTTCATCTTTTGAAGGATTCAATTTATTCTTGACCGCAAATAAGGTTCCAGGAACAACACCTGCAGAACCAGCTGTCGGTGTTGCACAAATAGTCCCCATAGCTGCATTCACCTCATTTGTAGCTACAGCTTTGCTGACAGCATCCAAAATGGTGTCTCCTGATAATGATTTTCCTTTTGCAATATATTTCTGCAAGAGAACAGCGTCTCCGCCTGTCAAACCAGAATGAGACTTCACGCCTTCAAGGCCCCTTGCAACTGCCTGCTCCATAACTTCCAGGTTCTTTTCCATCTGGGCATAAACCTCTTCATGGGATTTACCTGTAAATTCTATCTCCTGCTCAATCATAATGTCCGATATTTTTTTATCTTGACTTTCAGCCAGTTCAATTAACTCGGCAACATTTCTAAACATATAGAAACCCCCTTACAATGGTGATGTAAACGTTCTCATAAAATAATAGTTTAATCTGAAATCCTTGTTACTTGCGTGATATGCGGAAGTGAGGTGATCTCTTCGATTACAGCTTCGTCAATCGGTTGATCCACTTCAATCGTCATCAGCGCCATTTTACCTTTTTCTTTTCTGGAAACATCCATATGACCGATATTCAATTGATGTTTTGCCAGTATATTTGATACAGATGCAATCGCACCAAATCGATCATCGTGAACGACCAGGATGGCTGGATGGTGGCCTGACAGCTTCAATTCAAAACCATTCAATTCGATGACCTCCACCTTTCCTCCCCCAATGGAGATACCGACAAGCTCCAACTCTCCTTGCTCGTCACCCATGTGGATTCTTGCTGTATTCGGATGATCCGTAATCGCATCTTCTTCGTGAAATTTCACTTTGATCCCTTTTTTTCTAGCTTGATCGATTGACTGAATGATTCGTTCATCATACGTATCGTAATCAAGGATCCCCCCTACAATGGCAACGTCAGTCCCATGACCCTTGTATGTCTTTGCGAAAGAACCATAAAACGAAATCGACACCCACTTTGGTTCACGGCGGAAAAGATTTCGCGCTATCCTGCCGATACGTGCCGCACCCGCAGTGTGAGAGCTTGATGGTCCAATCATCACAGGACCGATAATATCAAATACACTTTTGTATTTCATCGTATATTTCCCCCTGTCTAAACAAGCAAACTACTTTCATTTTAACATAATATAAGGGGACAAGCGCTATTATAGTGCCGTCCCCTTTTTTTCCTTTATTCGATTGAGAATATATAGGAGTAAAGTGGCTGTTTACCGTTATGAACTTCCACTTCCACATCTTGATAATTTTCTTCTACATATTCCTGTATTGAATTTACATCCTCTTCGGTTACATCTTCACCGTAAAGAATCGTTAGGATTTCGGAATCCTCATCAAGCATCTCATCCAATAGACGCTTCGCGGTTTGACTGCGATCTTTTTCTGCAATCACAATCTTGCCTTCAGCGATCCCCATGAAATCATCCTTGGATATCGTCATACCGTCGATGTTCGTATCTCTTACAGCGTACGTGATCTGACCTGTCTTTACTTGCTGGGAGGATTCACTCATCGTCTTCTTATTTTCTTCCACAGAAGCGGTAGGATTGAAGGCCAATAAGGCAGCCATACCCTGAGGGACAGTTTTAGTAGGGACGACAGCAACTTCTGCATCCAGTACTTCCGCTGCCTGTTCAGCTGCCATGATAATATTTTTATTATTTGGCATGATGATGACTTTCTTGGCGTTCACTTCTTCCACTGCCTTCACAATATCTTCAGTGCTTGGGTTCATCGTCTGCCCGCCTTCAATTACTGCTGTGGCACCGATACTCTTGAAGAGTTCAGAAATCCCCTCACCCATGGCAACCGTCACGATCGCAAAGTCAACTTCCTTCTTAACTGGAGCTGCTTCTGGCTTTACCATATGGGATTCACCTACGATACTGCTATGCTGCTGTCTCATATTCTCAATCTTTATATTGATGAGACTGCCGTATTTATGGCCATACGATAATACATTACCGGGTTGTTCCGAGTGAATATGTACTTTCGCAAGTTCATCGTCACTGATCACAAGCAGCGAATCACCAAATTCACTCAAATCATTACGGAAGTCCTCTTCGTCAAATGCCTGCTTATCTTCCTCGAATTTGACCATGAATTCTGTACAATAACCGAATTCAATATCTTCGGTGCTCATGAAATCCTGCGCTGCCTTGTGGTGTTCTGCACTCACAAGATCATTCATAGACGGCAGTGATGCCTGATCAGACACTTTTTCACCTTTCAATTCCGCTAAGAATCCTTCATAGACGAATAATAAGCCTTGACCTCCGCTATCCACAACGCCAACTTCCTTTAAGACAGGAAGCAGCTCAGGTGTACGCTCCAAAGAAGCCTTTGCTTCATCTACGATCGCCTGCATCAGTTTTACAAAATCGCTCTCTTTTTGTGCAGTGCTCACACCTTTTTTGGCAGCATCTTTCGCTACCGTCAAGATCGTTCCTTCGACGGGCTTCATTACCGCCTTATAGGCAGTTTCCACTCCAGATTGCAGCGCATCGGCAAATTGCTTGCTTGTCAAAGAGCTTTTCCCTTCAATTGCTTTACCGAATCCTCTAAATAACTGGGAAAGGATAACGCCAGAGTTGCCTCTCGCTCCCATCAATAACCCTTTCGAAAGTGCAGAAGCAACATTTCCAATATGTTCATTTTTATTCTGCCCGACTTCCTTAGCACCTGAAGTCATTGATAAATTCATGTTTGTTCCAGTATCACCATCAGGAACAGGAAAGACGTTCAGCGCATCCACAAGCTGCGCATTAGCAGAAAGCTTGGCAGCGCCCTGGATGACCATTTCAGCAAAACGTTTTCCTTCCAAAGATGTAATCGACACAAATCTTCCTCCTCACTACGGGTTCGTTACTCGAACCCCCTGCACAAAAATATTTACTGAATCTACCGCCAAGCCGACGGTCTTATCAAGGGTATATTTAACCTTGGATTGTACGTTATGAGCAATCTCAGAAATTTTTGTACCATAGCTCACAATAATATACATATCAATATGTACTTCCTCTTCCTCTTGACGAACAATCACTCCGCGAGTGAAATTTTCTTTACGTAAGATATCTGTAAAACCGTCTTTAATTTGATTCTTTGAAGCCATTCCAACGATTCCGTAGCAATCCACCGCTGCACCTCCAGCAATCATTGCAATGACATCATTTGTAATATCAATTTGTCCGTACTGCGTTTTCAATTCGATGGACATGGAATGTTCTCCCCCTTTAAATACATGCTTGGCTAAAAACATTTTACTATAACTATGCTCTTTTTGAAAGCTAAAGTATATGCAATGCTTTATTTATGTCTCGTTATCTTACATTTTTTCCAAATTAATGACCTTTACACTTATAAATAGAAAAAAGACGCCCTTCTAGAAAGACGTCTCCTCATTTTTAAGTATTATACACGCTCAACTTTACCTGATTTCAACGCTCTTGCAGAAACCCAAACTTTCTTAGGTTTACCGTCCACAAGAATACGAACTTTTTGCAGGTTAGCACCCCACGTACGCTTATTCGCATTCATCGCGTGAGAGCGAGTGTTACCAGCGCTGGCTTTACGGCCTGTTACTACGCATTGTTTTGCCATAATCTATTCCCTCCTCACTAACAAGAAGCTGAAGTTCCATTTCAGTTCTACATTTCGCTTTTATCATAAAGATACTTTAATAATTTATCACACAAGCATACAGAATGCAATACTACAATTTAAACCTTTCAAGAAAAAATACTTTACAGGAAGAAAAGCAGAGGCGGCTCGTTCAGAGACGACAAGCATAAGACAGGGCAGCCGGAAAGGCGTTCTTTGCCTTTTGGGATGGCATGGCTTATGTCTCGAGTCTCTAGCCGCCGGAGCTGGACAAGTAGAAAAGCGGAAGGGCTTTGCCCAGAGGCGGGTGGCATAAGACGAACTGGCCGGGAAGGCGCTCTTTGCCTTCTTGGTCGGTTTGGCTTATGACATGTGCCTCTAAGCCCTGGAGCTGGACAACTAGAAAAGCGGAAGTGGGCGTTTTGCTCCCTTTGAAAAATGTTCTTCGGCTTTAGAGGCGCTTTTTGCCTCAAAAGCCGAAGGTTAATTTTCAAACGGGAGCAGACCACTGGAGCTGGACAGGAAGAAAAGCGGAGGCGGCTCGCTCAGAGACGACAAGCATAAGACAGGGCATCCGGAAAGGCGTTCTTTGCCTTTTGGGATGGCATGGCTTATGTCTCGAGTCTCTAGCCGCCGGAGCTGGACAAGTAGAAAAGCGGAAGGGTTTTGCCCAAACGAACAATCAGAAGAGCAGTTAATCGTTTATCTATCAAACGTAAGCTTCGCATCCGAACGATCTTCCACCCACCTGAAGATTTTTCGACATTAAGATCATATATCTCCAGAAAAGATCATAAATCTGTAAACGGGATCGTATTTTTCTGAAGAGGATCATAATTTCAGAAAGAGGATCATATCCAGTCGTTTCAGGGGAAGCCAACGCTTGCTTTTCGTTCTGAAAATCTATTATCATTTATTATGACAACTTTTCGGGCAGATTTTTACATAACTTGCACTCAAAAACACTTCAGGATCAATGAAATTGCATATATTAAGACCAGACATCGCTGTGCCTAATTAAAATTCCCGCCAAAAAAAAAGAAGACAGCCCCATGCTGCCTTCAATCCCTTCATTATTCCTTCTTAAATGTTCCCAACATCGCTCGAACCAGCCCACCCAAGAACTTTGGTAATTTAATTGTATAAAATCTCATTTCAGTCCCTCCCCGCAATCTAAAGAACGTAATGTTTCGCTTGACATCGTTTCAGTCTATTCAAGCAGTTGCAGTTAAGTACGTCTTCTTTCCTAATTGGGTCAAGAAGCTCCATCGCTGCTTCTTATCACCATTAATATGCCTTTTGTAAAAGAAAAAGTACCAGATGATTGTATAAGTTCATTACTAATACATAGTGTGGAACCGCGGAAAATATTCCGGTTTTTTAGCGGGTATTTGAATCCTGTTAGTGTCAGATTCTCCACAGAACCAGTCACGGGCACGAACGAAATATACTTGCGGGTATCGTATTCAATTACCATATGTTCCCCTGCTTTTGCAATCCAGAGATGATTTTGGACATCGATCAATTCACTCTTTATTCCGGACTCCAGCAGGTCCGGCTGCATCAATAATTGTACATTTCCCATAAAGTGATCCAGCCGGCCTCCTGTTGCCCCGAATATCTTTATTGATTCGGGTTTCTGGGTAAGAACCCAATTCAGGGCAAGCTCTAAATCCGTTTCATCTTTTTCCGGAAGATATGTGTTTACTGTTTGCACTCTTTCCTTAATCAGAGACCATTCGTGATCGCTTACTGAATCAAAATCCCCGAATGCTCCATGAGGTTCCAGTTCGTTTTGCAGGATGGTGAATACTCCCCGGTCCACTCCCACCCATTTCGCATTGTCGGAATGGAATGCTTTTAAATCAGGCAAATATCTTTCTGGTCCGCCGGCTACGATACAATACTCCATTGATTTCACCTCTTCTATATAAAATAGACTGATCCAATAATATTGGATCAGTCTCCGAACCTATTTTGGCAGCGACTTTCTTAAGGCTTCAATCGCTTCGCCTCTGTCGGCTTGATTATAAATCGCCGAACCTGCTACAAATACATCTGCTCCCGCCTCGGCACAAATCGCTGCCGTTTCGGGATTGATTCCGCCGTCCACTTCAATCTCAAGTGAAGGATTCACTTCATCCGCCCAGCTTCGGATTTGCTTGATTTTTGGAACGACCGATGGAATGAAGGACTGGCCGCCAAATCCTGGATTCACGGTCATCAATAAGACCATATCGATATCCTGGAGGATTGGTTTTATCCAGTCTGCAGGCGTAGCCGGATTTAAGACGATTCCCGCTTTCACGCCTTTACTCTTTATTAGTTGAATGGTTCTGTGCAGGTGAGGAGCGGCCTCCACATGCACAGTGATGTAATCAGCACCTGCATCGGCAAATGCTTCGATATACTGGTCAGCGTTCTCGATCATAAGATGGACATCCAATGGAAGTTGGGTGAGGGGGCGGATAGCTTTCACCACCATAGGGCCCATTGTGATATTCGGCACAAAATGGCCATCCATTACATCGATATGGATGTAATCCGCCCCTCCGTTTTCAACGTCCTTAATTTCTTTTCCCAGTTCTGCAAAATTGGCAGATAGAATAGATGGAGCTATCTTCATTTCTTAATACCTCGGCTTTCTGTCTTTTATTTCTTGATGGAATGTCAGGTAATGATCATATCTGTAACTAGGGATATCACCTGTGTCCACTGCATTCTTCACAGCGCATTTCGGTTCGTTGATGTGAAGACAGCCCCTGAATTTACATTGTTCCGAGGCTTCCACCATCTCGGGAAAATATTGGGGCAGGTCTTCAACCTCAATATCTGTAAATTCCAAAGAACTGAACCCGGGCGTATCAGCCACTAATCCATCACCGATATGAATCAGTTCTACATGGCGGGTGGTATGCTTCCCCCTCCCTAAATGAGAGGAAATCATGGCTGTTTTTAAATCGAGTTCAGGTTTAATCACATTCAATAAGGTCGACTTGCCCACTCCCGATTGTCCGGCAAATACCGACGTCTTATCTCTCATGTATGGCGACAATTCTTCTATACCCTGTTCAGTCTTGGATGAAGTCACGACCACTTCATAGCCAAAAGAGCGGTAATGCTCTGCATATCCTTCAATTTCTTTTATTTCATCCTTCTGTAGCAAGTCCATTTTTGTAATGCATATGAGCGGGTCTATGTCTTTGCTTTCAACCAAAACAAGGAAACGGTCCAATAACGTGGTGCTGAAATCTGGTTCACGGGCTGAAAATACTAAAATGGCCTGATCCACATTTGCAATGGGCGGACGCACCAATTCATTCTTCCGTTCAAATACCTTCAGGATATACCCTTCTGTTTCGTTATCCGCCTGGAATTCCACATAATCGCCTACAAGAGGGGTCACTTTATTCTTGCGGAAGACCCCTCTTCCGCGGCATTGAGTGATCACACCATCGGAAAGTACATAATAAAAACCACTTAATGCTTTGATAATTTTCCCTTCTGCCATTCGGAACCTCCTTATCAATCTATAATTATTCACGTATGTATACTCTCATTTTATAGCATATGTTTATTAAAAAGCAAAATAAGAGGACTGTCCCTTAGGTTACCTGAAACCCGAGGTACAGTCCCTCTCATACATTATTCTTCGTCTTTAGGATACTCAACGGTACCTGATTTATACTCTTTTCCGTCGACTTCTATTTTGTATTTACCTTGTTTTCCATCTTCCAATAAGAAGTTTAATGTAAATTTCGTCTCTTCCGTTATACCTGTTTTTTCTTCGCTATCCTCATACGTACTGTCTTTATCTTCTATGAAGATTTCGACGATTTGCGGCTTGGTTCCATCTCCTTCATAAGGAACGGTGATCTCTAAAGGAACTTCTTTATCTTGTATAGGTTCAGGACCCTTAGACATCACTACAAAAACCTCATCGCCTGGATATGTTGGTGTACCTGGTTTTGTACTTTGCGAAATTACATGTCCTTCAGAAATATCATCTGAATATTGTTCTCCCGAGGTTACAATGGAAATACCCCGTGAATTTGCGTAATCATCAAGTACTTTTTGACTCATGTCAGTTAAATCAAGCAATTCAAAAGATGATGGTCCTGTACTGACAGTAAGGGTAACCGTTGTTTCACTTGCTACGACTTCATCTCCAGGGGAGGGATCTTGCTCGATAATCGTTCCCTCTTCTTCTTCATTTGATGGTTCTTCTTGTTTCTTTACAGTATAGCCCTGTTCTTCAAGCCTTGAAGCAACCTCTTCAAAGTTCTTTCCTTTGAAATCTTCTACCTCTACCTTTTCCTTACCCGTACTTACATATATATCCACTGGTGACCCTTCATTTGCCATACGTCCTTCCTTCGGGTTCGTCTTGATCACGATACCCTCTGGTATAGAATCATGAGACATTTCTTTCGTTTCTCCGACTACAAATCCAGCGGAGACGATAATGGAAACAGCCTCGGTAGGCTTCTTACCTTCAACCTCAGGAACCTCAATCTCCTTAGGCCCCAGCAGCTCCGGAACCACCGTCACTGCAGCAACACCCAATAAGATAAGTAAAAAGAACAGGCTGATGATCATCACCGGCCATTTTCTCTTGCTTTTCTTTTTGGTTTTTTGCTTCTTCCCTTTCACAGGCTTTGCGCCATCTGCAGCCTTGACCGGTTTCGCCGGTTTTGTCTCAGGGCTGGATTGGGTGTGAACGATGGTATCATCCAGATTCGAGGAACCATTGTCATCCGTTATGACAGGAATTGCCTTTGTGGCTTCATCATCCATAGGTACAGAAAATTTAGGTTCATCCATCCGTTCGGGCTCGAGTGCCGTTGCCAAATCATCATCCATTTCTTCAAGGTTCTCATACCTCCTGAAGGGATCTTTAGCAGTGGCTTTCAGGACAATATTTTCCACACTTTGCGGTATATCGGAATTCCACCTTCTAAGTGAGGGTGTTTCTGACTGCAAGTGCTTCAACGCGATTGAAACGGCTGACTCACCTGAAAACGGGAGTCGGCCGGTCAATAATTCAAACATCACGATCCCAAGTGAATAAATATCTGATTTCTTAGTCGCCATGCCGCCTCTTGCCTGTTCAGGCGACAAATAATGGACAGACCCCAGAACGGAATTTGTCTGTGTGATGGAGGTCGCGCTAAGTGCCATGGCAATTCCGAAATCGGTGATCTTCACCGTTCCTTCCTCGTCAACTAATATGTTATGAGGTTTGATATCCCGATGCACGATATGATTCTGATGGGCATGTGAAATCGCTAAGGTCAGCTGCTTCATAATCTCCAGCGCTTGATCGACACCTACGGGTGAATGCTGCTGTATGTATTGTTTCAACGTCATGCCTTGTACATATTCCATTACGATATAATAAAGGTCATCCTCTTCCCCTACATCATAAATGCTGACGATATTCGGGTGAACAAGGCTGGTGGCGGATTGTGCCTCACGTTGAAATCGTTTAATAAATTCTTCTTCATTCGCAAAATCCATTCGGAGCATTTTAATGGCCACTTCACGATCAAGTATCATGTCGTGGGCAAGATAAACGTTGGCCATTCCTCCGCCGCCGATCAATTTAATGATTCTGTATCGGCCACTGATGCGCTTTCCATTCATCATGTACTATCACCCGCTTTCCGTTTCAGCGGCATACTCAACGATCAGGACAGTGATATTATCTTCCCCGCCATAATCATTAGCCAAATGAACGAGCTTCTCGCCTTTTTTCTCGAGAGAGTCATCATTTGATAAGATCTCTTTCATTTCTTGTTCTGAAACTTTATTTGATAAACCATCCGAGCATAATAGCAAAACATCATCATCTTCAAACATGATGGTCTTAATGTCCATCGTGATCGTTGTTTCTGTCCCGATTGCTCTTAAAATCACATTTTTTCTTGGATGATGCTCTGCATCTTCTTTGGAAATTTCCCCGCTTCTGACAAGTTCGTTCACTAATGTATGGTCCTCTGTCAGTTGGTGAAATCCGTTTTCATTTAGTATATAACCCCTGCTGTCCCCGATATTTACAATCGTCGCAAACAAGGAGGTGCATATCGCACCGACCAGGGTTGTACCCATTCCTTCACATTCTGTATGGGACTGAGAATAACTATAAACTTCTTGGTTCACTTCGTTAATAGTCGTTTTTAACCAATTTTCTGCCTGGTCTGCAGTCTTAAATTTCTCCGTATTTTCCCACATGCCCTTTAAAGTGGAAATGACCATTTGACTCGCCACATCGCCAGCACGATGTCCGCCCATACCATCAGCTACAACTGCGAGATAGTCTCCATGAGAATTCTTGAATACATCGACGCTGTCTTCGTTATGTTGACGCACTTTCCCTTTATCCGTATAATAAACCGTTTTCACTCAGATCACCTCTTCTTTCCATTCCCCTATGTAGAAGTTCCACCACCCTCAAACCGCCAACTCTATCGGCCATGGTTCAGAAGACCCGAAGTAAGCAGCAGCGGAAAAAGGACCCAGCAAATAAACATTCTTCCTATAAAATTGCTGTGTGCCTCCTAGTACATTTACGACTTGAATCGAGCATTTTCCTGCTAGCAAAGTACAAAATCATTCATTTTACGATATTTTCCTTATGCAGATTGAATCATAACCCTTTTTTGATGAAACAGGAAATGTAAAAACCATCTCCCCCAAAATCCTGTGGAAACACTTGCAATTCATTTCCTTCGATGAACGGATGCACTGTCTCCGGGAGATTTTTCAAATGATAAGGTTCAAATTCAGGATGGTCACTTAAGAAAGAACGCACTGTGCCTTCATTTTCATTCTTATCAACTGTACAGGTGCTGTATACTAAAATTCCGCCTTTTTGGAGGAGCGGTGCAACTGATGATAAAATGTCGAGCTGTATTTTTTGAAGAGAATGCAGATCGGCTTCTTTTTTCGCGTATTTGATGTCCGGCTTTCTCCTTAGAACACCCAATCCCGAGCAGGGGGCATCTACGAGTATTCGATCGAAGCTTTCCCTCTCGAATTTCTCTCCGGCTTTCCTGCTGTCCAGGGTGGCCGTAAATATATTTGAAAGATCCAGACGGGAGGCGTTTTCATCAATCATCCTGACTTTATGCTTATGTAAATCCAAAGCATGTACCTCGCCTGTTCCACCGAGCAGTTCAGCGATATGAGTCGTTTTACCTCCAGGGGCTGCACACGCATCCAAGACTTTCATGTTCTTTTCTAATTCGAGAGCATGTGCAACCAGCATGGAGCTTTCGTCCTGAATGGTCAATTCACCATTGCGATAAGCGTCCGTCTTCACCAGATTCCCTCTCAGGGTTTGAACCGCTTCTTCCGTCACAGGACTTGCCTTCACTTCTACGCCTATGCCGCTTAAGTTATGTATAAGTTCCTCTCTCGTCAACTTGGTTGTATTCACACGTGCTGTTTGTTTCGGAGCGACCTGGTTCATCTCGCACATCTCACGAGTCTTATCCAACCCGAACTGCTCTTCCCAGCGTTTCACCAGCCAGAAGGGATGACTTGTTTCTATTGATACTCTTTCAATTGGATCTTTAATCTCTTCCAAGGAAGGGATGCCTTTTCTCTGAATGGAGCGAAGCACACCATTCACCAAGCCTGAGATTCCTTTATGCCCTCTTTTTTTGGCTATTTCCACCGCCTCATGCAATACGGCCCTGTCAGGGATCCGGTCCAGATAAACGATCTGGTAAAGAGACAATCTCAATAAATGGCGCACCCATTCATCCAGCTTTCCCTTTATGAATGGGGCAAGATAATAGTCCAATGTCAGCTTCCTCTGTATGGTTCCATAGGTGAGTTCCGTCAGGAGACCTATATCCTTTGAGGGAAGCTCATTTTTTTCAATCACCGAATTCAACAATAGATTACTATACGATTGATTCTTCTCAACTGCAGCAATGACATCCAGTGCTGCTTCCCTCACGCTTTTCTGATTTTTACCCATATTATTCTCCTAACTTTATTCCTTCTTCTAGATGCGCACCAGCTCCACGCAGATAATCTACGGCGCTCATGCGTTTCTTACCTGAAGGCTGCAAGTCTCTTATTTTAATTGCCGTTTCGTTTCCGGTCGCTACGACGAACCCATCCTTTTGAACTTCGATGATTTCACCCGGTTTTGATGAATGACGGTTGACTTTTTCTCCCCACCATATCTTCATGACTGCTCCGTCCAATGTGGTATAGGCAACGGGCCAAGGGTGCATACCCCTGATATGGTTATAAATTTCTTCACCTGACTTCGTCCAGTCGATCTTTTCTTGTTCTCTCTTGATATTTCTGGCGAACGTCGCTTTTGAGTCGTCTTGTTTTGCAGGAGTCAATTTACCTTTCAACAAGTCCGGCAATGTTTCTATCAACAGCTTCGATCCCGCAGCACTCAGTTTGTCGTGCAATGTTCCCACATGGTCTTGTTCTTCGATTTCCACTTCAACCTGGCTGATCATATCACCTGCATCAAGCTTTTCAACCATGTACATGATGGTTACCCCTGTTTTTTTCTTCCCTTGAATAATAGAGTAGTGAATTGGGGCTCCCCCTCTAAGCTCTGGAAGGAGGGAGGCATGAACATTTATACAACCGTGGGTTGGTGCTTCCAGTAATTCCTTCGGCAGGATCTGACCAAACGCAGCTGTTACGATAAGGTCAGGGTTCAGGGCAAGGATTTCATCCAATTCCTGTTGGTTTCTTATTTTTTCAGGCTGATACACTGGAATTCCGTGATTCATCGCCTCTGCTTTAACAGGAGGCGGTGTCAGTACACGTTTACGCCCTACAGGACGGTCCGGCTGTGTGACCACTGCAATCACATCATAGTCTGCTTGCAGCAAAGATTGTAAAACCGGTACTGAAAAATCTGGTGTTCCCATAAAAACGATTTTTGTCATTCCACTTCATACCCTTCTAGTTCTTCTTCAGTTATATATTTATCTATTTTCGATGTAAAAAGAATTCCATGCAGGTGATCTATTTCATGCTGTATCGCACGCGCCAAGAAATCCTTGGCTTGAAATTCTTTGGTTTTGCCTTTTCTGTTGTAAGTCCGCACTTTTATCGAAGATGGTCTGGTGACCTCTCCATATAAGCCGGGAAAACTAAGGCATCCTTCAAGATCTGTCTGTGTTCCAGAAGTCTCGATGATTTCAGGGTTAATCAATTCAATCGTGCCGGTTTCATCACCTATGTCGACAATCGCTACTTGCAAATCCACACCCACCTGCGGGGCTGCCAAACCTACCCCATCGGCTTCTATCATCGTGTCATACATGTTGTTCAATAGTTTTTTTAATTTTTTATCAAATGCAGTTACCTGTTCACATTCTTTTTCCAAAATGGAATCAGGATGCATTACAATTGGAAGAATGGCCATTTATATCCTCGACTTTCTATATCACTTTACATCATCATATAAGGATTCACATCAATCGAGATTGATAATCCCTGAGATGCATATTGTTGTTGAAATTGATCCAGCACCGTTTTAAGTGTTGCTGTAAGATTTGGTTCCCGCTTGTATTTTATCAAACATTGGTAACGATATCTATTTTTTATCCGGGGAATAGGTGAAGCAGCCGGTCCAAGAATAATAGTTGAACCCGACAGCCGTGAACGTACAAACCCTGATAGTTTCTCCGCGATTTCGACGACTTTCAACAGATCCTCATGACTCAGCGTTATCAAGGTAATGAAATAATAAGGTGGATATGACCCCATTTTCCTCATCATCATTTCCTGCAAATAGAATCTGTCATAATCATGCTCTGACGCTAATTCTATTGAGTAATGCTCTGGTGTATATGTTTGAATGACCACTTCACCCGGCAGTTTATGCCTGCCGGCTCGTCCGCTTACCTGGGTCAATAGCTGAAAGGTCTTTTCCGCTGCCCGGAAATCCGGCAAATGCAGCATGGTATCGGCACTTAATACACCGACCAGCGTGATATTGGGAAAATCGAGTCCTTTAGCAATCATTTGCGTCCCCAGCAGGATATCGGCTTTTCCTCCCCCGAATGCTGTCAGCAACTTTTCATGGGATCCCTTTCTGCTGGTGGTATCGACATCCATCCGGATGATTCTTGCACCCGGCAAAAGCTTATTCAGTTCCTCTTCCACCTTCTGGGTACCGGTTCCAAAATAGCGTATATGCTCACTGGTACATTCAGGACAAGTATCGGGTACACTTTCTTCGTAACCGCAATAATGGCACTTCATTCCATTCGAAAAGCGGTGGTACGTCAATGATATATCACAATGGGGGCATTGTACGACGAAACCGCAATCCCGGCACATGATAAAAGAGGAATGCCCTCTCCTGTTTAAGAATAGAACTGTCTGTTCGCCTTTCTCCAGTCGGTTTTGAATCTTTTCAAACAGTTCCTGTGAGAACATTGAACGATTTCCGCTTCTTAATTCTTCCCTCATATCGACTATGGATACCGAAGGCAGGTCTCCATCATTCATCCGCTTACTTAATGTAAGCAGCTCAAAGACTCCTTTTGATGCACGCGCGAACGATTCCAAAGATGGAGTTGCACTCCCCAGTATGACGGGGCAATTGTGGGTTTCTGCCCTGCGAACAGCTACATCCCTTGCATGATAGCGTGGATTTTCCTCTTGCTTATAGCTTGTCTCGTGTTCTTCGTCGATGATGATGATCCCGATATTTTCAAATGGAGCAAAAATAGCAGACCTTGCCCCCACGACCACTTTTACTTCTTTCCGCTGGATCTTTCTCCATTCATCATACTTTTCCCCAACCGATAAACCGCTGTGCAGCACGGCAACGTCGTCTCCAAACCTGCCTTTGAAACGATGGACCATTTGCGGGGTGAGGGAAATCTCCGGCACCAGCACGATTGCTTCTTTACCTTCCTCCAATACCCGCTGGATGGATTGAAGATAAATTTCTGTTTTTCCGCTTCCTGTAACACCATATAGAAGAAACGTCTGGTGAAGGGATTGATCTATTTTTTCAAGAATCGGCCCTATTACTTCTGACTGCTGCTGGGTCAACGGCAGCGGCGAAGTCTTTTCAAACGCCCTGTTTTCAAAAGGATCGCGGTATACCTCTATATATTTTTCAATCAGCAACCCTTTATTAACTAATGATTTGATCGTAGATGCTGTCGTTCCGGCTCCTTCAAGGATTTCATTTAGTAGCAGCCCGTTTCCCGCTTGTACTTCACTACTAATATAGTTGATGACTTCTTTTTGTTTTTTCGCTTGAGGCGGGAGATTCCCGATTATCTCTTCAAGCTGATTCTCAGAGAAATTTGGGAGGATTTTCTTGACCGTCTTTTTCTTCCCTTTTGCTTTAACTTTATAAATGACATCAACGTACCCTTTTTTTACCTGCTTTTGAATGATTGGGAGAAAGCCGGCTTCCTCAACTGCTTTCCAGGAAACCTCGCTGCCTTTATTGAAAAAGGGTCTTAATGGGTCGGGTAATCCTTCAATTTCTACAGTTCCTTCCAGGCGAAAAAACTTCTCATATTTCGCTTTCATGGCTGCCGGCAGCATGGCTTGGAATGCTGATATTTTAAAGCATAAGGTTTTGTCTGTCAGCCAGCTTCCCAAAGATAAGAGTTCTTCATTCAGAACCGGGACTAAATCCATAGGTTCAGAAATCTCCTTCAGCTTTGAGACTTCACCTTTTTCTTTTAGTTCCATCACAAAGCCCTGTATTTTTCTTGGACCAAAAGGGACTACGACTCTCATTCCGGGTGAAATACTGCCCATCCATTCATCTGGAACTAGATAATCGTACGTGCGGTCGGTCTGCATCGCAGGAACATCAACGATTACACTAGCTACGTTCTTCATGTCTAGTCCCCATTTGCTTTATTGCTTCTTTAAATATTTCCTTTGCGGCTTCCTGTTTAGAAAGCATTGGTAAATGGCGTATAGCATCTCTTGTAATGATCGATACTTTGTTTGTATCCGTTCCAAAGCCCGAACCCGTTTCCTTTACATTATTCGCTACAATCATATCCGCATTTTTCTTGTGAAGCTTCGCTTTGGCGTACTCTTCGACATTCGTTGTTTCTGCTGCAAATCCGATTAAGAATTGTCTGTCTTTCATTTCACCAAGACTTTTCAGGATATCCTTTGTCCGTTCAAATTCAAGTACCAGATTACCGTCTTTTTTCTTTAATTTCTGATCAAGGATCTCCCTCGGGCGATAATCTGCAACAGCGGCGCTTTTCACGACAATATCTGCTTGCTTGAATAAAGAGTGAACGGCATTATACATTTCTTCAGCAGAATTCACTTCAACCATATGTGCTCCTGCCGGCGGGATTAAGTTTGTAGGGCCCGAGATCAACGTCACCTCTGCACCAAGCTGCAGAGCCGCTTCTGCTAACGCATAACCCATTTTCCCTGTCGAACGGTTTGTAAAGAAACGGACCGGGTCAACCATTTCTCTGGTCGGTCCTGCTGTAATGACGATTCGTTTACCTTTAAGAAGTGTTTTATCATTCATTGAATCATTAAAGTAGTCCTGAATGATTTCTACGATTTTTTCAGGTTCCTCCAACCTGCCTTTCCCAACATACCCACAGGCTAAGTATCCTTCACTCGGTTCGATGAATCGGCAGCCGTCTTCAAATAAGGTCTGAATGTTCCTTTGGACAGCAGGATGGTCATACATATGTACATTCATTGCAGGAGCAACCCATACAGGGGCTTTCGCTGCCAGTAATGTGGTCGAAATCATATCATCGGCAATTCCATTGGCAAGCTTTCCGATAATATTTGCTGTTGCCGGCGCAACCAGAATAAGGTCCGGCCAATCAGCTAAATCAATATGTGCTATTTTTGCAGAATCCTTTTCGTCAAACGTATCCCAATATACATCCTGTCTCGAAAGGGCTTGAAACGTCAGCGGTGCTACAAATTTCTGTGCAGACTCTGTCATGATGACTTTTACTTCTGCTCCGCTTTGAACAAGCTTACTCGTGAGAGCAGCAGCTTTATATACAGCAATTCCACCTGCAACACATAATAGAATTTTTTTCCCCTGATTCATCGATCTTCCCCCAGTACCTTTATACTTCCTTATATTATGAAGGATTTTAACCTAAAAAGAAAATAGGGCTGTCCCGAAAAGATTAATAATAATCTCCTGAGTCAACCCTCTGTTTCTTCATAAAGTTGAAATGCTTTTTTTACTCGTCTGAGTATACAGCTTTTTCGTCTCTTTCTTTCATGGATAATTGACCGGCATGAATTTCTTCAAGCGCTTTCCCTACAAATTTTTGTGAAGAATATTTATTCAAACGGAAATCACCAGTATCCTGAAGATTTCTTGCACGCTTTGCAGCGACACTTACTAAAGAATATTTAGAATCAATCTTTTTCATCAATGAGTCAATGGATGGGTATAACATCTATTCAACCTCCAGCATTTTAATATATCGTTGTTGAACTCTTTCTCTTTTGCAATGTTCAGCCTGCACAATCGAGTTGATTTTATCTACAGCATTTTCAATTTTGTCATTCTCCACAATATAATCGTAAAGATTCATCATTTCAATTTCTTTTCTTGCAGTGTTCAGTCTTCCCTGGATGACTTCATCCGTCTCGGTTCCCCTTGTGATAAGACGGTTCTGTAGTTCGGATAGGCTGGGAGGTGCCAGGAAGATAAATAATCCTTCCGGGAATTTATCGCGTACCTGCTGAGCGCCTTGAACTTCAATTTCCAAGAAGACATCTTTCCCGTTGTTAATCGTTTCACGGACATAGTCAACCGGTGTTCCGTAATAGTTCCCTACAAATTCGGCATATTCCAGCAGTTTCCCCTGTTCGATCAATGCCTCAAATTCTTCTCTTGATTTAAAGAAATAATCAACTCCATCTACTTCCCCCTCCCGCGGTTTGCGGGTGGTCATTGAAATGGAATATTCAAATCTTGTATCTTCTTGTGAAAAAATCGCTTTACGCACTGTTCCTTTCCCTACTCCGGAAGGTCCGGAAAGTACGATCAGCAACCCTTTTTCATCCATTTATTTACCCTGCCCTTCTTCTTGCAAATCCTCTTTATCCGTTAATCGATGAGCAACGGTTTCTGGTTGAACAGCTGATAAGATCACATGATCACTATCCGTAATGATGACTGCACGTGTTCTTCTTCCGTATGTAGCATCCACTAAAGTCCCGCGGTCCCTTGCATCTTGAATCAAACGTTTAATCGGCGCAGATTCGGGACTGACAATTGAAATGATCCGGTTCGCTGATACAATGTTTCCAAAACCTATATTGATGAGCTTAATAGACATGACGCTCCTCCTAATCAATAGCTTAGTTTCTCCGTATTCTGAATAAACTAAACTTCTTATTCGACATTTTGTACTTGTTCCCTCAGCTTTTCAAGCGTAGACTTCAACTCTACCACCAAAGCCGTGATGTTTGAATCATTCGCTTTCGAACCGATTGTATTTACTTCCCGGTTCATCTCCTGAATCATAAAATCAAGCTTTCGGCCAATGGGTTCACTCATACTCAATGTTGAGTGAAAATAATGAACATGACTGCTCAATCGGGTTAACTCTTCCGTTATATCGGATTTATCAGCCATGATGGCCACTTCATTCAATAAGCGTGTCTCATCGACTGTCCCGTCGCTATACTCCATCATTTTCTTTCTCAATTTTTCCCTGTATTGAGTGACAACGCGAGGGGCACAACTGTTTAACTCAGCAACTTTTTCTTCGAAATGAGTGAGATGTGCGAGGAAGTCCTCTTTAAGGGCATTCCCTTCCTTCATCCTCATTTCTTTCAATTCCCGGGAAGCCAGGATCACAGCCTGCAATACCAATTGTTCGAGCTCTTCATTCTCTTCTTCCGTTTCTTCAATCGTGATGAACTCTTCTCTTGATAATAGTTGATTTAATTCGACTTCTCCGCTCAGTGAAAAGTTTTCTTTAACTTCATGTACTAACTGATAATAATCTCGAATGAGCTTCCAGTCAATATGCAGGTTTCGATGAACCAGGCCATCTCCGGTAATGGTGATGAAAATATCCACTTTCCCTCTTTTAATAAGTTCAGAGACCTGCTTTTTAATTTTATCTTCAAGTTTCATCAACTGCCGCGGCAGTCTGATATAACATTCATGAAATCTATGATTCACGGATTTCATTTCGACTGTTATCGTATGTAAATCAGAATCCAGTTTACTTCTTCCAAAGCCGGTCATGCTGACAACCATTACGATCACTTCCAATCTGTATGTATATTAGTGTATGTAATGTTGTTCAATAATGTATAAAAGCTCCCTCTATCAGAAAGGTGAACATCATCGGAATATCTCAGAAGATGAACAGTCGGAATATATGTAAAAAAGGTAATAGAGCACAAAACTCTATTACCTTTTGGATTATACCACAATTAACTATTTTTTTCTTGCAAAAAATGAGCCTGCCAGTAAAAAGGTCGGCACAGAGCTAAGTCCGATGATCAACATCCAATCCTTCAATTCGATTGAAACCGTGTGGAAGATCGGCTGCAAGGAAGGAATGTAAATGACCAGGAGCATCAGAACAAGTGATGAAATGACCGCCCAGACCAAATATATATTCCCAAATGGATTTCTTGAGAATACAGACACTTCACTTCGGCAGTCAAATACATGAATCAATTGAGCCATGACCAACGTAGCAAAGGCAACTGTCTGCGCATAAGCAAGATGATCCGGGTGTGCTTTGTATGCAAGGATGAATGCGAGCAAGGTGACGATCCCGATCAGGAATCCCCTTGAAACGACTTTCCATCCCAACCCTCTTGCAAACACACCTTCGTTCATATTTCTCGGCTTTCTTTTCATTACATCATCTTCAGGCTTATCAAGTCCCAGTGCCATTGCAGGAAGCCCGTCTGTGACCAGATTGACCCAAAGGATCTGAATGGGAACAAGTGGCAGCGGTAATGCCAGCAGCATCGCAAATAACATGACCAGGATCTCACCGACATTGGATGCAAGCAGGTACCTGATGAATTTTCGGATGTTTTCGTAAATATTACGGCCTTCCTGTATGGCGGATTTAATGGTTGCAAAATTGTCATCAAGAAGGACGAGGGAAGAAGATTCCTTGGCGACATCGGTTCCGGTGATCCCCATCGCCACACCGATGTCCGCAGTTTTGATTGCAGGTGCATCATTTACTCCATCACCTGTCATTGCCACGACATGACCCCTGTTTTGTAAAGCTTTCACGATTTTCAATTTATGTTCCGGGGATACACGTGCAAACACCGACACATCCTCTACCACTTCCTGCAGTTCTTCGACATCCATTTCATTTAACGCTTTTCCATCAAGAACTTTGTCATTCCTTTTCAAAATGCCTAATTGAGAGGCAATGGCTTTTGCGGTCAAAACATGATCCCCAGTGATCATGACCGTTTTGATGCCCGCTGCCTTACATTCCCTGACAGCTTGTTTTACTTCAGGCCTTGGCGGATCGATCATTCCTTGAAGCCCGATGAAAGTGATTCCTTCTTCCACATCTTTTTCACTCAATGATTCAGCTTTGACCCCATTTAAGGGTTTGTAGGCGATTGCGATATTGCGCAGTGCATTTGATGACATTTCCCTGATCGCATTCTCTATGCTATGAGAAAATTCACTTGTTTTAAATTGCAGCTTATCATCCCAAAGTATGGATTCACTGTTGGCAGCCAGTACATCCGGGGCACCTTTCGTCACGGAAAATTGTTTACCGTTTTGATCCACCACGATGACACTCATCATCTTTCTCGTAGAATCGAAGGGAAACTCTTTTACAATTTGAAATTTCTGCATTAATGCTTCTCTGTTCAGGCCGGCTTTTAAACCTGCCACCAGAAGAGCACCTTCAGTTGGGTCACCATCTACCACAAAGCTGTTTTCCCGGGTGACAAGTTCAGCATGGTTACACAGCATGCCGAATGTCAGTAATTGATTGAGTGCCTTTTGACTGTGTGGAGAGACCCTTTCTTCCCCGCTGTAAAATTGTCCGTCGGGTTCATATCCCGTTCCGGTAACAGACCAATCCCTGCCACCGCTCCATAAATGGGTGACGGTCATCTTATTTTGAGTGAGAGTGCCGGTCTTATCCGAGCATATGACGGAAGCACACCCAAGTGTTTCTACAGCAGGAAGCTTTCTCACGATAGCTTTCTTTTTGATCATTCTTTGGACGCCTAGTGAAAGTGCGACTGTCACTATGGCTGGAAGCCCTTCTGGAATGGCGGCTACAGCCAGCGACACACCCGCAAGGAACATGGTATAGATATCATGGCCCTGAAGCACTCCTACCCCCACTACCAATGCTGTCAAGATTAAAGCCACAGTGATGAGGATCTTTCCTAACTCTTCAAGTCTTCTTTGAAGCGGTGTTGTCATCGTTTCTGCTTTTTGGAGCATGTCGGCAATCTGCCCCATGGCCGTCTTCATACCGATGGCGGTTACGACGCCGACTCCGTTCCCCCTCGTGACCATCGTCCCCATGAAAGCCATGTTCTCCAGATCCCCCAGACTGATATGGTCTCCAACGACAGGGGTGGTAGACTTCGCCACGGGAACTGATTCACCGGTCAACGCGGATTCTTCGATTTCTAAATTATTCGCTTCGATTAACCGGATATCCGCTCCAATTCGATCTCCGCTTCCAAACCGCATGATATCTCCTACGATCACTTCTTTAGAAAGAATCTTAACCCATTTTCCATCCCGGAGCACTGAAACTTGGGGAGCTGAAAGTTCTTTAAGGGCCTGAAGGGACTTTTCCGCTTTCCTCTCCTGGAAGAAACCGAGAAATCCGTTGATGAGCACAATCGCGATGATGGCAATTGCATCAATATACTCTCCCAGCAATCCTGAAATGAGGGTAGCTGAAAGCAGTACAAGCACCATGAAATCTTTAAATTGGCTGAAGAACAATAATAAGTTTGATTGTTTCTCTGCTTCTTCCAGCTGGTTATATCCAAATTGTTTCCTTCTCTTAGAGACATCTTCTGCGGATAGACCATTGGTATAGTCGGTATTTAATGACTTTTCTATATCTTCCTGTCTCATCTCATGATATTTCATTCAACCAATTCACTCTCCTCCTACAATAACGAAAAGTTGTTCTTCTCTTAGCATTCTTATTCAGACTCGTCCTAAAAAATGATATGATTTAAATATGAATTTTAAGCTTGGCTGAATTAATACCATTGGATATTCTTAAAATGTCCTTTGGAAAGCCGCTGTTGGTTTCCGTGCAAGACTTCGCTTTCCGTGGGTAGCCCGTGAGCCTCCTCGGCTTCGCCTGCGGGGTCTCACATATGCTACTCTTCCCGCAGGAGTCTACGTCTTGCACTCCAACCAACAGCTGGAGAGTAGATGAAGCATAAAATTGGTCAGGTCTTATTAAAGAATATAAAATCATCAAATATATTTTTTATAAAAATACGTAATTTTGAAGAGGATGTTGGATATGTCATTTGATGGATTATTTACTAGAGCTATGACGAAGGAATTGAAGAATGAGGTAGTGAACGGAAGGATCAATAAGATCCACCAGCCATACAAGAATGAAATCATCATGGTCATCCGGGCGAACGGAAAGAACCATAAGCTGCTGTTATCCGCTCATCCGAGTTATTCAAGAGTGCAGTTGACGAAGGAAGATTACGAGAACCCTCCAGTCCCTCCGATGTTCTGCATGCTCCTCCGCAAGCATCTGGAAGGATACATAATAGAAGATATCAGACAATCGGATCTTGACCGGATGATTGTGTTCGAGGTAAAAGGCCGGAATGAAATAGGTGATGTATCTTATAAGCAGCTGATTATCGAAGTGATGGGGAGGCACAGCAATATCATTTTAGTGGATAAAGAAAGAAACATGATCCTGGACAGCATCAAGCATCTTTCTCCGAGCATGAATACCCATCGTACCGTATTGCCCGGTCATGAGTATGTCATGCCTCCACAGCAGGATAAGAGAAATCCATTGGAAGCATCGGATGAAGATGTCCTGAGGGCACTGGATTTTAATTCCGGCAGACTGGATAAACAAATTGTACAGTCATTCTCCGGCGTTTCTCCCTTATTTGCCAAAGAAGTCCTCCATCGAGCCGGGCTGGGAAAGCAAACAGCAATTGCCGATTCCTTCCTGGGGCTCATCGGGCTTGTTAAGGAGAATCAACTATCGCCCACCCTCACCATTGGAGAAAAAGAAGTTTTCTACTGGTTGGAACTTGAGCATATAGAAGGTGAAAAACTTTCATTCTCTTCCTTGAGCGAACTACTGGACCGCTTCTTTTATCAAAAAGCGGCAAGGGACCGGGTAAAGCAGCAGGGAAATGATCTGGAGCGCTTCATCCGGAATGAACGGGATAAAAATGTAAACAAAATAGACAAATTAAAACAAACCCTTGAAGATGCTCAGCAGGCTGACCGTTTTCAATTACTGGGTGAACTTCTTACTTCTAATTTGTATGCTGTTGAAAGAGGAATGAAAGAGATCAGTGTGGTGAACTATTATGATGAAAACGGGGAAAGCATCACGATCCCGCTTAACCCGCAAAAGTCCCCATCCGAAAATGCGCAACGATACTTCTCGCGCTATCAAAAAGCAAAAAATGCGATTGAAATTGTAAATGAGCAAATTGAAAAAGCAGAAGAGGAAATCGTCTATTTGGAGCAATTACTCCAGCAGCTTGAATCGGCATCCACTAAAGACGTTGAAGAAATACGCGAAGAATTAGAGGAAGAAGGCTATCTCAGAGCCCGAAAGCAGACAAAAAAGAAGAAATCGAATGTAAAGCCTGTACTTGAAAGCTACACTTCAAGTGATGGCACACAAATATTAGTAGGCAAAAACAATAAACAAAATGATTATTTAACAAGTAAGGCAGCTGGCAAAGATGAAATATGGCTTCACACTAAAGATATACCTGGTTCTCATGTAGTGATTAAAAGCCAGGATCCATCTGACCAAACGATTAAAGAAGCAGCCAACATCGCCGCCTATTTCAGTAAAGCAAGAGAATCCAGTTCAGTCCCTGTCGATTTCACGCCCGTCAAACAGGTTAAGAAGCCAAAGGGGGCAAAACCGGGATTTGTTATATATGAAGGGCAGCAGACTGTATACGTAACCCCAGACCTTGATCTGGTTCGCTCGCTTAAAAATTGAAACGATTGCTGAAGCACACATGCCTCAATCTTAGGTAAGTATGCTTCTCTCTTTTTGTAAACGTTGAAAATAACCGATATCAATCGATAAATCTCTAAAACAAGGAAGCAGCTCTTTTCAGCTGCTTCTTGTTAATAACCCCATTCTTCGGGGTTTTCTCTCCATTTCTTCAATTGCTCTAATTCATCTTCATTAATAATCGAGTGATCAAGCGCTGCCTGCAGTAAACTGGAGTAATCAGATAATGAACATGCATTTATTTTATGCTCTTCCAGCATCGCCTTCCCTCTTTCCAACTCATATGTGAAGATCGCTGCGACTCCCAGTACCTCACAACCTGCTTCCCGCAGGGCTTCGACTGCAGTGATACAGCTGCCTCCTGTTGAAATGAGGTCTTCCACCACTACTACTTTTTGTCCTGCTGCGACTTTGCCTTCTATTTGATTGCCTTTCCCATGGGCTTTGGCTTTTGAACGGACATAACACATAGGAAGGTTTAATTTTTCACTTACCCAGGCTGCATGCGGAATCCCTGCTGTTGCTGTACCGGCAATCACTTCTACTTCTGGAAAGTGTTTTTTTATCATCCCTGAGAGTCCGTTCGCAATGTCATTTCGCACTGATGGATAAGACATTGTTAATCTGTTATCACAATAAATCGGCGACTTCATTCCTGAGGACCATGTAAAAGGCTCTGCAGGATTTAAAAAGACGGCTTCGATGTCTAATAGTTTTTCAGCAAATTCTTGTTTCATTTCAGGCCCTCCCATTCCTTTACGACTTGCTCATAAGCAAGAACCGGATCTTTTGATTTCGTGATGCTTCTTCCTACAACGATTACGGAGGATCCAAGCTCTTTTGCTTTTTCAGGGGTTGTTATTCTTTGCTGATCCCCTTTTTCATCATTCGATAGTCTGATCCCAGGAGTGACTCTCATAAAATCTTCACCGAATTGTCCCCTGATCAGCGGAGCCTCGTGAGGTGAGCATACCACACCGTGGAGGCCAGCCTCTTTTGTGAGTTTGGCATAGTGCAAGACTGAATCATTAATTGATTTAGCGATCAGCTGCTCTTCCTGCATTTGTTTTTCCGTAGTGGATGTTAATTGAGTGACAGCAATCAATTTTGAACGATTCAGGTTTGCTGAAGAACCCGCCTGAAGACCTTCTAAAGCTTTTTCCATCATGACCCTTCCACCTGCGGCATGAACATTGAGCAGTTCGAGGTCATATTGAGCAAGTCCCTTCATTGCCCCGTAAACCGTGTTTGGGATATCATGGAGTTTCAAATCCAGGAATATACGGTGATTTTTTTTCAAAAGTTTTTCAATGACGACAGGTCCATTTTGAAGATATAATTCCATACCAACTTTTACGTTCAAACTTTCATTGAATAATTCCAGAAAGGAAGAGGTATCTTCCCACGTGGGAAAATCAAGTGCTATAAATGGTTTTTGTGTCACTCTTCCCCCAGCTCCTTCCAGTAAGATTAGAGATATGGTCTACTCCAAGTTCATCGAGTAATACGGGCAGTTCGTTAATGATTCGCTGACATACAAAAGGATCGACGAAGTTTGCTGTGCCTACAGCAACTGCACTCGCCCCTGCGTGAAAATATTCAATGACATCTTCAGCGGTTTGAATACCGCCCATTCCGATAATCGGGAGGTCAACCGCCTGGCTCACTTCATAGATCATCCGGATGGCAACCGGTTTGATAGCGGGTCCCGATAATCCGCCTGTTTTATTGGCCAGCACCGGCTTGCCTGTTTTCATATCCAGTCTCATTCCAAGAAGAGTATTGATCATTGTTAAGCCGTCTGCGCCGCCTGCCTCAACCGCCTTCGCCATTTCAACAATATTGGATACATTAGGAGAAAGTTTCACGTAAAGCGGAACCTCTGAAACTTCTTTGACTTTTTTCGTTAATTCCTGTGCGACTTCCGGAATGGTCCCGAAAGCGATTCCCCCCGTTTTTACATTTGGACAGGAGATATTCAGTTCCAGCGCTTTTACATTAGAAGCGGTAGAAATTTCTTTTGCCACTTCCACATAATCCTCCACCTGGGATCCTGCCACATTAGCAATGATCGGCACATCGAACCGGGAAAGCCAAGGCAGTTCTTTTTCCATAACCCCTTTGAGTCCGGGATTTTGCAGACCTATGGCATTCAACATCCCGCCATTTGTCTCTGCCACCCGCGGCGTCGGATTTCCAAAGCGGGCTTCTTCCGTTGTGGCTTTGATCATGATCGCACCAAGTTCACTTAAATCATAGAATTGACTGTACTCCCGCCCAAAACCGAAACAGCCTGAAGCTGGCATGACTGGGTTTTTCAATGATAATCCTGGTAATTCAATTTGTAATTTTTTCATAATTGCACCACCCCTGCCGGAAATACCGGTCCATCACTGCAAATCTTTACATAGCTTGTTCCTTGAGGGTCATCCTGCATGTGACATACACAGGCAAAGCAAGCACCTATCCCGCACCCCATACGCTCCTCTAAGGAAATGAAGCCCTTTTTTTCATCTAATTTGGACTGTAATGCTTTCAGCATAGGTGTTGGTCCGCATGAAAAATACTCATCAAACTGCAGCGTTTCGTTTTGGATGACATCAGTGACAAACCCGTGTGTACCCTTTGATCCATCCACTGTGGCCAGATACGTTCCACCGAGTTCTGTAAAGTGTTCTTCATAAAAACTTACAGATCCATCTTGGAAACCCAGAATGTGTTTCACCGTCCAGCCGTGTTCGATCAAACGTTTGGAAAGACCGTAGAGGGGAGGAACACCAATTCCCCCGCCTACCAGTAAAGCGGTCTTATTTTTTCCATCCTCAACAGTAAATCCGTTCCCGAGAGGTCCGAGTATGTCAACCCTTTCCTTGTTATTAACAGTTGAAAGAAGTTTCGTACCTTTCCCTTCAGCACGGTAAATCAACGTCATTGTTTGTTCTTCATGATCGTGGTCCGCGATGGAAATAGGCCGCCTTAACAAAGGGTCAATCCCGGTGCCGACTTTCACATGTACAAATTGTCCGGGAGCCTTGATTTCATTTACTAACTCCCCTTGCAGGACCAATTCAAAGATATTCTTTGCGATTCGTTCATGTGAAATGACCTTCATCCTTTCGTTTACGATCATTGCCGAACCGCCTTTCTTTTCGCAGGTTGAGCAGGAAGAGCCTCTGCAGAGAATGTCATTGATTCAATCACCCGTAATAACGCCTCGGCTGTATCCAGCGATGTGAGACACGGCACTCCGTTTTCGACTGATTCTCTTCGGATCCTGAAACCGTCACGTGCAGGCTGTTTTCCTTTTGTCAAGGTGTTGATGACAAGCTGAGTCTCTCCGCTTTGAATGATATCAAGGAGTGTCGGTCCTTCTGAACCAATCTTATCTACCTCCCGCACTGCGATTCCTTCTCTCATTAATTGCTCTGCGGTTCCTTTAGTAGCGAGAATTTGATAGCCTATGTTCACGAACCGCTTCGCCAGTAATACCGCTTCATCTTTATCCTTATCCGCAACCGTCATAAGGACTGAACCGTGTTCCTTCATTTCCATGCCGGCAGCAACCATTCCTTTGTAAAGGGCTTTCTCCAACGTAAGGTCTTTCCCCATGACCTCACCTGTGGATTTCATTTCTGGTCCCAAAGTGATGTCGACTCTTCTAAGCTTCGCGAAGGAGAAGACCGGAACCTTTACATATACTCCCTGCTTTTCGGGTATTAACCCCGATTCGTACCCTTGTTCCTTAAGAGAAATACCCAGGATCGATTTCGTTGCCATATTCGCCATCGGAACATTCGTGATTTTACTGATGAATGGAACCGTCCGGCTTGAACGCGGATTCACCTCCAGGACATAGATCTCTCCTTTAGAGATGACATATTGAATGTTCAGCAGTCCGATAATATTCAATCCTTTTGCCAGGCGGGTCGTGTAATCCACTAAGGTTTCTTTCTGTTCTTCTGTCAGCTGTTGAGGAGGATACACTGCAATGGAATCACCGGAATGGACACCGGCCCGTTCGATATGCTCCATTATCCCCGGCACAACGACATCGACACCGTCAGATATTGCATCCACTTCAATTTCCTTCCCGATTAAATATCGATCGATCAGCACAGGATGCTGTGGATTGACTTTCACTGCGTTCTCCATATAGTGAAGAAGTTCTTCTTTTCTATAAACGATTTCCATCGCCCTTCCGCCAAGTACATAAGACGGCCTTACAAGGACAGGATAACCGATTGATTCCGCTATTTCGAGAGCCCCTTCAACGGATACCGCTGTTTTCCCCTTTGGCTGAGGGATTCCCAATTCGTTGAGAGTATGTTCAAATTTGTCACGATTTTCTGCACGATCCAGATCTTCAAGCGAAGTACCAAGGATCGAGACACCCCTTTTCACCAGTTCTTCCGCCAGGTTGATTGCCGTCTGTCCCCCGAACTGTACGACAACTCCCTTTGGTTTTTCCAAATCGATGATGTGCATTACATCTTCCACAGTAAGTGGTTCGAAGTATAATTTGTCTGATATACTGAAGTCCGTTGAGACAGTTTCAGGGTTGTTATTCACGATGATCGCTTCATATCCTGCTTCTTTGATTGCCCAGACGGAATGAACGGTCGCGTAATCAAACTCCACTCCCTGACCGATCCGGATAGGGCCGGAACCCAGTACGATGACACTTTCTCTCTCAGTGACTTTAGATTCGTTCTCATCCTCGTATGTTCCATAAAAATATGGTGTTTCAGACTCAAATTCGGCAGCACATGTATCGACCATCTTATACACAGGGATCAGACGATTTTCTTTTCTCCACTGATAGACTTCGAATTCTGTACTTCCCCACAGCCTTGCAAGAGTGATATCCGAGAAGCCCATACGCTTAGCTTTTTGACCCAAGTCGACATTGAAAGAATCATCCCTTAATTCATTTTCAAACTCTATAATTCTATTCATTTTATACAGGAAGAAGAGGTCGATTTTACTCCAATCATGAATCGTTTCAATCGTCACACCTCTTCTCAATGCTTCACCGACATAGAAGAGACGCTCATCTCCTGCTTTTCGTATTCTTTTCTCAATCCACTGGTCGGTCATCTGTTCGGCATCACTTAATTCCATGTGATAGGTATTGCTTTCTAAAGAACGGATTGCCTTTAGCAGTGATTCCTCAAATGTTCGGCCTATTGCCATCACTTCACCGGTTGCTTTCATTTGAGTGCCGAGGTTTCTTTTGGCAGCTTCAAACTTGTCAAATGGCCAGCGCGGAATCTTCGTTACCACATAATCAAGAGCTGGTTCAAAAGCAGCGTACGTTTTTCCGGTTACCGGATTCATCATTTCATCTAAGGTCAATCCTACAGCAATCTTCGCCGCAAGCTTGGCAATCGGATATCCCGTTGCTTTAGAAGCAAGGGCGGAAGAGCGGCTGACCCTCGGATTCACTTCGATGATGTAGTACTGGAAGCTGTCGGGATCCAACGCAAGCTGAACGTTACATCCTCCTTCTATTCCCAGCTCACGGATGATCTTTAAACTTGTGTTTCGGAGCATTTGATACTCTCTGTCGCTTAAGGTCTGGCTCGGAGCGACTACGATCGAATCGCCTGTATGGATTCCAACGGGATCGATGTTTTCCATGTTACACACCACGATCGCGTTATCCGCTGCATCTCTCATGACTTCGTACTCGATTTCCTTGAATCCTGCGATGCTCTTCTCAAGAAGACATTGAGTGACCGGGCTGTATTTCAATCCTGAGGTTACAATTTCAATCAGCTCTTCTTCATTGTGACAGATTCCTCCGCCTGTCCCCCCAAGCGTATAAGCTGGTCTTACAATGACCGGGAATCCTACCCCATCGACGAAATGAAAAGCTTCTTCCACATTGCGGATAATCTCGCTTTCTGGTACCGGCTCATTCAGTTCATTCATCAGATTTCTAAACAAATCACGATCTTCCGCTTTTTCGATGGCAGATAGTTTTGTTCCGAGAATTTCTACGCCGCATTCTTCCAATACTCCTGAATTTGAAAGCTCAACAGCCATATTCAAGCCGGTTTGTCCGCCCAATGTCGGCAGAAGGGCATCCGGCCGCTCTTTACGGATGATTCTGCTCACAAACTCGAGAGTCAGCGGTTCAATGTAGACTTTGTCAGCCATTTCAGCGTCTGTCATGATTGTTGCTGGATTGGAATTGACCAGAATGACGCGGTAGCCCTCTTCTTTAAGAGCGATACAGGCTTGGGTCCCTGCATAATCAAATTCCGCTGCTTGTCCAATGATGATCGGTCCGCTTCCAATTACTAAGATGCTTTTTATGTCTGTACGTTTAGGCATGTTGAAGCTCCTTTCTTTTCTCATCTTCCATTAATTTCAGGAAATCATCGAATAAATAATTTGAATCCTCCGGCCCGGGTGATGCTTCAGGATGGTATTGAACAGTAAAAGCGGGATAGTCAAGATGCTTCAAACCTTCCACTGTATCGTCATTAATTGCAATGTGAGTTACTTTGAGCCTTGTTCCGGCAAGGGAACTCTCGTCTACTGCATAGCCGTGATTTTGAGATGTCAATGCCACTTTCCCTGTTTGCATGTCTTTCACGGGATGATTTCCTCCGCGGTGGCCAAACTTCATCTTGAAAGAATCCCCTCCGCATGCCAGTGCGAATAATTGATGTCCAAGACAGATTCCGAATAGCGGGATTTCCCCAATCAATGTCCTGATGGTTTCTATAGCCTGAGGTACGTCTTTTGGGTCTCCAGGCCCATTCGACAGCATGATGCCATCTGGCTGAAGCCTGCGGATTTCTTCTGCTGATGTATCGTAAGGAACCACGATGACATCGCAATTTCGTTTATTCAGCTCCCTTAGTATGCCGTGTTTCATTCCAAAATCCATAAGGACCACTCTAAATCCTCTACCAGGACTGGCATAAGCTGTTTTCGTGGAGACCTGATCGACTTGATCTCTTCTTAATGATGTTTCATGCAGCGTTTCAAGCATAGCTGCCGAATCCATTTCGGCTGAACAAATGATTCCTTTCATTGCTCCATGCTGTCTTATGATGCGTGTTAATTTTCTTGTATCGATTCCTGAAATCCCTGGAATCCCTTTGACTTTCAATAATTCATCCAATGTCGATTCGTTTCTCCAGTTGGAAGCGAAGTCAGCGACCTCCCTTACGATGAAGGCTTTAATTGCCGGAGTGATCGATTCGAAATCGTCGCGGTTTATGCCATAGTTTCCTACCAAAGGATACGTTAATGTAACCAGCTGACCGCAATAGGAAGGATCCGAAAGAATTTCCTGATAGCCTGTCATACTTGTGTTAAATACAACTTCCCCGACAGTTTCCTCATTAGCACCAAAACCTTCACCTATGAATACTGTCCCATCATCCAATATTAGTTGTCTTTTCATCCTTCATTTCCTCCTTCATTCCATACAAGGGTTCCTTGATAAAATGTAGCTGTCGGCCAGCCTTTGCACTCCCAGCCTCTAAATGGGGTGTTCTTCCCTTTTGATAAAAATCCTATTGGTTCAATCGCTTGTTTCTTTGTCAAATCAATCAGGGTTAAATCTGCATATCCCCCTACTTCCAATCGTCCATATGGAAGGTTAAATGCTTCACCCGGTTTACTCGTCATCCAGTCGATTAACTGTTTCAAGGTAAAAGTCCCTTTTTCAACAAAGTGTGTATAGAGAAGCGGGAATGCCGTTTCAAGCCCGACAATCCCAAATGGTGCTAACTGCATTCCTTCAGACTTTTCAGCTTCCGAATGAGGCGCATGGTCTGTTGCGATGAAATCAATCGTTCCATCGAGCAATCCTTCTATCAATGCCTCTCTGTCTTGTTTACCTCTGAGCGGCGGGTTCATCTTGAAGTTTGAATCAAGTCCAGGTATATCATCTTCACACAGTATAAGATGATGAGGTGTTACTTCAGCGGTAACATTGATTCCTGCCTTTTTTGCGTCCCTGACCACTCTTACTGATTCCTTCGTCGATATATGACATACGTGGTAATGAACGCCTGCCGCTTCAGCCAATAGCACATCCCTTGCTATATGTACAGCTTCACAAACAGAGGGGATTCCTGCAATCCCGTGCTTTTTCGAAAATGATCCTTCATGGACCGAGCCCTTGTTTATCAATGTGTTCTCTTCACAGTGAGCCACAATGGATGCACCGATCGCCGCTGCCTTCCTCATCGCTTCAAGCATCATGCCAGCGGATTGAACACCTACTCCATCATCGGTAAATGCGAATGCTCCATTTTCCTTTAAGGAAGATAAATCATTCAGCTGTTTTCCAGTTTGCCTTTCGGTAATCGCTGCATATGGTAAGACCCTAATACTGGCCGTTTCAGCAATCCTATTATTCAAAGATTGCAGTGTTTCTGCAGAATCAGGTACCGGTCTGGTATTCGGCATCGCAGCAATTGTCGTGAAACCGCCTCTTGCCGCCGCTTTCGTTCCGGTTTCAATCGTTTCTTTATGTTCTCCGCCAGGTTCTCTCAAATGCACATGCAGATCGACAAACCCCGGGGAAATCAATCGTCCTTCCGCCTGGAATTCCCGATGATCGGTGTTATCAAGCTTTGCACCCATTGCGGTGATTTTATTTCCTTGAATCTTAACGTCAATTGTCTCAAGTTCACCGTTTTCATTTATGATACTTGCGTCTCTGATCAACCAGTTCATCTGAATTCCCCCTATTAGTTGTTTTCATGTGCCCTTTTTAAAACCGCCATCCTTACATAAACTCCATTTTCCATCTGCTTGAATATCCTCGATTTATCGCATTCCACCAATGAATCTGCAATTTCCACCCCGCGATTTACAGGGGCTGGATGAAGGATGATACTGTTATCTTTCATTCTTTCTTTTCTGCTTTCAGTCAGTCCGAAATTTTCATGATACTCTTCTTTCGTCAGATTTGAAGTACTTCCGTGCCGTTCGTGCTGAATCCTAAGAAGCATCACCGCGTCTGATTCCGCCACACTTTCATCAACCGTCTTATACTTATTCTGATAGTCGGGAGGGAACCATTCACGGGGTCCCGAGAAAACGACTTCAGCCCCCAATTTCATCAGCGCTTCGGCATTTGATCGTGCTACCCTGCTGTGAGCAATATCTCCGATAATCGCAACTTGAAGATTTTCAAACCCTCCAAATTCCTGACGTATAGTCAATAGGTCCAGTAAACATTGAGTGGGATGATTCCCGCATCCGTCGCCCCCATTGATCACCCTTATTTTTAATCCTTTCAGATCATCAAAGTAGCGCTCAAGTGTATGTCGGATGACGACTGTCTCAACCCCGATCGCTTCAAGGGTCCTTACGGTGTCATAAAGCGTTTCCCCTTTTTGGATACTTGAAGTATTTGCTTCAAAAGGTATGACCTGAAGACCTAATTTCCTTTCTGCCATTTCAAAACTGCACTTGGTCCGTGTACTTGCTTCAAAGAAAAGGTTCGCTACATATTTATCTGCCCCTTTGTCCCACACTTCTCCTGATTTAAATCGTTCAGCCTGGTCAAGGATTTCCATGATTTCTTCTCTCGTTAATTCATTCATTGTCAATAAGTTCTTCACGTATGAAGTCCCTCCTATATAAAAACCACCCTGCCTAAAGTCCGACAGGGTGGTTTTGAACATACTTTACAGACATTGGAGTTTAGTGCTCCACTGCCCCGTTCAATTTCACCCTTGTAGACTCTCTGGACTAACTTAAAAGGTGTTACTATGCAACTTCATTTTCATGAGAATTATTTTCTTCAAATAGTGTATTGCTTCCTTCACTTTCTTCTCTTCCGGGCAGGACCAGGTTGAGCACTACTCCTACAATCGCAGCCAGTGCCATTCCTGATAATGACACCTCATCGCTTACTTTCACGAATGCCCCGCCAACACCGATAACAAGAATTACTGAAGAGATGATCAGATTTCGCTTGTTTCCAAGATCCACTTTGTTATCAATCAGCATGCGAAGTCCGCTTGAAGCGATGATTCCAAACAGGAGGATAGAGACGCCCCCCATAACCGCTGAGGGAATCGAGCTGATCAAAGCCGTGATTTTCCCGATGAAACCGAAAGCGATCGCAAGTACAGCCGCTCCAGCGATAACGAATACGCTGAAAACCCGCGTAATCGCCAATACCCCGATATTTTCTCCGTATGTGGTATTCGGAGGTCCTCCGAGAAAAGAGGCAATCACAGTCGCAACCCCGTCTCCCAGAATTGAACGGTGTAGACCTGGTTTTTCAATGAAATTACGGCCAACCACTTTACTTAACACCATCTGGTCTCCCGTGTGTTCTGCCAGTGTCACAAGAGCAACCGGCACCATGATCGAGACAATTTCCCAAGAGAAGGCCGGTGTATAGTTTACAAAGGGGATGAAGAAATCAGGCATCTGAAAGACTGGTGCATCAAGGACTTTCTGGAAATCAACAAGTCCTGCAAAGCTCGCAATGATATAGCCGCCTACTATTCCGGCAAGAATCGGCACCATTCCGAGAAAGCCTTTGAAATAGATCGAACAGATGACGGTAATCGCTAGTGTAGCCAGTGCCACCAAGAAGTGAGTGTTACTATAGACCAGGTTTTCCGCACCTGGATTCTCATACATCGCCATGTTTACTGCTGTTCCCGCTAATCCCAGACCGATCACCATGATGACAGGCCCGACAACGATCGGAGGCAGGATCCGTCCTAACCATTTTAATCCCAGCTTCGAAATAAGCAGTGCAACTATACCGTATACAAGTCCAGCAAGGAAGCTTCCCATCATTGCAGCTTCCGGTCCTCCAAAACTTTTCGCTGCCAGAATCGGAGCGATGAAAGCGAAAGATGAACCTAGATATGCAGGGATTCTGCCTTTCGTTATGAGCAGGTATGCCAATGTTCCCAATCCACTTGAGATCAGTGCGACACCGGGACTCAATCCCACCAGGAACGGAACCAGTACCGTCGCTCCAAACATCGCAAAAAGATGCTGTATACTCAATGTGATCCATTTTCCAATATTCGGTCTTTCTTCTACATCCAACACGATGTTTTGATTTTCATTCATCTCTTTTTCCTCCTTCAAACCACATGGTTTTCACAAAAAAATACCCTCTTTGCCCATGAGGATACAAAGAGGGTATACGAAGGCATACGTTTATGCCACCCATCCTTTGCCAGCCTCACGGGACTAATCTTAAAAGGAATCTCTATTATTCTTTTTCGTGTATCGTTACCTGTTCTTCACCATCTACTTCTGTAAGTGAGACCATGATTTTCTCTGAGCTTGATGTCGGGATGTTCTTTCCGACATAGTCAGCCCGGACCGGCAGTTCACGATGCCCCCTGTCTACCAGGACTGCCAATTGAATTTGACTTGGGCGCCCGATATCCATCAGTGCATCCAACCCTGCACGTACTGTTCTTCCTGTAAATAATACGTCATCAACCAGAATGACTTTTTTATTTGTAATATCAACCGGCAAATCAGATCCTTTGACTTCCGGCTCATTATCAGATGTCTTTTTGCTGAGATCATCCCTGTACAGCGTAATATCAATTTCACCTACAGGAACTTTTTCTCCTTCGATATCATGAATGCGTTCGGCCAATCGATTGGCAATATGGATTCCCCTCGTTTTGATACCGACAAGGACACAATCTTGAATACCTTTATTACGCTCGATGATTTCGTGAGCAATCCGCGTCAGGGCTCTTCGGATGGCTGGCTGGTCTAATACCGTAGCTTTCTTCGTCATTTCTGCACCTCTTTCACATTCGTTCGAATTTATGTCATACTTTCGCAAGCAATAAAAAATCCCTCTCACCGCTGAGATGAGAGGGCACACTTATCGTTAATAATCATTGCACGCCAAGCGAATGGTCGTACATTGCTCCTTCTCAGCCTCACGGGACCGTATTAAAGGTATTATTCAATTAACTAAATGGTACAGGTTGTTCTATGGTTTGTCAATGCTTATTTTTCAACTGTGCTAACAGCTCTTTGAATTCCTTTGGCAGCTCGGCCTGAAATTCCATATATTCATTCGTTCTTGGGTGATTGAAGCCCAATACACCTGCATGGAGGGCCTGTCCATTGAGGCTCAATGTTTTACGGGGACCGTATTTAGGGTCACCTGCAAGCGGATACCCGATATACTTCATATGAACACGTATTTGATGGGTACGTCCTGTTTCCAATTCGCACTGTACTAAAGTAAAATCCTTGAATCGTTCAAGTACTTTAAAATGCGTAACTGCATTTTTCCCATTATCAACAACGGTCATGCTTTGACGGTCTTTAGGGTCACGTCCGATCGGTGCATCGATCGTGCCGTATTCATGGGGGATCAACCCGTGAACGACAGCCGTGTATTTTCTGGTAACAGTTTTTTCAACAAGCTGATTGACCAAATGTTCATGTGCCAGATCATTTTTTGCAACCATCAATAAACCTGAAGTATCTTTATCGATTCTGTGAACGATGCCAGGTCTTAGTACACCATTAATGCCTGACAGGTCTTTACAATGATACATAAGCCCATTCACCATAGTTCCTGAATAATGTCCCGGGGCTGGATGTACAACCATCCCTTTTGGCTTATTCACTACTACTACATCCGAATCCTCATAGGTGATATCAAGATGAAGATTCTCTGGTTCGACATCCAGTTCTTCCGGCTCAGGAATAGTAACTGTGATCGTCGACTCAACCGGGCACTTAAAGTTTGGTTTTACCTCCTCATCATTCACTTTAATATGTCCTTCTTTAATCCATTGCTGGACCTGCGAACGGGACCATTCTTTATTCAATCCGCTGACAATCTTATCAATTCGTTCGCCCTGTTCATTCTGTTGTATGATGTGCTGAATTACTTCCATTCTGTTTCTCCTTCTTTGCTTTTCGTTCGTCCAGATACATATAAATGATTAATAGCGCTACTCCAATCGTCAATGCTGCATCAGCAATATTAAAAATCGGGAAATCATAGGAAAAGATATATGTATTTAAAAAATCGACAACTTCTTTTCGAAAGACGCGGTCAATAAAGTTTCCAATCGCTCCACCAAGCATAAAAGCCAAGCTTAAACTGAACAAAGACTGACCTTTAGCATGGACTTGCATATAATACACAATACCTACAATCACTACTATCGTAATAATGTAAAAAAACCACATTTGTCCCTGGAGTATTCCCCATGCTGCACCTTGATTTCGATGAGATGTCAAATAGAAAAGATTTTCAATGATTTCTATGCTTTCCCCTTCTGCCATCTTCTTCACAACCAACCATTTGGTCAGTTGATCCAACCCAATTACAACCAAAGCCAATAAATAATAAAACACAAAGGCAACCTCCATATCGTAAGAAATGATTACCTTTGCATTTTAGCATAAACAGTTGAATAAAGACACTTAAACTAAAAGCGTTTTATGAAAGATTGTTTTATGAATACCTGTCCATATGGATTTTCCCGTAATGTCTCCAATCATTCGCTTCTGTTAATGAAGTAAGTGTCGGATTCATTTTGATCAGGTCAAACGGTATCTCTTCCCCGCTCATTTCACAAAGGCCGAAACGGTTTTTTTCAACCAGTTGAAGCGCATGTTTAATATCGGAAATTTCCTGGTTTATATATTGTTGAATTAAAGGATGTTGAGATTGACTTGCCTCTAGCTCTTTCAAGGATGCGGTTAATTCTTGAATGATGGATGTGTATCGGTCATATGTCATCTTGATCCCTCCACTCTTAGTATGGAGGTAAGTGTCATAAAATTTGTCTTGCAAGATATAGTAATTATGGAATTGGTCCCACCAATGAGGTAACAGAGCCATTTGATGAAAAATGTTAAAGATTTCTTTTTGTTCTTCAAATACAAAAAGACTGGTCCTTGAAAAAGCAGACCAGTCTTTCTTGTGTTTATGCTAAGTGTGAATAATTTTCTTTGACTACGGATGCACATCTCGTGCATAGGGTCGGATGATCTTTGTCTTCTCCCACTGTTGGTGTGACTACCCAGCAGCGGTCACATGTTTCGCCTTCTGCTTTTTCAACGACAATGCTGTTCTTGCCTACAGTCAACGCGTGTTGAGGCGCTTCATCGATTCCCCCGCCTACTTTAATGGCAGAGACAATGAATAACTGCTTCAGATCTTCTGAAATAGAATTCAACAAAGATTGTGTTTCTTCATTAACGTAAAGTGTCACTTTAGCAGTCAATGATTTACCGATCAGCTTTTGATTACGGGCCTCTTCAAGAGCTTTTAAGACATCATCTCTCAGCTCAAGGAATGCACTCCATTTTTTCTTTAATCCTTCAGCATTCGGAAGATCCTTGGATTCAGGCATATCGGTTAATTGCACGCTTTCTTCTTCCGCATCAGGAATGTGAGCCCAAACTTCGTCCGCTGTATGAGAAAGGATTGGTGACATTAATTTCGCAAGTACAACCAATGCTTCATACAAGACAGTTTGCATCGCTCTGCGCTCATAGTTATCTTTTGCTTCAATGTAAAGGACGTCTTTGGCAAAATCGAGATAAAACGAGCTCAAGTCGAGTGTACAGAAATTATTCACTGCATGATAGATGCTTGCAAATTCATAGTTGTCATAAGAGTTCTTTACATTTTTCACTAAGTCATTCAGCTTGACCATCATGAACTGATCGACTTCACGTAGTTTTTCATAAGGAACCGCATCAGCTTTTGGATCGAAATCAGCTAAATTACCCAGGAGGAATCTATAAGTGTTTCGGATTTTTCTATATACTTCAGCTACTTGCTTCAAGATCGGATCAGATACACGTACATCTGATTGATAATCAACCGAAGCTACCCAAAGGCGAAGGATATCGGCCCCCAGCTGCTTCATGACTTTTTCCGGAACAACCACGTTCCCAAGTGATTTACTCATCTTTCTTCCATCACCGTCCAGTGCAAATCCATGGCTGAGCACCCCTTTATAAGGTGCTTTCCCTGTAACTGCAACACCAGTTGTCAAGGATGAATTGAACCAGCCGCGATACTGGTCGGAGCCTTCAAGGTAAAGATCTGCCGGACGCTGTAAGTCGTCACGTGCTTCAAGCACCGCCTGATGAGAAGAACCTGAGTCAAACCATACATCCATGATGTCCTGTTCTTTCGTGAACTGGCCATTCGGGCTTCCCTCATGAGTAAATCCTTCAGGGAGAAGATCTTTCGCTTCTTTTTCAAACCAGATATTTGAACCATGCTTGCTGAATAAAGCAGAAACATGCTCAATTGTTTCATCTGTGATGATTTCTTCCCCGTTTTCAGCGTAAAATACCGGAATTGGAACACCCCAAGCGCGTTGTCTGGAGATACACCAATCACCGCGGTCTCTTACCATATTGAACAAACGTGTTTCTCCCCAGCTCGGCACCCATTTCGTGTCTTTGACAGCTTGAAGCAGTTCATCGCGGAATTTATCGATTGATGCGAACCATTGAGCCGTCGCTCTGAAGATTACAGGTTTCTTTGTACGCCAATCATGAGGGTACGAATGCGTGATGAAATTAAGCTTCAATAATGCGCCGGCTTCCTCGAGCTTCTCAGTGATCGGTTTGTTTGCTTTGTCATAGAATAATCCTTCAAACCCCGGGGCTTCAGAGGTCATTACACCTTTATCATCAACAGGGCATAATACATCCAGGCCGTATTTCTTACCTACAAGGAAGTCATCTTCCCCGTGACCAGGTGCAGTGTGTACACACCCTGTACCAGAATCGGTTGTTACATGATCTCCGAGGATGACAAGAGATTCGCGGTCATAAATCGGATGTTTAGCTTTAAGGCGTTCCAGCTCGGCACCTTTGACCTTTTTCGTTACTTCATACCCTTCCCATGAAAGGTTTTCAGCAACATCTTCAAGCAGGTCGTCAGCCACTACATAAGAGTTGCCGTTGACTGAAACAACAACGTAAGTCAGATCCTGATGGACAGCGATTCCCAGGTTCGCGGGAATTGTCCAAGGGGTCGTCGTCCAAATAATGAACTGGGTACCTTCAGCAAGTACTTCTTTACCATCTGTCACGCTGAATCCTACATAGATGGATGGAGAACGTTTGTCTTGATACTCAATCTCTGCTTCTGCAAGAGCAGATTCACTTGACGGGGACCAGTATACAGGCTTTTTACCCTTATAGATATAGCCTTTCTTGGCCATATCACCGAATACTTTGATTTGTTGTGCTTCGTATTCAGGTTTTAGAGTGATATAAGGATTTTCCCAATCACCCCGAACTCCCAATTGCTTGAATTGTGTACGCTGGATATCCACTTGCTCATATGCGTATTCCTCGCATAATTTTCGGAATTCTGCAACGGTCATTTCTTTGCGCTTAACACCTTTATTCGTAAGTGCCTGTTCAATCGGCAGTCCGTGAGTATCCCAGCCTGGAACATAAGGCGCATTAAAACCGTTCATTGATTTATATCGCACGATGAAATCTTTAAGAACCTTATTCAAAGCGTGCCCCATGTGCAGATTTCCATTTGCATATGGAGGTCCATCATGAAGAACAAATAAAGGACGACCCTGTGTACGATCTTGGACCTTTTTGTAAATGTCCATCTCTTCCCAGTTCTTTTGCGTTTCAGGTTCTCTTTTCGGTAAATTCCCTCTCATTGGGAATTCGGTTTTCGGCATCAATAAAGTATCTTTATACTCCATTTAATATATCCTCCTTCAGCATGTATCTTAATTGCCATCTTTTCTACTTTCTTGCTTTCTTAAACACCGCGGTTGATCTCCGTGCAAGACTTCGCTTTCCGCAGGCGGTTGGTGAGCCTTCCACTCCAATCAACTGCTGGAATCACTCAACATTCAAAAACCTGTTTAGAATCATTCCAGAACAACAAAAAAAGCTTTCTCATCCCAAAGAAGGGACGAGAAAGCTTTCCCGCGGTACCACCCTCATAAAAATATCCAAAAGAACATTTTCACTCGTTTCATTCGTAACGTGAATAAAACGCCAAACACTAGTCTTCCGGAGTCACTCGGGAATTTCATGCCTGGAGCTCAAGGGTGATCTTCCGCTTCTATTTCCTCACCGGGCTCGCACCATCCCCGGCTCGCTATATAGGAATTAAAGTAGAAACGTACTGTCCCTATCTCAGCCTTTAATATGGCAAATCAGATTGTTTTACAATTATATGAAATGAATGCAGCTTTCGTCAAGAAAGTGTTTCTTCTTCTTTAAGAGTTTTTAATTCAGTGGCATCTAAATCAAATTCCATCAGCTGATCCCAATCGTTTGTATCCAGCAAATCAAGCTGAGCTTCAATCAACATCTTGAAGCGCGTACGGAATACTTTCGACTGTTTCTTGAGTTCTTCGATTTCAATCGCAATCTTTCTTGCTTTTGAAAGTGATTCATTAACGATCCTGTCTGCATTTTTTTCTGCTTCTTTAATAATCAGTTTAGCTTCTTTTGTTGCATTCCTTTTTACTTCTTCCCCTGCTTCTTGGGCGATGACGATTGATTTGTTCAACGTTTCCTCAATGTTTGTAAAATGACCTAATCGTTCATTCAAAGAATTCAAACGTTCTTCAGTTTCTTTCTTTTCTCTGATAAGAATTTCGTAATCTTTAATGATCTGATCCAGAAATTCATTAACCTCGTCTTCATCATAACCGCGAAAGCCACGACTAAACTCCTTGTTATGTATGTCTAATGGCGTTAAAGGCATGGGAGCCACCTCCAGTACTTGGTGAATTACAATTTTATTATAACTAAAAATTCGACAGTATGTGGGGGAAATCCTTTATTTTTCTTAAATTATTTCAAAATCCCCAAAGAAATCCGCCATTTTTCACGTTTGGTTCTTCCTTCTATTGAAATAAGCTTACTTCTGCCGTAACCCCTGGCAGAGATAACATCTCCTGCTTCTACTTCAATAGAGGCGTTTTCTGTGATCTTCCAATTAAGTTTCACCAAATTACTCTTTATGTACGTTTGAGCCTTCTGACGTGAAATATTATAAATCGCTGCAAGTACGGCATCGAGTCTCAGGGAACTAACGGTCGTTACTTTCTCCTGCCATTCTTCCCTGAATTTAATCAATTCTGAAAAAGGGACGTCTTGCAAATTCACTTTTGCTTTACCGATTTGTTTTAATTCCATCCTGACAAATTCTGATATTTCTTCGGCCAGGATCAGTTGAATCTTTTCTTCGTGAGCCAGAATATCCCCGAACTTTTCACGTTTCAGCCCCAATGACATGATGCTTCCTAATACTTGTCTATGTTCTATTGTAACAAACTTACTTGAGTACTCAATCTCGAATAACCGGATACCATAATCTTCTTCTGCAGGCTGGAAATAGGAGGGGTACAGTAACGCCCTTTTCCTCTCTGTATTTTCTGGGAAAAAGGAGAAGATTATTTCTTCGTTCTGACCAAGGATCGATTGGACAATATGCTGCTGTCTTGGGTCCAAGAAGTCCGTCCGCTTCGGTGCATATTGATTCTCCACTTGCTCCCTCCACTCAAGGACACTATCTACAAATTCCTTTTCATCCTGTCTGAAATGCTGATAAATGCTCAACAGACTCACCTCCATACATGTACAAAATAAAAGAACTGAAACGGTTATTCATGTTTCAGCTCTTTAGGTAACGTTACAATACTTTCATTTAGATGAACCACATGAATAGTTGACGAAGGCCCATTTGTGCCAAATTCAAAACAATGAAGGCAACGATAGGGGAGATATCAATCATTCCAAGCGGCGGAACAAACCGTCTGAACGGCTCCAGATATGGTTCACATATCTTGGCCAAGAATTGACCAATGGAGGATTCCTTTGCATTTGGAAACCAGGACATTAAAATATAGATGATTAATGCCCACGAATAAAGCTGAATGAGTGTAGATAAAACATCATAAACAAATACCATAATTTACATTACCACCTTGAATCAGATATATCTTCTTCTTTCAGAAATTCTGAAATATTTCCGCTCACTTCAACATTATCAGGTGTACAGAGAAAAATATTCATCCCGACCCTCTGAATGTCGCCGCCAATCGCATAAACTGTACCGCTAAGGAAATCAACAATGCGCTTAGCCTGGTCATGCTGAATTCGCTGCAGATTTACAAGCACAGATCTTCTATTCTTCAGGTGGTCCGCTATTTCCTGCGCTTCTGCATAAACTCTGGGTTCAACAAGGATTACCTTGGAAGATTTCTGGACACTTTGAAGACTGACTACATTCTGCTTCCCTTGAGACACTGATTGTGTTTTCATGTTCTTCTTCTCCTCGAATTCCTCTTCGTACTTCTCATCTTCTTCATAATCATACTCTTCTTCATCTAATAAGAAGAATGTTTTCAATTTAGATTTAATGCCCATTTACGTACATCCCCTCTCAGTCATTTCCAACTAAAGCTGATCCAATACGGATAAAAGTAGCACCTTCTTCAATTGCTATCGTGTAATCATTACTCATCCCCATTGATAGTTCTGTACATGGTGCATATGATATTTCCAAGGAATGGATCTTCTCTTGAAGTCCTTTTAATGTTCGAAAGCATTTTCTTAAGAAACCTTCATCATCCGTATGAGGTGCCATAGTCATTAAACCGACAACCTTAACATTAGGATAGTCATTAAGACTTCTGATGAAACCTTCAACTTCTTGGGGAGGCATGCCGTGTTTGGAATCCTCACCCGACACATTCACCTGAACGAAACAAGAGACAGGCTTGTCCGCTCTTTTATGAATTTCCTTGGCCAGGGATAATCTGTCCAAGGAGTGTATGTAAGATACTTTGTCAATGATATTCTTAACCTTCTTGGATTGCAATGTACCGATAAAATGCCACTCCGGTTCATCCATTAATTCTTCCCATTTGGACAGGAGACCTGAGTCGCGGTTTTCTCCTAAATGAATTAAACCGGCCTGCAGGGCTTCCTCTGCCCTTTTAGTCGAAACATACTTCGTTACAGCTACAATATTAATGTCTTCGGGCTCTCTTCCGCTTCTGCTGCAAGCCTCATAAATTTGGTCTTGTATCCGTTTAAGGTTCTCTTCAACTTTCATTTCATTTCTCCTTCCAGCCTATAAAACTCATCATTCTCCCTGTGTGTCCATTCTCTCTACGGAAAGAGTAAAAATCACTGTTGCAGGAAGAACAATAACCAGAAGTATGGATTTGTCTTTCAACTAATCCCCTCTGCAGCAAAAGGAATCTGTTCACTTTCTTCAGATCTAAATGATATTGCCCCTCTTCCTTTAAATTATAGGGCAAGTCGTTTCCATCTTCTAGTACTTTTTTTACTCGATTCAATACTCTGTCGTCCACAACATAACATTTTTCACAAATGGATGGTCCGATAACGACTTCGATATCTGACAGCACGGAACCTTGGTCTAGGTATTTCGATATCATGGCAGGCCCGATTTCCTCGACTGTGCCCTTCCATCCAGCATGTGCCACACCGATTTTACCATTCTGTTTATCGAGAAAATATAAAGGAACACAATCTGCATAACACATGGTTAACAGAAGGTTATTATGATTTGTCATAAAACCATCCGTATCTTTTATACTCGTGGAGTATGAGATGCTGCCTTTTCCCTGATCAGAAGGAATGACCTCATGGATACTGTTTCCGTGAGTTTGTTCAGCAGCTGCCCAGTTTTCTAAAGGAAAGTCTAGTGAATGAGCGATTATTGCCCTGTTTTTCACGACATTTTCGCTTTCATCGCCTACATGCAGACCCATATTCAATGAATCATAGCAGCCTTCACTCTCTCCTCCGAGTCTTGTAGTAATCCCAGCTTTCAAGCCGGGAAATTCTTCAGTCCACTTCTTTATTGCATAATACGATTCCGATTCTTTGATAAAAGGCTCGTTAAACACGATTGAATCTCCTTCTTTTTTTATAAGTGTACCACAGAATCTGATTTTTCGTCATTTATCAAGAAGATTCTTTGGGTTCTTCAAGTTGTCCTTGTATATAATGGCTTTCTTTATGTCGAACAAGAATGACATCCTCACCTATTTTGACGATGCTTTTCCACGGAATGACAATATCCTCATCCTTCCCAAAAAAGCCCAACAACTTCCCTCCCCCGCCTATGACGATTGCTTCAATTCTCCCAGTATCTAAATTGATTTCAATGTCTCCAATATTCCCTAACTTTCTCCCATCCGATATATTGACAACGTCTTTTATCTGAAATTCAGATATTCGTACCACAAAATCCCCTCCTGAATACTTTTGAATGTCATCCAGAATACTTATTTGGCAACATTATGCTTCTTTCTATATTGTATGCAGCAAAAAGAAAGGCAGACCCGGGATTTAAGGATCTGCCTTTCTGATCTGTCCGGGAAGAATTCTATCATCTTCCCCTCATTCACTTATTGAATATTCTTATTCATTTGTTTTATGGCTGCTTTTTCTAATCGAGATACTTGAGCTTGTGAAATCCCTATTTCGTCAGCTACTTCCATTTGTGTTTTACCTTGAAAAAAGCGTTTACTGATAATCAGCTTTTCCCGTTCATTTAATCTTCGCATACCTTCTTGTAAGGCGATCTCTTCAATCCAGTGGAAATCACGGTTTCGTTCATCGCTGAGCTGATCCATGACAAAGATTGGATCTCCTCCATCATTGTAAATCGGTTCAAACAATGATACCGGATCTTGGATTGCGTCCAACGCAAAGACAATTTCTTCATGCGGGACATCCAGAACCTTCGCAATTTCTTCAGCAGTCGGCTCTTTGGAGGTTTCACCCATCAGCTTTTCTCTAACCTGCAAGGCCTTGTAGGCTATATCACGCAGAGACCTAGAGACTCGGATGGGATTATTGTCACGCAGATAACGACGTATTTCCCCTATGATCATGGGAACTGCATAGGTGGAGAATCGTACATTTTGACCTAAGTCAAAGTTGTCGATTGATTTCATTAATCCAATACAACCGACTTGAAACAAATCATCAACATACTCACCACGATTGTTAAAACGTTGAATTACACTTAAGACGAGACGTAAATTTCCATTCACAAGCTTCTCTCTTGCCGATATATCGCCTGCTTGCATTTGTTTGAACAGTACTCTCATTTCTTCATTCTTTAATACTGGTAACTTGGAAGTATCTACACCACAAATCTCAACTTTATTACGTGTCATTCTTTCCCCTCCTTGCAGGAGATGTTGTACAAAGTTCAGTATTTCCTTGAGGAGGAAAAATATGCATTTCATACTGTCGATTTGTGGTTGTTCCTCGTCGAATCCCTTACAAATACTAGAAATATTAACGGAATTTTTTTTTGTGTAGTCTAATAAAAAAAGCTGATCTTTAGTAAAGATCAGCAGTGTGGATTCATACCATTTTATTAAATTCTTTCTTTAGTCTCTTGATAATCCTTTTCTCAAGCCTTGAGATATAAGATTGAGAAATCCCCAGCATATCTGCGACATCTTTTTGTGTCTTCTCTTCTTCTCCCATCAGGCCGAACCTCAGCTCCATGATTTGTTTTTCACGATCTGACAGCTGGTGCAGGGCGTTGAATAATAATTTCTTATCCACTGTCGCTTCCAAGTCTTTCGTAATAATGTCTTCATCCGTCCCCAGAACATCTGACAGAAGTAATTCATTCCCATCCCAATCAATGTTCAATGGTTCATCAAATGAAACTTCCGAACGGATTTTGTTGTTTCTTCTGAGATACATCAATATTTCATTCTCAATGCATCTTGAAGCATAAGTAGCGAGTTTGATCTTCTTTTCTGGATTAAAGGTATTAACCGCTTTAATTAAACCTATCGTACCGATACTGATTAAGTCTTCAATATTAATACCCGTATTTTCAAATTTCCTTGCTATATAAACGACTAGTCTCAGGTTTCGCTCTATGAGCAATGACCGTGCTGCTTTATCGCCACCCGGCAACTTGTTGAGAAGGACTTCTTCTTCTTCTTTCGTCAAGGGAGGAGGAAGGGCCTCACTGCCTCCTATGTAGTATATTTCATCCGTTTTAATTCCAAGTTTGATTAATAATTTGTACCAGAAATATAAAAATTTCATTTTTAATTTTTTCATCGTTGCTCCCCCTTCTATTTCGTTAGAATGTGAGTATAGTAATAGTAATTGAACTATGAAACATTCTGTACCGGCTTACCGGAAGCCATTCTGGGATGAACGATTGCTCCAAAACTTTCATCAGCTGAGAGCGGTTCCTGTCTGAAAACGATCAACCCGTTTGCAGACCAAGAGGATTCATGATCTTTTAATGTGATAGAATCTGGTTTGACCCCCGCTAATAGTTGACTTTTCCTCCCAACCGACTGAGCGGGTACGATTCTTAAACGGTCCGACCATTGAACTTCGAGATTTTTTTGACCGGAGAAAATGTCTTCCGCTTCTTCACACAGTATTTGTACTTCTTCAGGCACTGTATCCTTCAAGGAAGAAATGGATACAATCATTACAGGACTCTTTGTTATGGGATCTTGCAGCTGGTTTCCACTGTCCACAAGTCCTTTTACAGTGAATTCGAACTCTCCAATTTTAATGATCACATCCACCAGCTGATCGTATTGGATTTTAACGTGTTCCACACTATCCATCCTGCCTTTAGAGAAATACCAGGCAATTGGAAGTGCCAGCATGACGAAGACCCAGCTGATTGGATCGCCAAATCCCTTGATGCTTGCCAAAAGCACAGTCGTTTCCGCACCAGGATCAAAGGTAAGGAAGTAGTGGGCACCTATAAGGATTCCACCAGTCAAAAAGGTGACAAAGTAAAACATAAGAAGATTCGTAAGATAGTAACGAAGCCTCTTATAACCAAAGGCAGAATAAACCATGAGCAGGGAAAAAAGCAGTTTAACCAACGGATTTCCAACCACATAGGCATAGGGTGAAAAGGAAAGAATTATAATGGCAGAACCTATCAAACTTCCAATCGCTATCCTCCAAAGAGCATATTGTCTTTTTAAAATCAGCCCAGTCAGCCATAGCAATATAAAGTCCACACATATATTCAAAAACCAGATGACATCTAAATATAAGGTCACTCGCTACCCTCCTTAAACTTCACCTAGTTTAATCCCTTTTTTTATTTTGAAACTTAATGACTTATACGAAGTATATCGTACATACCCTCTAAAAGTTTGTCATTTTATGTATGCCAGCAAGGAAAACTTTTAAGAGAAAGAAACGAAATATGTCACCTGAATATGAAAGGGATTAGCAAGTGTAAACTGTTTGTTAGAAAACACAAAAAAGACCCCTTTTGATAGGGTCTTTTTTGTGAAAGTTATTTAACTGCATATACCTTGTCAACGTGCAGCAATTATCGTCTGCGATTACGGTTACGCAGGAATGTTGGAATATCCAATGTATCTTCTGCACCCTGATTGTTGGATGAAGAACGTACAGGTTCCTGTTGCTGAGGTTCTTCTCGTTTTGGCTGTTCACGCTTGACCTGCTGTTGTTGAGGTGCTGGATTAGGCTTCACACCGCCGAATGTAGGACGAGTCTGTTTTGGCGTTTGAATAACTTCTTCATTAAATCCAGTAGCGATGACAGTAACGATTATATCATCTTTTAAGTCTTCATTAATGACAGAACCGAAGATCATATTTACGTCCTGATCTGATGCTGAAGCTACAATATCTGCTGCTTCCTGAACTTCATATAGGCTTAGGCTTGTACCGCCGGTGATGTTCATCAATACACCTTGTGCTCCATCGATGGATGTTTCGAGTAATGGACTTGATACAGCTTTCTTAGCAGCTTCTGCAGCACGATTCTCACCTGAAGCTGCACCGATTCCCATCAAAGCGGAACCTTTGTTGGACATGATCGTCTTCACATCCGCAAAGTCAAGGTTGATTAAACCAGGAGTTGCGATAAGGTCAGAGATACCCTGTACACCTTGTCTTAATACATTATCCGCTTCCCTGAAGGCTTCAAGCATAGGAGTACTCTTGTCAACGATTTCAAGCAGTCGATCATTCGGGATGACGATTAGAGTATCTACTCCTTCTTTCATTGCAGCAATACCGCCGCTCGCCTGATTTGAACGTTTACGCCCTTCAAAAGTAAATGGACGGGTAACTACCCCAACGGTTAATGCTCCGATCTCACGGGCAATCTGTGCAATGACAGGTGCTGCACCAGTACCGGTACCGCCGCCCATACCAGCGGTAACGAATACCATGTCCGCTCCTCTTAAAGCTTCTTCGATCTGCTCTTTACTTTCTTCAGCAGCTTTCTTACCAACTTCAGGATTGGCACCTGCTCCAAGTCCTCTTGTCAGTTTGCCTCCGATTTGCATCTTAATCTCTGCTTTTGATAGATTAAGAGCTTGTGCATCTGTATTTACGGCGATGAATTCAACACCCTGTACCCCGTGCTCGATCATACGATTGACAGCGTTGTTTCCTCCACCACCGACACCGATAACTTTTATTGTCGCTAATGAATCTAAATTTGTATCAAACTCCAACATGACAAATCCTCCTAACTCGTCGAATCAATGGATTCCTTATTTATTCAAAGAAGTATCCAAAGAACTTTTTCACTTTTGACATCGCCTTATCATCTTCATGTGTTTCTTCTGTTACCTTTGCTGGCTTTGGTTTCTTATTGGTTTGTTTTGACTGCCTTTTCTCAGCTGTATCGGCCGGGACAGGTTCAGCGCTTACGCTTCTTCCTTGTAATCTGGCATTCTTCTGAGCATACTTTATCAATCCTACGGCAGTTGTATACTGAGGTTCCCTTACTCCAATATAATCCGGAATAGCTACGCGTACTCTATTTTGAAAAACAATTTGTGCTAATTCTAACACACCTGGAAGATTTACTACACCACCAGTTAATACATAACCGCCTGGCAGGTCTCTAATACCCATTCTCTTCAGCTCATGACTGATAAGATCCAGGATTTCCTCAAGCCTTGCTTCTATGATATCAGAAATTTCTAATTGATTAAATTGCTGATGTTGATCACTTCCGATAATAGGTACACTGAACACTTCATCTTCGGAGGCGTGGTCATAAAAAGCATGTCCATATTTTGTCTTTATCTTTTCAGCATCCTCAGTCGAGGTTCTAAGGCCGATTGATAAATCCTTCGTAATATGTTCTCCTCCGACAGGCAATACTGTCGTTGCTTTTAAATGTCCTTGTTCGAACACAGCAATGGTCGTTGAGCCGCCGCCAATATCAATTAAAGCCGCTCCAAGATTCTTCTCGTCCTTTGAAAGAGCGACAGATCCGGCTGCCAATGGCTGCAGAACAATATCCACAATTTCAAGCCCTGCTTTTTCAACACAACGCAATGTATTATGTAATATCGTCTTAGATCCTGTAATGATGGTGCCTTCCATTTCAAGCCGGACACCAATCATGCCTCTCGGGTCTGTAATTTCATCCAAACCGTCAACTATAAACTGTCTTGGGATTACATTGATGATTTCTCTTTCAGGCGGGATGGAAACAACTTGTGCCGCATCCATCACCCTCAATACGTCTTCATCTCCAATTTCACGGTTCTCGCTTGAAACGGCTACTACTCCGTGACAATTTTGGAGTGAAACATGGTTTCCTGTAATTCCAACTATGACGTGGCTTATGGATAAACCTACCATTCTTTCTGCTTGCTCTACTGCCTTCTTGATTGTTTGAACAGTTTCGTCTATATCTACGATGGAACCCTTTCTGATTCCTTCTGATTCTACATTTCCTACACCGATAATGTTCAAGGAATCATTTGACATTTCACCAATGATCACTTTCACTGTGGATGTACCGATGTCTAGGCTAACGTAAATTTCATTGCTGTTCACTCTATGGCACCTCCTTAAAGAATGTTAATGAGAACAACAACCCTAGATAGTCTCAATACTAAGTATATCTTAATTAAGATATTCGTCGTAACAAAAACGATTCCCTTTTAAAATTCTAATTTTTTTCTCTTTTTTCTTGATTATTAGTCCAATTGCTTATAAGTATCCGTCTGATGACTGCTATGTTTTGGAATAATCTGACTCCAAAAGCAAAAACAGCTGCCAGATATAAGTCTACACCAAGATGGACACCTAGAAAAGCTAAACTTGCTGCTAGTAAAATATTAAAAAAGAATCCCGAAACAAAGACTTTATCATCGTAGATATTTTGGAGGTGAGCACGGATTCCGCCAAACAGCGTATCCAAGGCTGCGAGAACTGCTATCGATAAATAATTTGAGTATTCATCCGGAATTCTAATATCAGTAAGGAGGCCGAGTATGACCCCTACTAGCAACCCTAAAACGGGAAGCCACATATTATCCGTTCCCTCCTCTTTCACTAACCGGTTCCATATAGCGGACACGGATTGTATCATCAAATGATGGCAGAACTACTTCTTCTAATGGTTTGGATATGGATACCCGAAGATTATCGATAAAGAAATCCTCCACAGATTGTGACACCTGCATCCGATTATACAATTTTTTAGCCGTTTCGAGGTCCTTTGTCAATACTTTGACCTCAAACGGAATCTTGGTGATGGAGTAACCATCTACATTCGTTTCTCCATTTATATCCCGAATAACCGAGGTATTGATTAAACGATGCCCATCTATCGAGATGTCCAATGCATCATATTGATTCAATTCATTTACTAACCTTTCAAGGAGCTGAGGGGATACGCTATGTACTTTTTCACCCAGTAATATTTCTTCCATTGCAGGTTCGATTGTCAGGATCAGGCCAGTTCCTTTCTTCTCGGTCAAACCGGCTTCTGTTTTCAGTTCCTCCAAGGTTTGTTTCAGTGCTTGCTCAGGACTTGCCTTTCTCTCTGTTTCATAAGTTTCAAGCGTCTCTTCGACAGCCCTCATTTCCTCAAGCAGTCCGGAATTCAACTCTTTTTCTTTGAGCAGTGCATCTCTTAGTTCCCAAATGTCTCTCGTATCACGGACAACTGGTTCCTTGACTGTCTGAAATTGAATGGCAATCATGAAACCGATGATAATGGTGATAACCGTAAAACTCAATTTAAGCTTGTTGTCCATTCCCCTTCACCTTGCTTCCCAATCACTTTCCTTTATTGGAGTGCAAACTTTATGATTCACCGATCAGTGGTTCCAGAACAATATCTATCTTCTTTTCCAGGGAGAATTCGATATTTTCATTCACCAGTTGATCTTTAACCCCACCTGTAATATTCATGGCAGAAGAGAGTACTTCCGGGTCTCCAATGGCTGTGATTTCAAAGGGAGCCGGATATTCAATCCCATCGACTTGTATGACTGGACCATGACACAACACATATGAATCATGTTTCAGCCTCTGTCCGTTTATCGCCACTGCAGAAGCTCCGGCAATATACAACTCATTTATGACCTTGAAAATATGGTGTTCATGAACAATATAATTGTTTGCGTTGTCTTCATCTGGTTTGTAGTCAGCATCAGAAAGCGTCACTTTCACTCCCGGACCCTTCACCTTGGTTTTCCCTAAGTACATGCGGTATTTTTCCGCTTCCTCAGCAAGATTAAAGTAAATTTGCTTTTCCTTAGAGAATTCCTTCTCCATGTTGACTACCTCTTCCTGTTTCTCATAGAGCTGTTCCTGCAAGTTATTATTCTTCTGCTGCTGTTCGAGAATCTGATCTCTCAGCTCTTCTTCCTGTTTCCATTGACCATTACTGCGGTTTCCTTGTCCAGCTTCTTCTGAATCGGCAAGACTATAAGAAAAAGCAAGGATGAAACCCAGCACTAAACCAACGAGAGAGAGGATAACATGCTTACCCTTCACTTTCATCCCCATCATCTGCTTCATCCTGCCCTTCCGATTCGTATGTTCTGAAATAGGAGCCTACCTCGAGATCAATGACACCTTTTTTTGACGGGTCCAATTGACTGACGATCGAGGGATAATGTTCCATTTTCTCTGAAAACGTCCGAATCGTCGCACTAACCTCATAACCGTCATTCATAAATAAGGTTAAATGGTATTGATCCGTTTTCTTCGGCACTAAGTTTATTTCTGAAATCAGATGCTGAACCTCTTTTGGAAGCTCCCCTAATTCTGAAATCATCTTTTTCAGGGTTTTATCCTCTTGAAATCCTCTTAGAAGTGGAGCGTCTACAGGAATGGATTCGGTCCCTTTGTTCAGGACCTTGCCGTTTTCCAATATGATCAGAAACTTATTATCCTTAAGGAGGTAAGCTTTTTTGCCTAATTCATTCACTTCAATCACAAATGAATTTGGAAAGGACAATTTCACTTTTGCACTCTTTATTTCAGGGAGTTTAGTTAATCGCTCTGCAGTTTCATTTTTATTGACGCCCCAGATATTCATTCCTGGTTTAAGTTTGCTTTCTGAAAGAATCGTTTCACTTGAAACAAGTTCATTTCCCTTGACCTTGATCGTTTTCACATGACTGAGAGGCGATTGGAAATATATAACCGATAGTATCATAAGCAGAAACAGGGACAGTAAGAATATCAGCCTTCTGTTTGCTTTCTTTTTTCTGTGCTGTTTCAGTTTCGGGATTCTTTCTTCAATGGAAACAACATTTTCTTTTCTCATTACGTTTTCCTCAATTTCATTTCGTATTTATGTGGCATGTTTCGTCACGCCTTAAAAATGAAAGTACTCCTATATGAGTCACCTTCTTGGATAATTGTGAAGGCAATGTATGTGAAAGAGAATAGGACGGTTATCACTTAGAAAGGTCATTTACATTCCCTTAACTACATCAAACATAATGAAAATCTCAAATGATCGTTATGTATACATTCCATGGAATAGAAAAAGAGAATAACACCTTGTATATTACACTCTTTCCATCTATTTTAAACACCATTTCCATGTTATGAAAGGATGTCATTAAATTGTAAAAGTTTTGGTTAATAAAAGTAATATAACCTCCTATAATATTGAAAACCGAAATCCTTTCACTGGTTGTATTTATGTAATTAATTGTAACATCTAACCTTCAAATATCCTATTGTTATTTCAATAAAATTTGCTTAATAGTGCTTTTTTCACTTATGAGTTGATTCTTTTAAACGCCGCTGTTGATTTCCGTGCAAGACTTCGCTTTCCGCGGGCGGACGGTGAGCCTCCTCGTCGCTTTGCTCCTGCGGGGTCTCACCTGTCTCGCTTTTCCCGCAGGAGTCTTCGTCTTGCACTCCAATCAACAGCTAGAACTGGTTTAAACAACAATAAGCTTGTAAAACCTTAAACAGGTGGTATCTTGAAATATTAAAAAAAGATTGGTTTCCAAGTCACTCAGTCAGTTTATCCTGACGCTGAATGAAGAGAAAGCCAATCTTTTTTTTTGTTAATTTCTTGAATAGCGGCTTATGTTCAATAAGACACCTACAGCTAAAAGCATGAGGGTCAGTGAGGATCCCCCGTAGCTGAGGAAGGGGAGTGTGATCCCCGTTACCGGCATCATCCCCGTGACGACTCCGACATTTATCATGACTTGAATGGCTATCATCGAGACGATCCCGACCGCAAGGAAACTTCCGAATAAATCGGGTGCCCCGAGCGCTATGCGTATTCCCCTCCACAAGACGAGTGAAAAGAGAAGAAGAACAAACGTTCCTCCGATAAAGCCCAATTCTTCAGCCAAAATGGCGAAAATAAAATCATTTTGGGGTTCGGGCAGATAGAAAAATTTCTGCCTGCTCTCACCCAGCCCTAATCCGAATAATCCCCCTGGACCAATCGCATACAATGATTGTATGATTTGAAAACCGCTGTTCAATGGGTCCTCCCAGGGGTCAAGGAATGAGGTGATCCGTTTTATCCTGTAAGGCGCTGAGAGAACCAATGCAGCAAACCCTGCCAATCCAGCGATCCCCATCCATGCAAAGTGCATGACCCTTGCTCCAGATATGAAAATCATCACCACACAAGTACCGACCATTACTGTACCTGTCCCTAAATCAGGCTGGAGCATAATCATGCCAAACGCTGTGAAAACCAACAGTAAAGGCGGCAAAACCCCTTTTCTGAAGGAGGTGATATATCGCTGATTCTCAGATAAGTATTTAGCCAGGAAAGCAATCATTGCCAGCTTCATGAATTCTGAAGGCTGGATGGAAAAAGCCCCGACACCAATCCAGCTGCGTGATCCGTTTCTTAAAACACCGATTCCCGGTATCAACACCAGAACAAGCAGGACAAAACAGATGATGATAAGGACTTTCGCCCAGCTTTTCCACGTCCAATATTCAACATTCATAATAAAGAACATGGCAAAGACTCCTACAGCTGCAAAAAGCAATTGTCTTTTGGCAAAGAAAAATGAGTCATCGAATTTATAATCCGCCCATACCGCACTTGCACTGTATACCATAATCAAGCCCACCGCCAAAAGTGTAAGGGTGACTATGATAAGGATAAAATCGGGAGTCGATTTTTTTAAAGGCAATCTTAACACCTCGAATAGTCGTATTTGAGCCGCTCCAAGCAATACATACTGTTCCGCTTCTTGATTGCCTTTCTAGTTGTGTAAGTTATGCTGCTTCCTATGACAAGCCCTTATTAAAGACTATGCACAGCTTTAATAAAAATGTCACCGCGTTCTTCAAAAGTTCTATACTGATCCCAGCTTGCACAAGCAGGTGACAGCAGGATCACATCCCCCTCTTCTGAATGTTCGTAAGCGACCGGCACTGCCTTTTCAACATTATCGACACGTATGATGGTTTGTATCCCTGCCTTCTGACCGGTTTCATTTAATTTGTCAGCTGTTTCTCCGAATGTAATCAGGAGCTTGACATTTTTCAGGTGAGGAATCAGATCATCGAAATCGTTCCCTCTGTCCAATCCACCTGCCAATAAAATAGTAGGACCGTTAAAGGCATTGAGCGCACTTTTCGTCGCCAGGATATTAGTCGCTTTCGAATCGTTATAAAATTTCCGTTCGTTCATTTCTTTTACAAATTGAGTACGGTGTTTCACTCCTGTAAAAGTTCCCAGCACCTTCATGATACTGTCATTTGAAACTCCATATAATTTCGAAGCCGCGACTGCACACAGGATGTTTTCGAGGTTATGCTCCCCAGGTAATACAACAGAAGCTAATTCACCGATGCAATCCTGCTTAAAATAGATTGACCCGTCTTTTATATATGCACCGCTTTCCACTTCCTCTGTAGTGGAAAATGGAATAATCGAGGCCTTGGTGAATTCGACGACATCTCGAAGATGCTCCTGATCATGATTGATGATCAAATAATCTTCTTCTGTTTGATTCATTGTAATATTGGCTTTCGCTTTCCAATACTCATTAATATCACCGTGATAATCCAGATGTGCATCATATAAATTCGTGATGATGGCAATATGAGGGGAAAATTCATCGATCCCCATCAATTGGAAGGACGATAATTCCACTACCATTTTTTCATCTTTTTTCGCTGTTTGTGCCACTTCTGATGCCACTGTACCGATATTACCTGCAATAAGGGGCTGCTGCCTGCCTTCCTGAAGGATTTCATAAAGCAAGGTGGTTGTCGTCGTTTTACCATTCGTCCCCGTAATTCCGATCATCTCTGCTTCTGATACTAAATAAGCGAGTTCCACCTCGGTAAGGACAGGTATCCCTTTTTCAATGGCTCTTTTAATTAAAGGATTATGATAAGGAATCCCCGGATTTTTCACGACATACTCAAAGCCTTCATCCAGCAACTCAATCGGATGGCTTCCGCATATCACCTTGATTCCTTCCTGAAGCAGGCTTTGGGCCTCAGGATTTTCCGATAAAGGCTTTTGATCATTCACTGTTACAAAAGCTTCGAGTTTATGTAGTAATGAAGCGGCACTTACTCCGCTCTTCGCTAACCCTAATACAAGAACTTTTTTATGTTTAAACTTCGTAATATTCTTCAATTATAACCACACCTCTATATAGATTCCTAATACAGCAAAAAGTAAACCAATCGTCCAAAATGTTACGACGACTCTCCATTCAGACCAGCCAACTAGCTCGTAGTGATGGTGGAGAGGACTCATTTTGAAGATTCGTTTTCCAGTCGTTTTAAAAGAGGCAACCTGTAAAATAACTGACAATGTTTCAATGACGAATACTCCACCGATCAATATTAAGATTATCTCTAATTTCGATAAAATGGCAATCGCAGCGATTGCCCCGCCAAGTGCAAGTGAACCTGTATCCCCCATAAACACTTTGGCGGGATGTGCGTTAAACACCAAAAAGCCAAGGACTGCTCCGACCACAGCTACACCAAAGATCGCCACATCATATTGACCGAGATTCCATGCAAGCACAGCCAGGGCACCGAAGGCAATCGCTGACGTACCGGATACCAACCCATCCAGCCCATCTGTAAGATTAACGGCATTCGAAAAGCCGACAAGCCAGAAAATAATAAACAATACATAAAACCACCCAAGGTCGAATGAAACGTCCGTCAAGGGGATAGATACCGTAGTAGAAAAGTCATTTTGAATAAAAACGAAATAGAAAATAACAGAGATGACGATCTGTCCCAGTAATTTCTGCTTGGAGGTTAATCCAAGGTTACGTTTCATGACAACTTTAATGAAGTCGTCCAAAAATCCAAGCAAGCCAAATCCAACTGTAACGAGAAGCAATAAATATGTTTCCGGTCCCGGTTCTGAATATTTGCCTGTCATGACAAATGTCGTGATGACGATTGAAACCAGAAATACAATTCCGCCCATGGTTGGTGTACCTGTTTTCTTTTGGTGTGATTCAGGCCCTTCATCTCTGATACTCTGACCAAACTTCAATCTTCGCAAGAAGGGGATAAAAACTGGCGCCAGAAGTACAGTGATCAGAAATGCCATTAGGATTGTAAAAAAGATAACTTGTTCCAGCACTTTATTCCCCCCCTTTCTTCTTCGCGTTTAAATCTTTCAAACTCTCTGCATCAACTGTTTTCATTAAATCAGCTTCATTATTACATATAAACTTCGTCATAATTTCCCACTTTTCTTGATTGTTTTGTTGTTTGTAAAAATGTATAAGTTCGCGATAAGCAGAATGGACATCTTCCACAATAAATAATGGAAAATGATTCGGTACGAATAAAGGAATCTTTTCGCTTCTTTTCCATAAAGAAGCGATCGCACCGTTATGAATGCTCTCAAATAGCTTCTCATGAGAGTCCAATGGAATATATAAGCCCTTTTCCAAACTTACATCGGGCAAGGAGGAAACTGATAGAAATCCTACCCCGGGCAGCCCGACTCCCCGTGTTTCAGAAAATAACTTTTTTACGTCATCATAAAAGAGCATGACTACATCTCCCTTATGATTTGTTTCGCAACTTCTCGGTCATCAAAATCATGAACATCATGCCCGATTATTTGATAGGTTTCATGTCCTTTACCGGCAATGAGCACCACGTCCCCTTCTTTCGCCTGAAAAATTGCATCTTTTATCGCGTCTTTACGATCTTCAATCAGCTTGTATTGTTTACCGACTACTCCAACTTCCATATCTTTCAATATATCCATCGGATCTTCCGTTCGTGGATTATCAGAAGTGAAGATGGCAAAATCTCCATAATCACAAGCAATTTCAGCCATGATGGGACGTTTGATTTTATCGCGGTCACCACCGCAGCCGACTACAACGATAATCTTTCCTTTTGTAATGGATTGAATGGTTTCCAGGACGTTTTTCAAGCCGTCCGGAGTATGGGCATAGTCGATGATCACAGAGAAAGGCTGGCCTTCAGCCACTGATTCAAATCTCCCTCTGACTCCCTGTGCTTTCTCCAGGTACTTAACACTTTGATCGACGGGGATGCCGGCGGCAGAAGCTGCAGCAACGGCGGCTAATGCATTGTAAACATTAAACTTTCCTGCATAGCTAAGGACCACATCCTTTTCCCCGAATGGACTGACCAGCCTAAAGGACGATTCCGAAGATCTTAACTGTAAGTCCTTAGCATAAAAATCCGCTTCCGGTGATAACCCATATGTGAAGACATGAGCTGCAGTTGACTTGATAAGATATTCAGCTGCACCATCATCCTTATTGATAATGGCATATTTAGGCGATTTTTTAAAATAAGTATTTCCTAATTGAGAGAACAATAAGCCTTTCGCATTCCGATACTCATCCATTGAGCGATGGTAATCCAGATGATCCTGCGATAAATTTGTGAAAACGGCAATATCATAATCACAACCGTGAACCCTACCCTGATCCAGGGCATGTGAGGAAACTTCCATGATCGCCGAAGTGATTCCTTTCTCACAAAAGCGGTAGAACGTCTGCTGCAAGGTCAAACTGTCTGGCGTCGTATTATGACTTACCTCAAGCTCGTCACCTGCTTTAATATGCATCGTTCCGATAAGACCGGTCTTTATTCCGTTACCGGTAAATACCTGATCGATCAGATGAGTCGTTGTCGTCTTACCATTCGTTCCAGTCACACCCACCAGCAATAATTGATGTGAAGGCTGTTTATAGAAATAATCTGAAAGGACAGCCATGGCCTTTTTAGTATCCGGTACAAGTATTACGGGTATGTGAACATCTACTTTCCTTTCTGCAAGAATAGCAGCTGCACCATTCATCTCTGCAACATGGGCCAAAGAATGACTATCAACCTCCAAACCCTGAATGCAGATAAATAAGTCACCATTCCTTACTTTCTTATGGTGATTAGCGATGTTTGAAATAGCTGGATTTCCTTCACCATGTACTTTATAAAACGGCAGTACTTCCAGCAAAGTGTGCAATCTCATCATTTCAACTCCTCACAGGTAGAAAGCAACCTTTTTATATTTTACATAAAAATAGACTTGAAAGCTATCAACCTTTTAACTTAGTTCACAATTTCTTGGCTGTTTTGTTAAACACCACTGTTGATTTCCGTGCAAGACTTCGCTTTCAGCGGGTGAACCGTGAGCCTCCTCTAAAAATGTTGAGGGGTTTTCACTGTCCAGCTGCAGGCTTAGAGGCCCATGTCATAAGCCAAACCGCCTCTGAGCAGTGCCCTTCCGCTTTTTTGTTCAAGAAAACTCCTTTTCCCGTTTATTCGGATAAATAAACCCGGATCGTTGATCCCTGTTTTATTTTCACACCAGGATCTGGCGACTGATTCACTACCTTTTCTCCGCTGCCGCTGATATCAAGGTTTAAATTGACCAATTGCTGCTGCAGTTCTTTTTTTGATAATCCGATTAAATCAGGCGTTTCAATCAGCGGGATGTCATCCCATTTCATTTTCTTCTCAATTTGATCCTTTCTTTTCGGCACACCCATCGCTACCAAACTATCCCCAATGATACTGCCGGCGATTGGGGCAGCTACCACTCCACCAAATTGGATAGTGCCTTTAGGATTGTCAACCGCAACATACACTACAATCTCTGGATCATCAGCCGGTGCAACACCCATGAATGAAACAATATGATTATTCTCCAAATACTTTCCATCCTTGGCTTTTTGGGCAGTCCCGGTTTTCCCCCCTACTCTGTAACCATCTACAAAAGCATTTCCACCTGTACCTTGTGCAACCACACTTTCGAGCGCTTCCCTTATTTGTTTTGATGTTTCTTCAGAAATCACTCTTTGTTTCATCTGTGGTGACTTCCTCATTACCACTTCATTGGTTTCAGGATCGATCAGCTCTTTCGCAATAAATGGCTGATACAGGATACCTCCATTAACAGCTGCAGAGACGGCTGCTACTTGTTGGATAGGGGTTACGGCTACACCCTGACCAAAAGCGGTGGTCGCCTGTTCCACCGGACCGACACGATCTAAATTAAATAGAATCCCTTTCCCTTCACCTTGCAGATCGATTCCTGTTTTTTGACCGAACCCGAAATCTTTGATGTATTTAAACAACGTTTCCTTGCCAAGCCGCTCCCCAAGTTCCACAAACCCGGGGTTGCACGAGTTCTGAACAACTTCGAGGAAGGTCTGTGTCCCATGCCCTCCTCTTTTCCAGCAGTGGAGGGTAGATCCTGCGACTTCGACATGACCAGAATCATGAAACTTTTCTTTATATAAATCTACCTTCTTCTCTTCAAGAGCTGCAGCCAGTGTAATAATTTTAAAGGTAGAACCAGGTTCATACGTACTCCAGATAGGCAGGTTGCGGTTATAAATTTCCTGTGGGACATTTCGGAAATTTGCAGGATCAAATGTAGGACGGCTCGCCATCGCTAATATTTCACCATTTTTAGGATTCATCGCAATAGCGATCATGCCGTCAGGATTATAGGTAGCCTGAGCGATATCCAGCTCCCTTTCTACGATTGTCTGAACCTTCGTATCGATTGTCAGCTTTAGATCCAGCCCATTCTCGGGATCTTCAAAATCATCCGCCATATCTCCCATCCTTTTCCCTTTTGCATCGGAGAAAAACTTGACGTATCCCTTATCGCCGGTCAGTTCCTTATCGTATGACAGTTCAAGTCCCATAAGCCCCTGGTTATCGATTCCTGCAAACCCCAGCACATGAGAGAGATAGCTTCCATATGGATAATATCTCTTGGAGTCCTCCCCAAGATAAACCCCTTTGAGGTTTAGGTCTCTGACTTCCTTCGCTTTATCATATGATATTTTTCTCGCTTCTTTTATTAAAACCATACTCGCTTGCTGTGTTACATATTTATATGCAGTTTCTACTGAAATATTAAGAACGGGCGCCAGTTTCTCGGCGGTATCTTGAGGGTCATTGATTTGTCTTGGAACGACAAAAATAGTCGGCGCACTTTGATTGCTTGCCAGCTCCACCCCGTTCCTGTCAACTATTTTTCCCCGCTCAGGCTGGAAAGGAATATTCCGGCTCCAGGAATCTTTGGCACGGCTTGTCAGCATATCCCCCATGAAAAACTGTACATATCCAAGCCTCAAATCAATGACAGAAAATATCAATACTCCCACAATCAGAGCGATCGCTAATCTTTTCCTTACCGTAACATTCGATACTCTTTTCACAAATGGACCTCCCCTTCTATGCCTCGTTCCATTATATGCTTGGACACAGATGGGTATGTGTCTCTTTACCGAGTTTCAGGCTCATCCATCTCTTGGTATCGATGAATGAAAAGTGTAAGGCCGATTAGGGTAAAGTAACAATCTTTTAGAAAAGCAGGCAAAAAAAGAAGGGGGACACTTCATCTTGCATTCATCCCTTACCCTCTGCAGACTTACCTGCGGGGTATGGATTGAACACATTGAATTGTCCACCTTCATGGTTAGTTGTTTAATTCAATGGCCTTTCTTCTTCAGAGACTTCTTTCTCCTTTTCCCTCTGTAATTGTTCTTCTGGCGTTTTAAAGTTTACAACAAGAGGTTCATTCTCATTTACAGGAGAATCAGGCTGTATGTTTTGACTGACCGCAAATCCATTACCGACCATATTTATTTTTAACCCGGCAATGTTCGCAATTTTAAAGACATCTCTTATTGACCAACCCTTCATATCAGGAATGGTGATGTCTCCATCTGTTCTGATAATCACTTTCCCGCCTTCAAGCAATTCACTTCCTGGTTGGGGCAATTGCCGGGTCACCTCTGAACCGTTACCCACAACTACAGGTTCAGCTCCGGATTTTTCTATCGCCGACTTCGCTTTTTCAACCCCCATGCCAGATAGATCAGGAATTTGTTCTTTTTTCAGGCTCACTTTTTCCTGAGGTTTAATATTTAAATATTTCAAACTGTTTTGCATGACTGGTTTAAAGATATCCGATACTGGATCCGATCCGATCTCCGTCACTTTCAATTCTGGCTCCTGCACTCCCACATAGACGATCAGCTGCGGATTATCCGCAGGTGCCATCCCCATAAATGAAAATAGATAATTCTCTTTTCCATATTTATATCCCCCGGTTTCAGGATCAGGTATTTGCGCGGTTCCAGACTTTCCTGCCACACTGTATCCATCAATTGCAAACCTTTTTCCTGTTCCATCCTCAGATGTCACGGTCGACTCTAAATACTTTCTTGTTTTCTCAGCTGTTTCCTTTGTAATGGGGGTTCCCACCACTTCAGGCTTGGTTTCTTTTACAACCTCTTTGGTATTCGAATCCACCACTTTTGATATAACATAAGGCTTCATCATTTTTCCGTCATTCGCAATTGCAGATTCTGCCTGGATCATTTGTAGCGGTGTCACAGTAGTTCCCTGACCAAAGATGGTTGTATATTTTTCAATTGGATAATGATAGAGAATGGATCCCGATGCCTCATGCGGCAGGCCGACGTTGGTCGGTTCCCCGAAACCAAAATCATGTAAATATCCTTCAAACTTTTCAAATCCAATCCGGTCCAACAGATACGCGAAAGCTACATTCGACGAGCGTTGAACTCCTTCGAGAAAAGAGATCGAACCCCAGCCATCCCCGCCATTATGGTCACGAATGGGGTTTGGGACATTGTCCACCTTATAAGTTCCTGACTGATATGCTTCATTTGGATTGAACTTCCCTTCATTCACTGCAGCTGCGAGGGAGAATGACTTCATCGTCGACCCCGGTTCGATTGTTTCTTCCACGATCGTATTTGTCCAATTATCCTCAAGCCCTGCCCTTGTATCGGGATGAAAGGTCGGACGTTGTGTCATCGCAAGGATTTTCCCAGTTTTGGGATCCGCTACAATCGCAAACATTTTCTTCGGTTTATACTGTTTTTGAACTTGGTTCATCGCTTCTTCGAGAAACGTCTGTATTTTTTTGTCAATCGTTAAATAAATATCCTTCCCGTCCTGTGGAGGGGTGACATGTTCTTCTGCATTGGGAAGCAAATAGCCCCAGACATCACTTTTATATTCTACATTGCCGTTTTTCCCGCTTAATAGATCATTGAAGCTATTTTCAATGCCCATCTTACCAGTCGTTTCAGTCTGGCCCGAATCTGAAGTCGTTTTTTGAGCAAATCCGATTAAATGTGAAGCAAACGTACCATTTGGATAAAACCTTTTGGCTTCTTTCCTGAAGGTTATCCCGGGAAGTTTTTCTTCTTTGATATCGAGCATTAATTGGTGAGAAAGTGCACGTCCGGCTGAACCAAATTCAACCTGATAAGCACCATCTGAGGTTAATTTCTTATATATTTCACTTTCCTTCATGTCGATGAATCCTGAAAGAGCTTTTGCCGTTTTTTCAGGATCGGTAACATGCTTTGGGTTTTCCGGATCGCTGGTCACCGTTGGGCTGAGGACAGCTACCAATGTATATGCTGAAGTGTCTTCGGCGATGACTTCCCCTTTTTGGTCGTAAATGGTCCCCCTATGGGCTTCAAGAATCCGGCTTTTAATATATTTTTCTGCAGCCTGGGAAGCAAGAACTTTCCCCTCGGCCTCACCCGTTACTTGAATCGTAACAAAGCGAACCATCAATATAAAAAAGAGCAAGCCGAAAATCCCGAAAAGGATGGCTGCCCCTATGTTCATACTTGGTCTTTTTTTCATTATTGTTCAACAACCTTCACGTTCTTTTCTTGTAAGTTAAGTCCAAGTTCTTTTGCTTTTTCCAAAATACGCTCGTATGTGCTTAACTCACTGATTTGCAGCTTAAGGTCGTTATTTGCCTTTTCCTGTTTTTCAACTGCTGTTTCCATCACTTGTACTTCTTTGTTTACGTCATAGACAGCAGCTTGGGTCTGTACGATCTGTACAGCCAAGAAGCAAAACACTACAGCAAAAACCGCGACAAGAATCTTTTCCCCGGGTGTGATGACAGACCTCTGCTCTTTTCTAAGGGGCTGAGGATTCACCTGGACAGATTGATTCGTTTGATCGGCGTGCTGCCTTTCATAATTTCTCGCTAAGTTACTCATTGTTTCTCCCTCCCGTTTCCTTTTTTATCAAGGCTCTTTTTGAAAATAGCCTTTATCTATTTTTTTCTGCAATTCTTAACTTTGCTGATCTTGCTCGATTATTTTCTGACAGTTCTTCCTCACTTGGTAATATCGGCTTTCTTGTAATAAGTTTCAATACAGGTTCGTATTCCTTTGGAATAATCGGGAGCCCAGGAGGTAATTCAGGTCCGGCTGCTTTCTCTTTAAACATCGTTTTACACATGCGGTCTTCCAATGAGTGGAACGTGATGACGCTGACCCTTCCACCTTTTGCAAGTATGTCTATCGCCTGCTCAAGAGAATCTTCAAAAGCACCAAGTTCATCATTCACCGCTATCCGAATAGCTTGAAACACTCTTTTTGCAGGATGGCCTCCCTTTCTTCGGGCAGGGGCAGGAATTCCGTCTTTTATTAATTCAACAAGCTCCCCTGTCGTTTCAATCGGTTTCAACTCACGGGCAGCTTCAATTTTTCTCGCGATTTGCTTTGAAAATTTCTCTTCACCATATCGGTAAAAGATCCGTACAAGGTCTTCAAATGCCCATTGGTTAACCACTTCATATGCCGAAGTATCGGCTTCAAGGTCCATTCTCATATCAAGCGGTGCATCGTGATGATAGCTGAATCCCCTTTCAGGTGTATCAAGCTGGGGTGATGACACCCCAAGATCGTATAGGATCCCATCAACATTATGTACTCCAAGCTGCAGTAGCTCTTCTTTTAAATGACGAAAATTTGATTGAACGAACGTTACCTTCCCATGATAGGATGAGAGTTTCTCTTTTGCGTGGTTAATTGCGGTTTCATCCTGATCAAAGCAATAGAGATGGCCTTCCTCGGACAATTGGCTCAGCAGGTACTCACTATGCCCAGCACCGCCTAGTGTACAATCCACGTAAATACCATCTTCTTTAATATCCAATCCATCTACTGTTTCCTTCAATAAAACTGTTGTATGTTTAAACATGCTGACGACACCTTTCCAATCGAACGTTTTTGATCTTTTAAATATCAAATCCTATCATATTCTCTGCAAGTTCTGCAAAAGAATCTTCAGACTCTGTGAAGTAGTCTTCCCATAAAGCCTTACTCCAAATCTCAATCCGATTGGAAACTCCAAGGACGATGCATTCTTTATCCAGCTGTGCGTAATTGACAAGGGTCGCAGGAATGTTGATTCTCCCTGTCTTATCCAATTCACTTTCTGTTGCTCCAGAAAAGAAGAAGCGCGTAAAGGCCCGGGCATCTTTCTTTGTAAGTGGTAAAGCTTTCAGCTTTTCCTCGAGCGCCCGCCATTCATCCATGGGATAGCCAAATAAACATTGGTCTAATCCACGGGTGATGACAAATGACTCGCCTAAAGAATCGCGGAACTTGGCAGGCACTATTAAACGGCCTTTATTATCAATGTTATGTTGATATTCGCCCATGAACATATGCACTGCCCCCACTTTCTAACACAAATGTACCACATCCCCCCACTTTTCTCCACTGTTTTATAAATTCTCTTTTTATAAAATATTTCCTTCAAGTTTTTTTAGCCTTTTTCTCCCTTTTCCTGACAGTGCAGGGGAGAAAAATTTGTCTTTTAAGCACACAAAAAGGACTTCTTTCGTCTTTTATTTCGAAAGAAGTCCTTACTATAATATTTCCTCGCTGAATACCGCAGTTTTTAAAGCTTATAATTAGGCCTTATAAAAGCGTGAAAAGTCTTAATTACAAATAAACAACCTTATGAGTCCCATCAAATTCCAGTGGTAGGGAGAGCAAGTCGTGGATGAAGCTTTCTCCGTATTTGTTCAGGAAATAAAGGGTGTTCCAGGTTCTCTCCTGCGGTCCGCCGATGGGACGGAGAAAGTTTTCTACTTTTGCAAAGTCAGAGAACGTCTTGTCATGTTTATCTCTCAGCGCTTTATCCGCCCTCTTCCTTAAGTAATCAAATTGATGAAGGTGAATGGATAAGTTTTTATCCACTATCTGATTCATTCCCGGGTCGATACGTTCGGATTTATCACGGATATCTTTGTACTTTTGTTGAAGCAAGTGTTCGAGCTCGGCAATTTCCCTCTCTAAAGTCGGTACTTTTATCGAATTCCAGTACTTCTCACGTTTGTCAGCGACACCTTCTATTAACACATGTGGCAATGTCAGGCCGAGGTGGGTCATTTTTTTCTCCACTTCTCTTTCAAGCAAGGTGATACTCATTCTGGGAACCACTGGGGGAATCTTCAAACCTGCATATTCGAAGGCTTTTTTTAATTCACCCCAATAGGCGATTTCACCAGGACCCCCAATAAAAGCAAGGGTCGGAAACAACCATTCCTGCATCATTGGCCTTGTTACTACATTATTACTGAATTGTTCGGGTGTTTTTTCAAGCATCGTCAGTAATTCACTGCAAGGGAAAGTTCTTCCGGTATTCTTGTCTTTAAAGTCGAATCCTTCTCTTTCTAATAATGCGCGCTCATTATTTATTGTAATAAATAAGTTCGCTGCTTCAGGGGAAATTTCGAGTTGTGTAGAAAAACCGCAGTTTTTAATTTCTTCCTGCTGCTCGAGAACTGCATTTGTGATACTTTGACTGCTTTCGATCAGATGATGAAAGTGATTCTTTTCTAGTCTCCTTAATGGAGGGTATGAAGAATCTATCACCAATAAACCAAATTCCTTGAAGAGATGCATCACGAAATGAGCAAAGAACCTTACAAGATCATCCTGTTCATCGATCATCTCGTTCAACTCTCCTGCGAGTTTATTCGTATGTCCGGTTTCACCAAGACTCTTGATGATTTCATTGACCCATTCCTTCATCATACGTTTATCGAATGAAATATCAGAAGTCATTTTCTTTTCGAGAACTCTTTCGGGATATCCCGTCTTTTCCATTTTGTTCTCTTTTTCGAGATAAATGTGATTTACTTCCTGGTAATCATGATCTTCTCCGGCAATCCAAAATACAGGCACCACAGGATGGTTCAATGCTTTCTCCTGCTGCTGTGCCAGCTTGATGATCGAAATAATCTTATGTATGGTGTATAAAGGCCCCGTCAATAGACCGGCCTGCTGACCCGCTACTATGGTTACTGCACCTGATCTTAATTTCGTTAAAGATTTCTCCACCTTATCTGCAGATGGCAAACCCCTCATATAGGAAGCAATACAGTCGGTGAGCTCTTCACGCGGAAAATCACGAAGCGTCAAATCTCCCAATCGCTGTGAATAGACATCAGGCTGATTTATATTATAGTGAAAAAAAGAAGTCACAGGGTCCTTCTGATTTATATATAGGGAAGCAAACTGGTTGATTGCAGGAATATTCAGATTTTCCAATTCCATATGAACTACTACTCCTTTTCTGACTCATTATTTCCTATCGATGAGTATAACATTTCACTTTATGAAAAGGAAAAAAACTGCCTGCATGAGAAGACCTAGTTCAGTTCAATTATTCTGAGTATCAAACCTGTTATCATCAAAGTAATATAAGCTGCAAAAAACAGCAGAAAATTAATTCTCCATACACCCCTTATCACCTTAGGGTAGTGAATTTCCCCCTTTGATCTCCAATATAGAACAGCAAATATTAATCCGACGCAGCAAACGCATAAGAAAATCAACCATAAATAAGAGGTATCCCATATGGCGAGCACAATGAAATGGACGGAAACCATCAGTAAAAAAGTTGTCACATCAATCGCGAGATGAACAGCTTTCCGGTGGTTCTTCATTACTTCCTTTGCAATGATAAAGCTGATGAAATACCCCAAGAATGGAATTATGACAAATATGGCTATGACCGTAGAAAAAATGGAAGCCATTTTACCCCCCCTGACCTTCTCTTTCAATTCCTTTAACTAATTCGTAAAGTGTCTTCATGATGGGTAAAAAATGGTGTTCTTGTTCAGCCTTCATTATTAAAGCTCCCAATATGGTTTCAATCTCTGTTTTTCTATATTCTTCTATATCCTTCAGCATGGAAGAACGATTGGCAGAAGTGCTATAACAAATGTCCATTATCTCCTGGAAGTGTATGAGATCCTGCATGTGAGGAAAAAGGATTAGCAGTTCTTCGAATAAATTATGTTGAATCTGAAGGAAGTGCGGATTTTCCGGTAATCTTCCATTCTTCACTCCAGCAATGGCAGTAAGAGGATTAATCAAGACATTAATAAACAGTTTTTTTAAAAGCATTTCTAAATGGTCGTCTTGAAGAAGAAACGGAAATTTTTCTATCTGTTGTATTAATAATTCTTCTACTCTATTCGATTCTCCTCTAACAAAAGCAAGATTTGTCTTGCCTATACCAAGATGGATTACCGTGTGATCATTTTCTTTTAACGCTCCATGTTCCACCGAACCTGCAAGAAGGGTTTGGTGAGGCAGCTTTTTGACCCGGTCTATATGCCCGATGCCATTCTGCAAAAAAAGTAATGGGATTTGAGTCTCAGTTTCATTTAACATCCCAAGAATCGGATCAAGATCATATTCTTTCACCGCGATAATGATTAAATGGAACTCCATCTTGCTTTCTGAAACGATTTCACTATGTACACAAGCAGTCATTGAGCTGTCACCTTCCCGGAGAGTGACACCATGCCGGTTAATCAAATGTAATTGTTCTTCTCTTCTCACAAGAATGGTGATATCAAACTTTTCGCCTAAATAAGAGGCGAATAAAAGCCCGATAGCCCCTCCCCCGATAATTCCAATTTTCATGACTTCTCCTTCATAAAAGCGAATTGATATGTACTATTCATAGTTTAGCAAATTTTTCCCCAGCAGAAAACTATGGGCAAAAAGAATGATTGAATAAAAAAGACCTGTTCCTGAAAATGAACAGGAACAAGTCTGCTAGAATTTTTCTAAACTGGATAAACCGGATGCTTTCTTTCACTGAACTGGACTTCTTTCGTCTCATATAATTTAAAACGTTCGATCAAAACAGAACGCAGCTCATTAGGAGCTGTAATTTCATCGACGATTAACTCTGAAGCCAATTTGTAAATATCAATATGTTCTTTATATTCTTGTTGTTTCTCTTGAACATACTTTATTCTTTCTTTCGGATCTTCAATCGCCTGTATCTTATTCGAATAAACTGCGTTCACTGCAGCTTCCGGTCCCATGACGGCTATTTGCGCAGTAGGAAGGGCAATACAGACATCCGGATCGAAAGCAGGGCCTGCCATTGCATATAATCCAGCTCCATATGCTTTCCTTACAATCACAGAGATTTTAGGTACAGTCGCAGAACTCATAGCAGCAATAAGCTTGGCTCCATGCCGGATGATCCCCGCTCTCTCCACTTTTGTTCCAATCATGAAACCTGGAACATCAGCGAGGAAAAGCAAAGGAATATGGAAAGCATCACAAAGCTGAATGAATTTAGCCCCTTTATCTGCAGAATCGTGGAACAAAACGCCGCCTTTTACTTTTGGCTGGTTGGCAATGATACCTACCACTTTCCCGTCCATACGGCCAAAACCTGTAATCAGCTCAGGTGCAAATAATTTCTTCATTTCGAAGAAGCTTCCTTCGTCAATCAATGTGTTTATACCCTCATACATATCGAATGGAGCATTTTGATGCTGCGGGATGATATCCTCCAGCAGTTTTTCTGTCTTTGGCGCCATCCCATCTATCACAGAAGGCTTTTCTTTGTAATTTGCAGGGAAATAACCCAGGTATCTTTTTGCCTCTTCAATCGCTTCTTCTTCTGATGCAGCCAACAGGTCACCGCAGCCGCTTACTGTACAGTGCATTCTTGCTCCGCCCATTTCTTCAAGCGTCACTTTTTCCCCTATTACCTTCTCTGCCATTCGAGGAGAGCCGAGATACATGGAAGCATTCCCGTCAACCATGATGACAATATCACAGAAAGCCGGTATATAGGCTCCTCCTGCAGCGGATGGTCCGAAAAGCACACAAATTTGAGGCACCATGCCGGACATTTTCACTTGATTATGAAAGATCTTTCCTGCGCCTCTGCGATTTGGAAACATTTCAAGCTGATCGGTAATGCGTGCACCCGCAGAATCCACTAAATAAAAAATAGGGACTTGTAAACGTAAAGCGGTTTCTTGAATACGAATAATTTTTTCTACCGTACGTGCACCCCAAGAGCCAGCTTTTACGGTAGAGTCATTTGCCATGACGCAGACTGTTTGTCCACCTACTTTCCCGATGGCTGTAACGACTCCATCAGCTGGTAAATCATCGGCTTTGTTGTTAGCAAACATACCGTCTTCCTGATAATCTCCATTATCAAATAAGAGCTGAAGACGATCTCGAACGAACATTTTGTTTTGTTCTTTTAATTTTTCATGATATTTCGGCTGTCCGCCGGCACTTATTCTTTCTTTTGTTTCATTGAGTGTATCTATGAATGTTTTAGATGCAGTCATATGAATCCCCCTTTGTTCGTTATGTAATTTTATTGCTCTCCTTCTCTTCTGAAATAACGGTCATATTAGTATGGCATTTGTCTGTTAAACACCGCTGTTAATTTCCGTGCAAGACTTCGCTTTCCGCGGGTGACCCGTGAGCCTCCTCGTCGCTAAAGCTCCTGCGGGGTCTCACATTGGCCACTTTTCCCGCAGGAGTCTTCGTCTTGCACTCCAATCAACAGCTGGAACCAATCGAAAATCCACAAAAGTTATATCACGTAGTTTTATTATAAAATACTCTTAGGTTAACTCGAAAAAGACCATTGTATTAAACGACTTTTGTTTTTAGCTGTAATTCAACTCTGAGTAATTCATGCCGTTTGCAATAGTTAAACTATCCTTTTTATCCTTCAAGTACGATTAATACGTCGCCTTCGTTTACGAAATCTCCGACGTTTACTTTGATTTCGGAAATTTTGCCTTCCGCTTCGGCTTCTACCGGGATTTCCATTTTCATTGATTCAAGCATGAGTACCGTGTCACCGGCAGCGACACTTCCGCCTTGTTCTACTAAAACATTTAATACTGTTCCTGCCATAGCTGCTGTAATTTCTTTCATTTTCGTTTCCTCCAATTGTAATATTTCTATTTATGTTCGGTTTGCAGTCAAATAATCCTGAAGCCATTTAGTCGTGTATGTTCCATCAATAAACTCTTTCTCCCCAATAATCTCCTTAAAGAGGCTCACATTTGTTTTGAGGCCATCGATTTGCACTCCTCTGAAAAATGCTTGTGCCTTTTCGATTGCTTCTGAGCGATTTTCACCATAAATGATGCATTTGGAAATCATCGGATCATAAAAAGGTGTGACTTTATTTCCTTCGACATACCCTGAATCTATTCGGACACCTTCACTACCACCCCAATCCAATTTAGTGATCACACCTGGCGAAGGGTAGAAGGTCTTTGGATCTTCAGCATATATCCTGAATTCCAACGCATGCCCTTTTGAAGCAATTTCATCTTGTTTCAATAACGGCAGTGGTTCCCCTGCTGCGACCAGCAGCTGCCACTTCACAAGATCCAGTCCGGTCACAAGCTCTGTAACAGGGTGCTCTACCTGTAATCTTGTATTCATTTCCAGGAAGTAGAAGTTTTCTTCCTCATCTACTATGAATTCAACCGTTCCGGCATTGATATAGTTAACGGCCTTCCCTGCTTTGATGGCAGCCTTATACATCGCCTGTCTGGTTTTTTCCGATAGTACCGGAGAAGGAGACTCCTCAATCACTTTTTGATTTCGTCTTTGAACAGAACAATTACGCTCAAACAAGTGAACGATATTACCCTGTGCATCTCCAAAAATCTGAATCTCTACATGGCGCGCATTCTCCACGCATTTTTCAAGGAATACTTCATCTTTTCCAAAATATGCTTTGGCACGATTTTTTGTAGAATCAAAGCTTTGAACGAGCGCTTGCTCATTTTCGCAGCGAATCATTCCGATTCCGCCGCCTCCACCGCTCGCTTTAAGCATAACAGGGTAACCAATTTCATTTGCAAGCTCTTTAGCGGCGTCAATACTGCCAACCCCACCATCACTGCCCGGGACAACAGGAACCTGAGCCTCTTGCATTACCTTTCTTGCTTCTACTTTATCTCCCATCTTCTCAATAATACTGTGAGGAGGTCCGATAAAGGTAAAGCCTTCTTCAGATACCCTCTTCGCAAATTCCCCATTTTCGGATAAAAGCCCGTATCCGGGATGTATACCATCTACGTTTTCTTTTTTTGCAACTTCAAGAATGTTATCTATAACTAAATAAGATTTGTTAACGGGCGGTTCACCGATTCGATGAGCGATATCAGCTTCCTTGACAAAAGGCATATCCTCATCGGCATCAGAATAGACAGCCACCGTTTGAATGTTTAATTGTTTACATGTTTTAATGATTCTTGAAGCAATTTCTCCCCTGTTCGCAATTAAGACTTTTTGCACATTATCTCCCCTTTCTTCAAAAAAACAGCAAGTCATATTAAGAATTCTACAAAACTCGTCGAAATCCTCCTCTCTATTGTAAACGTTTTCTTAATTAAGTGCAGAATTTTTTGTTTATTTGTTATATAATAATAATAAATAATCATTTTATTTTTCTTATGGTTGTAAACGGATTCAATTGATTCGTTCATAAAAAGGTATCATGAAGCAATAGTAGGAGGTAAAAGTATGGCAGTAAAAGTTGAAAAATTGAAAGTGAATTATAAAACCCTTGAAGAGTTTAAGAAGTTTAAAGAATATGGTGTTCAGGAGCTATCCATGCTTGAGGATCTTCAGGCGAACATTATTGAAAATGATAGTGAATCCCCATTTTATGGTATTTACTTCGGAGATACATTAATTGCAAGAATGAGCTTATATCAGCGGGAGGCAAGATTCGACCAATACTTCGACCCGCCTCAAAATTATTTGGAATTATGGAAGCTTGAGGTTCTGCCCAAATATCAAGACAAAGGATATGGATCGATGCTTGTTGAGTTTGCAAAAGGATTCGGGCTGCCTATCAAGACAAATTCCCGCATTAAATCGCAGGGATTCTGGGAGAAGATGGGATTCGAGGCTGTCACTTATGACGTAGAAAGAGATTTGGGCGAAAACCCTCTGGTCTGGTATCCAGCCGGCGTCAAAGAACAAAAAATCGGCTAAATAACCTGAAAGGCTGGCTAATGATCCTTTAGCCAGCCTTTCTTATTGAGTACGGGGAGGCTTCCACCTCAATTTACTTATTGACTCTTTGAAGATTTCCGTTTTTATCCATTTGGAATTTCACTTTTTCTTCATTACCATGCAATAAAGCCATTTTTCTTGCCTTTTCAAAAATGGTCAGCAGTGATTTATGATCCTCTTCAAGTAAAGTAAACTTGTTTTGGTATTCTTTTAATTCTGTTTCAGACTGCTCAAGCCTATTGGTCAATTGAGAGATTCGCTCATGAAGCTTGGCATTTTCCTGCTTCACTTTTTCTTCATTTTTAACTGCCTCTTCAGCTTTTTGTAAATACTGTATCATACTGCCCATTGAGAAGTTTTCATGAACACTCTGCACGGACTCATATTGGACAGGGGGCACCACTGCCTGATTTTCCTCCTGTGCAGGCTTCTTAACCGGCGGGCTATGTTTTTTTGATTGTTTTCTTTGTTTCTTCGCTAACTCAATGCCTGATTTATATTGTTTGCGGACAAATGAGTTCCACCTGAAACCGCATGCAGCTGAAGTCCTTGAAAGTTTCCTGCCCACTTCTTCAAAGGCCTTAAGCTGTGTACCGCCTTCACGTATGTGGCGCAGTACCACTTCAGCAAGTATTACATCCTCATCCTGACTCCAAGCATCCTGTCTATTTGAAGACATTTCCATCCCTCCTGTAAGATCCATTTATTCATGCATATGCACTTACTAGAGTAGATAGAATCAACAGTATTCCTGACATCAGAATTAATTAAATGATCATCCCGGACTACTTGGCTAAAAAGCGGTCGACTGCCTCGTGATGTTCATCTTTTGCCCACAGCCTGGAACATTCGCGGATTTCGCTTTCTATATTTTCTTCTATTTTCTTTCTATCCCAGTCTTTCAGCAGTTGCCGTTTGTAGGCCTGAAGGACACCGGAGGTTTTAGTTGAGATCGCTTTTATTATAGGGATGTCGGTTATCTCTATATTTTTCTCAACCAATTCATCGATGAAGCCCGCTTCAAATAATGACTCTGAGGAATTCAAACTTGCAGTCATAAGTAGGGATATAGCTCTTGAAGAGGAAATCCGTTTGTGCAGCAGGGTACCGCCTCCCCAGCCCGTTGTAATGGCCAAATTCCCTTGTACAAATCCCATTCTCACTCCTTTTTTAGCGATTCTGAGATCACAGGCTGCTGCAATCTCGCAGCCCCCTCCAATGGCCGTACCATTTATAAAGGCGAATGTAGGCTTAGGCAAAAAAGCAAGCCTGATTAAGATGCTCCCCATCTTACTTAGCATTTCATAGCTTTCTTCTTCTGTTTTCAGTCGATGGAATTTCGATAGATCCCCGCCTGAACAAAAAGCTTCTTCTCCACTTCCGGTAATAACCAAGGCTTTTATGGATGGATTCTCTTCGCATTCCTTCAAGGCTTTTTCTAAACCGTCCATAATTTCATAGTTAATTGCATTTCGTTTTTGTGGACGGTTGATAATGAATTGAAGGATCCCTTGTTGATTTTTATGTATGATATATTCACCCATCTTATACCCCTCCTTTCTATATAGTGTAAATTGATTCAATTAAATTGAACAGTCTCACAATAAAAAAAGCGTGAAGAGCCATGGTCTCTTCACGCTTTTTTATACGTTGTAAATGAGTTTACAACTAGCTGTAAATTATTTGTTTACAACTTCTTTTCCTTTATACGTTCCGCACTCTTTACAAACACGGTGTGCTAGTTTCATTTCACCACAGTTTGGGCATTCTACCATACCAGGTACACGTAGTTTGAAGTGTGTACGACGTTGTCTTTTTGCTGTTTTAGATGTTCTTCTAAAAGGTACTGCCATTCTTCCCACCTCCTTAAAGAGATAAAAATATTATGAAGCCAGAACGAACTGGTACTTCGCTTTTAAGAGTTCTTGTTTTGATCAAGAAGCTTTGCTAAATCAGCGAGACGAGGATCAACTTTTTTCTCTTTTTCCTCTTCGACTTCATAAGCTTGTTCTTCCGTCATCACTTCCCAGTGTTTACCAGAAGGAAGCTTATCCTGTTCTCTCGCTTCATCACTGATTACCTGAAGTGGAATCTCAAGTAACAGCAACTCTCTTATTACTGGTTTTAAATCAATTACATCACCTTCGATGCGGTGAACTTCCTCTTCCTCATATTGATCATATTCATTGTCAGAAAGAAGGAATGTTTCGATCGTTTTAAGATCGATTGGCAAGTCCACATCTACGAGGGTTCTTGAACAAGGCAAGACTAACTTCCCTTCTATGTGAAGATGAAAAGTGACACGGTTTGAGCCTATGTCTGCTTTACCTGTAACATGGATGGGGGATACTTCCCTGACTTGCGGATCAATTTCTTTTGGATCGTCGAAAGTGACCGTTTCATCTAGTGTAAGTCCTTTATCCCTGAATTTCTGTAATTGTATAATTGACCATTTCAATGTCATCACCTCAAGGCAACAAAGGTAATTATAGACTTGATATTACCGTTTGTCAATATTTTTTCTTTACACTTATTACTGTACCAGTGTTGCAATTATAACGCTTTATTATAATCTGTTTCAAATATTTTATAATATCCGATATGATACTTATATATTTAGAATTTTATGTACCTGTAAAAAAAGGTTTTCGGTATATTTCGAATTAATGGTTTTTGAACCGCTGTTGATTTCCGTGCAAGACTTCGCTTTCCGCGGGTGACCCGTGAGCCTCCTCGTCGCTATAGCTCCTGCGGGAAGAAAAGCGGAGGCGGCTCATTCAGCCCCGACAAGCATAAGATGAATGGGCCGGGAAGGCGTCTTTTGCCTTCTTGGACCATTTAGCTTATGACCTCGAGGGGCTAGCCGCCAGAGCTGGACAGGTCTCACATTGGCCACTTCTCCCGCAGGAGTCTTCGTCTTGCACTCCAATAAACAGCTGGAACGGGTCAATAATACCATTAAACTTTAACCGACATCCATACTATTAGTTTTGAGATAACATTGATTACAAGGGAGACCTTAATAAAAGGAGTGGAGTTTTATCATGAAAGCAACAGGGGTTGTGGTTGAATATAATCCGTTTCATAATGGTCACTTGCATCATTTGAATGAAACCAAAAGAAAATCAGGGGCAGATCTTGTTATCGCTTGTATGAGCGGGCATTTTCTGCAGCGAGGAGAACCTGCACTCGCATCCAAATGGGCACGCACAAAAATGGCTTTGTCAGCAGGGGTTGATATGGTCATAGAGCTGCCTTATTCCTTTGCGACACAACATGCAGAAACTTTCGCGAAAGGGTCCATAACCCTACTTCATGAAATAGGCTGCGAGAGCTTTTGTTTCGGCAGTGAAGACGGAGAAATCGATTCCTTTGAAGACACAGTCAAATTAATTCATGACAATGAACATACATATAATTCATCCATCAAGCACTATGTGAATGAAGGCTTGAGTTATCCTGCAGCATTATCCAAAGCTTTCAACGATTTAGAAGGTAACAATAACATGATAGATTTAAGCAAACCGAATAATATTCTCGGCTATCATTATATGGAAGCACGAAATGAAGCTGCCCCGAATTTAAAGGCATTCACCATCACACGGGAATCAGCAGGCTATCATGATGAACACTTCTCGTCACCTTCCATCGCAAGTGCGACCAGCATCCGTAAAAATCTATTTGACCCTGACCAGGAAGAAAGCGTGATCAACCGGTATATGCCTGTAACCACTCTGAACATCCTCGATGAATACAGGAAGGAATTTGGCGGTTATCATAGATGGGAGAGTTATTGGTCATTATTGCAGTATAAAATCATTTCTTCCTCTCCTTCCCAGCTTAAAGAGATTTATGAAATCGAAGAAGGCATCGAGAATAGAATAATTGAATGTGCAAAGGGGGCTTTCTCGTTCGAAGATTTTATGAGCAGGCTTAAAACAAAGAGATATACGTGGACCCGTCTACAACGGATGGCACTTCATATTTTAACCAATACAACAAAAGAAGGGATGAATAAAACGGCTGCTGGACCTGCATACATCAGACTACTTGGAATGAATCAAATAGGACAAGAATTCCTGAACACTCGCAAGAAATCACTGAACCTTCCACTTATCAGCAAGCTTTCTAGTGCAAATAGAGAGGATATTTTTTTAGATATTAAATCTTCTGAGATTTATTCCCTTGGACTTTCATCATCTGAATCCAGAAAAAAGCTTCTTCGCCAAGAATGGTCACAGCCTCCGATCATCATAAGATAGAGTCAAATAATAAATGGAGACTGCCGAGGCAGTCTCCATTTATTATTTTTCCGGAAGGGAATTTAAAAACTTCAGGGCCTCATCAAATGATTTAATGGGTATGACTTTCATGTCGGTACCAATATCCTCTGCTGTCTTTTTGGCTGCTGAGTAATTTGACTCCAGTTCCGGGTGTTTTTCTTTTATTTCATCAGATATTTGATCATTGGGAGCAAGAAAATACGCTGCACCCGCTTTGTCAGCAGCAATGATTTTCTGCTCAATCCCCCCGATTCTGCCAACTTCCCCATCTTCTGTGATGGTTCCGGTACCGGCTATAGGATGACCTTTTGTTAAGTCATCTTCCGTCAATTGATTATATATCTCAAGACTGAACATCAGACCGGCGGATGGGCCGCCTATCTCATCTGTATTAAGGGAGACTTCAGGATCTGTTACGATTTCTTTATCATCACTCAAAGATATACCAAGACCTGTTTTACCAGGCATTTCCGGGAATTCCATCAATGGGATCGTTTCTGTTTTTTCTTCATCGTTTCTGATGAATTTGATTGAAACTTTATCCCCTTTCTTCTTCTTCCCTACATATTGGATGAACTCCTCTGAGGATTCAAATTCCTGCCCATCAATGGCTGTGATGCGGTCCCCTGGTTTTAAGATGTCCTTAGCAGGCATGGAAGGATATACATTCAACACATAAATGCCTTTGTAGTTATAATAAAAAGGTTTATCCGCCGCTTTATAGGCAACTTCTATTGCGTGATTTTGGGAATTTACCATCAACTGAAGTTGTCTGAGGTTATATTCTTCGTCACTTTCGTGAGGGTTCCTGATCTCTTCGACCGGGTAGATATACTCGTACTTCTTAATACTGGCTATCAGATAAGCATATATATTTGCCTTTCCCATCCTGACAGTAGTCAGCATAAACTCGCCTTTATCATCAAACCCGCCTTTCACTTCGACGATGGGATCAAGCTCATGAGCACTGCCTGGTTTCGTGACATAATAGGGAAGATAATAAAAAGATGTTGCAACGATAAAAACGGTCATCAGGACCAGGATTCTAATCAGCGTTCTGTTCTTCATAGATTTTACTCCTTCCATTCCTCCAACGCTTTTTTTATAGAAGGAATGACCTTCTTAGCCTCTTCTTCCCCCATATCAATAATTTCTTCAATATTCTTGAAAGCCCGTGTACTGTACATTTCCACATGTGGCCTGATCATGAAATCGGAAGCAAATTCTCTGTGAGCCACAATTTCAAGCTGAAGGATATCAATGCTTTGCATGATCACATCATAAATAGTCGTTATTTCTGCATTTCTTTTGACATGGGAAACGTCTACACCGATAACGATATCGGCACCCATTTCTTTCACAACAGAAACAGGGACCCGATCAATCACACCGCCGTCAACCAACAGGCGTCCGTTGATTTTTTCGGGTACGAATATACCTGGAATTGCGATACTTGCCCTAACCGCGCTGGAAACAGGGCCGGATGTAAAGACCACTTTCTCACCTTTGGTAATATCGGTGGCCACTACACTCACAGGTATATTTAAATCCTCGATGTTCTTATTATGAGAAAATAATTGTATGAATTCTTTTATTCTTTTACCAGCGATGAATCCCATTTTGGGAACAGTGAAATCCAAATAGTATTTCCTTCTGAAAGTGGTGGATAGTTTATAGAGGTCTTCCATTCTATGCCCTACCCCATACATGCAGCCAACCAATGCCCCCATGCTGCTGCCGGCAATCATGTCCACAGGGATCCCTTCATCATCCAAGGCCTTTAAGACACCTAAATGCGCAAATCCTCTAGCTCCACCTGAACCAAGGGCTAATCCTATTTTTGGTCTATTCAACAGTCTTCCCCCTTTACCCTTAGTTTGCGGTTCAATTCATCATATGGTCTATTTCTAATATGTATGAGTATATTGATTAATATGAGGACAAGTTGAAGTTACTCTCATTTTATCATTCTTTCTGTGTTTCACAAGAAATTGACATAGTATGGTCTGTGAGGAGGACGTGCGGTTGTTGAAGTCGAAATTGAAAACTTTGGTCTTATCTGCAAGTGTGACTGTATTTGCAGCAGCGTTGATCCTTATGCCTGATGAATCATTGGAGGCTTCAATCAGGGGATTGGATATGTGGTGGGAGATTGTTTTTCCATCGCTGTTACCGTTCTTTATCGTGTCTGAAATGCTGATTGGATTTGGAGTTGTACGGTTCATAGGAGTATTGCTTGAACCATTGATGCGACCGCTTTTTCGGGTACCTGGTTCAGGGGGGTTTGTCTGGGCTATGGGAATGGCGTCGGGGTTTCCTGCAGGAGCGAAATTAACCGCTCGATTACGACAGGAAAAGCAGCTGACCAAGATTGAAGCGGAGAGGCTTGTTTCCTTCACCAACTCTTCCAATCCTTTATTTATTTTCGGCGCCGTTTCAGTAGGGTTCTTTCAAAACGCGGCTTTGGGGATCGTCCTTGCTTCCGCTCATTATATAGGTAACATATGTGTGGGTCTCGTGATGAGGTTCTATGGCACAAAGGACGAAGAATCCATTGAGAACCTCCGTTCAAACGAAAAGAAAAGATTCTTTATCAGTGAAGCATTTTCCGCCCTTCACAGAACAAGATTAAAAGATAACCGTCCAATCGGTAAACTTCTTGGAGATGCCGTTACTTCATCCATTCAAACATTATTAATGATCGGCGGCTTTATTATCCTCTTCTCTGTCATCAACAAAATGTTATACCATTTGCACATCACCACATTTATTGCTCAAGGATTCTCAAGCGTGTTCTACCTCTTTAAATTGACTGATCAATTAAGCATCCCTTTCATTTCAGGTTTGTTTGAAATTACATTGGGATCAAAACTGACAAGCGGCGTGACAGATGCACCATTGCTTCATCAGGCAATCATCACCAGTTTCATCTTGGGATTCAGCGGTTTTAGTGTTCAAGCGCAGGTTGCCAGTATTCTGGCCCAGACGGATATTCGTTTTCAGCCTTTTTTTTACGCCCGGTTTCTCCACGGCGCTGCTTCTTCGATTGTGACAATCATCATTTGGAAACCAGTATATGAAAGGTTTTCAGATGAACAGCTTTCCAATGCCATCCCGGTATTCGCACAACAGAACGCCTATATTTGGAATGAAATCATCCTTTGGCTGAAAGCAGCCGGTCCTCTCGTGACAATCGTGAGTTTATGTGTCTACATTCTGATCTACAGTAGAAGAACATTTAATAAAATTCGATAACCAAAAGGGCTGCTCATGTTAACGAATGCAACATGAACAGCCCTATTTCCCTTATTCAGTAATCATGTATTTATCTTTCAGTGCACTCTTTACCGGTGGAGGGACCAATTCAGAAATGTTCCCTCCATGCTTGGCTACCTCTTTTACAATACTGGAGCTTAAGAATGAATATTGATTATTCGTCATAATGAAAAACGTTTCAATATCTTCTTCCAGCACTCTATTCATGGATGTGATTTGCATTTCGTACTCAAAATCTGATACAGCTCTCAATCCCCTGATGATTGCACTCGCATTCACGTTCTTGGCATAATCCACAAGAAGACCTTGAAATGAATCGACAATAACATTTGGAATGTCTTTGGTTGATTCTCGAATCAATTCAATTCTTTCTTCAACTGAAAATAAAGGTTTTTTCGAGGAATTATTTAAAACAACTACATAGATTTGATCAAAAACCTTTGCCCCTCTTGTAATGATATCTAAATGCCCGTATGTAATGGGATCAAAACTTCCCGGACAAACTGCAATACTCGTCATGATCATTTACCCCCAAGTGTCTGCTTTTTTACTATTTTTGATATGTATAAATCGAAATTCCGATCATCCCATAGGTTTCTTCTTTAACTTTATGCAATCGACCAACCTCATTTGTTGGTTTACTGTCCGAACTGTACTCACATAAGACGAAACCGTTTTCATTTAAAAGGTTATGTTCATCAATGAATGAGACCAGTTCTTCTAATTTTTTCTGTTTATACGGAGGGTCTAAAAAGATATAGTCAAATGCAATCTCTCTTTTGACTATCGCTTTAAGTGCTCTGTTGGCATCATTGCGGTACACTTCACTATGATCCATTAAGTCACAATCTTTCAGATTCGTCTTAATGGTGTGAAGCGCCTTAGAGTCCTTGTCGACGAAGACTACTTTATTCAGCCCCCGGCTCAAAGCTTCTATTCCTAGACCGCCGCTCCCTGCAAATAAATCCAGGCCAATCCCGCCTTCAAAAAAGGGACCAAGCATATTAAATATAGACTCTTTCACTTTATCTGTGGTCGGCCGTGTACCGCTTCCCGGAACAGCTTTTAAAGGCCTTCCTTTTAACGTTCCTGCAATTACTCTCATAATCATCCACCATATATGTATTTTTCTTCATTATCCTAACACAAATCTACAGCATTCGCCACTTCAGGAAATTAGGCCATAAAATGTATAAAATCATCTTGTTAGGTGATAATGGAAGTAACAACATCCTAATTGATGTTGTTGCCAACCGCGGAGAAGACTTACGTTTCCCCATAAGTTCTTCCTCCGGTTTCTCCTCTCCCTTTGCCTTCTTTCCAGAAATGGATATAGAAGGACCCTGCAGAATTTCTGCAGGGCTTTTTATGTTTCTTTTGTTTGTATTTCAATAGTGGAGCTTGTCCGATCAACTTCCATTTTAAACAGTTTCTCGAGCCACTCCACATCCATAAAGAGCGTACTGCCAACTTTCTGTACAGGCTTCGTCAAGAGACCGTAATTCTCTTCGTTAAGGATAAAAAAATCCTTGTCGACGTAGAAGCGATAAGAATTTCCATGCTCCGTCGCATAAATCACATCTTCCTGCAGGTATTTATATTCAATACCCGCTTCCTGCATCAGCTCAGTCAAAGAAATCAGTTCCTCTTGATGATATTGAATGAAGGCAACATCCGTTAAAGGTCTCTCATTTAATTCTACCGTTCGGGATGCCCTCAAAATAAGTGGTATTTCTTTCTCTGGGTTTTTACTGACATCATTAAAATAGGAAGAGGTGAAATCGGTTGCGTGTTTCAATAAGGAATCCATTTGAACTGCCTTAAGCAAATGGCTCCTTTCATTCATCAAAAGCTTTCTAAATGCAGCAAATTGATCTCCAGTCAGCCCGCTTTCTAATTCATGATAAACCTTTTTAGTCTTAGGGGATCCAAGAGCTGTTTGCAGAACCATACTTGCCTTCAATTCCTTTAACCATCTTTCCTGATAAGAAGCACTATATTTCTGGTGCTCTAATCCCCAGTTTATTTTTTGCAGTAATGTTGATTCAGCGGGTTCCTTGCCGATGATCAGGAAGTTTTCCGTTTCATGTACAGGAAGGTCGTCATCGATGACTACTGTTACAAAACCTTTCTCGTTGAATACATTTTCCCCGAAATTGAATTTTATTTTCTCTCTTGAGTAAATGTCTGCTCTTTCAAATTCATCCAGATTCATTTCACCTGAATAGAGAAGTAAATCCGATGGCGGTCCATGCCCATTAAACGAATAATAATCAATAAAATCCATTTCTTCATGTTTCGAGTTTTTATATCCTGAAATCCAGACGGCATCCCTTGATGTTTTTTCAATAATATTAATCGTGGTTTCAAGGGGAATTGCCGACGATAACGCAGGATACCATCCACTTAACAGCAGATTGCCCTCTGCCATTTGCCTTTCAAGTGTGTAAGTTAGTGTCAGCTTTTGTTTTTCTGCCTTTTTATTATCGATGAAGAATTCTCCATCTTCTTTGGACAAGCAATCATCCCCGCTGTCATACACGCAGCGAAAATTCTTAGCGTGTTCTGGCCATTCAATCTTCATTTCCTTCGAACTGCCGGAAATAAAGTCGACCTCTTGAGTGATGAAAAACTCGTTACCAATATGCTCGATCGTAAAAGACTGATTTACTTCAGAGATATCAGACTCTTCGGCACTGCCCGATAAAAATCCATTCCATTGAAAAAAAAGAATTCCTGCACTTGCAATAACCATGACGAAAGTAAAGGAAAGTAGTATACGTTTCATCTTGTTACCCCTTCGTTTAATCTAATATTAACATATCAGATTTCACAAAAGGGTTATATAGTAAGAAACCCAAAATTTCAACATTTTTGTAAATGATTAACCTAAATCTAAATCCTTACCTTCTAAAAATGGAGAGGTACTGTCAATATGGTCATTCACCAATTCATTCCATTTAAGTTCATCAATTCCGTTATACTTCAGAAGGTTTTCCTTTAAGCTGATCAGATTCTCCCCTTCGAGTTTCTTTGCATCCAGAAGAGAAATCACTCCATGAGCAGCCAAAGTAGAAAGGATGGCGGTTACAATAAAAGCATCTACATCCTTCAGGGAAACCTCTTTCTCTTCCCTTTTCACGGTAACGATATAAGAAACAATTAAGAAAAGCACCAGCCCTATAAATACCCATAACATACAATCACCCCTCATATCTTCTTTACTTCTCATAGTATGTTTGAAATAATAAGGAATTGATTAAATACGAAAGAAAAGGAGTTAAAACATGATTCAGCGATTTATCGAATTAGGAGAAGGATTATCTGATATTTATGAATTGATGGAAACGGCAATATACAATAAAGACAGAGTACAGCATCTGATGGCTTTTCATACCATCATCAAAGACCGGCCGGTTACTTCGCTCGGCGTCGTTATGAAGCCGACTGCCGAAGGGAAATTCCAGGCAATATATTTCTGCAGGGAAGGCATTCCGAACCCTAACATGATGACGAACAAGAGGTATTCGCTGTTTGAACAAACTGCTGAGGAACTTGAAAAAACGATTATTCAAATGGACGTCAAGCCATCCACACTTTTTCCCGAAAAGGAACTCTATTATCAACACTTGATTGCCATTTTAAGATTAAATCACTATATTTTACCCTTACAGTGACCTTATAAAACCAAAATAAAAAGCTGCCAACAACATCAGTTTGGCAGCAATCAATTAAAATCCCATTTTGTAATCATATTCCTTTGCCTTATCAGGTCTCGAATTCTCAAACACTGATTTTATGAAAGGTTTATAGGAAGGATCCACTCTCTTCACATAAGAATAAGAATTGATTCGTTCCATGACAGAATCAATTTCATCCTGATTACAATACAACACAACATATTTCATTTTCTTTGATACATAGTGTACATTCCCAAATCGTCTCAAAGACTTTGCATGCTTCAAACTATGTAACCAAACAACCAAACCTTGTCTTTGCGTCAACATAACGTTTCCCCTCTAGGAATCACTTTTTTATCAGTCTAGCACAGAATCAGAATAATAATCAACACGAAATGCGGAGGCAGCTTTGTTCAGAGGCGGGTGGCATAAGACGAATCGGACAGGAAGGCGTTCTTCGCCTTCTTGATCGATTTGGCTTATGACATGTGCCTCTAAGCCCCGCAGCTGGACAACACGAAATGCGGAGGCGGCTTGCTCAGCCCCGACAAGCATAAGCTAAAGGGGCCGGGAAGGCGCCCTTTGCCTTCTTGGTCCCTTTAGCTTATGACCTCGAGGGGCTAGCCGCCGGAGCTGGACAACTCAAAATGCGGAGGCGGCTTGCTCAGCCCCGACAAGCATTCTCATCAAAATTCACTATATCTGAACATAATAGTCAATTTTAGGGTATAGTACATAAGTAAATGCTATCGCTCGGCTGGACGGAGGGTTAAAATGGATCTGAAAGTCATATGGAATGATTTTATTGAATATCTTCGTGCGGAGACGGATATTCATCATGCATACGTCAAATGGATAACGGGCATCCCTTTTCTATATATTGATTCCGATCTCGATAAAAGTGAAGTTGAACATTTGATAAGAAAATGGTCAGCCCGCGCTATGAGGGGTAAAAGACTGCATTCAGATACGATATTCTTCAGGACACAACCTTCCTTATTCGTATACCGCCATCGTTTCTATGTGCCCCAGGAAAAAATGTTCTGCTGTGGAAATTTATGTGTCGATTGTGTCCGACTAAAAAATTAACATTCAAAACAAAAAGCGCCGACATCATCGCCGGCGCCTTTTTGTGCAATTTAGGCTGAACAGCCGCAGCCTCCGCCAGTTCCGCAGCCTCCGCCGCATGAACTTCCACTGAAGAAAGGATTGCCTGTAGGAACTTTCACGTTTTCAGAAACCGAGTGTCCAATGATCAGACTCACTCTGTCCAGTAAATCCTGAAGTTCATTTTCAGCACGTCGGAATTCGGCTACATTTTCATCCATATCCATGTCTCTTTTAAGCTCACGAATTTCCTTCATGACCGTTTTATAGTCAGGATGGTAGCGGCCAAACCTCTGCACTTCTTCGTAATGTTCTTTCATACGCGTGAACTTCTGTATTTTTGTCTGCGTATCATTGTTATTACGAAGTTTATATAAAGACTTCCGATAGTTTTCTGCCACATCGGAATTTAGTATCCACTGAGATAGTTCATCAGCACTATCTAATATTTCCATTCTTTCTATAGTAGCAAGCATAATGCTCACCTCCGTAACGTTATTTTAACACGTTTTGTGTTCGGAAGCGAATATGCTCTGTAAAAAAATTCCCACCTCTCAGATTAAGGTTTCTACGGTATTGTCACATACAATTGTTTCTTGATTCCAAATGATTTATTTTTTGGACTTACAACTTCTAACGTTAATATATGGTTACCCTTTGGCAGATCCTTTACCACGAATGCCGCAGTGTAATATTCCTTATGAAGTCTGCTTGTATTTGAAGTAACGATGATTTTCCCTTTCTTTGCTCCTTTTTTTGCAGATGAGAACGTTACGTCAGGCACGACACATTCAATGAAGACCTGATTTCCTTGTACAATATGCTTAACTGAAAGCGATTTTTCTTCCTTGGCGTGTACCTTTTTCGCTAAAGAGAAATTTTCAGGTTCGGGAATATCATCTTTACATCCGCTTAAAATCACCAACAGCGAAAGGGACATGAGAATAAGCTTTTTCATAGTCGTGACCACTCCTTTTCCCATAGCCTTCCCCAGATTGCACACAATTTACTCATTGATCGTCCATGATAAAACTTCTCTTCACAATACAACAGCTTGTCTGTGTTCAGTAAATAGCGCAGTTAAAAAGGAAGAGCAATCCGACGATTGTTTTTCCTTTTGACTGCACTGGTTGCTTATTCTGATTCATTCATACTTTGAAACATGCTGATCATCATAGATGCCATTTGGACGCCATTTGAGAATTTTTGTACTCGATGTGGGATCGTTTTTTGAAAGTGGTTGATTGATGCAATCTCAAACTTTTCCAACTCATTCGGATTTCTGGAAAGTCTTTTATACCATTCAGGCTTTTCTCTCAAGAACATCTTCAACTCTTCATTGGAATGAATAATGTCAATTATATCTGCTCTCATGATTTTAACCTCCTAGTCCTTCCTGAACGAAAACGGATGAGGAGGTTTTGATCGTGTTTCATTTTTCACTGGAGAACTTTTTGGATTGGACTGAAATTGGCTGATGACACCTTGGACAGTTCCCAGGACTTCATTAATATTATTGATATGATTTTGCAGTTGATTGGCGTCCATATTCTTAACTAACTCACCTACATGATCAAACCAGCCGCTTTTACCTGTTTCTTCTTTCTTCGAATCGTTTTTATTGTCACTGTCCCTATATGCGTCCCAACGGGTATCTTCTTCCCCAAGCAAATACCAATCTTCAAAAAGTTCCTGCCAATTTGCATTCCCGCTGCGGACATCCTTTACAATCTTAGGATGTTTCCTCACAAAGTCTTTAAACTCTTTTACCTTTGGATGTAATGATTTCCCCATTTCCAGCACCTCCTGCTCAGGACATTAACCTATTACATATTATGAGGAAATGAAAAAATGGTGATACCTGCCTCTTTGTAGTAAAATCTACATGTAGAATCACCCCAGTTACTAAGCAGTCATGACGATACATAAATAAAAATAGGGCTGTGTAAAAGAAAAGGATGTTTGACATGCAAGAAGAATTGCACAAATTATTGGATGAAGTTTTACAGGGAGCAGATGAAGAAGAAGTCATCAGTATCAGACAGCTGCTCGATGGTGTGAAACGCAAGCAGAATAGAGAGAATGAATCTTTAATCGGCGGCATTTTCGCCATGGATAAAAGTTTAGAAGACGGAAACTTTACAGTTAGCATTCCTATCACAACTGTTACGCACAATTCGTTAAACATTGTCCATGGCGGGGTCACGGCAACATTAGTGGATACAGCCATGGGGACACTGGCTAACATGATGCTTCCAGAAGGGTATGGTGCCGTCACGACCAATTTAAATGTCCATTACCTGGCACCTGGCACCGGTGAAGGGATGACCGCTAGCGCGACAATCGTTCACCAAGGTTCAAAAACAATGGTGGTAGAAGGGAAGGTCGTGAGTGACAGAGGGAAAGTGGTAGCCCACTCAACAGGATCTTTTTTTATCTTTAAAAAGAACTGAAATGAAAAGGTTGACTGTCTTGAGGACGAATTCCCTGCGAAAGAGAGGTGTCCTCGAGTAGCCAACCTTTTTTTACTGCTCAATAGTAAACTTTTCTATAAAATTCTGGGTATAGTATTTTTTATACACCCCGACTCCAAGATCGGTAAAATCTTTTTCCAAGAGAATTTTCCTGTGTCCTTCAGAGTTAAGCCATCCGTGAACTGCTTCTGGTGCATCTGTATATTGGGAAGCGATGTTTTCCCCAGCTGTCTTGAAAGTGATTTCTTGTTTTTCTAAACGATTGGAAAGACTGCCAAACGCTGGTGAATCATGTGAAAAATATTCTTCCTCGTACATTTCTTCACTATGTCCTCTTGCAACGCTCGCTGTTTCCTCATTCCACTCTACTTTTCCCGCTCCAAAATGAGTACGCATTACATTTGTAATATCAAATATCTGTTGTTCGCTTGCGGTGTCGATCTTCTTCCACTCATCATCAGTAGGCTCCGTTTCTTCTACCAATTCGCCGCGATACATCATTTCATATGGATGCATTTCTATGAGCGTGGAACTATCCAAGTATCGGATACTCATCAATTCACCAGTAAATTTATCGAGATAGAGCTGAGCATAAATATCCCCTAATGAAACCAAAAGACGTGTGTTAAGGTCTTCCTCGTTTAATTCAAATTGATAAGAACCAGATTCATCTTTCACCACTATTTCTGACTCTATTATGGTGAAGCGATAGATATCCTCCAGCTTTTGACCAAGCTTATACGGGGTCACATCGACTTCATTCCCGATTGTATAAAGTGTCACAACTTTGTTATCTTCCATTCCAAGTTGTATATATTGCTTAGGGGAAATAGGATATACCCACCAATCATACCCGTAAGAGCTTGGTTCAATTCTTTCTGGTTCCCCAAATTTTTCAATTACTTTATCTGCACTTTTCCCTATCCATGTCGACAAACCGGTCACCGGCCGTTCTCCGGTATTATTAATGGGTTGTTTCAACTGATTATCGTGATCTTTCTTAAGTGTTTGGGTTTCGGGCCCCTTTAGAGGTTCATTTTCATCATTAAGACTTTGATATATACTTATTAAAAGAATAAATACAAGAATAATAGCAATACGAAAAATGGTCTTCAGAGATTTCCCTCCTCTCTGCCTTTTCTAGCAAGATATGCTAGGAACACTAGTATTATTATACCATTTAAAAGGTTTCAAAATATTATGTATTGTATAAAGCATAGCATATATTATTTTTCACTAAAACTGAAGGGTTGTAAAATATCATAAATGAAACACTCTGTTATCATATTCTTAGAATACAGCCAAACTAAAAGAAGCGATTTTAAAATCGCTCCTTAAGAATTAACATGGTTTGTTGCTAAAGTGAGATTCCGATATCTCTTCGAGCGCTATTGAAGCCTGCGCACCCAAAGATTCTCTGATGGCAAAATCTCCAAGAGATACGATACCTACAAGGCGGTCCCCTTCTACTACCGGCAGCCTTCTGATCTGTTTATCTGCCATCAGCTGTGCTGCCTGGACTGCATCGGCATCGCCACCGATGGTAATGAGCTCCCTGCTCATGATATCCTCAACCTTAGATGAAGCAGGGTGTTTTTCCGCGATGCAGCGGGTAACGATATCCCTGTCTGTTATGACTCCTACGATTTTTTCGCCATCAACAATGGGAATGGACCCCACATTATATTCTTTCATTTTCACTGCCACTTCAAAAACATTATCAAGGAGTGTGCAGGATTCTACATCTTTTGTCATTATATCCTTCAATTTTGGCATAGTAGTCCCCTCCGATCTATTTAACGTACTTATTAATCATGATTATTTTTCTCTTTCTTCCATTACTTATACTCCGTTAATAAAATTGACATATTCCCTTTCATCAAGACATTGCAAGAAAAAGGATTTTACACTATTATTAAGAATGAGAAATACCGCATTTTGTATCATTGTACATATTACCGATATAAATGCTTCTAACCTGAAGAATGCAGATAGGCGATTGGGAACAATATTATTAATTACAATTGTTCACTTGAGCCTTGCGCCAGACAATATAGGAGGGAATTTATATGCGTTTTGAAGCAACAGAAATTGAAAATTTAAAAGTAGACCTGAACCGCCTAGATGAAATCATGGAATCCCACGGCCTTGTACGTGCCGGTCAATGGGATTACGAGAGAGTAACATACGACCGTAAGTTTGAAATCAGAGAAGGTATTTTCTATCTTCGAATCCAAGGACACGCGGTTGAAGGGGACATCGGCAAACACGATGCTATCATTCAACTCATGACACCTCTATTAGGAAAACACTACTATCCGCACGGTGTAGAATACGGGGAAGGCGAAGAATTCCCTAAACACCTGCTGACATCATGCGAAAAACTCATCACTGACGTAAAAAAAGAAGCAACAGAATTCGCTTGGTAATACCTAAAGCGGAGGCGGCTTGCCCAGAGGCGACAAGCATAAGATGAGCCACCCAAAAAGGCGCTTTTTGCCTTATTGGGTGGCTTAGCTTATGTCTCGAGCCTCTAGCCGCCGGAGCTGGATGATACCAAAAGCGGAGGCGGCTCGCCCAGCCCCGACAAGCATAACTGAAAAATCCCTGAAGGGGCACTTTGCCTTTGGGGATTTTTTTAATTACACCAGGGGACCCCATTCCACAAAAATATTGAAATTCAGTTCTTCCCTACTGTTCATTCTTACTCTACTTTAATATAATAAATAGTAGAGGAAACATTAGAAAGGGGTTCGCAATTGTCCAAATTCTTCACCAGAAAAGTTTTTATCATTTTTATAAGTATAATTATACTGGCATTATTATCAATTTTTATATTGCCCATATCAGTCCCCTTAATTACTGCTCTCATCACCGCATTATTTTTGGAGCCAGCAGTTAAGTTTACTCAAAAACGTTTTTCTACCAACAGAAAAATAGCAGTTTTATCTGTTTTCATCATATTCTTATTGTTAATTGGTTTATGCGCATTCTTTGTCACGACTAAAGTGGTCGGAGAAGGAGTGAAATTAATAGAAGACACACCAAAATATATTAATCAACTTAGTGATATCTGGCTGGATTACGAGGAAAGGCTGCTGGATGCGGCTGAAGATCTTCCGAATGAAGTTGTTACCGGATTCAGTGAAGAAGTTCAAAATTTCTTGAACTCAGTAAAAACAAAGATACTCAATTCGCTAAATATTGAAAAAATCAGTGCATTTCTATCTTATATTCCAAGCTACTTGGTAAGTTTTCTTGTCTATTTGATTGCCTTGTTTTTATTCATGCTGGATTTACCCGGTATAAAAATGAGTATTTTCAGTCATCTCACTGAAAGAACAGCAGAAAAAGTGAATTTTATGACTTCGCGGCTTTCTTATGTGATTTTCGGCTTCTTTAAAGCTCAGTTTCTAGTGAGTGTCATCATTTTTCTAGTCTCACTTATAGGATTGCTCTTCATCTCCCCTGATGTTGCGATTGTGATGTCCATTGTCATCTGGGTCATTGATTTTATTCCGCTGATAGGATCCATTGTGGTCCTTGGACCTTGGGCATTATTCCATCTCATTACAGGAAACATCGCTTTAGGGACCCAGCTTGCTGTTTTGGCAGGCATTCTTCTGATCATCAGAAGAACGGTGGAACCCAAAGTGATGGGGACTCATATAGGGCTCTCCCCACTTGCTACACTGATTGCCATGTATCTGGGTCTGAAGCTATTCGGAGTCCTTGGTTTTATTATTGGTCCACTTATCTTAATCGTCTTCAATTCAGCCAAGGAAGCCGGTATAATCAAAACAAATTTCAAGCTGTAAGAATAAAGGACTAACCGGTTCACAAGCCGGTTAGTCCTATTTAAATACTGTCAAAAGAAGTCATAGAAAAATGGCCTGGACGGCGGTGTAAGTTTTTCAAGTTTCACAACATCCTTGCTGTCACCTTCGATTTGTCCCATTGTAAAAAATTCCTGAGGGGAATACACTCCAAACATAAGTGCTGTAAATGTATTGATGCTCATTTTAACAGCACCGCTATCCCCCGATGTATCTTTCTTCACTATTTGATCCATCACATGAAACGTATGGTTGTTCCAGCTTGCGTGTTCATCCTTAATCGTTAGAAAAAGGCTGTCACTAAAATCCATATTGGGTAAAAGATTGTTCAAAAAACCTTCCACATCCACCACTCTACTCATAAAGTATGGATGTTTTTCAACTTTAACCCTTGGGTCTTTGAGCAGATAGGAGAGCGGTTCCCCGGGATTCAAAATCAATTCTGCTTCTTTGATCATCGAGTCATGCTGACAAATGAAATTCCACAAACCATTTCTTGCCTCGGGTGTTAACGGAACAAATTCTTCCACCTTCAGTTTCTCGTTCTTGACTTCATAACTCAGATATCCCATTGGAAGCTTATTCTTATCGTAATAAATGGCAACCCATAAGTCGGTAATACTTCTTTCCTTCCACCATTCCTTTGTGCGGACCATCATCCCGTTATGCTTGTGTGCGTATTGGTCATAAAGTTCATGGAGATCGACCGGGTAATTATCTTTCGTAAACCTCTTAATAAAACCATTTACTTCTTGGAAAGGGTTTAAATCTTTCTTCTTCAAGGATAGCTTTTCGAAATAAGCGAATACTTCCCATCCGAACTTCCTGTAGAAATGAATATCAAAAGGATGAAGCATGGAAAGGTACTCACCCTTGTTCTTCATTTCTTCCAATGAACGAGTAAGTAATGATCTGACATGCCCTTTCCTTCTATATTCAGGATACGTCGCGACCCCGGCTATCCCACCCATGGGAAACTTCTTTTTTTCCATCCAAATTTCCAGGGATAAAAGATGCAGCTTCGATGCCAGTGTATCACCATCAAAAATACAATACACATCCTGATTTTTCAACTGCTGTAGTCTATCTTCCCTTTTTTCTTCTGGTACTTTATATTGAAAAGCGTATTCAGATAACTGTAAAGACTCTTCATAATGAGTCAGTTTTAACTTGGTAATTTCATGCTGCATTTTTTGACCTCCTCCTCTCTGAGTGATTATTCGACAGAAAGGGAAAAATCCCTTTTTACATAGGCTCTTTTTCATAATTTGTTGTTTAAGGTATCAATCTTCAGAAGAAGGCTGGGACAAATCGTTAAAACCACTGTCTAAAGACGAACATTTTAGGGCGGCTCTAAATACCGCTATTGATTTCCGTGCAAGACTTCTCTTTCCGCGGGTAGCCCGTGAGCCTCCTAGTCACTTCGTTCCTGCGGGGTCTCACTTGTCTAGCTGCAGGGCTTAGAGGCACATGTCATAAGCCAAACCGGCCAAGAAGGCAAAGAGCGCCTTCCAGTCCGGTTCGTCTTATGCCACCCGCCTCTG
>NZ_JBBYAF010000012.1:0-100731 GCF_038405515.1 Rossellomorea oryzaecorticis | reverse complement strand
AAGACTCCTGCGGGAAAAGCGAGACAGGTGAGACCCCGCAGGAGCGCATGCGACGAGGAGGCTCACCGGCCGCCCGCGGAAAGCGAAGTCTTGCATGGAAATCAACAGCGGTGTATAACAAACCATTCGGAAAGTACTTTTTGAAAACTATTTGACCAAATACCCGACAGGGTATATAATGTACTTATAATAAATATAAAGAGGTGTTTTCATTGGAATTTATCGGATTAGCGATCCTGGTCATACTAATTCTTTTATATGCCAGAAGAATGAAACCAGGAAAGAATATCAAACAAATCAGCACCGCCGAATTAAAGAAAAAACTAGGGAACCCATCCACACAATTTATTGATGTTCGTACCCAAGGGGAGTTCAAAGGCAGACATATAAAAGGATTTAAAAATATACCGCTGAATACGCTTCATAAGAATTTGGACAAGCTGTCAAAGGATAAAGAAGTAGTGGTTATTTGTCAGAGTGGAATGAGAAGTGCTAAAGCAGGTAATATTCTTTCTTCTTCAGGTTTTACATCTGTCACTAATGTCAGGGGCGGAATGAGTGCCTGGTCGAATTAAACGTTTAGAGAAAGGGAGATAAGAATGAATAGTATCACACCGGTAGAATTACAAAAGAAACTGGAAAATGAAGAGGCGCTTCCTATCATTGACGTAAGAGAAACAGCCGAGGTTAAAACAGGGAAAATTCCGGGTGCCAATAATATCCCCTTAGGACTTTTGGAATTCAGAATGAATGAATTGGACAAGGCCATGCAATATTTCGTAGTCTGTCAATCTGGGGGGAGAAGCAGTCAAGCTGTCAGGTTTCTTGAATATCAAGGCTTTAAAGTAGTGAATGTGGATGGTGGAATGTCTGCATGGAAAGGTCAACTTCAATAATAATGTCATAAAAGGGCTGAATAATCAGTCCTTTTTTGTTTTTTCCATAATAAACAAGGTAATTATAGTAATGAATCATTATAGTTCCAAAAGAAATGAGATGATGAATGATGAAAGAAACGAATGAATCCAAGTATATCCAGCAGCATTTGGCAAATGAAAGGACTTATTTAGCCTGGATCAGGACATCTATTGCGATATTGGGTATAGGTTTCTTAACAACTAGTCTGCATTACACGTCTCCTCAGGAGAATGAATTTCAAGGGCAAATCACTTTTTTAATCAGCGGAGTCAGCATAGTGATCGGCCTGTTCTTAATTATCGGGGCAACAATTAATTATTATCGTGCCCGCAGACATATCAACACGCAGACCTTCACATCCGCCAATGCAGTGATTATCTTTATGTCGATCGTCGCGATGGTCATTCTCATATTCGTAAGTATGTATCTTTTGTTATTAAATTAATAAAACAAAGAAGCAGGGGTTTCCTGCTTCTTTCGTTAACCTTGTTTCTTTTCATTATAATATTGAACGGAAGTCATTGCACCTTCACTGACCATTGAATTGTCTTCAATATTTTGAGGATCTGGATTTCCGCCTTTTTCAACAGGCAGATCTTCTGATTTGCGTTTTTTGATTTTCGTCATGAATCCTTCTTTCATATTATGCAGGTGATTCCGGTTTTCTTTAGAAGAGAGCAACCATCCTAAAGACCCTGCAGTTACAGTAGCACCAACTAATAATGTTTTATTTACTTTCATATATTCTCCTCCTAGAAAATGCATCTTTTATGTTTCTTTGTTTTTTATATTCCCCTCATCTATTCCTTTAAACATATTTTAAGATCCAATAAATGTAAAAGAGGGAATCTTTAAGAGTAAGATTTCGTAAATATTCTTTCTAATTATTGGCATAATACCATTAGATTAAGTATTCCCACTGAGAAAGGTGATAGCATGAGAAAAGTTAAAAGAAAACAATTAGCTTCACTCATATATATAACTGGAGCGATGATGACAGTAATAGCAACCATTGTTTCCTTTATCCAAACCAAGTCCATCATTAAAGCGATAAAGAAGTATAGTCCTTACAATTAAGGTTGATTACTTGCAAAGATCCTGTATAGTTAGCACAATAGGAAACATGGGAGGGATGACTAAATGAAACTTAAAGGCAAAAAAATTATACAGCTTGTAAGTGGAGATTTTGAAGATCTGGAACTGTGGTACCCAGTCCTTCGTTTAAGGGAAGAAGGAGCTGAAGTACATATTGTCGGGGAGAAAGCAGATGAAGAATATATCGGGAAATATGGAGTGCCGATTGTTTCCGACTTTTCATTTGATGAAGTCAATCCGGAAAATTATGATGCCATATTAGTTCCTGGAGGATGGTCTCCTGATAAATTAAGGAGATTCCCTGAAGTAATTAATATGGTTAAAGAGATGAATACAAATACAAAGCCGATCGGCCAAATTTGTCATGCCGGCTGGGTATTGATTTCTGCAAGAATTTTAAACGGAGTTAAGGTTACCAGTACACCGGGTATCAAGGATGATATGGAAAACGCCGGGGCCGCGTGGGTGAATGAGCCTGTGGTCGTTGATGGTCATATCGTGTCCAGTCGCAGACCGCCTGACTTACCCGACTACATGAGAGCTTTTATTGAAACGATGACTGAATAGTAATAGAAGGACCGAATAAATACCCGCCTATTATGAAGGAGGAAGGTATTCATACGGTCCTTTTTTGTTGCACTATTTCTCATTTTTATTATTTTTTCTTTTGTCCTGATCATTCAGTCGTTCAAAAAAAGTCTGTTTGATGGATTGGTGGGTTGTAACGGCTGCCCCAGTGCAAATGAATCCATTTGCAATCCCGTTAAAGTCAAATCCCAATACAAAGCCGCTCGCCGCTACGCTTACCACTAATAAAATCCAAATGATCAACCAATCAGGGATATGAGGGGTTTTCTTTAGTGCAAAACCTAATACCCAAAGAGCGGGAACAAGAATCGTCAATTGAGGATGAATGATGATTCCGTTTAGCAATTCTGCCACAGTAGTATCCTCCTTATGATTATGGCTACTACTAATCTATTCTTACGCCATATACTTTCATGACAAAATATAGACTGATCAGTGTTTACGACTTTAACCATCAATGTTTGTTCGTTGGGAATTGTGATAACTATAAACTGAAATGATTGGTGAGGTAAGCAAGATGGGTTTGTCGAGTGTTTGAAGTGACAATAGAAATCTTCAGTGATAAAATATGAATGACTTTATTTATGATTAGGAGTGTTGATAATGGCGAAAAAAGGATACATACAATTTCAAACAGGAGAAAAGATCGAATTCGATTTATTCCCGAATGAAGCACCTGGAACAGTAGAAAACTTCGAAAAATTAGCAAAAGAGGGTTTTTATGACGGGTTGACATTCCACCGCGTCATTCCTGGCTTCGTGAGTCAAGGAGGATGCCCGAATGGAAATGGGATGGGCGGACCTGGTTATACGATTAAATGTGAAACTGAAGGTAATCCTCATAAGCATGAAGAAGGATCCCTATCAATGGCACATGCAGGCAAAGATACAGGGGGGAGCCAATTCTTCATCGTCCATGAACCACAGCCGCATTTGAATGGTGTTCACACCGTTTTCGGTAAAGTGACTTCAGGAATCGATAGTGTGAAGTCAATGAGAAATGGTGATGTCATGGAGAAAGTTGAAGTATACGACGCATAATTATCTAAATTGAAGTTATGAAGGTTGAAATTTATGAGGATATCATATAATATATAAATACAAGCTGCGTTGTACGTAATCATAACGAAGTTTTAACCTTTAAACTGTAACAGGGAGTTTTATATCGAAGCCGGAATGTCATGCCTCCACGATAGAGGACGACAGGAAGTCTTCTGCAAACACCCACTTTGAGGAGTGGTGGTTTAAAACTTTCTTATCTAACATTACGGCAAATGTGGCTCTAACCTTTTAATGATAAAGCCAGTTCTCTAATGAGGGCTGGCTTTTTATCATTGTTTTCCATGGTAATAACTACCGGCGTGAAACTTGTGCAGAGTGGTTCACCTTCATTTTCATTATTAAAAAAAGCTTCAACGCGTTCCTGTAATATCAGGAATTCATTGAAGCTTTAATATTATAGACGAGGCCTCCCCCGTCCGTACAGTGGTTAAGTGTCCCGCAACAAGCGAATGTTCGGGAGAGGCATCTACAAGTATACTATCTTTGAACTGTAATCGCAAAGTTTTGTGACCCTGAAATAATCAAGCCAGAAATCGACCGTCTTTTTGTAAGTATTCATCAATCTCTTTAAAACTGTTCACTTCAATATGAGAAAGTGACTTTTCTTTTAAAAGTTGTTGAAGCTGTCCAAATGCAAAAGTTAAATCCGCTGCCTTTGCCGGGTGAGAATCGGGTTCACTGTCTCCTGCAAAGAAGACGATTTCATATTCTTTATGTAGTTCTGTTATCACTTTTTCTTTGTCAATTCCATATCTTTCTGAATAATGGGGGTGGCCGCTGTCAATATTCAAATGAACATTTTTATCTTTATAATAACCTTCATTTGAAAATACTTTTACACATTCTATACCATAGTGATTCAGCAGATGTTGAATATAATAATCGGTTCCAGCACTTAATATGAAAAAATCCCCATTGTTTTTTTGCACCTTTTTAATAAATTCAGGGACATGCTCGTCTATCTCAATGGATTTTATATCATCCATGATAATATCTTCCTCTTGATTAATTGAGCTGAAGACAGCAGACAAAAAATCGATATCCTTTATTTCTTCCGATTTCCATTGCTTATAAAGCTTTTCCCCCTCGTTAAAGTATTTCTCAATTACGATTTGATAAAAATCCTTTTTAGTTATCGTGCCGTCAAAATCAGAAACAAATGCCCACTTATTCATTTTGAAACCTCCTGTGGAATATTGAAGTGTATCATAGCAACTTACATGTGATTTTATATGTAGAGAAGACCCCTTGTAAATGATTATACTAAAAAGAAGTTCTCAACTCATTTTTAAAAACCCCATAGTGGTCCCCCTTGTATTTATATAGGTCTGTCTATCCTCAAAAAATCATGTAAAATGAATAATCATACTAAAAAACCTGGAGTGACTCCTGTGAAAAAGAAGCAGCTTAAACTGAGTACAATCATCATACTCTTTGTTTGCATCGTTGTACTGGTATCCCTTGTGCTAACCGACTTGCTCATATCAAGGACGATTAATGAAAACATAGAATCTTCGATTGAAGAAAAAGCAAAGATCGTTTCCCGAACGGTTGCCCATTCAACGATTGTAAAAAATGGTTTAGAGGAAGAGGAAAGTGAAAATCGAATACAAGAATACACTCTTGATATTCAAAAATCAGCGGAAGTTTTATTTGTAGTTGTGATGGATATGGATGGTATACGAAAATCTCATCCTAATCCAGAACGGATCGGCAAACACTTTGTCGGCGGGGATGAGAAAGAAGTGTTGGAAGGTAAGGAAAGTCTTTCAATATCAGAAGGAACATTGGGTAAATCGGTCAGGGCTTTTTCCCCTGTATATAATGAAGATGACCAACAAATTGGAGCAGTAGCTGTAGGGATTTCTCTTAATAGGGTGGAAGAAGCGCTAAATCAAAGTCACCGGAACATTTTAGCGGGATCCATCATTGGGATAATTGTAGGAGTCATTGGAGCCATTATTATTGCGAGGTACATAAAGAAAATACTATTTGGGCTGGAGCCTATTACGATTGCGAAAATATTAGAAGAACGGAATACAATGCTTCAATCGGTTCATGAAGGAGTCGTGGCCGTAAATAAGGATACGACGATTTCATTAGTGAATAAATCTGCACTGAAGATATTCAATCGAGCCGGACTAAGCAGCGATCCAGTCGGTTTACCGATTAAAGAATACATGCCTCAAACCAAATTGGAGAGAGTCATGGAAACAGGGAAACCTGAATTGAATGAAGAGCAAACGATCAATGGAGTATCTATACTAGTAAACCGTGTGCCATTAATTGTGAACGATGAAGTCGTAGGCGCCATTTCTACCTTCCGGGACAAGACGGAAGTGAACCATCTGGCAGAACAGCTGACCGGGGTGAAATCTTATGCAGAAGCGCTTCGGGCGCAATCACATGAATTTATGAATAAAATGCATGTAATTCTAGGCTTGGAGAAGATGAAGGACTATACTAGGTTAAACCGTTACATAAAGGAGCTTGTTTCTTTTCGGCTGGATGAAGTGACCACTGTGTCTTCTAAAGTGAAAGATCCTGTTCTAGCGGGATTTATTATGGGGAAACTGAGCTATGCGAGAGAAAAGAACGTTGTGTTAACGATTGATTGTCACGATTTCATCCCAGAACCAAGGGACCCCGCCGTGTCGCACGAACTAATCACGGTGATTGGGAATCTATTGGACAATAGCATTGAAGCCACAGCGGAATGTGATGAAAAAGAAGTGCTTATGGAATTATCTTATCAGAATGACGTGTTTGAACTGATCATAACGGACACCGGAAAAGGAATCCCGGAGGAAATGATAGAAGAAATTTTCATCAAAGGATATTCCTCAAAAGGAGAAGGGAGAGGCTACGGGCTTTTTTTAGTGAAAGAAAGGCTGGATAAACTGAGTGGGAACCTTCATGTTGAATCGAAGGAAGGCTCAGGGACGACAATGATTGCACAAGTAATATATAAGGAGGGGAAGATGAATGATTAGGGTGTTAATAGTGGAAGATGACCCAATGGTGGCAAGGCTTAATCAAAACTATTTAAAGGATATAAAAGGGTTTCAATTGATGGGTATTTCGAATTCCATTGAAGATGCCAAAGAAAAATTGAAAATGTATGAGGTTGATCTAATTTTACTGGATGTTTACATGCCCGGGAATCAAACCGGTATGGATTTATTGGAGCAGATAAGGAAGGAGCAGCGTGAAACAGATGTCATTCTTATCACGGCTGCTTCTGAAGTAGAGAACATACAAGTAGCTCTTCGAATGGGAGTAGTTGACTATTTAATTAAACCTTTCGAATTTGAAAGGTTCAAAAAAGCTTTATCATCTTATCGACAAAGTAAACAAATGCTTCAAAAACAATCAACCGTCGATCAGAAGGAACTGGATTTACTTTTACAAAAAGATGCACAAGAAACTGATGACAAAGCGGCACTTCCTAAAGGATTAACGCACCGTACTCTATCTGCGATTTTCAATGAAATTTTGAGCTTTGGAGATGAGTCTTTCTCAACAGATGAAATTGCTGAAGTAACGACAATTTCGCGGGTATCGATTAGAAAGTATCTTAAGTTCATGAAAGACATCGGGGTAGTGGATGAAACACTTGTTTATGGAATCGGAAGGCCGGTATATCAGTATACGTATAATAAATCGAACAACTCAAGACTTCAAAATTATCTTTAAGCAGCCCAACGGCTGCTTTTTTTAATTTCAAAAGGTAATCAATAGTTTCAAAATCTTTAAAAATATGAAGCGTTTTCATAAGATGGATATACATTGAAAGCGATTACGTGAAGATTGTTCAGTATCATGATTTTATAACACGAATAAGGGGATGATTAAGATGGGACAAGTAACATCAACACTTGCATATAAGGATGAGAAAGTAAAAGAAAAAGTTACATTCGCCAAGGAAGAATCATTACAAATTTTCAACATGCCGATTCTCTGGTTTCTAGTTTTTACAGGAATCACTCTTGTAAGCTTGTATACTGGAAATCTTCCAGGTGGAATGATCGGAACCCTTCTTGTCATGATGGTGCTCGGTGAATTGTTAGGCTGGGCAGGAGACCGGACGCCAATTGTGAAAACGTTCTTGGGCGGAGGGGCAATCATTGCGATATTTGGTTCTGCTTTTATGGTATATGCGGGATTACTTCCAGAAGCAACGGTCACCTCAATGACAGACTTTATGAAATCTGGAGGATTTCTGAATTTTTATATTGCTGCATTAATTACAGGAAGCATTCTAGGAATGAATTCGAAAGTGCTTGTAAAAGTGGGGCTGCGATATTTCCTGCCCATTATTGGAGCTGTAGCAGGAGCTGTCATCATCGCCGGATTACTTGGATCACTTGTCGGTTTTACGCTGCAAGAAGCCATTCTTGTCATCACAATGCCAATCATGGGCGGCGGTATGGGGGCAGGAGCTGTCCCTATGAGTCAAATCTATTCTGAGATGATGGGAAATGACCCAAGCTACTATATTTCAATGCTTGTACCTGCTCTTGCATTAGGAAACGTATTCGCAATCATTTTAGCCTCTGTACTGGATATGATCGGAAAGAAAGTTCCTTCATTAAGTGGAAACGGACAATTGATGAAAGGCTTCACATATGAAAAAACGAAGCAGAAGTATAATGTAGAAAAGATGGGAGTCGGTTTACTTGCTGCATTGACATTTTTTGCAGTCGGGACTTTGCTTGGCACTGTGCTGCCGCTCCATCCATATGCCATCATGATCATTCTTGTGGCTGCCGCAAAGATTTCAAATATGATTCCTCAAAATGTTGTAGAAGGAGCAAGTCAATGGTATCAATTTGTAGCAAGTAACTGGACTTTTGCCTTATTGTTTGGAATCGGAGTTGCTTATACCGACTTGAACACGGTTCTTGAAGCACTGACTATTCAATATATATTAACGGTATTGGGAGTGGTTCTCGGTGCAATCATCGGGGCGGGACTCCTTGGAAAACTGGTTGGCTTTTATCCAATCGAAGCTGCGATCACGGCAGGATTATGCATGGCGAATATGGGAGGCACAGGAGATGTTGCCGTACTATCAGCATCAAAGCGAATGGAGCTGATGCCATTCGCACAAATTTCTTCACGCTTAGGCGGCGCTTTGATCTTATTATTAGCCGGATTAATTATACCTCTGCTGTAAATATGATACACTAAGGCTTGACTCCAGAAGTCAAGCCTATCTCATTTTCATTGGATTGTGGTGGAAAATTATGAACGTCATATTGATAGTTTTGCCTGCTTTACTAGTTTTTGCTATTGGATATATCGGACAAAAGAAACTTGGGTTCGAAATCAATTCAATTTCAAAAATGGCCATATATTTAATGTATCCATTTCTGGCATTCAAGACATTTTTCGAGAATGAACTGAATATGGATTATCTTTATATTTTTCTCTTTTGTATAGTTCTTTGTTTGATTTTAATCATTTCAATTAAAATAGTGGCTAAAATAAAACATTATTCAAAACCGAAAGTCTCAGCCATGATTCTTTCCGGAGTATTTATGAACAGCGGCAACTACGGAGTACCTGTGATTCTGTTTGCGTTTGGGGAGATTGGTTTTCGCTATGCCGTCATTATGATGGTTATTCAGTCGTTTCTTATGAATACAATCGGTCTGTATTATGCGGTCAGCGGCAGTGATAAAACAAGGGACTCCCGTGAGATCTGGATGAAGATTGTCAAAATGCCGATTCTTCACGGTGCATTCCTGGGATTGATTTTTCAATTGCTGCATCTGGATGTCCCGGTGTTCCTAAATCAGACCATCGATTTAATTTCACAAGCAACGATTCCTGTAATCATGGTGGTGCTTGGTATGCAGTTGGCTACCCTCGGAGGGAAAAAGGTAGAAAGAAGTGCTTTATCTTTTATCATAATCATGAGGATGGTGGCCTCGCCAATCATTGCTCTTGTTGTCGTTTCCTTTCTTCCTGTTTCCCCGATGCTCGGTTCGATTCTAATTATTTTGGCAAGTATGCCGACTGCTGCGAATACAACAATGTTTTCTTTGCAGTTCAATACAGAACCTGACCTTGTTTCGACTAGTACGCTTGTCACTACCTTGATGAGTATAGTAACGATTCCCATAATGCTGGCTGTTGTAATATAAAAAGAAGCCAAGGACAAAACTAAAAAACTACTAGTGCAGCCTCTGAACACCGCTAATGATTTCCGTGCAAGACTTCGCTTTCCGCGGGAAGCCCGTGAGTCTCCTCGTCGCGTTCGCTCCTGCGGGGTCTCACATAAGCTACTCTTCCCGCAGGAGTCTTCGTCTTGCACTCCAATCAACCGCTGGAACAAGCTAAAACTTATCGCACGTTTTGTGCAAACTATAAAAAGCCCGAACTAATTTGCCTCTCTGAAGGCAAATTAGTTCGGGCTTTACTTAGACTATACTTCGTTTCAGCCTATTTTTATTTGCAGTTTTATTAGTCACCACTCATGTAATAGGGAGGGTCAAAATAAAAAAATCATAATATTATTATGTGAACAAGAGGAAATGAAAAACATCCTGAAATATATCAGGATGATGTCCTTTACCTCTTCATACTTTTGACAAATTCCTTTGCAACCTTAGGAATTTGTTTTGCTTCATCAACTGTGTACATGATTGAACTCTTTTTGTTTTCGATATCTTGCTGAATTTCCCCTTGTGTCGTTTGCAGCTGGTCGGTTTCTGCAGTGACATGATCCATGTTCGTTTGAATGTTGTTAACCGTTTGATTGATTGAATTGATGGCAGGACGGGTGGTTTTCAAAGTTTTCACCACACTTATCGTCAGCATGATAAGGGCAGCAGCAACAAGTGCAATACTAGTGTAAACAATCCACATGTTTTTCTTCACCTCTCGATTAGTTGATTTGATGTATTTTTATTTTCCCTATTTTCATTAATATTAACTGATTTTTTATTATTTCTTCTTTTTATTCTAATTGTTCCCTTTACTAAACCGAAGGCAGCTTGTAATCTATTGATAAGGTAATGAGACGGGAGGAGCAGTGAATGATTAAAGCTATATTCTTTGATTTAGATGATACGTTATTATGGGATTCAAAAAGTATACAATGTGCATTTGATGAAACATGCAAGTATGCCGGTACTAAGGTGGATATCGAGCCAGGCAGATTAGAACGTGAAGTTAGAACTTCTGCAAGGGAATTGTATTCCTCGTATGAAACGTATGAATTCACTCAGATGATCGGTATTAATCCTTTTGAAGGATTATGGGGTGATTTCATCGATGAGCATCATGAGCAATTTTTGAAGATGCGGGAAATCGTTCCTGCTTATCGGGAAAAAGCCTGGACAAACGGTTTGCAAAGTCTGGGGATTGATGACAATGCTCTGGGCAAGGAATTAGCTGAGCGATTCAGGATTGAAAGGAAAAAGCATCCTTTTGTTTATCCCGACACCTTCCATATTTTAAATATGTTAAAGGACGATTACGTATTAGTTCTCATGACGAATGGATCTCCTCATTTACAACAATTGAAATTACAAATGACACAGGAGCTGGTTCCCTATTTTGAAGAAATCGTTATTTCCGGTTCAATCGGACGGGGGAAACCTGATACCGCAATGTTCATTCATGCACTAGATAGACTTTCTCTAAGTAAAGATGAAGTGATCATGGTAGGAGACAATCTCAAGACAGACATTCTCGGTGCGAAAAGAGCAGGGATAAAAAATGTATGGATCAATCGACATGAACACAAGCCTGAAGGAGTCATCCCTGACTATGAATTAAAGGAACTGACTGAACTGTTGGATTTACTTAAGCAATTTTAGCTTCTGTACATATTTGATGTCCATATTTCATAGAATGACCACTGCATGATGGCTGCAGGTTAATTTAAGGAGGCGCTCCAGATGGGGAATGGATTTCATGAAGATGTGGTAGAAGCATCAATCGACGAAGTATGGGACTTCGTCAGCATCATGGATCATTGGGCACCGTTAGCACCAGGATACTTGGATCATAAAATCATCAGTGAGGAAGTATCCGAATGGAAATTTAGAATTGATACAGGTCTGCTCAAGAAAAAGGTGCATGCAAAGGTAGAGATTAAAGAGTGGATAAAGCCAAATAGGGTAACATTTACCTTGACAGGACTTAACGAGAAATTTTCAGGGGACGGTTCTTTTGAAGCAAAAAGAGTCTCGGTGTCCCAGACAAAAATCAAAGGCAAACTTTCCATAAACTCGTACAGCTCCATGGCCAAAATGCTAAGTCCGATCATAGAAAAGACTGTTCCTGAAATGACAAGAGAGTTAACAAATAATGTTGTCACTGAAATTGAAAAACGATATTCAGCCCGGTATTAGGGCCGAAGGAGAACCAATGGAGCAAAATCCGTTGGTTCTTTTTATTGAGTCGAAGATAAAACCGCAATTATGCTAAGATATAGGTTGGGCATGATCATCATGATAGGAACACATAACAGTGATGATAAATCTTATGAAAAAGTACATACACTATAAACAGAAAGAAGAAAAAGGGGTCATTCCATGCAAAACCTTGAGGCTATCCGCGAGAAGGCGATTGAAGAAACGAAAGTTAAAATAGAAGAAGATATTACTCATTTTCTGGAAGCATATGAGACGTGTCCTTCTTTCGGGGACTACCTTTCTGAAAGAAGTATGTTTTTTCAGCAAATATGGTTGAATACTTGGATTAATAAAGTAACAAATAATGTGCTTAGAAGTCATAAAAAAGCATTTCTTAGAAATAAAGGATATGAAGTTGAAGGCATAGATAAAAAGCTTATGAATAAGATGTTTCGAAATGAAATAAGGAACGAACACCCTTTTCCTGTGAAAGAATGGGTTTTGGAAAATGCGCCGGATGAACAACAATGGAAAACGCGTCATCGACAGGCGAGGGAGCGTTATGTCACAGAAATGGCAGAAAAGGTAACGGCTTCCCAAAGAAAAGGCGTTCAAAAAGAAATCCTATACTTCCTTGAACAGAAAGTGGGGGAGCAGGAGCTAAATTGGTATATAGAACTTAGATATGTATTCGCTAAAAAGCTGATAAGTGATATGAATACAAAGCCGAAATATAAACAAATAGAGCCTTGTGCACTTGAGGATAAGTTAGAAGAAGAAGGGATTCTCAGCAGCCATGTGTTTAAAACGGTTTCAGATTTCCTAAAGGAATTTACAGGGTCGATTCATAAGAAAAGTGAACAATGGGAGCGGAATTTGTGGGAATATGAAACGTATTACTACCCATATGAAAGGTTTATTTCGTATTATACAGAACATATAATCTCTTCTTTTGCAATTGAGAATCTTCCTGCTGATATTCTTGTTTCTTATAAGGATATTTTCGGTGAAGAGCTTTCTCAAGAGCGCTTGATTAAATGGGCACAGCCCATTTTCCTTAAGGAAAAGCCACTCTTTTTCAAGTGGATTCAGGAGGAGTATGTCATCGATTTAATACAACTTGCAGGCATGCCTTTTGAAGCAGATGCACACCTTTCCTTATTTAAGCAGGCAAGTGCAAAGAGAGAAGAACGCAAAGCGGAAGAAAGAGCTGCGTTAAAACGTGAACAAGAAGAAGAGGACCGGATACTAGAAGATATTTTTGGTCAGGAATACAGTCCTTCTTACAGAGGGGGTATCAGATATGTCCTTCATATCGGCGAAACCAATACTGGAAAAACACATAAGGCACTAAACAGGATGAAGGGAGCAGAGAGTGGGATTTACCTTGCCCCCTTACGTTTGCTGGCACTTGAAGTTTTTGACAAGTTGAACAGTGACGGAGTGCCTTGCAACCTTAAAACAGGGGAAGAAGAGAAAGAAGTCGATTACGCAAGGCATGTTTCATGCACCGTTGAAATGTTCCATGAAAAAGACGAATATGAAGTGGTCGTGATTGATGAGGCACAGATGCTGGCAGATCAGGATAGAGGTTTTTCTTGGTATAAGGCGATTACGAAGGCGGGAGCGAAGGAAGTCCATATTATCGGAAGCGAGAACGTACGCAGTCTCCTCTTGGAATTAGTCGGAGAAGATCAGGTTGAAATACACAATTATGAAAGAGAGATACCATTACAAGTTGAAGAAAAGGAATTCAAGTTAAAACATGCACGCCAGGGAGATGCACTCGTTTGTTTTTCAAGGAAAAAAGTATTGGATACAGCATCGAGGCTGCAGAACAATGGTCACAAGGTCAGTATGATTTATGGAAGTATGCCGCCTGAAACCAGAAAGAAACAAATGATGCAATTTATAAAAGGGAAAACTAAGGTAATTGTCGCCACAGATGCCATCGGAATGGGATTAAATCTGCCGATCAGAAGGATCGTATTTCTCGAAAATGATAAATTTGATGGGACAAGAAGAAGACTGCTCACTTCTCAGGAAGTCAAGCAAATCGCAGGAAGAGCTGGCCGAAAAGGCATCTATGATGTTGGGAGGGTCGCTTTTACCAAGGATATTAAAAAAATGGCCCATTTGTTAAAGCAGGAAGATCCCTCTCTGCAAACATTTGCGATTGCACCGACAAACAATGTGTTTGAACGGTTTCAACGCTACTATCATGATTTAGATACGTTTTTTGAATTATGGGATCGGTTTAAAAGCCCTTACGGTACAGAAAAAGCGTCTTTAGCAGAAGAAAAAGTATTGTATGATCTCATCAGAGGCACTCAAATTGAAGCGAAACTTTCTCTCAAAGATTTATACGGATTTTTGCATCTGCCATTTTCAAAAAAAGAAAACAGGTTGACCCAGCAATGGTTAGATTCCATGTATGCGATTGTTAATAATGAGGAGCTTCCGGAACCGGATATTAAGAATAAGAATCTGGAGCAAAAAGAAATTTCATACAAAGCGGTCGGGCTGCACCTATTGTTACTGTATCGATTAGGCAGACAGACGGAAGCCTATTATTGGGAGCGTACCAGAGAAGAAATTGCAGACGGGGTACATGAGAGCTTAAGAACGGAAGTAAAGGAAATTTCGAAGAAGTGTAAGCAATGCGGAAAGAAACTGCCGCCTAACTTTGGATTTCCTATTTGTGACCGCTGTCATGCTATGGGCCGTAAAAGACGGGATAATAGAAGAAGGAGCAAATAACCAGAGCAAAATTAAAGCTTGTTATATCGAGATTTGTTAAGATATCCAATAGATTATCAAAAAGAGGTGACAAGTATGAAGATAGAAGTATGGTCTGACTTTGTATGTCCTTTCTGTTATGTAGGGAAACGCAGACTTGAAGAAGCGCTGAATAAGTTTCAGCACAATGTGGAAGTGGAGTTCAAGAGTTTTGAACTTGATCCAAATGCTGCGATTGACGTTGATATGAATGTATATGAGCTTCTTTCAAAAAAATACGGGACTTCAATCGAGCAAGCCAAAAATATGACAAAGGGTGTCATGGAGCATGGGACGGAGGTTGGAATCAAGTTTAATTTTGACCACAGCATTCCGACAAATACGTTCAATGCTCATAGATTAACCAAGTATGCTGCTGCTAAAGGGGTGGATCTTGCTCTGACAGAAAGCCTGTTAAAGGCACATTTTGTTGATGGCAGACATATTGGAGATGAAAAAACCCTTCTTTCTATTGCCGAAAGTGCAGGATTGGATCTTCAAGAAGTAGAAGAGGTGTTAGCTGGTTCCCGTTTCTCAGAAGAAGTTCGATATGATGAAAGTGAGGCCCGTCAGTTAGGCGTGCAGGGTGTCCCTTTCTTTGTCATTAATCGTAAATATGCAATCTCAGGTGCTCAGCCTCCTGAAGTATTCGAACGTACTCTGGAAAAAGTGTGGGAAGAAGAAAATGGTGTTCCTCCACTCCAATCGGTGGAGGGAAAGTCCGATATGTTGTGTGATGCCAATGGTTGTGCTGTTCAAAATAATGATAAATAAGTTTCACCAACAAGTAAAACCAAGTGGGGGTCCCGTTACCCTCACTTGCTTTTTTATCAGAGTTATCGACTAAAGAAATTTTCGGTGAAGTAAGGTTGTGAATCCCCGTTGAAGGCAACGCCAATCCCCAGGTATTCATAATGTGTCTGCAGGATATTTTCTCTGTGACCTTTAGAATTCATCAACCCTTCATGAGCGAATATGGAACTCATCTGTCCATAAGCTAAATTCTCACCGGCAGTCCTGAATGCAACCTGATCTGCCTCCATACGCTCGAAAGGCGATGCCCCTTCACGATTAGTATGACTGAAATAATTGTGATCTGCCATGTCCAAGCTATGTTTCCGGGCAGTTTCCCTGACCTGGTCGTTCCAAGTAAGTGGATGCAAGCCATGATTTACTCTCGCTGCATTGGTAAGATCAAACAACTGAAGTTCAAATCCTTCTTTAAGTTCCGGAGAAGGTTCCGTATAAAACCCTTGCTTATTTTGTTCTAGGTTTTCATCAATTATTTGCACTGCCGTCACGGAATCCTTTTCATGTTTATCATAAAATACGGTGACATAGCTGCCATCCACCTGAAAAACGTCGTGTTCACCGTTGTTCTGCAGCTGGTAAACAGTCAGACCTTTTCGTATTTTGTCCAATGGATCACCAAGCTGGCTGTGAACAGCTTTTTTTGGACTATCCATTTTGATTCCGGCTGAAGACGTCAGTATGTCTTGGTTGGTATATAAACCATTTACTTTTTGTTCTGTGTCATAAGAAACCATAAGGAAATTTTGAAAGTTTTCATGATAAGTATGCCAGGATACTCCGTATTCATTGAGTGTATTTCTTTGTGGTTTTCCAAGCTCTTTTTCCACTTCAGTTCGGGAATCGCCCAGTTCGATATTATGTATAGAAAAAACCTGGCTATCAGGAGCAGATAAGGATGGTTTATCAATATCTTTTCCCTGTGTATTATTTTTTGCATTATCTTCTAAATCCCTGAAAGACTCATCAAACTTGATCAAAAGCAGGTTCACATCATTGTAAAATTGTTCAAAGGCGTCCTGTACTTTTGGGCTGTTTTTCATTTCTTCTATTTTAGACAGCATAGATTCCAAACCGGTAGCGTGTACTCTTTCCTCCCAAACCGGCTTTGAACCGTATGCTATAAATATGATCACGATAAGCAACAGTAATCGCTTCAAGATAAACACTCCATTCTATCCTTCATTTTACCCAAAAAATCCAGGATGAAAAACGAAAGGAAAACTTTTCGTTTGTGTTTACCCAAATTGAAAGGTTTTCAATCCCAGTTACCTGTTTTAGTATAGTTTAGTATGGGTAACATAAAAAGTAGATTCCATTCCAGTCTTTGAAATAAATATAAAGGGGAAATAGTGATGAAACTAACACATGAAGAAAGAATCCAGCTGCATGAATTTAATAACCTCACAAAATCTTTAAGCTTCAATATGTATGATATTTGCTACACGAAAACGAGAGAAGAACGGGAAGCTTACATAGAATATATTGATGAACAATATAATGCCGAACGTCTGACGAAGATCCTGACCCATGTATCGGATATTATAGGTGCCCATGTATTAAATGTCGCGAAACAAGATTACGTCCCCCAAGGCGCAAGTGTGACGATTCTCGTATCAGAAGGTCCAATTGTAGAGGTTCCAACAGAGCATTTTGATGAATCACCCGGACCGCTGCCTTCTTCTGTTACGATGCATCTGGATAAAAGCCATATCACTGTACACACATATCCTGAATATCATCCGCACGAAGGTATCAGCACATTCAGGGCGGATATTGATGTATCGACATGTGGTGAGATTTCACCACTTAAGGCTTTGAATTATCTGATTCATTCATTTGATACTGATATCATGACGATGGATTACCGCGTAAGAGGTTTTACCCGGGATATAAGCGGGCGTAAATTATTTATCGATCATGATATAAATTCCATACAAAATTATATACCCGAAGAAATCAAAGATGAGTACGACATGATTGACGTCAATGTCTACCCTCAGAATATCTTTCACACAAAATGCAAATTAAAAGATTTTGATTTAAATAATTATCTGTTCGGATATTCAAAGGAAAAGCTTGAAAAGGAAGAAGAGAAAGAGATTACCGAAAAATTAAAAATGGAGATGGATGAAATCTTCTACGGAAAAAACATCCACAATCCATATTAGGATGATACTCTGTTGGTTAATTCCAATGGAGTATTTTTTTTGCTTCCAAAAGGATAAAAACCCCATTTGACGAATAAATTCAGTATAATGAACTTGAAACTATTTATAGGGAGGATTATCCATGAACTCACATGAAATCGATTTTAAATTGCATGGAGATGATATGCAATTTGTAGAAATAGAACTTGATCCTGGAGAAAGTGCCGTCGCTGAAGCGGGAGGCATGATGATGATGGATGATGGCATCGGCATGGAAACCATTTTTGGAGACGGGGCACAAGAAGGAAAGGGAAATGGATTTCTTGGTAAGCTTGTAGGCGCTGGAAAACGGCTGTTAACTGGGGAAAGTTTATTTATGACCGTATTTACGAATGAGGGGCTCGGTAAGAAACATGTTTCTTTTGCAGCTCCATATCCGGGTAAAATCATCCCTGTTGATTTAAGTGAATTAGGAGGGAAGGTCATCTGTCAGAAAGATGCATTTCTATGTGCTGCGAAAGGCGTTGCTGTAGGCATTGATTTTCAAAAGAAACTAGGGACGGGATTCTTCGGAGGAGAAGGTTTTATCATGCAAAAACTTGAAGGAGACGGCCTGGCATTTCTGCATGCCGGAGGTACCATACATAAAAAGGAACTGAAGCCGGGGGAATTGTTGAGAGTTGATACAGGCTGTCTGGTTGCCATGACGAAAGATGTTGATTATAACATTGAGTATGTAGGCAAAATCAAGTCGGCTTTCCTCGGAGGAGAAGGGCTGTTCTTCGCAACAGTGCGGGGACCCGGTACGGTATGGATCCAATCTCTCCCATTCAGTCGTCTTGCGGAAAGGATTTATGCAAACGCTCCTGGAGGGGGCAAATCCACTGGAGAAGGAAGTATACTTGGGGGAATCGGTGACTTCTTAAACGGAGATGATTAATAAAATTGACGGGACAGCAGATTTTATTCTGCTGTCTGTTTTTATGCCAAGCCGACTCCGCTTTTCGATTGTCCAGCTCCGGCGGCTTGGGACTCGAGGTCATAATTCAAGCCAGCCAAAAAGGCAAAGAACGCCTTTATGGCTGGCTCGCCTTATGCTTGTCGTCCCAGGTCGAGCCGCCTCCGCTTTTCTTGGTCATTCACCCATTAATTCTTTTTATCATATGTATTAATAGATGGAAAGGAAAGGGTGGTTTTATGTCAGGGATTGTACGGCATTATTATGCAGGAGGAAATACGGCGAAAGGCTTTTATAGTTTGTATGATTCTGTATTGGATGGATTAAATCGTTTGTTTATTCTCAAAGGGGGGCCGGGGACTGGGAAATCCTCCTTGATGAAGGATATCGGAGCAAGGTTCGAGGAAAAAGGATTAGAAGTAGAGTACTTACATTGCGCATCAGATAATCAATCGATTGATGGGGTGATATTGCCTCAATCGGGAATTGGGATTGTTGATGGGACTGCACCTCATATCATCGAACCGAAAGCACCCGGAGTGATCGAAGAATACGTGAATCTGGGTGCTGCGTGGAATTCAGATGAATTGGCAAAGAAAAAGGAAGAAATCCTCGACTTGAATGTTCAGATCACACGGAAATTCCAAGACGCCTATGATACCTTTGCCGAGGCACTTAAAGCACATGATGACATTGAAGAAATCTACATCTCAAATATGGATTTCAAAGAAGCGAATCAATTAACAGAAGAATTGATTTCGTTATTTTATCGGGAAAGTTCTCTTGATAAGGAAGCAAAAGTGGTTCACCGATTCCTTGGTGCAGCTACGCCTAATGGGGCTGTTGATCATATACAAAATTTGACACAGGATGTTGAAAATAGGTATTTCATTAAGGGACGTGCAGGTTCAGGGAAGTCCACCATGCTAAAGAAAATTGCAGCAGCAGGTGAGGAAAAAGGGTTTGATGTTGAAATCTACCACTGCGGGTTCGATCCGAACAGTTTAGATATGGTCATCATTCGCGAGCAGGGTATTGCGATATTTGACAGTACCGCACCGCATGAATACTTCCCAGATCGTGAAAGTGATGAAATCATCGATATGTATGAACGATGCATCACACCGGGAACCGATGAGAAATTTGAAGAAGATATCGCAAGAACCACAAAGGCTTATAAAGATAAAATGAAAGAGGCTATTTCGTATTTGAGTGAAGCCAAGGCACTCCGTGAAAGTCTCGAAGCCATCTATATTGAGGCGATGGACTTTGACAAGGTCAATAAAATAAAAGAAGAAATATACATCGAGTTAATTTCCATTGCTAAAGAAAATTAGAATAGAATCACGCGGATAAGCCGCGTGATTTTTTGTGTGACCAATACATACTGTTGACAAAATACCCTTATAGGTATATTATTTAATTAAGATATCATTTAAAGAGTGATTTATCACACTTTCAGGAGGGATTTGCCAATGAAAGAATTAACAACAAAAGAAGTAGAAGAATTATTAAAAAATGAAAAACCAAACATTATTGATGTTCGTGAAGATGATGAGGTGGCTGCAGGTAAAATTCCTACAGCTAAGCATATTCCACTTGGATCAATTGAATCACGAATGAAGGAATTGGATAAGTCGAAGGAATACATCATGGTGTGCCGTTCAGGTGGTCGAAGCGGACGAGCAGTTCAACTCTTGGAAAGCCAAGGTTTTAACGTGATCAATATGTCTGGCGGCATGTTAGCGTGGGAAGGTAACGTTGAATAATTTTTTTAAGTAAAATAATACCTCAATAGGTATTAAGGGTGAAGGGATAGGATCCCGATAAAATTATGACATTAATCAATCAATAGGAGGAAATAAGATATGACTAAAAAAGTAGCAATCATCGCAAGTAATGGTGGATTATTTGATGCATATAAGGTTTATAATATTGCAACCGCAGCAGCGGCAACAGATCAAGAGGTAGCGATTTTCTTCACTTTCGAAGGCTTGAATCTGATTCATAAAGATGCACATCAAGAGCTTCCAATGCCAGAAGGAAAAGAGCATTTCCAAGAGGGATTCTCGAACGCAAACGTACCATCCATCCCTGAGCTGGTGGAAATGGCCAAAGAAATGGGTGTTCGATTTATCGGATGTCAAATGACAATGGACGTAATGGGGTTGGATAAGGACGCGTTTGTAGAAGGAATTGAAGTAGGCGGCGCAGTAACATTCTTGGAATTTGCTAAAGATGCGGATGTTACATTAACATTCTAATGAAAATTGACAGAAGAAGAGAGCTATTGGATTTTTCCAGTAGCTCTTTTTTCTAACTGTAATACTGAACAATATCTTAATGGAAGAAGGGATCCTTATGAAGAGATGGGTCTACTTTGTCACTCTAAGTTCCAATGCACCCTATGTTATAAAAGAAGGCCTCAAACGGAAGGGAAATGGCGATGAAGTAATGATATTCTTCGATTTGGATGGGGCGTATGTACTCGGTAAACATTACTCAAAGAAAATTGAAAGATCCCACGGAGTGGATATGAACTTGCTGCTTCAAGAAGCTCTTTCATCGGGAATCCAGCTTTACGGGTGTCAAATGAATGTTCTTATCGCCGATGGATTAGAGTTAGTAGATGGAGTGGAACTGGCCGGAGTCGTCACCTTTCTTGAAATTGCCTATAAAGCAGACGCAGTATTAAGTTTTTGAAGGGAGTGGTACCGTATGGCTGACAGAAAAGTTGTTGTACTCGCATCACATGATGAATTGGAATCTGTTTATCCCCCGTTAAATATAGCAGTTGGAGCAGCGTCGTCCGGTGCGGATGTCATACTGGCCTTCTCGAGGGATGGTGTCAACATTTTGGATAATCATTATACTCCCAAGCCATCGAAAGGAATTGAATATTTATCGGAGGCATTGAATTCTTTTCATGCGCCTACTATAAAAGAATTACTTGGTATAGCCGCAGAATCCGGAGTACGCTTTTATATTGTCGATGCTGATTATCATGAGGAGGTGGATTTGAACTACCCTGCAGAGCAGGTTCCCATTAAATGGGTGCTTAATGAAAGCAGTTCTGCAGATTTATTTGTACACTTTTAATTACTTGGAGAAAGGATGAAGATCGTGGGTTGGAAGAAATCGAATTGTGGAAACGGAACCTGAAGCATTTCGTCAAGGAAAGCCCGCAAACGTTATATCCCGCCGATATGACCGGGAATGTGGCTGTGGCTCCTGGCAGGAGTCATTTTACTTTTACAAAAGATATTCTAGAGATGGAGTCGGCTGCGGCTCCTTCTTTTTTTCATATGATTTACTAGTTGCTTTTTTGGAATGAAACCTTCAATATTAATAAGCGAACGATCCAATTGAGCGAAAGAAAGTAGGAACTACATTTGAGTAAATTTATATCCTTAGGGATTTCAAAAGAGATGGAGCATACTCTGTCACAGATGGGAATTTCGTCCCCGACCCCAATACAGGAACAAGTGATACCTGTTTTACTAAAAGGGAACGATGTAATGGCAAAAGCACAAACCGGTTCAGGAAAAACATATGCATTTGCATTGCCTATAATTGAAAGAAGTCAAATGAAGGGTAACCATATTCAAGGAATTATCGTTACCCCTACAAGAGAACTTGGCATTCAAATCGCAGATGTTCTAAAACAGCTGACCAAAAAACAAAAGAAGACTGGCGTCCTAGCCATGTACGGTGGACAAAGTCATGAAGAAGAAGTTGAAGAACTGAAGAAGAACCCTCATTTTATCGTGGGGACACCCGGAAGAATCCTTGATCAGATCAAACGAGGGAATCTTGACCTTTCCCATGTGAAGTTTTTTGTTTTAGATGAAGCAGATCAGATGCTGCAAATCGGATTTCTTAATAAAGTAGAAGAAATAATCAGATCAACCCCTTCGTCAAGGCAGATGATGCTTTTTTCTGCTACCCTGCCTGCACCTGTTAAAAAGCTCTCAAATAAATATATGAAAAATGCAGAGACAATCGAAATCAATGAAAAAGCAGCCCCTTCATCGATTAATCAATATGCGATTTTCACAATCGATAAAGCAAAACAAGAAACGATTATTCAATTAGTGGAAGCATTCAAGCCGGAAAAAGCGGTGGTTTTCTGCCGTACTAAGCGCAGGGTTTCAAAGTTATTTCAAGTACTAAAATCAAAAGGGATACATGCAGGTGAGCTTCATGGGGATATTCCACAGGAAAAACGTGAAGAAATTATGGATGCTTTCAGAAAAGGTGATGTCCCGCTGCTGATTGCAACCGATGTGGCTTCACGGGGACTTGATATTGAAGGCGTATCGCATGTATTCAATTATGATATTCCGGAAAACACAGAAACATATACCCACCGAATAGGCAGGACAGGAAGAGCGGGTGCTGAAGGGTTATCATATACTCTCTACACATCTGAAGACAGACCTTTACTCGACAAGATCGAAAGTGATTTACAAACAAGAATTCAAAAACAAAATCTAGGGAATACAATATCCCTTAAAGATAAAGAGAATTCTACTTCCAAAAAGAAAAAAAATAAAAGAAAAGGGTCTTCTTCAGCACAAAAAAACTCAAAAAGAAAACGTGATGATCAACAAAATATAAAGGACGAAGGATTTTACAGTAAGCGTCCAGGAAAGAGTAGTAAACAAAAGGTTTCAAAAGGATCATTAGAATCATCACAAAAAGCAGGAAAAGAGAAAAGCGTTCCCAAATCAAAGAAATCAAGTAATAAAACGGTATTCCGTTCCAAAAAATCTAAATAATAATAAGGGAAACCATGCAAAGGAAAGTAATTTGCATGGTTTCTTTTTGAAAATATCGAAATTATTCTAATATAATAATCCAAAAACATGATGTTATATCAATATAATAATAAAATTTAATTCTGTTATGTTACTATATTAAAAGGAATTTTAATAGTTAAAGGAGTTTTTTGAATTACGATGAAGTTGGTTTCTTGGAATGTGAATGGAATTAGAGCATGTGTAAAAAAAGGGTTTCTGGATTATTTTAATGAGGTAAATGCAGATATATTCTGTATTCAGGAATCGAAATTGCAAGAAGGACAAATAGAATTGAATCTTCCCCAATATGAGCAATACTGGAATTACGCAGAACGAAAGGGGTACTCAGGTACAGCGGTTTTCACTAAAATAAAGCCCCTCTCTGTTTCATATGGTTTTCAGGAGGATGAACGGGAACCTGAGGGCAGAATCATTACGCTGGAGTTTGATCACTTCTACCTTGTAAATATATATACTCCGAATTCAAAAAGAGATTTATCAAGACTGGATGAAAGGCTGGAATGGGAAGATAATCTAAGACACTATCTCCTGAAACTTGATGGGATAAAACCGGTAATCTTATGTGGGGATTTGAATGTTGCGCATAAGGAAATAGATCTCAAGAATGACCGCTCCAATCGCGGAAATTCCGGATTCACAGATGTGGAGAGAGGGAAAATGACTCTTTTTCTTGAATCAGGTTTTGTTGATTCTTTCAGGTATTTATATCCTGAGAAAGACGAATCATATACATGGTGGTCTTATATGAGCAAGGTAAGGGAGAGGAACATCGGTTGGAGGATTGATTATTTCATTTTATCCAAGCGGATGGAATCTTGTATAATAGATGCTGATATTCATTCCAGTATTTTGGGAAGTGATCATTGTCCGGTATACTTGGAATTGGATTTTTATGAACAGGAGGACAAATATGAGAAAAGAAAAGCTGAGCTTTGATGAATTATCAATCGAGCGGTGCGAAAAAGAAACTGATGAACTGATTAAGAAAGAATCTGTTTCGTTTTTGAAGGAGCTCTTGGGATATTTAAACTCTCACAAAAATGAATATATCTTCCTTGAGGCGGATTGGTTCGATGCGATTCGAATCGATGGGCTGACGCTGGAAAAAGATGATGTATTCGGCAATTATGACGCAATGTTCGGGTTGAAACTGCAAAAAAAATACCGTAAAGAAATGGAAGCTTTTCTTGACCGTACCCTGCAAGGAGAGAAATCGTATGATCTTCTCTTTAATGGCGAGGATGGATTATGGGATGTGAATATCTCGATAAATGATCTTCCTTCATATAAGGAGGATATGTCCTTGAGGGATGCGATTGAAAATATATATGTATACCTCTTAGAACTGATCGAAGAAACAGCAGAGAAGAAATAAAGGAAAAGCACTTCCATTTTTAAGGAGGTGCTTATACCGCGGGTTATCTTTTTCTTTTTGCTTCTTTGTTTATTTCTTCTGATACCACCATTGCAAGGTCTGTATTGCCGAATAATGAAAGTACCCCAAGAAGTGTGGAGTCAGGGATCTCTTCAGATTCTTCTTTTGGCACCGTCAGGTCGATTCCTTGCTGAAGTGCGGGATTGTTCCCTTGTTTAGGATAGGCTTTTTTATAGACTTCTGCCGGGTCAAGGTCGTTATTTACACACCACTGGGCAAAAACGAGAATCATCATGTTCTCATCTTTTTGATAGTTAGAAATGATCTTGTCTTCAATCTCTTTATTATTCATCTCAGTCGCTCCTTAAACGTTCTCTTGCCTATCATTATAGCGAAGGATAAGTTCGATTCCTATCAAAAAGGTAAAGCAGGTTTTCATTTTTATTGAACAGGTGTATAATTGAGGGATATGCAAAGCGAAAGGAAGATATTATTTAAATGATTATTACTGGTCATACAGTGGAAGAACTTAAAGATCCTACAGGTATTTTGGTGGGGAGCCGTTATGAAGTACTGCTTTCAATTGAAGTCCCTGAAGATGATGAGCTCCATTCGGAGCAAGGGTTATATATAAAAGCAATCTATGTTCCTAATGGTCCTGAAACTCGAATTGTACAGCATCAAATCATAGAGAGAAATACTGAATCGATCCTTGATTTTGAATTAGAAGAGGATGAAGAAGTTTTACTCCTGGATTATTGCAAAACACATATTACTCAAGAATAATGAATAAAACCCCATTGGCCGCGGTAAGGTTGATGGGGTTATTCTATAATAAGGCATGTTTTACACGCTGGCAGGTCGACTATGCAGTTTGTGATGATTGACCAGGGGGAAAGTAATAGTGATAGTGGTTCCACTATTCTCTATACTGTCGATCTTGAAATTTCCTTTATGATTTTCTATGATTTTCAACGTCGTCATAATGCCAAGGCCGGTCCCTTTTTCTTTTAATGTAAAGAATGGCTGACCAATATGTGCTAATTTGTCTTTAGGAATTCCGTTGCCGGTATCTTTAACTTTCACTGTAAGTGTATGTTGATATTTAATAATATTGATGCTAATAAGACCGCCTGAAGGCATAGCTTCGATAGAGTTTTTCATAAGGTTTATGAATACCTGCTTTAGTTCATTCTTATCACATAATATCAGATTATCTTCTTCACGAAGTGCGAGATCACATTTAATATTATGCAGTGCAGCCTCGGGCTCCATAAGCTCAATTACCTCATATAACAATTCATTTAAGTTATTGGTGATGAAGTTCTTCCCCTGAGGTTTGGCAAGAAATAAAAAGTCATTTGTCACTTGATTTATCCGGTCAATTTCATTCAAGATCACCTCATAATAGTGAGTGCTTTCAGGTGACTCCCGAAGCATCTGCACAAACCCCTTAATACTTGTCAGGGGGTTACGGATTTCGTGTGCAATCCCGGCAGCCATTTGGCCTGCCGCAGCCAATTTATCGGATGCCCTCAAGTATTCTTCTTGTTCTTTTCGCTTATTTATATCCCTAAGTACCAGCTGTACACAGCGTTTACCGTTAAACTGGCATGAGATCGCTTTGGATTCTATAAAAAAGGGCTCTCCCTTTTTAGTGGTAAGTTCATATTCTGTTAATTCATACAGTATTTCTTGACTGGATGAGTAAATCTCTTTTTCTCTTCGAAGGATTTTATCGTGTGAAGAAGCAGGTGTGAAATCCAATAGCGTTTTACCCAATACCTCTTTCTCTTCATACCCAACGTAACTTAAAGCAATAGGATTCACATATAAAATTTTTCCTTTTTCGTGAATTAGGATGCCATCTGGATGATTGTCTATCAATCTTTTATATGGACTTTCGCTGTCTTTTTCATGAAAGATTCCTGTCTTATCAGGGGAGGTAGACAGATGCATGAATCCCAAGAGTGATAAAGCAAGTAGAGGTGAAAGAAGGATGAAAGAAAATAATAATCGGCTTTCATTTTGAGAAATGTTTACAATAACTAAAATGAATATGAGATATAAGCTAAGATACATTACTAAGGAAGTTTTCTTTTTCATAATATCAAGTTCCTTTCAGGTTCAAATGAATGTATCTCATGGAAGTATAAAACTAAAATTATAATAATTTAATTAGTCCAAATAATAAAGAGATTTTTTTGTTTTGCACTGAAATCGTTGATAACATAGGTAGTGTATCATATTGATAGTGTATGATATAATGATGATAGATAAATGCTAGCAGGTTATAGCACTAGAAACTTGGAGGGTTTTACAGCGAATGAGTACCAGTAATAGAATTCAGTTGAATGTTAGAATTGAAAAAGAAACAGTTCAGCAATTAGATGAAATTGTAGAATATTATCAAGAAAAAACGAAGATAGGCAGAATATACAAAGGTGATGTTTTGACAGATATCATCAAGAAATCCCATGAACTTATGTTGAAACAGATCGCGATTCAAAACCGGAAATATTAACGCCATGAGAAAAGAGCTTAATTAATATAAGCGTATACTGTTCCTCGAAGGACTTGTATGCGCTTTTTATACATAAGTTTGATAAGGGATATGGTAAGATAACATCAAATGTTTATATAAAAGAGGTATCGATTGTGCATCTTCCAGATAAGTTAATCAAAATTCAGAAAAGCTCAGGGATTTCCCCGTATATATGGAGTATTATCAGTATTTTGCCTTTTTATTTTATCTTTCAATCTTCTTCAACGATTGAAATCATTGTTGGGATTACACTGACTGTTTTATTTTTTATCTTTTTGAGGCTTGCGTTCCTGTCCAAGGAATGGCCTGTTTATTTATGGACATCCTTTTTAATCGCGATTTCCATAACGATGACGATTCAGTTTAATTTTGTTTATTTTGCATTTTATATTGCTTACTATAACGGTAATATAAAAAACCGGATTGCTTTCTTGACACTGTATATCATTCATTTAGTGCTTACAACCGCTTCCATAAATTATAAATTTGTTGAGCAGGAAGATCTATTCCTTTCTCAAATACCGTTTATCTTGATTATTTGGATCAGTGTGATTCTGCTGCCTTTTAATATCTACAATCGCAATAAACAAGGGTGGCTCGAAGAAAAACTTGAGGATGCTAATAAGCGGATCGCAGAGCTAGTGAAGCAGGAGGAAAGACAGCGGATTGCACGTGACTTGCATGATACATTAGGACAAAAGCTGTCTCTCATAGGCTTAAAAAGTGACTTAGCCAGAAAATTGATTTATAAAGACCCCGAGCAGGCAAAAGAGGAATTGAAAGACGTGCAGCAGACAGCCAGAACTGCATTGACAGAGGTACGCACGATGGTATCTCAAATGCGGGGCATCCGTTTGGAAGATGAAATTGTCAGGATTAAGCAGATCCTAAAAGCCGCAGAAATAGAATTGATTATAGAAGATGCATCCAATTTACCGAATACTTCGCTCTTTCTTGAAAATATTTTAAGCATGTGTCTAAAAGAAGCGGTCACAAATGTCGTAAAGCATAGTAAAGCTGATACATGCGAAATAACCATTGATGAGTATGAAAATGAGTTGACGATAAAGGTAAAAGATAATGGCATCGGTTTACTTAAGGACAAGGACTTGTCTAAAGGAAGCGGATTAAGAGGGATGGAAGAACGTCTCGATTTTGTAAATGGAACACTCGAAATCATTTCTGATAATGGAACGACATTGATTATGAGAGTTCCTAAAGTGATCAAACAGATAGGGAGGGAATGACGTGATTCGCATTGTAATTGCAGAAGATCAGCGGATGATGCTTGGAGCTTTAGGCTCATTGCTTAATTTAGAGGATGATCTGGAGGTTGTTGGTAAGGCAAGCAATGGTGAAGAAGCCGTGTCACTGGTCCGCCGCCTGCAGCCTGATATTTGCATGATGGATATCGAAATGCCCGAGAAGACCGGGCTGGAGGCAGCAGAAGAATTAAAAGGAGAAAGCTGCAAAGTCATCATTCTGACTACTTTCGCACGTTCAGGCTATTTCCAGCGGGCAATAAAAGCCGGTGTCAAAGGTTATTTATTAAAAGACAGCCCGAGTGAAGAACTTGCAAGCTCGATCCGCCTCGTCATGGAAGGGAAAAGGATCTATGCCCCTGAACTGATGGATGATATGTACAGTGAAGAAAATCCTTTGACTGATCGGGAAAAAGAAGTCCTTGAACTTGTGGCTGATGGAAAGAATACGAAGGAAATAGCTGATGAGCTTATGCTGAAGACAGGTACTGTACGAAACTATATTTCAACCATTCTCGATAAACTAGAAGTGAAAAATCGAATCGAAGCCATTACTCACTCCAAAGAAAAAGGCTGGTTTAAATAACAACATACACTATCATAAAACATTCAGAAAAAAATCGAGCTTCTGATACCCGTATTTGTTGGTTTTTTTAACTATGCGGGGTATTGGGATATGAAAAAAAAGATTGACAAGAAAAAATGACATGTTACGATTACATCGAATTCAAAATTACATATGACGATCCACTAGGGGTGCCTTTCGTTTAGGCTGAGATTAAAGTGTAACTTTAAGACCCTTTGAACCTGATCTGGTTGAGACCAGCGTAGGGAAGTGGTGTTTGAAGGTTACATATCTTCTCTGATGTACTGCCTTTTCAAGCCACTTTCTGTTCGCTTTTTGCGTAATGGAAAGTGGCTTTTTTGTTCCCCTTGTAAATGGGTCGTCGTGGAAAAGGAGAGTCAATGATGACATTTTCAAAAGAATTAAGGAAAGAAGTGAATGAGATTTGGGAAGCAAGCTTCAATCATCCTTTTGTAAAAGGGATAGGGGACGGCACACTTCCACTTGAGAAATTCCGCTACTATGTGCAGCAGGATGCCTATTATCTATCTCATTTTTCCAGGGTTCAGGCGCACGGTGCCGCTAAAGCACCAGATTTACATACGACTTCAAGAATGGCAGCCCACGCCCAGGGTACAAATGAAGCAGAATTATCCCTGCATGAAACGTTTTCAGTCCAATTGGGTATCACAGAGGAAGAAAAGAAGCGGTTCAAGCCTGCTCCGACCGCATATGCGTATACTTCTCATATGTACAGGGCAGCACAATTTGGAGGGCTTCGTGAAATCCTCGCGGCAATTCTACCCTGTTATTGGCTATACCATGAAGTCGGTGAGCGTCTGAAATGTTGTTCTCCAAATGAGACCATTTACCGCGAGTGGATTGCCGCTTACGGCGGAGAGTGGTTCGGGGAACTGGTAAAAGAGCAGATCAATCGTTTGGACCAGTTAGCAGAAAAGGCATCCGATGAAGAAAAAGCCAATATGAAAGAGTTGTTTATGATAAGCAGCATATACGAACTTCAATTTTGGGAAATGGCCTATTCCTTGGAGACATGGCCGTTTGAACATCATCTGTTACACGCGGGAAAGCAGGTGAATTAAATGACTAAGTTAAGATTGACGGATATTCTTGTTACGGTTGTCCTCTCAATCGGATTCGGTGTCATTTATAAAATTTGGGGACCGCTGTACAACATGATAAAGCCGTTCGGTCTGCATGCTGATCAGCTCATTTATGGGATGTGGTTCATGGCTGCGACAGTCGCTTTCCTGATCATCCGTAAGCCGGGAGTCGCACTGCTCGCTGAAATTGCCGCTTCATCCGGGGAATTCCTCATGGGGTCGGAGTGGGGACTTGAGGTGCTGCTGTTCGGTATCATTCAAGGGCTGTTTGCTGAAACCGTTTTTTTCGTTACAGGATACAAGCGAAACAGCCTCTTTATCATAAGCTTGGCTGCCGTGATGTCTGCAATCGGTTCAATCTTGATGGATATGTACAAAGGCTATATCGGAGATCTTGCAGTTTGGAATCTAGTTTTATTTTTGGGGGCAAGATTGCTGGGTTCTGTACTGATTGCGGGAGTGGGGGCTTTCTATCTTGTGAAATCTTTAGAGCAAACGGGGGTGACAAACCTTGTCAGACCGGCAGAAAAGGAAGATTACGAAGCTCTTGACAGATAGGAGTGGATGGAATTGAAGATTGAAAAACTGAGGTTGAAGTTCCCAGGTGAAAAAAATTTCATATTTAAAGATCTGTCACTCTCAATCGGTAAAGGGGAAAAGGTCCTGCTGCTTGGTCCTTCCGGATGCGGCAAATCCACATTGCTCAATGTATGTGCCGGCTTGATCCCGCATTCTTATGAGGTACCCATGAAAGCATCCGCCATTACTTATCCTTCCTCCTGGGGATATGTATTTCAAGATCCCGATGCACAGTTCTGCATGCCTTATGTGGATGAGGAAATCGCATTTGTCCTTGAAAACCTGAATGTACCCAGAGAACAAATGGAGGATAAAATACGGAGGCTCCTGCAGAAAGTGGGATTATGCCTGCCGCATCCGCATACCCGGATTTCCGAACTGTCAGGGGGAATGAAACAGCGGCTTGCCATTGCAGCAGTACTCGCGATGGAGCCGGACACGTTATTTTTAGATGAACCAACTGCATTGGTGGATGAGGCAGGTACAGTGGAAATCTGGGAAACGATCAAACATATCAGCAAGGATAAAACGGTGGTGATCGTTGAACATAAACTGGAGCACGTAGTCGACTTAGTCGACCGGATCATCCTCTTTAACAAGCATGGAGAAATACTTGCCGATGGAAAACCTGAAGAAGTTATAAAAGAAAACAAAGAAGTCATCAAGGAAGATGGAGTATGGTATCCGGGAGCATGGGAGGAGTATATAGAGTCATTTCCCCTTCCGACTAAAGATGAGCTGCCGGGCGAATTGGCCATGGAGCTTGAACATTTCAAGGGATATCTTAATAAACATCCTAAATTAACGATCGGCCGTGCTTCTGTCAGAAAAGGGGAATGGATTTCGATCCTGGGAAGGAATGGGGCAGGTAAGTCCACCTTTCTCCACGGTTTGATGCAATTTATTAAAACGACAGGGAGATACGAACTATTTGGTCATGAGGTTCAACAACAAAAAACTCCTGAACGTTGTACATTCGTTTTTCAGAATCCTGAGTTTCAATTCGTTGCTAACTCCGTTTTTGATGAAATTGAATTCAGCCTGAAACAGAAAAATAGCAGCGGTGAATTGATGGAGGAAAAAGTAAAAGACATTCTGCACCGGTTCAATCTGGAAGAACATCGCCATCAGCATCCATATCAGTTATCCATGGGGCAAAAGCGGCGGCTGAGTGTTGCTGCTTCGATTTCAATCAGTCAGGATATCATTCTGTTGGATGAGCCCACGTTCGGACAGGATGCGGCAAATACCTTTCAGCTGCTGGAGATGATGAAGGAGTTCCAGCTTCATGGTTCTACCATACTCATGGTGACGCATGATGAGAATATTGCAAGGTTCGTTTCCAACAGGATATGGACGATCGAAGAAGGTGAATTGGTGAAGGATGAACTGTGTTACAGACCGCATGAAGCCAAGGAGGGGATCCTATGAACTTCGATTTCGTCTCGAAGGAGACGTGGCTGTATCGAATCAATCCAAGCCTCAAACTCATCATCATGGTCATCTTGTTTATCTTGATTTTGCTGATCCATCGATTGAATATGCTTGTTTATTTAACTGCTTTTTCCTTCTTATTATTCTGGTTGTTCTCCGGTCATAATGTGAAAGTCAAATCCCTCCTTTTGCTGCCTTTCATCCTTGTGTTCGCCTCTACGGCATCTTCGATGATTATGTTTGGTAAAGGAGACGTCATCTGGGTGAAGTGGGGACTCATCCAGATTTCAGAAGAAAGCTTTTACCGGGGTCTCCACATAGGTTTCAGGGCCTTCGTTTTTGCTTTGCTGGGGTTGTTGTTCACGCTTTCCACCCGTCCGGTCATGCTGTTCTATTCATTGATGCAGCAATTGAAACTGAAACCTGCATACGCTTACAGCTTCATGGCGGGGTTCAGGCTGCTGCCGATCATTGCAGAAGAATTCGTAACCATCCGCAATGCGGTGAAAGTCCGGGTGGTTAATCACAAAAATGGTGTAGGCGGAGCTTTTTTCACATTCCGGTCTTACGCTCTTCCGCTTCTTGCACAAAGCATCAGGCGTGCGCATCGGATTGCTGTGGCCATGGAGGCTAAACGCTTCTCCGGCAGCGGGAAGAGGACATATTTCTACCACATCGGTTTTTCGAAGGTAGATGGATTGTTTTTAGTAGTGATCATGGCCATGGTGATGATCAGTTACTATGCTTCGGGTACATATCCGATTTTTCCTGTTGAGGATGTACGTTATCAGGGTTAGGAAGGAGGCGATTTAATGAAGAAGCAGCTTCACGCTATTACAACCGGTCAACAAGGAATAGAAGAAATGATCCGCATTTCCTTGACTATTGAGCCGTACGTCGATTTTCTACATATCAGGGAAAAGAGCTGGACAGCACGCGAAATAGATACGGCGCTAAGAAAATTAGTACGAGGAGGCTTTCCGGCAGACAGGATAATCGTCAACGACAGAGTGGATGTTGCAGTTGTAGAAGGGGCTGGAGGTGCACATCTTTCTCACCATAGTTTAAGAGCTTCAGAGGTTAAAAAGAAGTTCCCTTTCATGACAATTGGGGCATCCGTTCACTCGATAGATGAAGGGATATATCTACAGGAGAAAGGAGCGGATTACCTTTTATATGGTAATGTATTCATCACCCCCTCCAAAGCAGGCAAGCCAGGCACGGGAACGATGAAAATCCAGGAACTAGTCAATGCCGTCAATGTCCCTGTCATAGCAATCGGTGGCATAAAACCAGGAAATGTAGAGGATATCATCGATTCAGGTGCTGCCGGTATAGCCGTCCTATCCGGGATATTCCTTGCAATGGATCCGGTAAGATCGGCAAAAGAATATCGAATACAGCTTGACAGGGGTGAGGAATGTTGAAAAAGGTTTATGACGTCATCATTGTAGGAGCCGGAGTGATCGGATGCTCAATCGCTTATCAATTAACAAAAAGAAAGAAAAAGGTGCTGATCCTCGAAAAGGGCAAAATCGGTCATAAGGCTTCTTCGGCTGCTGCCGGGATGCTCGGTGTTCATACTGAGTTCAATGACAATGAAGAACTATTGAAGGCTGCCATCAAGAGCCGGGATATGTTTCCTGCACTCTCGCAAGAATTACGGGAAATAAGCGGAATTGACTTTGAATTCACTCAAAATGGAATGATCAAGCTCGCATTCACTGATTCGGATCAAAGCGCTTTACTGAGGCTGGCAGATGTAAGTAAAGATGCAGTGTGGCTTCCTGAAGAAGAAGTGTCAAGACTTGAACCAGGATTATCAAAGCGGAATAAGGGAGGACTCTATGCAGACAAAGACGGTAATGTGTCTGCACAGAAGCTCACTCTTTCACTGGCAAGTTCTGCAGTGCGGCTGGGTGCAGAACTGAAAGATTTCTCCCCAGTGATCGGTTTACTTCGGGACGACGGCAGCTGCAACGGGGTCATGACGCGGCATGATACCTATTACTCGAGTGAGGTCATTGTCGCGGGCGGAGCCTGGAGCGGCGAGATTTTGAGTACTGCAGGGGTCGATATCAGCGGGTATCCTGTCAAAGGAGAGTGTTTCTCTGTCGTTCTGGAAGCTCCAAAAATTAAAAGGACGATTTTCACAGAAGGCTGTTATCTTGTTCCAAAACAAGGGAATCACCTTTTGGTTGGTGCCACTGAACACCCATATACGTTTGATGAATCGATTACAGTGGGGGGACTCAACGGATTAATGAATAAAGCCATTGAACTTCTCCCGGATCTTATATATGGGCGTTGGGAAAAAGCCTGGGCCGGAGTCAGGCCGAAAACGGCAGGGACTGCTCCAAAAATAGGGAGAGTGCCAGGTTGGAAAGGTCTGTCGGTCGCTTCAGGACATTACCGGAATGGAATTCTGCTGGCACCCCTGACAGGGATCATGATGGCTGAATTGATGGAAGGAAAGGAAATATCCCCTCTCTTCAGGCTGGGTGATATTGATGAAAGGATGTTGAAAAGTGAAAGTAAGAATTAACGGTCAGATTGTACAAATTCCAGATACACTGTCGACCTTAACAGACCTTGTGAATCACTATTCATTGAGTGAACGTATTCTCATTGTAGAAGTGAATGGGAATATCACAGAGAAAGAAAAATATGACACAAAGACTATCAAAGAATTGGATTCTATTGAATTCGTTCATTTCGTAGGAGGCGGATGAAGTGTTAAAGATAGGAAAATATGAGTTTAAATCACGGTTATTACTGGGGACAGGTAAATATCCTGATTTTGACACACAGAAAAAAGCAGTAGAGGAATCAGGAACGGAAATTCTGACGTTTACTGTAAGAAGGATGGATATATTTGAAGAAAGTCAGCCAAACCTACTGGAACAGCTGGACCAAGAAAAATATTCACTCCTTCCCAATACAGCTGGGGCCAAAACCGCACAGGAAGCGGTAAGGCATGCAAAACTTGCAAGGGCTTCAGGATTGTGTGACATGATCAAAGTGGAGGTCATCGGATGCGGGAAAACACTCCTTCCCGATCCTATTGAAACATTAAAGGCGACGGAAGAACTTGTGAAAGAAGGGTTTACGGTTCTTCCATACACGTCAGATGATGTCGTGCTTGCAAGAAGATTGGAAGAAGCGGGTGCTCACGCCATCATGCCGGGTGCTTCTCCCATCGGTTCAGGGCAGGGTATAGTAAATCCTATCAATTTACGGTTCATTATCAAGCAATCAACAGTGCCTGTGATCGTCGATGCAGGCATCGGTTCTCCTGCGGATGCGGCCTATGCAATGGAACTTGGTGCGGATGGTGTACTATTGAACACCGCTGTATCCGCAGCGGGAGATCCCATTAAAATGGCGGGTGCGATGAAGCTAGCTGTTGAAGCAGGACGATTGGGGTTTGAAGCAGGCAGGATCCCCAAAAAGCCTTATGCTTCGGCAAGCAGCCCGATGGAGGGTATCGTCAGCTGATGAATGAACGGTATTCCAGACAACAGTTATTTGCCCCGATTGGAGAAAGCGGCCAGAAAAGTATTTCTTCCAAGCATGTGCTTGTGGTCGGGGCGGGAGCACTTGGTGCAGGAAACGCAGAAGCACTTGTCAGGGCAGGAGTCGGTAAACTGACGATTGCTGACCGTGATTATGTGGAATGGAGCAACCTTCAAAGGCAGCAGCTATACACTGAGAAGGATGCATCAGTGCGGCTCCCTAAGGCTGCTGCTGCTAAGAAACAATTGAGAAAAATCAATTCAGAAGTTGAAATCGAAGCACATATCATGGATGTCGGGCCTAATGACTTACTAAGAATGACAAAAGACGTGGATCTCATCATTGACGGCACAGATAACTTTGATACCAGACTGCTGATCAATGATGTATCTTTTAAGAGAGACATACCATGGATATACGGCGGATGCGCAGGCAGCTATGGAATTACCCATACCTTCATCCCCGGGATGACACCTTGCCTGACTTGCATGATGGAGACCATTCCTTCTCAAAGTATGACATGTGATACATCAGGAATCATCTCACCTGCTGTATCAATGGTGGTTTCCTATCAAGTCTCTGAAGCATTAAAAATATTGACAGGGGACTTGAATGCAGTCCGTCACACCCTTACATCATTCGATGTGTGGAGAAATGAACACAGCTCTGTCAATGTCCGTGCGTTGAAGAAACCGAACTGCCCTTCTTGCGGTGAGAACCCCCGCTACCCATACCTTCAATATGAAAACCAGCTTAAATCGGCCGTATTATGCGGAAGGGATGCTGTCCAGATCCGTCCAGCACGAACGGAAGCGGTGGACCTTGAACGTTTGGCAGACCAGATGGAATACCACATGGAACGTGTCGAGAAGAATGCATATCTTATTGCCTGTAAAACGGGCAAGCATCGTATTGTCCTATTTCGGGACGGGCGCGCACTCATCCATGGAACAAAAGATGTAACGGAAGCAAAATCACTCTATCACCGCTATTTCAGTTGAATGATCAAGAAGGCCCGTCCCTCGATGCATTAACGCGTTAGAGTGGCGGGCTTTTTCCATCATATCTTGTTCATATGCATCATACAATACATTAAGCCTTTGGCCAGCAAGTCATTACATCCCGGAAAAAGGAGGTTTTATGATGAATGTTTGGGTCGTGTTGTTGAATCTTCTGATGTTTATTGTTCTTATTGGTGTTTTAATTTATTTACAAAAAAGGAAGGTTTCGTTTTCTAAGAGGGTGTTCACTGCTCTTGGTCTCGGCATCGTATTTGGCTTCATCCTGCAGTGGTTGTATGATCCCGGTGATGAAAATTTACTTCAGTCGATCGAGTGGTATAATATCGTTGGCAGCGGCTATATAAAGCTTCTGCAAATGATTGTCATGCCTCTGGTTTTTATATCGATCATTTCTGCTTTTACTAAGCTGAAACAATCCCACAATCTGGGGAGGATTTCTGTGTTGATACTCGGCCTGCTGGTTGGAACGACGGCCGTTGCGGCGGCTGTAGGAATTGCGACGACTGCAGCATTTGATCTGGAAGCCATCCAGATCGAACAAGGTGACGCAGAATCGGCTAGAGGGGAACAGCTGGAAGAACGGGCTTCGGCCCTGGAAGGACAGAGCTACCCGCAGAAAATACTCGAACTGCTCCCTGCGAATCCGTTCTATGACTTTACAGGTCAGCGTGCTACGTCAACGATTGCAGTCGTCATATTTGCTGCTTTTATAGGAGTCGCTTATCTTGGAGCTCAAAGAAAAGATCCGGAAGCTGCTTCGTTTTTTAAAAGAATGGTCGATTCCGTCTATTCCGTTGTCATGAGAGTCGTCACATTGGTATTGAGGCTTACTCCATATGGGGTGTTGGCGATTATGGCAAAGACGGTGGCTTTAAGTGATTTCGATGCCATCACCAAGCTGGGTGAATTTGTAGTGGCTTCCTATATTGCATTGCTCATCATGTTTGTCATTCATCTGATTATGTTGACAATTTCAGGACTGAACCCTGTAACGTATGTGAAAAAAGTATTTCCCGTTTTAACGTTTGCTTTCACTTCGAGATCCAGTGCAGGTACCCTGCCGTTGAACATTCATACTCAGACGAAAAAGCTGGGCGTTTCAGATGGGATCGCCAACTTTTCTGGATCATTCGGACTGTCGATTGGCCAAAATGGATGTGCAGGAGTCTACCCTGCCATGCTTGCTGTCATGATTGCACCGACTGTCGGGATCAATCCATTGACTCCTTCGTTCATTTCGACCCTTATCCTGATAGTAGCCATATCCTCATTCGGAGTTGCGGGTGTCGGTGGAGGAGCCACTTTTGCCGCCATTCTCGTATTATCTGCCATGGACCTTCCCATCGCGCTTGCAGGTCTTCTGATATCTGTAGAACCGCTGATTGATATGGGGCGGACTGCTGTGAATGTCAGCGGGGCCATGACATCGGGATTAATTACGAGTAAAGTGACCGGGGAATTGGACACCGGTTTATATCACACATCTGAAATTGCCGAAGAGTGAGGAATTTTAAATGAAAGCGGGATTTTTGTGAGAATAGATTTTAATAATGCCATGGTTAAAGGGAATGCTACTTTTATATGCATTCCTTTTTTTTATTTCAACTTTTGTTCCCTGGTAAAAAATTTGGTTTCTGCTGATGTCTGCACAACATAACGTTTCAGGAATATTTACCATCAAGGAGGTTTTTCTCGTGTCTGTAAAATCAATATCAGTAAAAGAAATAGCACAAAAAGTCATAAAAAATGAAAAAGCGTTCATTCTTGATGTCCGAAAAAAGGGAGATTTTAATGATTGGAAAGTTGAAGGGAGATCTATTGAAGTTCTCAATACCCCCTATACTGAATTGGTGGACGGTATTGATCCTATTGTTGATCATTTACCAAAAGATGAACCAATCTATGTGATTTGTTCAAAAGGAAACTCTTCAAAAAAAGCAGCGGAACAAATTGCCGGACACGGCTATGATAATGTTTATTCCATTGAGGGCGGCATGCAAGCTTGGAGTGAACATTTAGAGCCGATCAAAGTCGGTGATTTAAAGAGTGGCGGCACGATTTATCAATTTGTACGAATAGGGAAAGGCTGTCTGTCCTACTTTATTGAATCTAATGGAGAAGCGGCTGTGGTGGATACAACCAGAATGACAGAAGTATTTGAAAACTTTGCAAATGAAAAAGGCCAGAAAATCAAAGCCCTGATTGATACCCATCTGCATGCGGATCATATTTCCGGAGGCAGAAAATTGGCCGAATCTTCCGGTGGTGAGTATTTTCTTCCTCCTAAGGATGCTGAGGAAGTGACATTTGACTTCACCCCGCTGGTAGAAGGGAATGACATCGAAATTGGCGATGCAGTGATTACCATCCATCCATTATATTCTCCTGGCCACACCATCGGCAGTACCTCCCTGATAATTGATGACTCTTATTTATTGACGGGCGACATCTTGTTTATCGACTCGATTGGACGTCCGGATCTTGCAGGTAAAGCCGGTGACTGGGCTGATGATCTGCGTAACACTTTGTATGAGAAATATAAGCCTTTAGACGCTGACTTAACCGTGCTTCCGGCCCATTTCATGACGATTAAGGAAATGAATGAAGACGGCAGCGTCGCTGAGAAGCTGGGGGTTTTGTACAAAGAAAATCATGGTTTGAACATCGAGTATGAAAGTGAGTTCAGGAAAGCAGTCAGTGAGGACCTTCCACCCCAGCCGAATGCATATCAGGAAATCAGGGAAACCAATATGGGTAAGATAACCCCTGATGATGACAAGCAGCGTGAAATGGAAATCGGTCCTAATAGGTGTGCAATCAAATAACAGGAAAGTAATCATGGTTAAAACACGAACAAAAACTTAAATTTTCATTAGAATGTATGGGGTTTTTCTTTACAACCACATACATACCCTTTATACTAACGGTAATCAACTAAACATTCACTCATATAATCGCGGGGATAAGGCCTGCAAGTTTCTACCGAATGACCGTAAATCGTTCGACTATGGGTGAGCGATGGATTACAGGGATATTTGTGTGGCTTTCTTTGCCTTTTTCACTATACCTAAAGATCATTGTTCACTCAGTCTATGAGTACGATGGTCTTTAGGTTTTTTTATTAGGATTATATCAGAAACGAGTCTGAAGGGAGCAGGAATAAATGGATTTATTAAAAAAGAAAATTCGTGAAGAGGGAGTCGTACTTTCGGATTCTGTCTTGAAAGTGGATTCGTTTTTAAACCATGGAGTAGATCCCCAATTGATGGATGCAATTGGCGAAGAATTCGCTGGAAGATACGGGGATGAATCGATTACAAAGGTATTGACCATTGAATCTTCGGGTATTGCTCCGGGACTGATGGCTGCACTTAAGCTTGGGGTTCCGATGATTTTTGCACGCAAACGCCAATCCCTTACACAGTCGGAAGGATTGATCACTTCAAAGGTGTATTCCTTCACGAAGAAGGAAGAGAATACAATTTCTGTATCAGGCAAATACATACATGAAGGTGATAGAGTTCTTATCATTGATGACTTTTTAGCAAATGGACAGGCTGCCTGGGGCCTAATCGACCTTGCAGAAAAAGCCGGTGCGGAGGTTGCCGGTGTTGGTATCGTCATAGAAAAATCCTTTCAGGATGGAGGGGGAAACCTCCGACAGAAAGGCTACCGGGTTGATTCATTGGCAGAAATCGAGTCTTTGGAAGCTGGGCGTATTAAATTTAAAGAAGATAAAGCAGCGGAGGCGAATCTATCATGAAAAACGTATCCTTGGGAATTCAACATGTATTGGCCATGTATGCAGGAGCTGTCATTGTTCCGTTAATCGTAGGAGGGGCATTGGGTCTGTCAGGGGAAGAGCTCACGTATCTTGTGTCGATTGATATCTTGATGTGCGGGATTGCAACGATTCTCCAAGTATGGAAAAACCGCTTCTTCGGTATCGGCCTTCCTGTCGTGCTGGGCTGTACCTTCACAGCCGTAGGTCCGATGATTGCCATCGGAGGTCAGTACGGCATATCAGCCATTTACGGCTCCATCCTTGTCTCTGGGGTGTTCGTGGTTCTTATCAGTAAGTACTTTGGCAAGATGGTTCGATTTTTTCCCCCTGTCGTTACGGGCTCGGTTGTGACCATCATCGGGATCACCCTGATTCCCGTGGCCATGAACAATATGGCTGGCGGTCAGGGCAGTGCAGATTTCGGTTCCTTGACGAATCTGTCATTGGCATTCGGTACACTTTTGATCATTTTAGTTCTTTACAAGTTCTTCACAGGATTCATCCGCTCAATTTCGATTTTGGCAGGTTTGGTGATCGGTACTGTCGCTGCATCCTTTATGGGGATGGTCGATGTCGGTGAAGTAGGAAGCGCTGCATGGTTCCATATGGCTCAGCCTTTTTACTTCGGGATGCCGACATTTGAACTTTCGGCCATATTGACGATGATTCTGGTGGCGATGGTAAGCCTAGTCGAATCAACAGGTGTGTACTTTGCCTTAGCAGATATATGTAAAAAAGAGGTAGCTGAAAAGGATTTGGCAAGAGGCTACCGGGCGGAAGGGTTGGCCATCGTCCTCGGCGGCATATTCAATGCTTTCCCTTATACCACCTATTCACAGAATGTTGGACTTATCCAGCTTTCGGGAGTAAAGAAAAATCACATCATTTATTTAACCGGATTCTTCCTTGTGATCCTCGGGCTTGTTCCCAAAATAGGGGCATTGACCACTATCATCCCGGCACCTGTTCTCGGCGGTGCAATGGTCGCCATGTTCGGAATGGTCATCGCGTATGGCATTAAGATGCTCAGTCATGTGGATTTCTCTTCCCAGGAAAACCTGCTGATCATTGCATGCTCAATCGGGATGGGATTAGGAGTCACAGCGGTTCCCGAACTATTTGCTCAAATGCCATCGGGCATCAGGATCCTGACGGATAATGGAATCGTGGCAGGGAGCCTGACAGCCATTGTCCTGAATGTATTTTTCAATACGGTCCGAAAAAGGGAGTCGCAAATTGTATTTAAAGAACAAAAGGCTTCGTAGAAACATTGTTGGGCTTGAGGCTGGGACAAAAGTTTTTTAGTCTAAGTAAAACCCGAACTAATTTGCTTTTCAGTAGGCGAATTAGTTCGGGTTTTTAGTTTTTTTTAATATGTAAAGTGATTTTAGCACTTTCCAGCGGTTGATTGGAGTGCAAGACGAAGACTCCTGCGGGAAGAGTAGCTTATGTGAGACCCCACAGGAGCGAACGCGACGAGGAGGCTCACGGGCTACCCGCGGAAAGCGAAGTCTTGCACGGAAATCATTAGCGGTATTAAGAGACTACACTGAAATTGTTCGTCTTTATATAGTGTTTTTTAGTTTTGTTTCATAGGAGAAAAGATGCGTTGTATAAATTATGGAAATGATCATTTCAACTAAGTATAAGGAATCAGAATGACCAAGAAAACAAAAATATGCAGGTAACCTAGAGTGTTATTCCACAACAACATAGTTCCAAATTACTCAATCCAAACAGAAGACATAAAATAAGTAAGTCTAATTTCCTGTATTATTAAAATCTAGGAATATATTCCTTTTTAATTGAAATGTTATTGAAATATTCTGAAATAATACCTATAATAGTGAGAAAATTTAAACTATTAATTCGTAAAGGAGGTGATATGTATATGAATATCTACATGTCAGTGGATATGGAAGGAATCACGGGTTTGGTTGATCATACTCATGTGGATTCGACGAAGCATAATTACGAACGAGGAAGAATCATCATGACAGAAGAAGCCAATGCTGTCATCCAGGCTTCTTTTGACAGCGGCTGCAGCAATGTGTTGGTCAATGACAGCCATTCTCAAATGAACAATCTGTTGATTGAAAAGCTGCACCCTGAAACGAAGTTGATATCTGGCGGCGTAAAGCCATTCTCTATGGTACAAGGGCTGGATGAGACGTTCCAAGGTGCTTTTTTTGTTGGCTATCATGCAAGGGCCTCGATGAAGGGTGTGATGTCGCATTCGATGATTTTCGGTGTCAGGCATATGTACATAAATGATACAGCCATAGGTGAAATGGGATTCAATGCATATGTTGCCGGGCATTATGGTGTCCCTGTCCTGCTTGTGGCTGGAGACGATCAAGCGGCCCTTGAAGCGGAGAGCCTCATACCGAACGTGACGACCGCTGTTGTAAAGGAAACAATCTCCCGCTCTGTTGCCAAAAGCTTGACCCCTGCTAAAGCACAAACATTATTAAAAGAAAAAACGGAACAAGCTCTTTTAAACCGCAAGAATGTAAAGCCGCTCGTACCGCCTGATAACCCGGTTCTCCGGATCGAGTTTGCCAACTATGGACAGGCAGAATGGGCGAGCATCATGCCCGGCACTGTCCTTGAGCCAGGCACAACGACTGTCCGTTTTCAGGCAAAAGATATATTAGAAGCTTACCGGGCGATGGTCGTGATGACCGAACTGGCGATGAAAACTACATTCTGTTAGAAAGTGTGAAAACTGATGGGTACATATTTGTTAAAAAGGCTTATGGCCATGGTCATCACATTGTGGCTGATTGTCACTCTTACCTTTTTCCTGATGCATGCCATTCCGGGGTCGCCATTCAACGAAGAGAGAAACACAAGTGAAATGGTTCAAAAAAATCTGGAAGCGCACTATCATCTTGATGAACCATTATTGGTTCAATACGCTCTTTATTTAAAATCACTCGTTACATTGGATTTCGGTCCTTCGATCACACAGCCTTCTCAAACCGTTAATGATTTATTAGGGAGAGGCTTCCCGATTTCCTTCGAATTAGGGATGATCACCCTGGTTATTGCTGTATTGTCAGGAATCATACTTGGTATATTGGCTGCCCTCCGGCATAACCGGATGATCGATTACATGGCAATGACCTTTGCGGTATTGGGGATTTCAATCCCTAACTTTGTCATGGCGACGATGTTAATTCAACAGGTGGCTGTAAACTGGCAAATCCTGCCGGTGGCCACATGGACAAGCTGGAAGCATATGATCCTTCCGACGCTTGCATTAGCCACCGGTCCGATGGCGATCATTGCTCGTTTGACACGTTCAAGCATGCTGGAGGTTCTTACACAGGACTATATCCGTACTGCCAGGGCTAAAGGTTTATCCCCCTTCAAGATTGTCATCAAGCATGCACTGCGTAATGCCCTGCTTCCGGTAGTGACCGTCCTGGGCACCCTGGCGGCCGGCATTCTGACGGGGACGTTCGTCATTGAACAAATCTTTGCCATCCCGGGGATGGGAAAATATTTTGTAGAGAGTATCAACCAGCGTGACTATCCGGTCATTATGGGAACGACCGTCTTCTATAGTGCATTCTTGATTGTCATGCTGTTCCTGGTTGATTTAGCATACGGCTTCCTGGACCCGCGCATCAAACTGCATAAGAAGGAGGCGAAATAATGGGGGCACCACAACATCAACATTCTAAGATGCCTGACGAAGCATTGGACGAATGGTTCATTCCAAAAAAGAAAAATAAGGAAGAAGCTGAAGCTGTTGTAAGGCCAAGCCTTTCCTACTGGCAGGATGCATGGATACGCCTTTTAAAGAATAAATTGGCGATGCTGGGATTCGTCTTCTTGATTCTGTTGATCTTCATGGCTGTCATTGGTCCTATCATCTCCCCGCACGATGTGACGAAACAGACACTGGCGAACCAGAACCTTCCGCCTTCGAGCCAGCACTGGTTCGGGACGGATGATTTAGGACGGGATGTGTTTACAAGGACTTGGTACGGCGCACGCATTTCTCTGTTTGTCGGTTTCATGGCCGCATTGATTGATTTTGTGATTGGTATCATCTATGGGGGAGTTGCCGGATACAAAGGCGGAAAAACGGATAACGTGATGATGCGTATCGTTGAAATTCTATACGGACTTCCTTACTTACTGGTTGTCATTTTATTGATGGTCGTGATGGGCCCCGGCTTGTCTACCATCATTGTGGCATTGACCGTGACAGGCTGGATCGGAATGGCGAGGATTGTACGCGGGCAGGTGCTTCAAATCAAGAATTATGAATTCATCCTGGCATCAAAAACGTTTGGAACAAAAACTGCCAGGATCATCCGGAAGAATCTGCTGCCGAATACGATGGGACCGATCATCGTCCAGATGACGCTGACGGTGCCCAGTGCCATTTTTGCAGAAGCATTCTTAAGCTTTCTCGGTCTGGGGATCCAGGCACCTTATGCAAGCTGGGGCGTTATGGCCAATGATGGATTATCTACGATTCTGTCAGGTTACTGGTGGCGTCTTTTCTTCCCGGCATTATTTATTTCGTTGACGATGTTTTCATTTAACGTGTTAGGTGACGGGCTTCAGGATGCTCTAGATCCTAAGCTGAGGAGGTAATCATCTATGAAAAACACTGTACTATCCGTTCATGATCTGCATGTATCCTTTGCTACATATGGAGGGGAAGTAAAGGCAGTCCGGGGAGTGAATGTTCAATTGCACAAAGGGGAAACTCTTGCCATCGTCGGGGAATCCGGGTGTGGAAAAAGCGTGACCTCTCAGAGCATCATGAGGCTCATTCCGAATCCTCCAGGAAGGATAACAGAGGGATCCATTCTATTTAAAGGACAGGACTTACTGAAGTTATCAGAAAAAGAGATGCGAAATGTGCGGGGAAAAGATATCTCCATGATTTTTCAGGATCCCATGACGGCCCTGAACCCAACTCTTACGATTGGGGAACAAATTATGGAGGGCATTTTGCAGCATGAGAATATTCCAAAGAAAGCAGCATCCAAGAAAGCCGTTGAGATGCTCAATCTGGTAGGAATTCCTCATCCCGAGGAACGTTTGAAACAGTATCCTCACCAGTTCAGCGGCGGGATGAGACAGCGTATCGTGATTGCGATGGCCCTCGTCTGTCAGCCGGATGTCCTGATAGCGGATGAACCGACCACTGCGCTGGACGTTACGATTCAAGCCCAAATTCTGGAGCTTTTCAAAGAAGTCCAGCGTAAAACTGGCGTTTCTATCATACTGATCACACACGACTTAGGTGTGGTGGCCCAGGTTGCAGACCGCATTGCGGTCATGTATGCCGGGAAAATCGTTGAAGAAGGTACAAGAAGAGAGATCTTTTATAAGCCTCAGCACCCTTATACACAAGGGCTGTTAAAATCGGTGCCGCGGCTGGATCTTGATGGAGCGGCTCTTACACCAATATCCGGATCACCGCCGGATTTATTTTCGCCTCCGGCAGGGTGCCCGTTCTCCGCCCGCTGCGATATGGCCATGGAAGTCTGCGACCGTGTCTATCCGGTTAAGACAACGCTATCCAATGACCATCACGTAGATTGCTGGCTTCAGGATCCGCGGGCAAAAGTGATGCTTTCAACTATCAGTTTAACTATACGCTGATAGAGTGATAGAAAAAAACAATGAGGGGGAGAAAGATGAAAAAGGTAGGATCGTTATGTTTAATGGGTTTACTTCTATTTGTATTGGCTGCATGTACTGCGACACAGGATGCCGGGAAAGAAGAAGGCAGCAAGGACAGTAAGGAAAGCAGGGAAAAGGTACTGCACTTAAACAATGGTGCTGAACCGACATCATTTGACCCGCCTATCGGATTTGATTCCTATTCATGGACAGCGTTAAACAATTTGATGGAAGGATTGACACGCTTGAACGCAGATCATGAGCCTGAAGGCGCCATGGCCGAGAAATGGGATGTCTCTGAAGATGGGAAAGTATACACATTCCATATCCGCGACAATGCTAAATGGTCTAACGGCGATGATGTAACCGCGGGTGATTTTGTATTCGCGTGGAAACGATTATTAAATCCGGAAACAGGGTCGCCGGCTGCCTTCCTTGGTTATTTCATCGAGGGCGGAGAAGCTTTCAATAATGGTGACGGCTCAGCAGATGAAGTGAAGGTCAAAGCTGTGGATGAGAAAACGTTTGAAGTGACGCTTACAAGCCCGCAAGCATACTTCTTGAGTGTCATTTCCAATCCCGCTTTCTTCCCGATCAATGAAAAAGTGGCAAAGGAAAACCCTGAATGGTTTGCAGAAGCGGATACGTTTGTAGCGAATGGAGCATTCAAATTAACAGAGTGGGAGCATGACAGCCACTTCGTGATGGAAAAGAATGAGCAGTATTGGGATGCAGACTCCGTTAAATTGGACAAGGTGAATTGGGCAATGGTCAATGATTCGAATACCGATTATCAATTGTATAAAACAGGTGAACTTGATACGTCAGATGTACCTGCTGACTTGAGTAAACAACTGTTCGAGGAAGGTAAAGTGAACGTTGAGGATCAGGCGGGTACCTATTTCTACCGTTTCAACTTGGAAAAAGAACCGTTCCAGAACAAAAACATCCGTAAAGCATTTGCCATGGCTGTCGATCAGCAGCAAATGGTCGACTTCGTAACGAAGAATAAAGAAAAGCCGGCATATGGTTTCGTATCAAGCGGATTCAATGATCCGTCCGGTAATGACTTCCGCGAAACAAGCGGTAACCTGGTAAAAACAAATATCGAAGAAGCAAAGTCACTGCTCGAAAAGGGATTGGAAGAAGAGGGTTATGACAAGCTTCCTGAAGTCACCTTGACCTACAGCACAAGTGATACTCACCAAAAAATCGCCGAAGCACTTCAACAAATGTTCAAAGAGAACCTGGGTGTGGATGTGAAATTAGCGAATATGGAATGGAATGTATTCCAGGATGAGCAAAAAGCTGGCAAGTTCCAACTATCACGAAGCTCTTTCCTTGCTGACTACGGGGATCCGATCAACTTCCTTGAAAACTTCCAGACGGGTCATTCCATGAACCGTACAGCCTGGAGCAATGCAGAGTATGATAATTTGATCAAGCAGGCGAAAAATGAAGCAGACGAAGCGAAACGCTTTGAATTAATGTATAAAGCAGAGAAGATTTTGATGGAAGATATGCCGATCATTCCTATTCACTTCTATAACTACGTATACTTACAAAACGAAGATGTTTCAGGGATCGTTCGCCATCCAGTCGGATACATGGAATTAAAATGGGCAGATAAAAAATAAGTTGAGTAAAAATGGAGTGGAGAGGGCTCTTTTTAAGAGTCTCCTCCCTCTTTTTCTAAATAAAGGGGTGAAGAATGATGACCATAAAAGCTACAAAGCTGAAGCAAGGAGATACAGTCGGGATCATTGCTCCGGCAAGTCCGCCTAAAAAAGAAGCACTGGAAAAAGCGATAACGTTTCTGGAAGGAATGGGGATTGTCGTGAAGGTTGGCTCTTCGGTTCACAACAAATATGGCTATTTAGCAGGGACGGATGAAGAGCGGGCAGAAGATATACATACTATGTTTTCGGATACAACTATCAATGGAATTATTTGTGCGTGCGGCGGATATGGGACAGGGCGGCTCGTGTCAAAGCTTGACTATGAGCTGATTGCAAGAAACCCAAAGATTTTTTGGGGATATAGTGATATTACTTTTCTACATACAGCCATTCACCAAAAAACCGGCCTCGTGACATTTCATGGACCAATGCTGAGCTCGGATGTCGGTTTACCGGATGTTCATGAGTTAACCAAGCAGTCTTTCGGGCAGCTTTTTGAATCAAAGGATGTTGAGTTTACTCATAAATCCGCTCCTCTTCACACTGTAATGGAGGGTAAAGCAAGCGGTCCGGTCATCGGAGGCAACCTGACACTATTAGTCAGTACACTGGGGACTGAATATGAAGTGGATACGAAAGGGAAAATCTTCTTCATAGAAGATATTGATGAAGAGCCGTATAAAGTTGACCGCATGCTGAACCAGTTAAAGATGGCGGGGAAATTCAAGGATGCAGAAGGAATCATCATAGGGGATTTCAAAAACTGCGGACCCCATAAAAGAAAAGAGTCCCTCACCTTGGATCAATTGTTCGATGAGTATATCAAGCCAGCGAATAAGCCGGCAATGAAAGGGTTCCTCATCGGCCACTCTTCTCCTTGTCTCGCCATACCGGTCGGCTCAATTGGCAGAATGAATACAGTAGAGAAAACACTCACCGTTGAAAGCGGCATAAAAGGGGAGGTTGAAGAGTCATGAATATCGTACAGCTGGAAACGTTCCGCGTATCAGTTCCATTGCACACACCATTCAAGACGGCTCTGCGAACAGTGCATACTGCTGAAGCAATCGGTGTCAGGATGGTTTGTGACAACGGGATCACAGGCTGGGGAGAAGCCCCTCCCACCTTGGTCATTACAGGTGACAGCCTAAAAAGTATCGAATCGGCCATCCTTGACGTCCTGAAGCCGGCCCTTGTGGGAAGATGTTTATTAAACCATGAATCTATTTTCCAGGATATTCATAAGATCCTGGTAGGAAATCACAGTGCAAAGGCCGCTGTCGATATGGCCGTCTATGACTGCCTGTCCCAGCATAGCAGACTCCCGCTCTATCAATATCTAGGCGGATACCGCAATACTTTGGAAACCGACTATACCGTCAGTGTGAACAGTCCTTCGGAAATGGCTGAAGATGCCTTGCTATACAGCATGATGGGCTTTAATGTTCTGAAGATAAAAGTGGGAAAGGATGAAATAGGGACAGACATCAAACGCATTCAGGCAATCCGGCAGGTTATCGGGGACTCGATCAAGATCCGCCTCGATGCAAATCAGGGTTGGGAAGCCAAAGCGGCTGTGCGCGCCATTCGAAAGATGGAAGACCTGGACCTGAATATCGAGTTGGTGGAGCAGCCCGTCCCAGCACATGACATAGAAGGATTGAAAAAAGTAACGGACAATGTCGATACGCCCATCATGGCCGATGAAAGTGTGTTTACCCCGCAGCAGGCATTTCAGGTCTTGAAAACACGAAGTGCAGATCTCATTAATATCAAATTGATGAAGGCAGGCGGAATCTATCAGGCACATAAAATCAACACTCTGGCTGAAATTTGCGGGGTGGAATGCATGGTGGGAAGCATGATCGAAACCCGCCTTGGTATAACGGCGGCTGCTCATTTCGCAGCAAGTAAAAAGAATATCACAAGGTTTGACTTTGATGCCCCGTTGATGCTTTCAGACGATATCATAGCAGGAGGTATTCAATATAAAGGCAGAACGATCACCATTCCCGACGCTCCTGGTCTAGGGGTTAAATCAGTACAAATTCATTAAAGTAAATGGAGGAATACATATGAAAATTAAAGCCGCAGTCAATGTACCGGTAGCAACGGTTTGGACATCACCTGAATCAGCACGCGGACTCGATGCAGCCGCAGTATCCAATCCAGTAAACATAAAAAAATGGCTCGATTCCTTAACACACGAAACTAGACTTGCCCTATGTGATGAGAACCGCATCCAGTCGCAGGCATTATTCGGGCAGGAAGTACTGGTGCTCGAAGAAAAAGAAGGCTGGTCTCATGTAATCGTCCTGGACCAGGCATCCTCAAAAGACGAGAGGGGATATCCAGGCTGGGTTCCTGCCGTCCAGCTCAGCAAAAAGGATACCCAGACGGAAACGGGTCCATTTGCCATTGTAACAAGCAAATTCGCTGATTTATTCACAGAAGAAGGGGAAAAAGAACTTGAGCTGAGTTTTTTAACCTCCCTGCCTATTGAGCGGGAAGACGGAAACAGAGTTATGGTTCGCACACCATTAGGACTACATTATCTTGAGCGTGAGAATGTATGTGTCTCCAGCGGAGCTGTTAAGGATGGAAGAGGCAATGGAGTGGATATCGTAAAATCAGGAGAAGCTTTCCTTGATCTCCCTTACTTATGGGGAGGCATGAGCAGTTATGGATTCGATTGTTCAGGATTTAGTTATTCAATGTGCAAAGCAAATGGATATGTGATCCCCCGGGACGCGGGCGACCAGGCAAAGAAAGGGGAAGATATAACGCTTGATGATTTAAAACCGGGTGACCTTCTATTCTTTGCTTATGAAGAAGGGAAGGGAAGCATTCACCATGTTGGCATTTATTACGGTGATGGCCAGATGATCCATTCGCCTAATACTGGTAAGACGATTGAAATCATCACACTCGAAGGGACCTATTATGAAAAGGAACTCTGTGCAGCAAGACGCTACTGGCAGGAGACGGGGGATGCATCGTGAATAGTCAAAAGCTTCTGGAAGTCAATAATCTGAAAAAATTTTTCACCCTTGATAAAGGGAAAGTGCTGAAGGCAGTGGACAACGTCTCTTTTGACATTTATAAAGGTGAAACCTTTGGACTCGTCGGGGAATCCGGTTGTGGAAAGTCCACTACCGGCCGGACCATCATCGGACTATACGAAGCAACAGAGGGAGAAGTATCCTATAGCGGGAAAAATGTCCACACTTTGACGGAAAAGGAGAAGCGGTCGTTTTACGGCAAGATGCAGATGATTTTCCAAGACCCTTACGCCTCGCTGAACCCCAGGTCGACCGTACGTGAAATCATCGCGGAACCAATGGAAGCCCATGGGTTATATAAGGATAAAAAAGATCGGATGGAGCGGATCTATCAACTTCTTGAAGATGTGGGACTTAATCGTGATCATGCGAACCGGTATCCTCATGAGTTCAGCGGCGGACAGAGACAGCGGATAGGAATTGCCCGTGCTCTTGCCCTGGACCCGGAATTCATCATTGCAGATGAACCCATTTCGGCACTCGATGTATCCGTACAGGCGCAAATCGTCAATTTGTTGAAAAAGCTTCAGGATGAAAAGGGATTGACATTCCTTTTTATCGCTCATGACCTTTCCATGGTTAAGCATATCAGCGACAGAATCGGCGTTATGTATCTCGGTCACATCGTCGAGTTGACTGACAGTAAAGAATTATATAAAAAGCCTCTCCATCCTTATTCGCAAGCCTTACTTTCAGCGATTCCGATTCCTGATCCGGATGTCGAGGATGCGCGTGAAAGGATGATCCTGAAGGGGGAAATCCCGAGCGCTATGAACCCTCCGAGCGGCTGTGTGTTTCGAACCAGGTGTCCTGCAGCGATGGAGGCCTGTGCGTCGATTGGGCCGAAATGGCATGAGGTGGAGGAAAATCACTATGTGGCATGTCATCTGTATGATAAAACGATACGAAAAGATCATGATGAAGTGGCAGCGACGAAATAATGGATGTGATCAAAGCTAAAGTGTTGGAGGAAAAGATTCAAAGAGTGATAGCTGAAGGCCAAGGCCGAGTCAGTCTAGCCATAGAGCTTTCCGAATGCTCCATAAAGCATAATAGCGAAGTGCCATTGTCAGCAGCCAGCTTAATCAAACTTCCGATTTTACTTGAAGGCTTTTATCAGATTCAAGATGGTAATCTTCATCCTGATGAGATCATCCCTGTTCCACAACCAGAAAAAGTGGGCGGAGCAGGGGTCCTCGACCTATTGTCACAGCATTCAAACGTGACGATTCACGATTTGCTCACGTTGATGATCATTGTATCCGATAACACGGCAACTAATCTTCTGATCGACCGTATAGGGATGATTGCGGTCAATGAAATGTGTAAACGACTTGGACTGAAAGAAACACAATTAAATCGTAAACTGATGGATTTAGATGCACTGCAATCAGGGGTCGATAATCAGATGTCTGCAAGGGATGCTCTTACCTGCTTAAAGGCCATTGATAAGGATGAAATGTTTCATGCAAACAGCCGTGAGTCAATGCTGAAGATGCTTCATAACCAGCAATTTAATCAAAAGCTGCCGGCAAAAATTAACCGAGATCATATCTATGTTGCAAATAAAACAGGTGAGCTGCCGGGCGTTGAGCATGACTGCGCGATTTTACGGTATAAGGAACATACAGTCTATGCTTCGGTTTTGATTGTAGGACTGAAAGATATCCACCAGGGAAGGGAAATGATCATCAAAATCGGGGAGTATCTAAACGAGTATATAGTCAATGAATACGTACTTCTTTAAAAAGAGTGCCTGAAAAATCGTTAATTTTCAAACAGATAAGGAAGCGGCTATAAAAAGGAACTAATGTTCTGACATTGGGGAAATGGCAATTAGAGTAGTTAACGGATAAATGTCTAATAATAAAGGAGGACCCTTTCTGGTTATAAAAAGGATCCTCCTTTTAAAATCTTGTTAGATTAAACACCGTGTTGCTGCAAAAGGTGAGAGGTTACCACTTCTTTTTAATGGATTCCTTCACGCTTCCGTAATTTTCTTGAACCTTTCCTTTATCTTTATCACGTTCTCCTTCTGCAATCTTTTGATCATCCATCGTAAGTTTACCCCAGGTTTTCTTTAAATCTCCCTCTGTTTGCTTACGTTTACCTTTCATTTGATCTTTATTTTCCTTCATATTATCAACCTCACTGTTAGAATTTTATCTTTATTAGTCTATATCCCTGAATCAAAGAGAATAAACAAAAAATCAATCAGAAAGATATACCAATTACTGATATCAGTTTTAAACTTTCTATAAATAAATAATTGTAAATAAGGAAAACTACATATAAAGGAGCGGGTGAACATGAGTAATGCAATGAACAATATGCCTTTTGGAGATCTAACTGTGAATGAGGTTTCTAATCTTTGGTCTTCATACTTAAAGAACAGTATGGATCGAAGGCTCTTTGAGTATTTGCATGTAAGCACGGAAAATAATGAGATAAAGCAAGTGATAGGAAAGATGTTAAATCAATCTAAAGAAAATATAAAAGAACTTGAAGAGATTTTTATCCAAGAGAATCTAACCATTCCTCTTGGGTTTACCGATAAGGACGTAAATGTTAATGCTCCCAAAGTGTTTTCAGACACATTTATATTGTATATCTGTTTTGATACAACACATCTTTCTATGAGTACATATCCATCTGCCTTATCAGACTGTACCAAAAAGAAGATACGAGATCATTTCCAGAATAATATTGAGTTCACTGTGGAAGTTCAGAATAAGATTGTACAAATAATGTTATCACAAGGAGTATATTTGAGACCTCCACAAATAGAGATAGACAGTGAGGTGGAATTTGCTGATTCAATGATTTATCTCAATGGTTTTCTGGGTGCATCAAGACCTTTGAACACTGCTGAAATCGCCAACTTATCAAGAATTATCCATAGAGCACAGTTTTCAAAAATGGTATTTGTCACTTTTAGTAAATTTGCAAAAGAAAAAGAGGTAAAAAAACACTTTGGTAAAGGCAGAGATCAGATTGATAAAGTATTACATCAGCTTCAAGAAATAATGGATAAAGAAAATATTCCCGTATCAGCATCAGGGGACTATAAAATGTCCAATATTGGTATTTCTCCATTCTCTGATAAGTTAATGCTGTTTTTTGTGAATACTTGTCTGGGTATTTTCTGTTTTAACATGGTCAACCAAGCTATGACCTCCAGTTTAAGGACAGATATAATTCTTAAACTAGGCAGAATATCCGATGATATGAAGAAGTTTTACGGACAAGGTTTGCTGTTAGCAATAAAGGAGAAATGGTTTGAAGAACCTCCTCAAGCAGTAAGCAGAAAAGTCTAGCCAGAGGTAGATGCTCATCAACATCGGAAAATGCTTGAATGAATTCATGATGGAGGACTTAATAGGGGAAGTCTGCATTTGTTAGAGTAACGTATTTCTAAAACTCGATTACAAATTATAAAGGACGATTTCCTGCTTTTTTATAGAAGTAGGAAATCGTCCTTTATTGATGTGCAGTCGGGTCAAACACCATATTGAAGCTACCAACTTTTCTTTAAAGATTCTTTTACATCGCCAACCTTTTCTTGAATCTTACCTTTATCCTTTCTGCGTTCGCCTTCTGCAATTTGTTGATCATCCATTGTGAGTTTCCCCCAGGTTTTCTGTACATCTCCCTTAGTTTGCTTACGCTTTCCCTTTACTTGGTCTTTATTTTCCCGCATTTTAACAACCTCATTTCTGTAATAATGATTTCATTTATTCAATAGCCAGATATGATGATAATTAAACTAGAAGCTGCTTAAAATACTGATAGCAATTTATGTTAAATCATTTAAATTTTCACTGAAAGTGTTAAAAATTACAGTTAAGAACAAATGTTCGTATACTGTAATTAGTGATAAATAAGGTGGTGCTGGGTATGGTAAAGAAAAAATGCACCTTAGAAGCTCAAGAGATGGTAAAGTTATACGAAGAAGGCATGAGAACAGTGGCAATAGCAGAGATAGCCAATATTTGTCACGTTATGTAAACTTGGTTTTTCGTAAAAACAATGTAAAGAGAAGAGCAAAAGGCAGCTGGAAGCGTAAATATGAAGTAAACGAGCATTACTTTAAGAAATGGTCTAACAATATGGCTTATATTTTGGGTTTTTTTGCTGCAGATGGATGTGTTAATAAGATATAGAGATACTAGAAAAAATCAAAATAGAATTGCAGTCTAATCATCCACTTGTTCAAAATCCTGATACAGGAGTTTACACCTTGGGAATTCACAGTAAAATACTTAAAGATGATCTTATGACACTACATGGTATTCAACCCAATAAATCATTGAGCATTCAACTCCCAACAATACCAGACTCTTACTTAAACCACTTCATAAGAGGTTATTTTGATGGAGATGGGAGCATATACAAAAGCAGGAACTGTGTTTGTATAGTGAGTGGAAATAAGAGGGTGTACTTATTTAAAATTTTTACACTTTACATAATATAAATTCTAGGAACCTAAATAAAAATCCTGATTTCAGTCTCATATCATAAGTATACTATTAATATTGAGACAAAATTAAAAAATAAGCTTAATTAGCTGTTGGTTATTTCATTAATTTCGTTGATCAAAATCTGCTTGATCCACATTTCATTTTTTAATAAACAAATTTGAATTAATTTTTTCATTGATTAATCGCTTATTTCACACAAAGAATCAATCATAATTATTCAATCATTTTTCTTCCAATAAAAAAATATGAACGATCTTTCTGGATTCCTTGATTCCAGCTTTCCCGTCCATACTTGTCTTAGTTTACATAATTACTGTCGTTTACTTTTTCTTCAAATCAACCCTGATACTCGGATTGATTTTCAATAGCTCTTTGACAAATTCCTGCTTATCTTTCGGTGAAATTAATACTGTATTGCTCTGATTGTATGTGATTTTAAGGCGGTCCAATGATAATGCCGGGCTTGATAAAGGATTATTTGAAGCCTCGATTGCTCTGATCGTATGGATATGAATCTTGTATCTGATCGGTCCTGCTGCAACTTTAAGTTCTTCCCCATTTATTTCATAATAAGTTGCTGATATAAGCCAGATGATGATGGCCATTACAGGTACAGTAATAAATAATGAGCCTGCGTCGGATTCTTCTACCCCTGGTATATTATGAAGTAAACCCCAATCCAGGATTGATGTCAGCGATGATGCAGCCATGATAATCAACAGGATAATTAGTAAAGGAAACAACACTTTCCCCTTTTTAGAATAAAAGCGCATATGAGTCCCTCCTCTTTACTCTTAGTACGTTTAGGAGTACAAATGGTTTCATATATACATAAAAAAATGCATAAAGAGCACAATGCTCTTTATGCATGGAGTCTTTTTAATAAGTATTGTCTGGGTGTGCCGAAATAAATAACCTGATTAAATTCATCAAATACCGATTCGAAATAAATATAAATAGGCGCATCAAGAAGCCACGGATAGTACGTATAAAACCCCTGATCGCCATTTACGATGGCTGTCAATGCCAATGGCAGCTCCTTCTTGAAAATCATGAATCGGACCTTAGACAGCTTCTCGTCAAACTCTCCGCCGCTCACATACACCTTTCCGCAAAGTGTATATTGCCCTTGCTCCCGGCGCCATTCCCCAAGCACTTCATCTCTCATTTGTGCATTAATCTTCATTAAATCATACTGAGAGCCAATACTCACGTATAATTCCCCGGTCAAATCAGAGTGAGTTAATGTATACTTCCTGTTGTCAATCGGATTAAAGATTGATGCTGGGGGCAAATAGGTAACAGATAACTTATCAGGATTGAAATCACTCATATATAAGCCTCCTTCAGAATTGGGCTTATAGTAGTGTATGTCAATCGCCTACCTTCTGTGCTTATCCCCAGAATCTTCCTGCCACTCTATCTTAATCAAATTCCACTCGTCATTTTCGTAATACCAATAGGAAGCTGCAGTGCCAATTCCATCAGCTTTATATGCTCCGCTGATCTGCTGGTATCCTTTTAACCCTTTACCCGTTTTCCCTTCTATCTTTACAGGTTCGTAAAATGCAATCGGCAGGACCGTTAGTTCCATCGGTTCGTTTAATTCTCCGTCGGAATAGATTCCAAGGCGTTCGTAATCTTCTTTCCGGTCGCTTACATCCACTGTATAGGACTGATTAGAGTCTGTGAATGTAATAGTGGCTTGATAATTGTCTTGAAATTGAGCCTGGATGGTAAGTCCTTCAGGCAATCCCAAATCAAGTAATTTGTTATCAGCGAGCGTATGCAAAGCCATGTCGTACAGACCTCCGCTTCCCCCCGTTGCAGCAGAATAAAACATATCCTTTATCCCGTCATGATTCAGGTCAACAAACTTTATCTGAGGTTCATAGCCACCATCATAATCTATCCGTATTTCACTTCCATTTGAGGTTGTAATTTCTGCCCATACCTCTTTTAAGAATAATGCATCAGGAGAGAACGGGATGGCGTTCAATTGAATATTATCTTTTTTTCCGTCTCCCGTAACATCCACTTCATATGTGTTTACCGTCAACTGATTGATTTCAGACTGTTCCGCACTTTTTTCTGTGAAAGTTCCTGCAATCGCATGTAATGACATAATGAAAAATGCACCAAAAGCAAACAATAACTCTTTACGCATAGTGATCTCTCCTCGGTAAGATAATTCTCTATTATCATGACCAAATAAGGAAAAAGTATGTAAAAAGACCAACTCTTAATAATGAGTTGGTCTTTTGCTATGTTTATTTAATGTGAGTCACTGTTTACATGCCGCAAGTTTTTATAGATTCTCCGATTTCGTACCCGGTTTCTCGTCCCAGCATTCAATTCCTTTCAACCCTTCAATCGAATTAGAGTAGAATATGGGATCATTACCTTGTTTCTTTTGTGCACGATAATCCTTCAAGGCTGCAAGAGAAATCTTGGTCAATAGAGTGATGGCTATCAAGTTGATGATGGCCATGAGGCCCATGAATAAGTCTGCCATTCCCCAAACCACATCAAGCTTCACTACTGCACCGAAAATCACCATGCCAATTACGGCAATTCGGTAGATGAACAGAGCGACCGGACTGTATTTGATAAACTCTATGTTTGTTTCACCATAATAGTAATTGCCGATTACAGAACTGAAGGCAAATAAAAAGATTGCAATAGCTACAAATGAATCAGCCCAAGCACCGACATGGAAACTCAGCGCGGCTTGTGTTAACTGAATACCGTCGATACCGGTAGTATATTGATCAGATAGGATGATCATAAAGGCAGTCGCTGTACAAATGATTAATGTATCAGTGAATACGCCAAGAGTCTGGATCAATCCTTGTTTAACAGGGTGTGTGACACCGGCTGTTGCAGCTGCATTCGGTGCACTACCCATACCGGCTTCATTAGAAAACAGTCCTCTTTTGATCCCCATCATGATAGCTGCTCCTACTCCGCCGCTCACAACTTCCCTGAATCCAAATGCACTTTCAAAGATAATAACGAACATATCAGGCAGCATCGTAATGTTCGTTATTAGAATATAGAGTGCAAGAATAATATAGAGGACGGCCATTACTGGAACGAGAATCTGAGTAACGTGAGCGATCCGTTTGATTCCTCCAAAAATGACAACTGCCGTCATAACCGCTAAAATGATTCCTGTGGTTAAGCGGTCAAAGGAATAAGCACCTTCCATAGCAAGAGAGATGGTGTTGGATTGTACGGAATTGAATACTAACCCAAAACAAAATGTAATAATGACAGCAAAAAGAATTCCCATCCATCGGGCATTCAGTCCTTTTTCCATATAATACGCAGGACCGCCGCGGAATCCATCTTTCCCATCTTTGACTTTATAAATCTGAGCCAGTGTACTTTCAATAAAGCTGGTGGCCCCTCCCAGTAATGCAATCAGCCACATCCAGAATACCGCTCCGGGTCCTCCCCCGGCAATGGCTGTAGCAACACCTGCAAGATTACCTGTACCTACACGGGATGCTGTACTGATGGTGAATGCCTGAAAAGAAGAAATCCCTCTTTTTCCTTTTGCAGATATTGTCGTTTTATCTGTCAATAAACGTCCCATTTCAGCAATATAGCGAAATTGGACGAACTTGGTACGCAGCGAGAAATAAAGCCCGAGTCCTACAAGACCTGCAATAAGTATATAAGACCACATATACTCATTTAACGTACCGAGTACGGTATTGAATAATTCCATACATGAATCCCCTCCTGGTTGTAATAAAATGTAAAATATATGACCTATGTATGTTTACCCCGGACGACACCTTTTTAATCTATCAAATTAACGGTTTCCAATCAAATACAAATTACATAATGATAAAATAAACCTTATGGTTGTTCGGTGACTGTTGAAATAGAAAAAAACCGACTAAGCACCCTTTAGTCGGTTTTTAAGTTATTATTCATTTTCGGTTGGTTTTAACCAAGTTTCTATAACAGGACCGCTTTCAGCTTCATCTATAATGAATGATCCGTTGGAATATCGATCATTGGCTCGAAGATCCGTTATTTTTATAAGTTCATTTTTGCCTTTTTTTGATAGCAGTTCAACCGTATCTGAATCATTCACAACTTCAATGCGAACGACTCGATGTGGATTTGATTTCAACTCACGGAGCATGATGACCCCTCGTTTTGCCCGAGTGGTTTTTTCAAACTCTGAAATCTTCATCTTTTTAACTGCACCTCGATGAGTGACCAGGAATATATACTGTTTTAGCGGATCGGTTATCACTTTACCCGAAACGACATAGTCATCTTCCTTCAAATTGATTCCTTTTACTCCCGCTGCCCTAGGGCCGACAATACTTACATCTTCTTCTGCAAACCACAATCCATAGCTAAGGTTGGTAGCCAGGAACAGATCTTGTTTCCCATCGGTCAGATGTACGTCAACTAATGAATCATCACCCTTAAGGTTGATGGCGACAAGTGGACGTGAATATCGCTGTGCTTTATATTGAGAGAGCTCAGACTTTTTGGTCATACCGTTTCTGGTTATGAAAAGAAGATATTGCTCTTCGTTGAATTCTTTAATAGGTATCGCTTTTAACACTTGTTCATCGCGGTCGATCGGTACGATGTTACCTACATGCTGGCCAAGATCTTTCCAGCGGATGTCCGGCAGCTCATGCACCGGGCAGTAGATGTAGTTCCCTTTATTGGTGAAGACCAGGAGAACATCCGTCGTATTCATCTCATACTGAGCAAGCAGCCTGTCCGTCTCTTTCATAGCGAGATCCTGCCCATTCGATGCTGCATATGAACGCAGGCTTGTGCGTTTAATGTACCCGTCACGAGTGACTGACACCATGACGTCCTCACTTGCAATCAACACTTCCAAATTGATTTTGATCTCTTCAATTTTTTCTTCAATTTGAGTGCGTCTTGCATCTGCAAATTGCTTTTTGATTGTTTTTAATTCTTTCTTGATGACATTGAATAACTTGTTTTCACTTTCCAGTATCCCCGTTAATTCCGCTATCAATTTCTGAAGCTCTTCCGCTTCAATCCTTAATGCAGTAATGTCGGTATTGGTCAAACGATATAACTGAAGGCTAACGATCGCTTCTGATTGTGCTTCAGTAAACTGGAATTGATCGATCAAGTTTAATTTGGCATCTTTTTTATCTTTTGAAGCGCGGATGGAAGCGATCACTTCGTCGAGGATGGAAAGTGCCTTCATTAACCCTTCGACAATATGTTGACGATCGCTGGCTTTCTTCAAATCATGCTTTGTACGATTTGTTACCACTTCTTTTTGATGCTTTATATACGCGTCCAATAACTCTCTTAGCCCCATAAGTTTAGGACGGCGGTTATGGATTGCTACCATATTGAAGTTATAGGAAATCTGGAGATCGGTATTTTTATAAAGGTAATTCAACACGCCGTTCGCATCTGCATCCTTCTTCAGTTCGATGACGATCCGCAACCCTTCGCGGTCGGTCTCATCCCGAACTTCTGCGATCCCTTCAACTTTTCGGTCCAGCCTGAATTCATCCATCTTCTTTACAAGGTTCGCTTTGTTCACTTCATAAGGAATTTCCGTGATGATAATCTGCTGTTTGCTTCCCCGTATATTTTCGACTTCGGCTTTTCCGCGGACAACGACTTTTCCTTTCCCGGTTTCATAAGCTTTTTTAATACCGTCTACCCCTTGGATAATTCCTCCGGTAGGGAAGTCAGGCCCTTTCATGACAGTCATTAAATCATCGACTGAACTCTCGGGCTTTTCAATGCGCATGATCGTTGCATCAATCACTTCACCCAAATGGTGTGGCGGGATGTCAGTTGCATATCCTGCTGAGATACCCGTCGATCCATTAACCAACAGGTTTGGAAATCGAGAAGGAAGTACGGTTGGCTCACTTGAAGTATCATCAAAGTTAGGGATGAACTCTACCGTATTCTTATCGATATCACGTAGTAATTCCATAGAAATTGCCGAAAGCCTGGCTTCTGTATAACGCATTGCAGCAGGCGGGTCGCCATCGATGCTTCCGTTATTCCCGTGCATTTCAACAAGGTAGTTACGTACTTTCCACGTTTGACTCATCCGCACCATTGCATCATAAACAGAGGTGTCACCATGAGGGTGATAGTTACCGATTACATTACCGACCGTTTTAGCGGATTTCCGGAAACCTTTTTCCTGTGTGTTACCATCCACATACATCGCATAGAGTATCCTGCGCTGCACGGGCTTTAATCCATCCCGTGCATCCGGTAATGCACGTTCTTGGATAATGTATTTACTATATCGTCCAAAGCGGTCGCCAAGCACCTCTTCAAGAGGCAAATCTTGATATCTCTCTACAGTTGTCATGTATTACCCCTCCTCCGCGACCGTGATGTTTTCGTTTTCTAAAATGCTGCCGTCTTCTTCCAAACCAAATGCTACATTGCTTTCGATCCATTTACGACGAGGTTCGACTTTATCGCCCATCAAGGTCGTGACTCGACGTTCAGCACGTGCAGCATCATCGATTCTTACTCTGATCAGGGCCCTTGTTTCCGGATCCATCGTCGTTTCCCATAATTGATCGGCATTCATTTCCCCGAGACCTTTATAGCGTTGAATCATATAGCCTTTTCCAATTTTTTTCATGGCGCCATGAAGTTCTTCATCCGTCCAGGCATATTCTATCTTTTCTTTCTTCCCTGTCCCCTTGCTCACTTTGTAAAGAGGAGGAAGCGCTATATACACTTTTCCCGCTTCAACGAGTGGCTTCATATAGCGGTAGAAAAAGGTAAGCAGCAGGACCTGGATATGTGCTCCGTCCGTATCGGCATCTGTCATGATCACGATTTTGTCGTAATTGATGTCTTCTACGTTGAATTCAGGACCGACTCCGCCACCAATCGCATGAATGATGGTATTGATTTCTTCATTTTTGAAGATATCCTGTAACTTCGCCTTTTCGGTGTTGATGACTTTTCCACGAAGCGGCAGGATCGCCTGGAACTTACGGTCACGTCCCTGCTTGGCAGAACCTCCTGCAGAGTCACCTTCCACCAGATACAGTTCATTCCGCTGAGGATTTCTCGATTGAGCAGGGGTCAATTTGCCTGAAAGTACAGTTTCAGAACGTTTTCGCTTCTTGCCGTTTCGTGCATCTTCGCGGGCTTTTCGTGCAGCTTCCCGTGCTTGAGCCGCTTTGATCGATTTTTTGATCAGCAGTGAGCTTGTATCAGGATTCTCTTCCAGAAAATACAGCAAGTGCTCAGAAACGACGGAATCCACTGCTGAACGGGCTTCACTTGTACCGAGCTTTCCTTTTGTCTGTCCTTCAAACTGAAGAAGTTCTTCCGGGATACGGACAGATACAATGGCTGCAAGGCCTTCGCGGATATCCGTCCCTTCAAGATTCTTATCACGATCTTTAAGGATTCCCGCTTTACGGGCATACTCATTGAATACCCTTGTCATTGCAGTTTTGGCTCCTGCTTCATGTGTACCGCCATCTTTTGTACGGACGTTATTCACGAAAGACAGAATGTTTTCAGAGAATCCGTCATTGAATTGGAATGAGAACTCTACTTCGATACTGTTATTGGTTCCTTCAAAAAACGCAACGTTATGGAGGCTGTCCTTCTCTTCATTTAAGTATTCTACGAAGGCTTGTATGCCGCTTTCATAAAGAAATACTTCTTTTTGATCGTGGCGTTCATCTATGATTTCTATTTTCAAGCCTTTCAGTAGGAAGGCTGATTCTCTTAATCGTTCACATAATGTGTCGTAATTGTAAGTAATTGAACTGAATATTTCAGGATCAGGTTTAAAATGAATACGTGTCCCGGTTTTTTTGGTTTTCCCGATCTTTTCGAGAGTTGTTTCCGGCTTTCCGCCTTTTACAAAGCGTTGTTCATACTTGATACCGTCTCTTTCAATTGTAACAACGAGCCATTCTGAGAGGGCGTTAACGACTGAAGCACCTACCCCGTGGAGGCCGCCGCTTGTCTTGTATCCGCCCTGGCCGAATTTCCCGCCTGCATGAAGGACGGTCATTATGATTTCGGGAGTGGGTTTCCCCATTTTATGCATGCCTGTTGGCATCCCTCGTCCCCTGTCCTGAACGGAAATGCTGTTATCATTATGTATGGTGACATTGATTTCATTACCGAAGCCTGCTAGTGCTTCATCTACTGCATTATCTACAATTTCATATACTAAATGATGCAGCCCTCTGGAGTCAGTAGAGCCAATGTACATCCCAGGTCTCTTACGAACGGCTTCCAAGCCCTCTAAAACCTGAATTGCATCATCATTATAAGCCATGGACTGTGTCTTGTTGGCCACGAACATTCCCCTTTCAAACTTCTCTGCCCGTATCTGCTAGATCTTAACGGGTAATATATGTTCTCTATTTACTATAACACAAGAACATTTGTTCGTTTACCTATTTTACGCATTTCAAAGGTAAACCACTATGCTATATTGTAGCGTTTTATTTCATTTTCGCAAATTAATTTTCTAATTAATGCCTGGTTTCAGAGGATTTATCACAGGTTTTCAAGCTTGAATCATCCCCTATGAAAGCGATTAACCAATTTTCCGAAAAAAAACAAGCGGTAGACGCCGCTTGCACCTAGTGAGAACTATTTGGTTAAAGCATGTTCAACCTTTATACAACGATCCATAATCACTGTATATCCTCGTTCTTTGAGAAAAGAGTAAGCTTCTTCATTCATCACACCCAGCTGAGCCCAGAAAACCTTAGCATCTATTTTATCAAATTCTTTAGCGATGCCGGGAAGAAACTCCGAACGCCTGAAAACATTGACAATATCAACAGTTCCTTCGATTTCCTCCAAAGAAGATACCGCTTTTACCCCTAATGCGGAATCGATGGTAGGGTTAACCGGGATGATTTCGTAACCTTGGTCCTGCATCGCCTTAGACACGGAATGGGATGTGCGATGTGGATTATCACTTAATCCAACGACTGCAATCCGCTTCGAGTCTTTCAATATTTGTCCTATTTCTTCACGTGTTGGATTTTCTATCATAAGAATACACCGTCCTTCTGAATATCAGTTGCATGCGTTCTAAAGTCCTATTCTATTTTATAGCATATTTTCCTGTATTTTTCAAAATTTTATGAATATGTTCTTCGAAAGATAAAGTGAATCCATCTTGAAGGATTCACTTTATCTTTGGTTATTCCTTGATTAGTCCTTTTGAAATGAGGAACTCCCGTGCTACATCTTTTGGTTCTTTTTTATCAATATCCACTTTGGCGTTCAATTCACTCATTTCCTTTTCAGATATCTGACCCGCTAATTCATTTAACGTGTCTTCTACCTCTGGATGCTCTTTCAGTACTTCCTGACGGATGATCGGTGCCGCATCATAAGGCGGGAAGAATCCTTTATCATCTTCTGTTGACTTTAGATTATATCGTTCAATTCTGCCATCGGTTGTAAACGCCGGGATGATATCAACGTCACCGTTTTTCACTGCTTCATACATGATATTCGGGTCATAACTTTCCTTCTTTTTAAATTCAAAGCCGTATTCTTCTGAAAAAGCATCATAGCCGTCGCCTTCACGCTCGTAGAACTGGTGAGGGGCCCCGAAGCTCAGGTCCTTTGAAAGGGGCACCAGGTCAGAGAATGTTTTAGCATCAAAATCCTGATCCTCTGTATAAGCAAGGGTGTACGTATTTTCGAATCCCAGAGGTTTCAGCCATGTCACATTGAATTTTTCTTCATAGCCCTTTCGGACCTGTTCAAGTATCTCGTCCCCGGAAGCTCCTTCTGCTGCTTGTTCTTTAAGTACAGCTTCCAAACCGGTACCGGTATATTCCACGTACACATCGATATCACCTTTTTCAAGAGCAGGTGTCAGGATCGACACCTCACCTAAGCCTTCTTCAACCTTGACATCGAGGTCTGTCTTTTCCTTAAGCAATTCAGCCATGATATGAGTCAGGATAAATTGTTCTGTCCACATTTTCCCTGATACTGTGATTGTGTCTTTCCCCCCGTTATTGCCGCAGCCTGCAATGAGGATCGAGGCAGCTAAAAGGATAATGAAGGGTGTCAGTTTCTTTTTCATAGATATGCTCCTTTTTTGAAAATTTACTTACGGGCTTTTAACCCTTTTGGGGTTGTGGCCTTTTCCAAAAGTCTTAACAGAAAATCAAAGAATAATGCCAAGAGTGCAGCGGGGACGGCCCCGGCAAGCACAAGGGAATTATTCCATGTAGATAGCCCCCTGTAAATCAGGTCCCCTAATCCTCCAGCGCCGACGAACGTCGCAAGCGTGGCAACACCGACCGTCAAGACTGTGGCGGTGCGGATCCCGGCCATGATAAAGGGCAGTGCAAGAGGCAGTTCTATTTTAAATAAGAGCTGTGAATTGGTCATTCCCATTCCTTTTCCCGCTTCAATGACTCCTTCATCTACTCCTGCTATTCCGGTAAACGTGTTTCTGAGAATCGGCAGCAATGCATACACAGTAAGTGCAATGATCGCCGTTGTACTTCCGGTTCCGAGGAGAGGAATCAGAAAGCCGAATAAGGCCAAACTCGGTATCGTTTGAAAGACAGCGGTGATCCCGATATAGAATTCTGCGATCTGCTTTTTTCTGGATATGTAGATTCCAAGCGGCAATGAAATGACAATCGCAATAAATATCGAGATAAAAGATAGATAAAGATGCTCAACCAGTCCGGTCATGATATCATCCGAGCGGGTTGTAAGCGTATTGATAAATGATAGCGAAAGGGCTTGGATCATTGTGATTGAGCCTCCCTTCTGCTTTCTGATGCCACAGCTTTCAATATATCACTTCTTGATACACTGCCTACCTGACTGCCGCCTTTCATGACGACCAGTTTATCGGGCTGTTTAGAAACAAACATACCCGCGGCTTCTGATAGGGTGGCATCGTGGGGAATTGTTTCATATTCAGCTGCTTCAAATTCCGGGAAGATTGAGGCATCATCCATGATATCTGCCACCAAGAACTCTTTTTTACTTACATTTAATCGGTGCTCCCCGATAAAGGAGCGGACAAATTCATTGGCCGGTGAAGAAATCAATTCCCGAGGAGTGGAGATTTGTTCGATTTTCCCGTCCCGCATGACGGCAATTACATCTGCAATTTTCAGGGCCTCATCAATATCATGCGTGACAAAGACGATGGTTTTATGTATCGAATTTTGGATGTGCTTTAGTTCATCCTGCAGTTGCTCCCTGCTGATGGGGTCCAGTGCACTGAAAGGCTCATCCATCAAAATAATAGGAGGTTCTGCAGCCAATGCGCGAATGACACCTACCCTTTGCTGCTGTCCTCCGCTTAATTCAAGTGGGTATTTTTTACGGTAAATACCAGGTTCAAGTCCCACCAGGTTCATCAATTCTTCTACTCTGCTTTCGTATTTTTCTTTCTTCCATCCTTTTAATCTCGGAGTCAGACTAATATTCTCCTCTATCGTCATATGAGGGAGGAGTCCGATACGTTGGATCACATATCCAATACTCCTTCTCAGTTCCACTTCATCTTCTTCCGAAATATCCCTGCCGTTGATTGTAATCGTGCCGCTGGTCAGTCCGATCAACTTGTTGATCATTTTCATTGTGGTCGTCTTTCCGCACCCGCTTGGACCGATCAATGCGACAAGTTTACCTTCAGGAATCTTCAAGTCGATTCCTTTAATCGCTTCTGTTCCATCTTCATACACTTTTCTGACATTCTTGAATTCAATCATTTAACCACCTGCCTGAAATCTAATCTAAACATACTAAGAATACCCCCAATCTCAAATAGGTAAACATATTGACAATCATTGATGAAAAATCTTCCACTTATTTAATGCTAAACGAAAAAAAGCAAGTAAACAAATAGTTTACTCGCTTTCCATCGATTTATCCTTTTTCAGCTTGATAGATTGCTCTACCAGTATTCCCGTCACGGTCCCAAGAATCAAGCCATTATTGAGTATGGAAGCTGCTACCACAGGAACATCTTTAAAAGCCTCAGGTGGTACGAACATAGCCCCGACACCAATTATCAGAGAGATACCGGCGACAAAATGAGTACGTTCCAGATTTGTCTCTTTCTGATATTCTCCCAGGGCAAGGCCGACCATCTTGATGAAGATAACTGTGGTGACCGCGTATCCGACCGGTGCGGGTAAACTGGCAAATACATTCATTACTTTGGGTACGAGGCTGATGACGATGATAATGGCACATCCTACTATGAATGGAAGAAGGCGATACATTCTCGTCGCTGTCACAAAACCGGCTGCACCTGATATAGGAACGGAGCCGATGGCAGAAAATACTCCACCTAAAAGCTGGTTGATACCTGAAGCAAACCCGCTCTTTGAATACCGTTCATACACGGGATGGCCCTGAGATTTCATTACTTCTTCCATGACTCTGATCGATGCGATCATATTTGTCGTTAGCAGAAAGGTTATGAAGACGGATGTAATGACGACCCCGGTATCAAATACCGGTGTTCCGAATACGAAAATTTCAGGTAAAGCAAACCATGTACTTGATACATTTACTTGGCCGCCTAATCCCATCACGGCAAATATGAGCCACCCTGCAAGTAGAGCGAGGATGATGGAATACTGTTGCATCCACTTGATTTTATGACTGGAGAGATACAGTGCCACAAGTATGGTCAACACACTTCCAATGAGGACGAAAGGCTGCATCGCCCCTCCTTCACCGCTGATCCCGAACATACCTTTAACAAAAGAACCGCTCAATTGCAGAATCAACAGCATCAGATAAATAAATGTAATGGTTGGAGTAAATAAGGAAGTTAGCTTTCTTAATAGACCCGTTGCAGCCAAAATGAAAAAAATGATTCCACTGACGATCATCCCGCCTTGTAAAACAGTCAATACTGATTTATGACTGCTGTATAGAGTCCCTGAAAATCCCGCATAGATGGCGAATACACCCCACCAAAGACCAGCAGGTCCTTCATTGATTGGCAGTTTATGTCCAAACAGAGCTTGAATGAGACCCGCTGCTCCTAATACGAAGATGGTCCGCTGTATGAATCCTGCGGTCTCTATAGGAGACAGCTGAAATAAATCAGCGATCGCAATGGGAGCTGCAATTGATCCAGCGACCATGAAGGCCACCCATTGAAGCGCCGACAAAAACAAATGCATAACATGTCACCTTCAATTCCAAAAGTATAAAGTGTATTCATTTTATCATATAAAGGGGATGAGCTTGTGTCTTCAACAAACATTAAATAATATTATCTAGTTTTATGAACAGGTACTAAAAAATTCCTGATTCACTCCCGTTTTCACCCAAAACGTGTTAAAATAGAGAACGCACTACATAATTAAAGGAGCAGTGATTATGATTTATGCCCTTATTCTTGTTATAGCTTATCTACTGGGCTCCATTCCCTCAGGGTTAATCATCGGGAAAAAGTTTTACGGAATTGATATCCGCGAGCATGGAAGCGGAAATCTTGGCGGTACGAACACGTTTAGAACACTAGGTGTGAAAGCAGGTCTGATCGTAACCATTATGGATATTCTAAAAGGTACGACTGCAGCTTTATTGCCGTTGATTTTCAGTGTTGAACCAAAGATGTTCATGCTTATGGCCGGTATATTTGCAGTTATTGGTCATATGTACCCCCTTTTCGCCAATTTCAGAGGTGGAAAAGCGGTTGCAACTTCCGGCGGAGTACTTTTGGGATACGATCCTTTACTATTTGTAATACTACTTGCAGTATTCTTTCTCGGTTTATATGTGTCTAAGTACGTATCGTTATCATCCATGATTGCAGCCATCATTGCTTTTACCTACACTTTATTCACCGGGGATATTCCATTGATGATTGTAGTTGGTGTACTCGCTTTGTTCGTCATATACAGACACCGTGCAAACATTGTTCGTATTAAAAACAGGACTGAACCTAAAATTAAGTGGCTTTAAAAGACATTTAACGGCTTAAAACTAGTCATTTCACGCTGTAGCGGCATGAAATGCACGGTTTTAGGCCGTTTTTTCACATGGTGATTTTATTGGATGGAGGCTGGCTGACACTTGTGACTACTTCAATTTAGTCAAGCACGGTTAACCCCTTTGGATATCGACTATAATAGAAGGAAAACGCATCGTATTTAATCGGTTTTTCTTGAATTGCATCTCCCGCTTTTCATTTTTTTCCTGTAAAATAGTATGGGAATAGATGAAGTGAGGACGAAGGAGTTTGAACATGAATAGAAAGTTATACATTACAAGTTTGATGGTTGTGATACCATTACTGCTCGTTATAGGATATTTGGTTACGGACCAGTATAAAAGCTGGAATGCTGATAAGCAGCCGGGCAAGAAGACTTCTCTTCTTCATGCAACGAGAGGAGTCCAGGCAGAAGGTAAAACAATGAAGTCTACTGCAAGCATTGCAGCGATCGGGGACATCCTCCTTCATGACAAGGTTTATGAAGATGCACAACTAGGTTCTCAATTTGATTTTTCGCCGATGTTTGCACCGGTAAAAGAGATACTGTCACAACCCGACTTTCTGATTGCAAATCAGGAATCCACACCAGGGGGCAGTGAAATTGGTTTATCAAGCTATCCCCTTTTCAATAGTCCGAAAGAAATTGTAAAGTCCCTTCAGGAAACCGGTGTTGATGCAGTCACTACAGCAAATAACCATTCACTCGATCAGGGTGAAGAAGGACTTCTGAGTGCAATCGACTACTATGAAAAGATTTCAATGCCGTATGTCGGAGCTTTTAAAAATCCAGAAGATCAGGAAAACATCCGTACATTCAATGTAAATGGCATCAAGTTCGCCCTTCTTTCTTATACGTATGGGACCAATGGGATTCCTGTACCTGAAGGAAAGGATTACTTGGTGAATCTTCTCGATGAACAGAAAATAATTGCAGAGATCAAGAAAGCCAGAACAATGGATATTGATATGGTGGTCATGAGCCTTCATTGGGGAAATGAGTATCAGCGTTTTCCAACGGATGAACAGCAAAGACTCGCGAAAGTCCTTACTGACAACGGTGCTGATATCATTTTTGGTCATCACCCTCACGTCCTGCAGCCGATTCAGACGTTAAAAACAAGTGACGGGCGTGACGCGGTCGTCATTTATTCGCTGGGGAATTTCCTTTCGGGCCAAAAAGATGATTTTAAAGACATCGGCGGCATGGCTAAAGTTCAAGTTGAAAAGATGCGAAGTCCGGCTGGGGCTGTGATTACCTATCCTTCAATTGAGTTCTACCCCACCTTTGTAGCTGAGAACAATTATAAGAACTATCGTATCTACCCGCTTGATTTTGCACAAAAAAATGGATTTATCTCATATACTGAGGATGAGATGGTTTCTCATATGATGAAGGGTGTTCCGCAATAGTTTTTACAACTGTTCTGTTAAAGCGAAATGTTTAATCCAAATCAAAAAGCTGACGTCTGCTGAAAGACGCCAGCTTTTTTCAATTGTCAGTTTAATGACCGCCAAACAGTACGTCATTAAAAAATATTCCCCCAAGGGCAAGAACGGCTAGAGCTAAATTAACCAATAAAAAGGTATTTTTCCTGCTTCTATAATAGAGAATCACCATCCCATAATAAATGACAGCACCGGCGATGATAAATGCTGCTGCTTCCATCTTGTAGCTTGCTTTATCGAGCTGAAGGAACGTCAATATACCCAGTCCTCCAAAAATAAAGGCTCCAATATAATATAGAAAGGTTTGTGTTTTCATTGTGATTCAACTCCTGTGCGAATTAGTAGATGTTCTGCGTCCTTTATGTTTATAATATAAAAACGGCCCCCAGCTTGTCCAAGCCGGATGGTCCCAGAATGAATGTAGGGAAAGGAGTCAGCCTGTAGCGATGAAAATACATATTTCTAAAGACGCCCTAAATTGGTTTAAAAACGAAATGCTGGTTGATGAAGGAGAGTATGTTCGTTTTTATGTGCGATATGGAGGTTCCAGTGCTCTGCATGACAGTTTTTCTTTAGGTGTAAATAAGGAAGAACCAATAGATGCCGGTAAGATTCTCGAACTTGATAACCGTATATTTTTTGTGGAAGAAAGAGACCTTTGGTACTTTGACGGACACGATTTATATGTGGAATTTGATCAAGAACTTGAAGAGCCCCTTTATGAATATAAAAAGTAAGTGAGTGGTTAAGCCGAAATGAATCATCCGGCTTAACCTTTCTTTATTTCTCTAGAAAACGTTTAATATGATCCTGCAGCCCTTCCTCTTTCAAGATATGCAGCTGAGTCTCCCCCATAAGATCAAAATGAGGAAAGCCGTCGTTACGCTTATGAATCCATTCTTCCTTTAGGCCATATTTCTTTCCCCATAAAGTAAGTCTGTCGATATCTGCACACCCAGCTTTAGTGACGCACCGGATATTCGGAAACCGCTCATCTACCCAAAAGTGAGTAATAAAGGCCACTTCACCGCTTCCGACCCTTTCTTTCCACGCATTCAATTCTTTTCGATTCACCCCAAATGCCATGATGCTGTCCCCTTATCTTCATTCGCTCTGCAAATAATACCTGAAGCCTTCTATCTTTTAGCTTTTTCATACGCTTCATGCCAATCTGGAAACATTCTGCGGATTGAAATGGGACGGAAGCTTTCCTTTTTGACACAAACGTGTTTTGATTGCCCACTAATCGCTAGCTGATGTTCTTCGTTATAAATTTCATAACCATATGTAATCCTGATACCGTCATAGTCTTCAACCCAAGTTTTCACAAGGGCTTTTTCTCCGTATCGTACAGGAGTTTTGTAGCTGATGTTCAAATCGACGACTGGAGAAAGAATCCCATCCTTTTCTATATCAGCGTAGTTAAATCCTAAATCTTCAATTAGCTTTGTTCTGCCAAGTTCCATCCAGACGAGATAGTTTGCGTGATACACGACCCCCATCTGATCCGTCTCCGCGTACCTTACTTGTACTGTGTTTTCTGAGATATGCATTTCATTCACCTCTCTGTATATTTAATGCAATAAAGTTATAGTATCACAGAATTTACCTTCATTGTATAAATACGCTTAAAAGAGGGTTGCAAGAAAAAAGCGCGAATATGCTTATATATCAAGCATATTCGCGGCTTATATACGTGTTGTTTTCCTGTCATTTGATTAGAAATTTACCGGTTATCATTTTGACCGGCTTCATCTTTGATTTCACTTCGGAATGCTTCCAGACTCTCGCGGCGGCGTTCATTTTTAGCCTTTATAGATTGAAGCTGCTCTTCACTATCAGTGAAAGCCATGGACTCTTCTGCTTTTTCCATGTTTTCAATCGTATGTTGTACCATACCTTGAAGCTTCTCTACATTATCACTTCGATCATCCGGATTTGGTTTACTGTTCCATGCCATCCTACATTCCTCCTAAAGATGTGTTGAAGACTGCCTGCCCTGTGGTCAGTCCCTCGATTATTTTTCATCTAACGAAAGGATATTATTCACCTTTTGTCTGGATTACCTGTGCATGTTTTCCTGAGGTATCCTGCATTTGCTTCCCTTTATTGCCGCCAGCTTCTCTTGATTGTGTTCCTATATGGTTCGGATTGAAATGTTTATTGTTTCTTTTCGGATTACTCAATGTTGTTCCCCCCTTAGTACTATCATTTCCATTTTGGTGAGGAAGTTTAGGCGTAATAATTGGCAGCATGAATTTTTGGCTGGTTGGAGGAGGTTGTGGTTACTGCGGCAAGTTAGGATAGTTGCTCAAAATAAAAATAAAGCCTCGTAAATGATTACTCGGCTTTATTCAGCGGACGCTTGATTTCAAAACGTGCGTCAATTCTTTCTTCAATTGCATTCATTGCATCTTGATCATGGAGTAACTGTTTTTTGTTCTCTTTCACCAGATCTGCGAATGATTTCTTTCTAGGTCTGCGCATAAGGAAACCTCACTCTCTTTTATGACTTGTATAAATAGTATATCCAAATTTCTGATATTTTAAACAAAAGTCACAAAGGAGGCCCTTCAATTAACTATAGCGTTGAAGGCATCAAGCGTGGTGAGGGCGCCGATTTGTTTGTGGGTTATGATGCCTTGTTCACTGATTACAAACGTTGTCGGCACGGTAAGGATATCATAAGCTTTATTGATTTTATCGTCTTTGTCGAGAAGGATGGGAAAAGTTAGTCCCATGGATTCCTGATATTCCTTTACGTTATATTGAGGATCTATATTGATCGCAAGTATCTCGGTGTTCTCGCCATGCTTTTTGTAGAATTCCTCCATAACGGGCATTTCTTCTTTACATGGCGGGCACCAGGTCGCCCAGAAATTTATTATCACTTTTTTCCCTTTAAATTGTGATAATGTCACATCTTTTCCAGACAGGTCCGATAGTTTGAAATCGATTGCTTTATCCCCCACAGTCGGGCCGGGAAAATGATCAGCTGGTTCGGAACTGTTTGCCACTTCCCCTTCTTCAATATCAATTAACTGGTCGTAAGGTTGATTAGCGGAAGCTTGCTCAAATTGTTCTTTCGTAAATACATCAGGACGTGAGGTATTGTCAACATAAAGTGTATATACCAATAATGCGACAAGCATAACCCCGAAAAATGATTTCAACAGCTCGTCTCTCCCCTTCTGAATAGTTATTATTAACATCTTATGTAAGCTTGTCTCAGATTAGTCTTTTTAATGATTTGTTTTCAGATTAGACGCATATTTTTATTGATTTCTATCACAAAAAAGCCCTGAGAAAAAATTCTCAGGGCTTTCATTATTCATTATGCTTGGAACTTGCCGCGAAGTACCATTTGAAGGATACCGCCGTGACGGTAGTAGTCTACTTCAACTTCTGAATCAAAGCGTGCAAGCACATCAAATTCTGTCTTCGTACCATCTTCAGCAACAGCTGTGACAGTCAGGATATCACGAGGCTTAACATCGTTGGTGATGTTAACAGAAATTGTTTCTCTTCCAGTCAAGCCAAGAGTTTCAGCACTTTCGCCTTGTTTGAATTGAAGTGGAAGAACACCCATCATCACAAGATTGGAGCGGTGAATACGCTCGTAGCTTTCTGCGATAACTGTTTTGATTCCAAGAAGGTTGGTACCTTTAGCTGCCCAGTCACGAGAAGATCCCATACCGTAATCTTTTCCTGCCAGTACAACTAAGCCAGTGCCGTCTTCTTGATATTTCATGCATGCATCATAGATAGGCATAACTTCATCTTCAGGCCAGTAAGTGGTGAATCCGCCTTCTGTACCTGGAGCAATTTGATTACGGATACGGATGTTGGCAAACGTACCACGCATCATTACTTCATGGTTACCGCGTCGAGAACCGTAAGAGTTGAAATCACGTGGCTCTACGCCGTTAGCACGCAGGTATTTACCGGCTGGTGTATCTTTACCTATCGCACCTGCAGGTGAAATGTGGTCAGTCGTTACTGAGTCACCGAATTTACCTACAACTCGAAGACCATTCAATCCTTGGATATCTTCAGGAGTTGGTGCCAAACCTGTAAAGAATGACGGGTTTTGGATGTAAGTTGATTTTTCATCAAAGCTGTATAAAGGCTCGTTACTTGTCTTGATTTCATTCCAGCGCTCGTTTTCAGTGAATACATGCTCATATTCTCTGCGGAATAGTTCAGGAGTTACTGTTGATTTAACAACATCCTTCACTTCATCCTGAGAAGGCCAGATATCCTTGAAGAATACATCGTTGCCGTCTTTGTCTTTGCCGATTGGATCTTTTTGAAGATCGATATCAACAGTACCTGCCAAAGCATAAGCCACGACAAGCGGTGGTGAAGCAAGATAGTTTGCTTTCACTAACGGATGGATACGCCCTTCGAAGTTACGGTTACCTGAAAGAACAGAAGTTAAAAGTAGATCTGCTTCAGATACAGCCTTTTCGATCTCAGGACGTAATGGACCGGAGTTACCGATACATGTTGTACATCCGTAACCTACAAGGTTGAATCCAATTTGCTCAAGGTAAGAAAGTAATCCGGAATCTCTTAAGTAGCCAGTTACAACTTTAGAGCCAGGAGCCAGGGATGTCTTTACAAAATCAGGAACGTCCATTCCAAGTTCAACAGCTTTCTTGGCGACAAGACCTGCCCCAAGCATTACATATGGGTTCGATGTATTCGTACAAGAAGTGATTGCAGCAATACCGATTGCACCTGTCGGCATAGTTACATCTTTGCCGTCTTCAGTAGTATATTTAGCTTTTTTGTTAATTTCAGAAGCATCCAGACCAAAGCCTTGCACGCCTTCTTTAGCTGTGATGGATTTATGGAAAGTTTCTTTCATGTCGGAAAGCGGGATTAAATCCTGTGGACGCTTTGGTCCTGATAGGTTCGCTTCCACTTTGGAAAGGTCGATTTCCACTACATCAGTGTAAGTTGGTTCTTCTTTCTCAGGTGTGAAGAACATTTCGTTTTGCTTCAAATATTCTTCCACCATCTTGATGTGCGTATCGTCACGGCCTGTCAGACGTAAGTAATCAAGTGATTCTGCGTCCACAGGGAAGAATCCGCAAGTTGCGCCGTATTCAGGAGCCATGTTGGCGATTGTTGCACGGTCTGCCAATGGCAGTGTAGCAACCCCTGGTCCGAAGTATTCAACAAATTTACCAACTACACCTTTTTGGCGAAGTACTTGAGTTACTTTCAGTGCCAAGTCAGTGGCTGTTGCTCCATTTGGAAGCTCGCCAGTGAATTTAACACCAATAACTTCAGGAATCGGGAAATATGAAGGCTGACCTAGCATACCAGCTTCTGCTTCAATTCCACCAACACCCCAGCCAAGAACTCCGATACCGTTAATCATCGTTGTATGAGAGTCAGTACCAACAAGAGTATCCGGGAATGCTTCAAAATCGCCTTCTGTTGTTTCAACAGCGTGAACAACGTTTGCCAGGTACTCTAAGTTGACCTGGTGGACGATACCTGTAGCAGGCGGAACAGCACGGTAATTTTCAAATGCTTTCTGTGCCCAGCTCAAGAATTGATAACGCTCTGCGTTACGTTCGAATTCAAGATCCATGTTTGCTTGTAATGAATCTGCTGTACCGTATTTATCAACTTGTACAGAGTGGTCAATTACGAGATCAACCGGAATTTCAGGATTGATCTTTTGAGGATCTCCACCAATGTCAGCCATGGCTTTACGTAATGAAGCCAAGTCTACAACAGCCGGAACTCCAGTGAAATCTTGAAGGATGACACGTGAAGGCTTGAATGGAACCTCTGCATCCTTGTTTGCTGCTCCCCAGTTTGCCAGGTTTTCCACGTGTTCCTTATTGATCACACGTCCGTCAAACTGACGCAGTACTGATTCAAGTAATACCTTCACACTGTAAGGTAAACGATTAATGTTTGAAACGCCTGCTTCTTCAAGTGCTTTTAAGCGATAATAATGATAACGTTTTCCTTCCAGTTCGAAAGAAGATCGTGCATTAAATACATCGTTCTTTGCCATTTCGATTCCCCCTCTAACTACATATACACATTAAGTCGAAAAGTCTTCGTTCATAACTAACGAACTTTTCTCACAATAACAATATTAATACAAGCGATTACATAAGTAAATAACAATAAAGTTATTGTTTTTGATAAGTTTTACTTATCCGAATGTCTAAACACCTTTTGTTTTCTAACAAAATATTGGTATTGAAGGATTATTGTCCATGTCAAAAGTTGTCGGCGGAATAAAATTATTATTCCGAAAAAATAAACGGGCTTGTTAGGGTTTTCCTCTAATAGCGGAATGGTCATGGTGGCATTCTATTCTTATGGAGGTGTTTCAATTGGCCAAACGCAAAGCAAATCACGTGATAAATGGCATGAACGCAGCTAAAGCTCAGGGCAAGGGTGCCGGTTATAACGAAGAATACTCCAATGAGCCATTAACGGAAGCTCAGCGACAGAACAATAAAAAGCGCAAAACAAATCAATAGTCATCTTTACAGAAGGTGAATCCTCCCTATAGTCAGACTCCCTTCTCACTTACCCTTTCTATAGGAAAATAAACAAAAAACTCTGCACATTCAACTGCAGAGTTTTTTGTAAATTACATATCGTGATTACTATTGTGCTTTTGACGGGTATGGTTTTGATTTTTCACTTTGTGGGAGCCGCTTAACGGTTCTGGCTGCCCGGATTGTTTAGGTGCGTTTTTTCTCATGTCTTTGCTGTCATTTTTGTTCATGATCCATCCCTCCTCTTCTTTAGAATGGATTTGGTGATGAAAGTTTATGCATTCGTATAAAACTGTGCAAAAATGCCTATAATATAAAGGCGATTTTACTTTGAAGGAGAGATAAATAATGCCTTATAATAAAAATAAACAGCAAGCGTTTCAAGCCGCACAGCAGGGATTCACAGACGTGCAAAACACGGTGAATGAATTAGTTCTTGACGGCGGCAGCTATGGCTTACAGCTTTCACACCTTCGAAATGAAGTGAACGAAGCGTATCAGCAAATTGATAATGCTCTTGAGGTAGCTTCAGACACACAGAAAGAACAGCTGCAAAAATTCAAGTCAGACCTTGAATCGATCGTAACTGAAGTCAATGGACAGCAACAATAAAACAGAAAAGGCACTTCCAAATAAAATGGAATGTGCCTTTTTTATTGAATTAATTGTTCTCTCGGTCTATATCATTGCTTAGATTGTAAAGAACTTCAATTAATTCATCCATTTCATCGCGTGAAACGGTTCTTAAATCGAGAAGCAGGCGATCCTGTTGAATTCTCGTGATGATGGAAGGTTCCTGGAGCCTCAATTCTTTGTGTAATTCATGTGAAGAATAACGATCATGAGAAAGAGAAATAAGACATGTATCCAAATCAACTTCTGGCATGGTCCCCCCGCCAACTTGGCTTTTGCCTTCCATCAGTTCAAATGTAAAAGGAACATTCCGTTGTTTTAATTGTGCAATCATCTCGATGGATTGCTGCATCACTTCATCTTTCGACCGGGTTATGGCGTAGATGGCAGGTATCTTATCTTCTTCTTCTTGCAGATAATGAAGAAGAGTCATTTCAAGTGCAGCAAGTGTCATCTTATCGACACGCAAAACACGGGCAAGCTGATGTTTTTTTAATATGTCCACAATATTTTTCTTCCCTGCGATGATGCCTGCTTGGGGTCCTCCCAATAACTTGTCTCCACTGAATGATACGAGGTCGGATCCCTGCTGGATCACCTCTCTTACTAGCGGCTCTTGCCCGATTCCACGTTTTGAAAAGTCATAAAGGGCCCCGCTTCCTAAATCTTCATAATAGATCACCTGCTCATGCTCACTTGTCAGATTAACAAGGTCTTCAGTAACAACTGATGAAGTGAATCCTTTTATGACAAAGTTGCTTTGATGTACTTTCATGATCATCGCTGTTTCTTCTCGGATATGTTCTTGATAATCACCTAAATGAGTTTTATTCGTTGTGCCGACTTCCACTAATTTTGCTCCGCTTTCTTCCATGATGGATGAGACACGGAAGGAACCTCCTATTTCAACGAGTTCCCCTCGTGATACGATCACTTCCTTGTTTTTGGCAAGTGCAGTAAGAACGAGAAACACAGCTGCAGCATTATTGTTAACGACCATTGCAGCCTCGGCACCTGTTAATTCACATATGAATTTCTCTGCATGTGTGTGGCGAGACCCTCTTTTTCCATTTTCGAGTTGATATTCAAGATTTGAATAGGAACTTGCCACTTTACTCATGTGCTCAATTGTTTCCTGGCCCATACGTGCTCTGCCTAAATTCGTATGTAGAACCGTTCCACTCGCATTGATGACTTTATGTAAAGATAGCGAGAGTTTCTCCTTTTTAATAAGGGCGGCCTGAGTGAAGATTGCATGAAGAAAACGACCTGTATCAGGAGAAGGGCCATCCCACAAGTCTTCCAGGATTCTTTTTCTTATAAGGGCTACACTTTCTTTCACTATCTCGGTCCCTTTTTCGAGGGAAAGGTCCTGTGTAGTGATGAAGCGAACAAATTCCGCTGTATTCTGAAGTTCATGGATTGGCGGGATTTGTCTCAGCAGTGCTTTCATGATTCCCCCTCCTTATAACTTTTCTCCCATTATAACACCCTCACCATTTAATGCAGAAAGAATAGAATGTGTAAAAGAGAAGTTAGGGGTCAGATGTAAATGGGTAAGGACAAGGAAGATTTTTATTTAGAGAACTGGGAAGAGAGAATGAAGGAATGGTTACTGGATCCTGAAACAGTTCGGCTAGATGAAAAAGAATTTCGAATAGACTTCCTCGACACGACAGACGCATTCATAATTGAAGTAGAAACTGAAAATATTTGTCCGGATGAATTAATTCTGATGAAAAAAGATCACCGGCTTGTCATTTCAATCAGGTTAAAAAATGAATTGAAAGCACGGAACAGGGATATTGAATTTCCCTTTTGCCTCCGTCAAAGAAGATTGAGCTATTCTTTAGAGCACCATACGATTGAAATCAAAATTCCGAAACACGAATGTTCAGAGAATACTTCGTTAATTATTCGAGTCCAAGGAATTTGTGACGATGATCACCATTCTCTCTAAAATAAAAAAGCCTGGGCTTCCCAGGCTTTTTCTAATGGTTACATGCTTTCGATTTTGTTGATGATTTCATTAATATCTGGAAATACTCCTGTATCCAGTTTGGAGTATATCCGGCTATCTCCTGCGAATATCTCAAAGGCTCCGCCGGAAGAAGGAATAAGAAGTACTTCCTCAATATCGTAGCGGAAATGGGTGAATAACTGTTCCGCGAAACTCGCGGCTTTTGGTGAGTAGTTTCACCTCAAACAGAATTCGATTTTGATTTTTGCTTTTTTCATATAATCAACTCCCCTTCTTTTTTGTCCTTTACTACATTCTAGAGGAGACAATTTATTGACGCAAATCACAAAGGAATGTCCCCTTGCAAATTTTGCTCGTTCTCCTATGTTTCCTGTACAATATAGATATCCATACATAAAGGGAGTGAAAGCTATGAGTAAAGAAGAGATCATCCGTTTGACGGCTCTATCTTCTAAAGCTGGCTGAGGATGCAAATTAAGTCCAAGCGACTTGGCGCAAGTTTTGCGTCAGCTGCCTCCCCAACCGGAAACAAAAGAATTGTTAGTAGGAAATGAATCCTCTGATGATGCGGGTGTTTATCAATTAACGGATGATATCGCTCTTGTTCAAACCGTCGATTACTTCACCCCTATCGTCGATGACCCTTATCTGTTTGGTCAAATTGCAGCAGCAAATGCTTTGAGTGATGTGTACGCCATGGGCGGCACACCGAAAACTGTGTTAAATATCGTCGGCTTCCCGATTAAAAAACTGGGCAGTGAGGTGTTAACTCAAATCCTTGCAGGTGCTCAGAAGAAAGTATTAGAAGCGGGTGCCATTACAGCCGGCGGCCATTCAATCGATGATCCGGAGCCGAAATTCGGATTAAGTGTAACGGGCATCGTTCATCCGGAAAAGTATTGGACGAATAAAGGCGCCCATCCGGGAGATGTACTCGTATTGACGAAACCAATCGGCACAGGGATATTGACGACAGGTATCAAACGTCAGTCTTTGACGATACAGCAGGAAGCTGAAGTAGTGGCAGCAATGAGCTTATTAAACAAGAAGGCGGCAGAGATTTTACAAAAGTATCAAGTCAACGCTGTCACCGATGTAACAGGATTTGGACTTTTAGGCCATGCCTTTGAAATGGCGAAAGGTAGTAATGTAACATTTCAACTTTCTTACTCATCGATCCCTCAGTTATCGGGAACTAAAGAACTTGCGGCAGCAGGGGTTATTCCGGGCGGATCCAAAGCGAATCACCTTTGGCTGCAGGGTGATGTCACCTATGACTCTGCGCTTACAACAGATGAACAGCTGATCCTTTGTGATGCCATTACATCCGGAGGTTTAATGGTAAGCATGCCTAGAGAACAGGCCTATAAATACATCGAGGAAATGAATGACTATGCTGATGGAGCCTGGCTGATCGGGGAAGTAACTGATAAAAAAGATAAATCCATTTATGTTTTAAAGTAATAGAGCATAGTGAGCTTCTTGTGAGATGGTATTTTCACTCGGGGCTCACTTTCTTTATGTAAGAAGTTTTCTTTTGATTATTCTTCTTCATTCTTCTCAATGGATTTCTTTTCAGTTAAAAAACATCTTATTTCCAATATTAATAAACACATATTTTTTCTTTTATGATTGACGGCACCCCCTCCCTTTTCTATGATGTATCTATGGTATAAGGAGGAAATTTACATATATGGATTTAATCACATTTAATTATGAACCTTTTACTCTATTTTTTATAGCCCTACTCTCTTTTTCAGGAAGCTATACTTCCATTCAGCTATTTCATCAGAGTGGAGAAAACCATAAGTTTCCCCGTCTGAAAAAATGGTTTAGTCCGGTTCTTTTAGGTTTGACAATCTGGTCTATACAATATGTGTCAGTCATCAGATACGATAATCCAATATACTATAATCAACTGTATTTCATCATTGGGTTTATTGTGGCTGCAGGAGGATGTTTCCTTGCTTATCATATGATTCATTCCACTGATTTCAAGTGGAGAGCGGTAACGGGCAGTGCAGTGGCATTTACGGGAACGATTAAATTCGTTCATGTTATTTATGGGTATTCAATGTGGAACGTACAGGTGGATATTAAGTGGGAGATCGTTTTTCTTTCCCTTGTAATACCCTTTCTTATTAGCTTGGCAGCTTTTTACTTCATATTCGATGGTTTGAATGCTTCAACCAATATTCTTAGAAGCACTTCTTCCCTTGGATTGGGCATTCTGATCATGAATTATCTTTGTCTGAAGAGCCTTGTTTTATGGGCTAGCCCTGAAGCAGTGCAGCCTGCTTTTCTTATGACAGAAAGAGAAACGTTTATATTAGTGTCAATTGCCGCATTCATTCTGATAGTAACGGGGTTTATCTTTCAAATGCTATCAAATCAGCGAATGAGGCGCGAACAGGATATTAAACGAATTCGGTTACACTCCCTCTTCCATCAAAATCCCTATGCCATTTATGCGCTCGATTCTAGAGGAAGAGTTGTGAACTGCAATCCTGCAGCAGAAAAAATAACAGGGTATCCCTTGGAAGAACTCATTAATAAATCCTACCGTGCTTTTGTTCCGAAGAAATATCATAAAGAAGCGCTTACTAACTTTTTTTCTACCCTAAGAGGGAACACCGCAGAGTTTCAAACGAAAATCATCTCAGGTATAAATGAAGAACTCACGATAAAAGTAAAAAGTTTTCCGATTGTGTATCAGGAAAAAATCAACGGTGTGTATGCAATCATTCAGGACATAACTGAAAACGTTCACTTGAAACTTAAACTATCAGAAAAAGAAAATCATTATCGTCTCGTATCTGAATTCAGCAGAGAACTGATCCTCTTAATGGATTCATCAGGTACTCCTAAATTTGTTTCTCCTTCTCATTTCAACACGTTAGGTTATCAAGAAGAAGAATTACTTCAATATAACGCATTGGCCCTTATTCATCCTGATGATCGTGAAAAAGCTGAACGTACTTTTGCAACAATAAAAAAGACCTGTCTTCCTTCTAATGAAATATTCAGGTATAAGATGAAAAGCGGTGACTATATTTGTTTGGAATCTTCCGTGGTTCCGATCATAGAGTCTGGAGAACAATATTATCTTGTAACCTCTCGTGAAATTACTGAGAGAATCGAATTAGAAGAGAAACTGAGGTTCCTCGCGTATCATGATTCTCTTACGCATATACCAAATCGAGGCTATTTTTCTTCTCGATTAGAAGAAAAGATCAAAGAGTTTTCAGAGGAAACAGGTGGGTTTTCGGTCATGATTTTGGATTTTGACAGATTTAAATGGGTAAATGATACATTTGGTCATGATACTGGAGATCAATTATTGATCGATTTCGTTGCACGTGTAAAGGATAATATTGATAAAGATGAATTTTTTTCACGTCTTGGCGGAGATGAGTTTGCTCTTATCCTGCCTTGTAATAATATAGAACACATTAAAAGCAGATCTGACAAATTGCTAAAAGCACTTCAGAAAGCCTGGAAGATAAAACAACATGAATTCATTACCACATCTTCTATCGGTATTGCTCGTTATCCAATGGACGGGAAAGATTTCAAATCGATTCTTGCACATGCGGATCAGGCGTTATATCATGCTAAATCGAAAGGTAGAAATACGTCCTCATTTTATACAAGTATTATAGAAGAGACCTACAGCCGCCGAACAACGATAGAAAATGGATTGCGGGTAGCACTTGAGCAAAATCATTTCTTTCTTGTTTATCAACCGCAGATTCATGTGCAATCCAATGAAATTGCAGGTGTTGAGGTTCTTCTCAGATACGTCCACCCTGTACTGGGGATGATATCACCGGCTGAGTTTATTCCACTTTGTGAAAACAACGGCATGATAGATGAAGTGACTCATTGGGTGATAAAGAAAGCTTTGGAGCAGCAGAATAGTTGGACTGAAGAAGGTATGCCGCGTATGAAAATGGCGATTAATATCTCCCCTTCCACTATTGTTAACTCAAGTTTTGCCGAAGTATTAAACAAGTACTTCAAAGCATGGAATGTTTCCAGTGAATATATTGAACTTGAGATTACCGAAGATGTGTTCTTTGAATATTCAAGCCAGACATTGCAGACATTGACCGAGCTTGAAAAGATGGGAATCAAACTCGCTCTTGATGATTTCGGGTCAGGATATTCTTCCTTACGGCAAATGAAAGAGCTGCCTCTTCATAAAATTAAAATCGACAAAGTGTTTATTGATCATGTGGAATCAGACAGGGACAGAGCATTTCTTGACAGTATTCTGGATTTGACTAAGAAATTGGAAAGCACCGTTGTGTGTGAGGGAGTGGAATCGAAAAAACAAGTGGATTACCTTGTTTCAAAAGGCGATATTATTGCTCAAGGATATTATTACAGCATACCTCTCACCGCTTGGGAATTTAAACACTGGTATGAGAACTATAAAATGCAGTATGCCATTTCTCATTGATACAAAAAACCCCCTGAAAGTGTTCACTCACTTTCAGGGGGTTTTTTGTATCAGCTTAAAGAACTGCTGGTGAATTCTCCTTGAAAACATCCTTATTTGATAAGGATACCTATGGTGCTCCCCGGTAAGGAAACAATTAAACCAGAGAACTTTTCTATCCATGCTAAGGAAAGGAACGTTGGTCGTTGATTTTTCAGTTTTAATATGGTACTTTTCGTCTGTATATTGTTTACATAATATTTTTACGACAATCCTTGATTCTGCATCCTTTAATGCGGACATAATTTCAGAAGGAATATCGCTTATTGAGTTAACATTCACAATTATCTCCTCTTTGCATGCGTGCAGGTCGTTAAGTATCCTCTTTTGGTCTTGAACTGAATACCATTTCAATTTTTTAATGGAGCTGATCTCTGATTCCATTAAATCCGAACCACTTCTAACAAAACCTGTGGTTTGAAGGAAATTAATCAATTGATGAATGGGCTGCAATGGATTCGTACTTCTTTTCATGAATTCGTCGTTTGCGACCAGGATGAATTTCCCTCTTGCACGCGTAACGGCTACATTGATAAGCCTCTCACTACCACTCCGGGTAAATAAAGAACCTGCTTTTTCATGAGCTGTTCCATCCACAGCATCGAAAATGATCATATCATTTTCTGAACCTTGAAAACCGTGTACTGTAGCCGAATAAATGGTTGGTTTCTCCCGCTGATAGAGAGGTTCAATGAGTTCTTGAATCAACAGGTTGTACCATCTTGCCTGTGCCCGGTAGGGGGTGACGATGCCGATGGATCGAATTCCATCATCAAGTGCTCTCATTACAAGCTTGACAGAGATCAAGCTTGAAAGCACATTCCATCGCGATCCTCTCTCAGTTTCTCCCCATTCCGATCCTTCCTGTAGCGATAACAGAATACTTCCTTCTCGGGGGAATGGTTCTCTTGAAAGAATCCCTTCTCTCATTTTGGCAGCATCGGGATGATCTCCCACTTTAGAATGGTAGATGAAGTGGTTGGTGAAAGCGGAAATACTTGGATGCATACGCCTTTGCTCAGGGAGAAGCAATAATTGGGGATGTTCCTTCCCCATTTCCACCGAATCCGCCACTTGCGATAAATGGAAGACATCTTCTTTTAACCACTTCGAAACCGATGGATGAAAGCTTCCTGCAATTGGCGGAAGCTGCTTGAAATCTCCACAAATGATGATTTTCTTTCCTAACGATGCAGCAAATCCAACCTGTGGCACATACGCCATACTTGCTTCATCCACAATAACAAGGTCAAATTCCTCAGCGTATATAAGCGGATCGATCGCGGCTTTGCTAAGAGTGGTCCCTATCACCCTCGCATCATCGACGAGTCCCCCTTCCCGCCTTTTAAGTTGTTCTTTCAACTTTTGATAATGTATCTCTAACTGTGATAACCGTTCGGAGTCATAGTGAGAGAAAGACTTTGATAGTTTTTTCTTCAGCTTCCTTCTGTAGGTCTCCACTTTATCCTTTTCCAGCGCAAGCTTTGGGTCCTGCTGTTCCAACAGCTGCGTCACGCTCAAATCAGTTACTTCATCCTGATAAGATTTTCGATTGATTCCATACCGGATGACCTCTCCTGATTTCCAGCGGTCATGCTCGAAAAGGAAATGGCGCATTTCTTCTATTAATACATCAACCGCTGCGTTGCTATGAGATAAGAGCAGCACTCGCTTTCCTTCAGAGTAATGATAGGCTGCCACACGTGCTAAGGTGAACGTTTTGCCGGTTCCAGGCGGTCCCCAAAGATAGGTCACAGGATTATGTTTACTTCTTAAATATGCTTCGTGCAGGGTGTTTTTTACAGCTGCTGTATGATGAAATGTTCTTTCTGAAGGAAACATAAGATCTGATATTCTGCTTGCTTTTCCATGTCTTTCTTTCGCCTCATCAAGCCTTTCAATCAATTTCTCAAGCAGCTCCCATGGCTCGTGAAAAAGTTGCCCCCCTGAAACGGGGTCTCCAATAAACTGTTCGAATTCAATGATGCATTCACGCTCTTCAGAACTGATCACTACACCCGGCAGCAATCTCCCTCCTGTTTTAAAGGAGATGTTGCTACCTTCGGGGAGGGAAGCAGAATATCCAAGGGTGAACCAATAAATGAAAGTAGATTCATCCTTTCTCAAACACCTGCCCTCTTCTATATAAATTCCTGTGGATTCTCGTTTTCTTAAATGTGCGATTTCAATCTCCAGAGCAGTCTGCCACTCCTCAATCAAAGAGGTAACCTTCATTCTTTAACCACCTGTATCTTCTATAATCAAACAAAAAATAATCATAACAATTTTTTGTTAGGCTGTGAAGGGAAATACTCTTCAGCTAGAACTTGGTATTAATATTGGGTGAATACAGGATAAAAAAGAGAACCGGATACAACCGGTTCCCTTTTGCCTCTATTATAATTCTGTTGTCAAATTGCTTAATTGATCTGCAGAATGGGCTAATTGGGAGATAGCCTGTGAAATTTCCTCAACGGCAAAAGAAATTTCCTTCATTTCCACTTCGATTTTTTCGCTTTTCTTCTTACTATCATCAATGGATTCTACAATGCCATCAAAAAACAGATGAGCTTCATTTGTAGAATCCATTCCTGTTTTAGCCAATCCTTCTACAGATGTAATGTACTTCGATATCTTGTCCACCTGTTCCTTTGTTCCTGAAATGAGACTGGATACATTCGAAACGGAATTTTTTGTTTGATCAGATAATTTGCGGACTTCTTCGGCAACGACAGCAAACCCCTTACCATGTTCACCCGCTCGCGCAGCCTCTATGCTGGCATTGAGGGACAATAAGTTTGTTTGTTCGGCGATGGTTTGTACAATGGAAACAATATCAAAGATCTGATTGGAAATCTGCTGGAGCTGATGAATTTCTTTCAGCATCTCCCCAAGATCAGAAAGAATTTTACTCATATGATCCTTTTGCAAGCCCATCTTCTCTTTTCCTTCTATTGAGAACTCGCCGATTTTTTCAATTGCATGTGTGCCTTCTGAACTTAGTGTACTTACTTCCTCCATCCGTGAAGTAATCGTGTCAAGGGAGGCCATTGATTCTTCCGAAATCGCAGCAAGTCCGGTAGTGGCATCTTGTACTTTATTAGTGACATTTGCTTTAAGAAGATGTGCGTCCTCACGCATTTGTTCATTTTGATTTTCATAGGATTCCAGCACAAGCTGCTGCTCAAGGTTTAGAATCTTTGTGACAGATTTAATCACTTTGTGGTAATCATCTGAGTGTGAGAAAGTACGGAATAATACTTGTAATAACGTCATCTGCATATTTTGGAAAGAAGCAATATACCACTTAGTCGGAAGTCCGATATGAATATGCATGTTTGCGATTCTCCTTCTTTTATCAATAAAGGTGTGATCGATTTTTCCATCCATCATTTCTGAAATATGTATGGCAAGTGTCCCTTTTAAACGATCAATCGAGCTATATTTATTCACGATCGATGAAAGCGTTGGATTATGTTCGATGGGAAAGTAAAAGCCGTCAACGATCTCCTTAATATTATCTTCCACGATCTGTTGGGAAGCTTTCAGGACTGCCAAATCGTTTTCTGTCAATTGAATCATTGCAAGCTGTTCGCTCATGTCTTTTGATACTGTAATGCTTACTTTGCTGAGACATTCTGTTTCATTTAGTCTGTTTTCTTGAATGCTCTTTCTCTTCATTAGTAACACTGAAACCCCTCATTTGTCTGTATAATATATCCTCTATAGGAAAACATCTCTTATTACTATACCAAAAAACACCCAGATAAGCAGGGTGTTTAGTGAAAATATTGTCTATCAAACAGGACTTTAGGACTATTTATTCTTATCGCTTTCTTCAGGTTTCTCAATATACTTTTCAGCGTAATAAAGGACGTCTTCTACATATTCTGTGCTGTGATTATAAGCAAAGACCGCTTGTTCAACATCACCGTTTGCTGCGCCATTCCGTGCGAGATAATTTGCTGCACTGAATATGGCGTCTTCAATATGAAATGGATCGGCAAGTCCATCCCCGTTCGCATCAACTCCATATCCCCCATATTTTTCAATGATGTCAGGATTGGTTTTTTGATCGTCGGGAATATTCCCTTTGCCGAGATCACCGCATGTCGGGTGTGACCAGCCAACAAATGTACATGGCATAAATTGCATATGTCCTTCAGCCCCAACAGGGGAAATGAGTGATTTCATTGTAGAGAATTTTGTTTCCACTCGATGGTGAGCAGCTAATAAATTCCAAGGGACTCCGTATTCTTTTTCGGCTGCTTTATAAATCGGAATATATTGTGACGGCACCTCTTCTTTACCAAACAATGAAAGCTTATTGCTATTGGGTATATCGTTAACTGCAAAGTAAACCACCAAAATAAAAAAAGGAATCAACAGTATTTTAAACGGTGAGGCGTGCTTCTTTTTGTAGGTTGTCTTTTTCTTTTTTGGTCTTTTTGGCATATACACACGCCCCTTTCTTCATTGAATATTCCCTTTTGTATTTTAATATGAGAACACGATTAATACAATCGTAGAAAGGAATCAATCGTATATATTTTTTCTATGGAATTTTCTGGTTTGCCACTGTCTGATTTTCTCAGAATAAAAAAATGACCCGATTGAGTCATTTTTGAACTCTTCGGATCATTCATTTTTATATTTTTTATTAATAACAAAACGCTGCTCCAACGATAATTAACAAAATGAATAGAACGACGATTAATGCGAAGCCTCCCGCGTATCCAGCTCCGCCGTATCCGCATCCGTATCCAGGGTATCCGTATCCATACATAATCAGTCACCTCCAGTTATCTAACTACGATATTAATGTATGTATGGGACAAATTGTAGGTTAATCAAAATCATCAGAAGTCTTGTGCTTAATGGTTAAAAAGCGCGGCATAAAAGGCTTATTAGGACTTTTTTGAAAAGATAATTGATAAAAATGTCTATATGTTAATAATGGTCTTTTCCCCGCAGTAGTGTTCGTCTTGCACTGCAATCAACAACTATAACCATTTATGATCAAGGTGGAGCTTTTAACAGAGCCTATTTAACAAAGTTCCTATATTTTATTAACTTTTATGCAAAAAAACGTCCAGACAATGTCTGGACGCAGATAATTGATTAAATTTTTTCATGAGGTTCGGTGGTTTTTCTTGGTTTGGGTTTAATGTATAAACCAAGTTCTTTTTTCTCATGATTTAGTGATTTGTATAATGAGATCATCATGAGTGCCATGATGACTGAGAACGGCAATGCTGCGACAATGAGCGCATTTTGCAGTGCTTGCAACCCGCCGCTGTATAAGAGAATCAATGCAACGGTTGATTGTGCGATTCCCCAAGTTAGTTTCACATAATTTGGAGGAGTTAATGAGCCGTATGTCGTTTGCATCCCCAGAACGAATGTTGCTGAATCCGCTGAAGTGATAAAGAATGTTCCAATCAGTGTGATTGCAACAACAGATAAAATAGTGGACCATTCAAAGCTGTTAAATACAGCAAAGAGAACTTCTTCAGTCGCTAATTGGGATAAATCCGTTCCAGCCTGTTGTATCTCGATCGCGGATGTTCCGAATGCAGCAAACCAAAGGAAGCTGACAAGTGCCGGAAGCAGCAACACGCCGATCAGGAATTCGCGTATCGTTCTGCCTCGTGAAACACGGGCGATAAAGATCCCAACGAATGGAGACCATGAAATCCACCATGCCCAGTAGAATATAGTCCATCCATTGATCCAAGAGCGATGTTCTTCGTTCAATGGTGCTATTCTGAAGCTCATTGCAGCGATATTCTGGATATACGCTCCGATTGTATCAGTGAACATATTCAGGATTAACAGTGTAGGCCCAATAAAGAAAACTAGAATAAATAATCCAATTGCCAATACCATATTTGTGTTGGATAAGTATTTGATTCCTTTACTCAAACCGGACCAGGCAGAAATCATGAATAATACTGTGACTACAGCAATAATGATGAACTGAACGGTAAAGTTATTTGGAATGCCAAATAGATAAGACAAACCACCGTTAATTTGTGCAGCACCGAATCCAAGGGTCGTCGCGACACCCACTACCGTTGCGAAGACGGCAAGTACATCAATTACTGTTCCTAAAACACCGTCAACCTTGTTACCGAAGATAGGTCTGAGCGTCGCAGAAATCAAGCCTGGTTCATCTTTACGGAATTTATAGTATGCAAGAGCTAAAGCAACGATCGCATATATTGCCCAAGCATGGATACCCCAGTGGAAGAATGTGTAGCGCATCGCTTCTTTATTTGCTTGGTCCGTACCTCCTTCGGCAAGTGGCGGTGCCATAAAGTGAGAAAGCGGCTCTGCAGCCCCCCAGAATACAAGTCCGATCCCCATACCAGCACTGAATAACATAGCGAACCAAGTCCCTTTTGTGTATTCAGGCTTCTCATCCGGTTTTCCTAATCTAATCGTCCCCATAGGGCTGAAGATCAGGAAGACACAAAATATCACAATTACGGTTACTAATATTAGATAATACCAGCCAAATGTAGATGTAATGAACGTCTGCATATTGGAGGTTACTGTTTCAAAAGATTTTGGAGCAATTACTCCATATGATACAGCTGCTGCCACGAGTGCAACTGTAATCCAGAAAACATTAGAAATGCGTTTCATAAGTATCTCCTTTCATTTTGTCTTTTTTTGAATTTTTTAAATATGTGTGTGGAGAGTGAAATCAGGAATAGGCCCTTTACCATATTCCCTTTTTTCCTCCCATGAAACCAACATTTGTTACACTATCAAAATTAATGATGAAAAAGCAAGCCAAAACCCTTGATTTGTCTAGTATTTGCCAATAGAGCGTTTTCATTCTGGATAATTTCATATAAACAAATGTGGACTTGTCCATATTGTTTAATGCTTCAACCTGTGCATAGCCTAAAAAAAGACGTGCTCCCAGGAAAAGTGGAGAACGTCTTTTTTTATTTTATTCTTCTATGATTTTTACTTTTACGTCTCGTACACCGTATTGAAGAGCGTCCTTTTCATGCTCCATATAGATATCAATACGGTTTCCTTTAATCGCTCCGCCCGTGTCTTCTGCACGTGCATAGCCATAGCCTTCTATATATACTTTTGATCCCAGTGGAATAACAGCTGGGTCAACCGCAATGACTCTGGCGTCAGGATTCTCGATTAAGTCCACTCCTGTTTTCGTAATACCGATGCAGCCTTCACAGTAAGCTGTATAAGCAGTGGCTGTTACATCGATTTCGTTAATGACATTGTCTTTATTCTCAGCATTCTTTGTTGATGCAGTCTTTACATCTTCTTCTTGCTGCTTTTCACTGTTCACAGTAACACCTTTTTCAAGCAGTTCCTGACGGGTAACTACTTCATCAATGGAAATATGATAACGATTGGCAATTTCCCATAGGATATCGCCCTTTTCTATATTATGATAATCATTAAGATCTTTTTCTGTGTTATCGTCTGTATCTGCAACTGCAGATGGTAGTCCGATTGATAGTATGACTGTGAAGGAAAAGATGGAAAATAATACTTTTTTCATATTGTTAAATTCCTCCTTTTGTGGTTTGAAGATGAAACCAACAAAAGAAATAGTAACATAGACATGCATCATGCGTATATCAATCTGTTTATAAGTGAGTAACAATTAGATGACATAGATGTAACATGAGGGGAAAGCAACAGTTTTTAATCAACTGGACTGGAAGTTAACCCATGAAGTGTGTTGAATGGAAATAAATAGAGTGGTGATATGAATTTACAATTATTAGTAGTAATAAAAAACCTCATCAGGAAAGACTCCCAATGAGGTTTTTTATCTATATTATTTTGTTTCAAGAACTTTTACATTAAGAGTTTTTCGTCCAAAGTCAATGGCTTGATCTTTAGATGGGATGAATACATCGATTCTGTTACCTTTAATTGCACCGCCAGTGTCTTCAGCAGTTGCATAGCCATAGCCTTCAACATATACTTTTGATCCCAGTGGGATAACATTTGGATCTACAGCGATAACTTTTGCATCAGGATTTTCTTTAAGGTTAACACCTGTAGCAGTGATTCCTGAGCAGCCTTCACATTCAGCTGTATAAGCAGTTGCTTCAACCGTTAGTTCTTTTGCTACCGCTTCCTGTTCTTCCTGAGGCTCGGCTTGTACAGGCTCGGCTGCAGGTTCTTCAGCTTCTGGAGCTACTTCTGGTGTTTCTTCCGGTGCAGGCGTTGGTGCTGCCTCTTCTTGCTCAGAAGTATTTACAGGAGTTGAAGTTGTTTGCTTATCATCTAAGTTGATCAATAATTCTTGACCAGGTACGATCAGATCACTTTCCAATGCGTTCCACCCTTGAAGGCTGTCCACTGAAATGCCATAGTTTGAAGAGATTCCCCAAAGAGTGTCACCTTTTTTTACTGTATAATATTCTTTAGAAGATACTTTAAGTTCCTGATCGGGAAAAATAAGATCTGAACCTAAGTTGTTCCATGTTTTAAGTTGATCAACAGTTGTTCCATATTCACTCGCTAATCCCCATAACGTATCTCCCTTTTTGACTTCGATTTCTTGTGCTGAAGCGCTAGCACCGCCTGAAACTGCGAGAGTGGTGAATGCAGCAACAGAAATAATCGATTTTTTAAGTTTCATAGAAAAATTCCTCCTTATGTAGCTAGCGATATATTTTTTTGCTAACAGGGAAAATACTAACATAGTAAAATCTCAATACAATAACAAGAAAATTATAAACATGCGTCAGAAATATTTCACACCTGTAATATTAAGCGCTTTCCTGTATAAACTATCTTGTAGAGGAATAAAAAACCAATATATATAGATAAACTTGGATTTGTTGGTTGAAAATAGGAAATAACTGTTATGGATATTGTTAAGAAAAGAAATCTATTTTTCTCTTAACAACTCATTGGCTACAATTTATACTTAGATAGATATATGAACTAGCGTGGGAGGTTTAATCTGTGGAAAATCAAGAAGAGCATATTGTCTTATATAAAGATGAACCAGATGAGCATGCCGGCAGATGCGAATGCGGCAATAATGTATTTAAATCCCGTGTGCTTGATGGTAAGTTCTATCGCAAGTGCCAGGAATGCGGTAAAACAAAAATCGTTTAATAAAAAGAGGGACGGGCCTATTTAAGGCCCGTCCCTCACTGCTTTACTGTGTTAAAATAATTGGTTCATCTTTGGTGATGATGATGGTGTGTTCAATTTGGGCTACGAGGCTCTTGTCGGGAGTGATATATGTCCAGCCATCCCCTTTTTCGATGACGTTTTGAGCTCTTCTGGAGATGAATGGTTCAAAGGCGATCACCATGCCTTCTTTTAGAAGCCCGTTATCCCAAGGGTCGAAATAGTTCAGGATATGGTCCGGTTTTTCGTGAAGTGATTTTCCAACGCCATGACCTGTCAGGTTTTTAATCACCGTGAAGCCATTTTTTCTCGCTTCATTATGAACGGCTTTTCCAATCCCGTTCAGCTTTGAACCAGCTTTCGCTTTACGCAGGCCAGCTTCAAAAGATTTCAGAGCGGCATCACACAAATCGGTGAGTTTTGGGTCTCCTTCTCCCACCACAAACGAAATACCGGTATCAGCATAATAACCATTCTTTGATCCAGACACATCAATGTTCACAAGGTCTCCTTCTTGAATGACTCTGTCTCCCGGTATGCCATGTGCCACTTCCTCGTTCACACTGATGCAAGTATACCCCGGAAAGTCGTATTCACCTTTCGGGCCAGAAATCGCACCGTTTTCTTCAAACATTCTTCCTGCAATCTCATCAAGTTCTTTTGTCGTTATTCCAGGTTTGGTTTGAGATTTTAATTCGTCCCTGATCATCGCGACTATGCGTCCGGTTTCTTTCAAAGCTTGTAAATCTTCATCTGTTTTGACTATCATACAATCTTCCTTCTCTTTATGAATTTCATCTTCCCTTACTATAACGAAACAGTCTCATTTTTTAAAGAAAAAGCTTTAAAATCAGTTGTCGTTTTATCAGATAAACAGAAACACGATCGGGATGATAAATGACATGACCGCTGCAGTTAACGCCATTGCTGCACCGCTTACTGCTCCCTCGAGCTCCCCTTCCTTTAGGGCCTGAGCCGTTCCAATGCCATGGGAGATGACGCCGAATGGAAGTCCTTTTGCGATTGGGTGAGAGATTCTCAGTACCTTTATAAGAAACGGAAGAAACATAGCTCCCATTATTCCTGTTATGATGACCACTGCTGGGATTACTTCTATTTGGCCTTCTATCAGTCTCCCTATATCCACTGCTACCGGTGTAGTGATTGTTTTTACAAGAAAAGATCTGTTGAATCCTTCGGGTATCTCCAAAAAGTGCGCAAGAAAATAAGAGATGAACATGGATACTCCGCTGCCTGCAATAATACCAGATGAAATAGGCTGCCAATGCTTTAGGAGAAGTTTCCGAAATTGATACAAAGGATATGCAAGCGCCACTGTGGCAGGACCTAATAAATAAGTAATTAATGCAGTGCCTTCAGCATACGTTTCGTAAGGTATATCAAGGACAAGTAATGTGAAAATAAGTGCTGTCGAGCTCAAAAAAATGGGTATCGTTAACGGACTGCTCCAAACGCGATGAAGTTTAATTGAAAGAATAAAGTAAATGACCGTTATTCCTATGGCTGATATGATGCTAATGAGATTGATCATAGTTCTTCTCCTTCATCTGAATAAATCCCTGAACCCATAAAGACGTGGCGATGAAACCTGCAAAAACACTCGCCGCAAGGATGAATACCAGTCTCCAGCCATATTGGAGCAAATAAGGTCCCAACATAATCGCACTTACTGATAATGGTAAGAAATAAAACGAGAAATACTTTAAAAAGAAGTTGGCCCCCTCAAGTAAGAGCTTTTCTTTAATGGTTCCGGTAATCAATAGTGTAAATAAGAGAAGCATTCCGATAATGCTTCCTGGTATAGGCAATGTAAATAAGTCAGCAATCCATTTGCCGGCTTCATAAAATAAACATAGGATTAAAATCTGAATGATGACTTGCAATGGCTTGCTCCCTTCAATCACTTTAGAGATGATTTTAACATAATGCCGACAAAAAGAGTTGTGTGATGTTTTGATTCAGTTTAATGAAAAAAAGCCAAGGAGTAATCACTCCATTGGCTTTTTTTGATAGGCTCTGTTAAATACCGCTTTTGATTTCAGTGCAAGACTTCGCTTTCCGCGGGTGGCCCGTGAGCCACCTGATATGACGAAACCGTCTAGATACTCAACCCACACTGATGAAGGTTCTGTTAAAGGACTTTTACAAACGCTTCTGCGGTAGATTGACTGGATTGAGGATTTTGACCAGTTACAAATTTCCCGTCCGTCATTACATGGTCGCTCCACGCTTCTGACTTCTCAAATTGAGCACCTTGTTCACGCAGCTTTGTTTCTAAAAGAAATGGCATTAAAGAATCTAGACCTGTTTGCTGTTCTTCTTCATTCGTAAACCCTGTCAAGCTCTTTCCTTCAACGAGCCATTTACCAGTTGACAGCTTAGTTCCCACAAATCCTGCGGGTCCATGACATACAGCTCCGATTGCTTTATTGCTTTCAGCAAAGTGTGCCAGTGCTTTTTGAAGTTCAGCACTGTCCGGCAGATCAAACATCGTTCCGTGTCCCCCAGGAAGGAAAATGCCGCTATACTCATTTACATTTAACTGTGAAAGCACAAGTGTTTGATCAAGTTCCTTTGTAATGCCTTTCCATTTTTCCACGTTTTCGTCATCCAAACTATTAGGGTCAAGAGGTATCCTACCCCCTTTGAGGCTTGCTACATCGACTTCGAAGCCTTGATTTTTAAACTCCTCATATGGTTCTGCAAACTCTGATAACCATAGTCCAGTTTCATGCTCATCGTCAATTTTGCTTGCATTTGTTAATACCATTAATATTTTTTTCAATGTATACCCTCCAGTTTATATCTACTTCTCCTGTGTACATAATTGTTTTATCCTTTCTGAAGAAAATTAAACGTTTTGTGGGAAGTTTAGTTCACCAAATGATTAATTACTTCATAAAAAGTGTGTGGGAACTAAAACAGCTATGCTCTTAATGAGCACCGCAATTTTGGACAGGCAAGCAGATTTTTACTATTGTGCCTGTCCCTTTTTGGGATTCATAAGTGATCTTTCCATTGTGATTTTCAATTATTTTGTGTGAAATCAGCAGTCCGAGTCCTGTTCCTTTTTCTTTAGTAGAGTAAAAGGGCTCTCCTAAATGTCGAAACACTTCACTGGAAATCCCCTCTCCATCGTCTTTGACCATAATGACATACATATTTTGCTCAGAATTTGTCTCAATCTCGATTCTGCCGTGCTGCCCAATTGCATCAATGGCATTCTGGATAATGTTGAAGAATACTTGTTTCAACCCATTAGAGCAGCCGAGTACTGTCCCTTTTTGTTCAAAGGGTTGAATGGTGATAGTCCCGTTCTTATTCCCGACCCCATTTTCTACAATCGTGACCACTTCATTGAGGAGTTCATTGATATTCAAAGGTTTCTTTATAATCTCCTGAGGTTTAGCCAAATACAAAAAGTCGGTAATGATTTCTTCCATTCTGTTAATTTCTTTCACTACGATTTGTAGATAATCTTCATTGTACTGCTTCTTATCATCACACAATTGAAGAAACCCTTTAATCGGTGTAAGAGGGTTTCTGATTTCGTGAGCGACAGCTGCAGCCATTTGTCCTATGACAGCGAGTTTTTCTGATTTTTTGATATGTTCCTCGACCAACAGTCGTTCATCAATATTACGGGAAACTGATACAACGTTCGTCGTTTCCCCTGACTCTGGGTCGATAATTGCTTTAAGAACACTTTCGAACCAGCTGTATTCACCCGAGTTTGTCCTTGCTCTATATGTTGCTTGGATGACGTTGTTCTCTTCATTGAGCGAGGATAATAATTCTTCTATTTTAGTCTGATCATCCGGGTGGATGATATCATAAGGGTGCGAACCCACTAATTCATCCGGAGAGAAACCTAGTGATTGAATAGATGGAGACAAATAAATATACATCCCATCAGGTTCATGAAGATTAATGATATCAGATGAATTTTCAGCCAGCAGACGATATTTCTCATCGCTTTTTTGTTTTTTGGCCTCTATTTCTTTCTTTTCAGTGATATCAATCACTTGACCCAATACATATGAAACGCCTTGATCTTGTATGAGTGATACGTGCAGGTCTCCAGTTCTAAGCTCCCCTGCCCTGGTGATGAAGCGTTTTTCCATTTGGTATTCTCTGCGTTGCCCTTCAATCACTTCCTGAAGAAACTTCATATCAACCTCATAATCCTCCGGATGTGAAAAAACTTTAAGGGAGTTCCATTGCCATGTTTCATCCTTGTACCCGATAAATTGCTTGAAAGCGGGATTGACCATTACCTTTGTCTCATCTAGCGTCATCACTAGCTGGGGAATTCTAGATTGATAGAAAACCTCTTTAAATAGACTGGCTGCCAGCATGCTTTCACCACCTTTGTTCAAGTTATTACCCTTATTTCACATCAAATAAAAACTGTACTTTTTTTTGCTGGGGATCCCAGCCAAGGTAAGCTGAAAATTGTTTGTCACCTTTTTTAAATCCGTCGATGCGATCTGACTTTCCTTCTTTTAAAACTTTTTTAACTACTGTTTCCGTAATTTTTTTTGAAAGAATTGTCTTGGAAATCGTAAAGCTGCATTTCGTCTTTTGGTAATTAGAGCAGCCGTAAAACTTGCCCTTATCTATAACTTTGCCACCGCATTTCAAGCATGTTCCAAGGCTTGCTTTGCTTCCCCGTTTTCCTTTTTTGCCTGGTGTCCGCTGGATGGATGCTGTATCGAGATCTGTAAAATTCCACGATTCTGCTTCTCGTAACGCGTTCTGTACGAGAGAATGACTCAGTTTCTTTACTTGTTCCATAAATTCAGGGGCAGATGCTTTCCCTTTTCCGATTTGCTGGAGACGCTGCTCCCATTTTGCTGTCATTTCAGCTGATGCCAGTACGTTATCTCCTATGGCACGTATGAGAACCTTCGCTTTATCCGTTGGGAATACGATATTTTTCTGTATATCTATGTACTGCCGGTCCTTAAGCATCGTAATGATTCCTGCACGTGTCGCTTCTGTACCGAGCCCTTCCGTTTGCTTGAGAACCTTTTCGAGTTCATCATTATCAATATATTTACCTGCAGTCTTCATCAAGGTAATCAACTGTCCTTCTGTGTATCTTTTAGGAGGCTGAGTCTTCCCTTCCTTGATATGCACTTTATTTACCCTGCCATGATCGCTCTCATTTACGGGAGGCAGCAGAGGCTCTTTCTCTTTTTCATTTTCTGCAATGATCTTTCTCCAGCCCTCCTGCAGAATCTGCTTCCCTTTAGACACAAATTCTGCACGTTCATTCACCAGGGTCGTTATGGTTGTATAATTTATGATGGCTTTATCGTGATGAGCGGCAATGAAACGCTTAATGATGACATCGTATATTTTTTTCTCGTCCTGGGACAAGGAGTCGGGATCAGTAACCTGCTCTGTCGGAATAATTGCATAGTGATCGGATACTTTAGCGTCATTTACATACCGCTTATTATTCATCAAGCTCGCATTAGGTGCTGGTATCCATTGGTTATAATGACCGAATTCCTTCAATTTATTTAATATATCAGGAAATGTTTCAGCCTCCCCTTTGGTTACATACTGTGAATCTGAGCGTGGATAAGACACGATTCCTTTTTGGTAAAGCTTCTGGAGTACATCCAGTGTTTTCTTTGGTGAGAATTTAAATATCTTGTTGACGGTTGCCTGCAAGGATGAAAGATTAAATAGCATGGGTGGTGAGAACTCTTTTCTTTCTGTTTTCACTTCTTTTATCACCGCAGGCTTATCTTCACAAAATGAAGCAATTTTCCTGGCAAGCTCCCTGCTCGTAATCCGGCTCTCTCCGTCTTTTTGCCAGGTTCCTTCGTAGGTATGATCTCCAAACTGAAAATCAGCCTTCACTTCCCAAAAGGGCTCACTCTTAAAGCGGTCAATTTCTTCATCACGCTTAACGATTAGAGCAAGCGTCGGGGTCTGTACCCTTCCTGCAGAAAATACATCCGACATTCCCTGCTGTTTCAAAAGAATGCTGTAGGCCCTTGAAGCATTCATACCAACCAGCCAATCGGCACATGCTCGTGAATATGCTTCATAATAAAGATTTCGCAGCTCCCCTTCTTCCTTCAATGCTCCAAAGCCGTTAACAATCGCTTTTTCAGTCAGTGAAGAAATCCACAGTCTTTTCATCGGCTTTTGCACACCTGCCATGGAGATGATGTTTCGGATAATCAATTCTCCTTCACGTCCGGCATCCCCTGCATGGATGATTTCAGTTACTTCTTTTTTGTGAAGCAGCTGCTTGATAACTGCGAATTGCTTCGCTTTGGCTCTTGCCAGCTCATACTGAAATCGTGCCGGGATGATGGGAAGATCGTCAAGTATCCATTTTTTCCATTTGCTATCATATTTTTCTGGACTTTGCAGCCCGAAGAGATGTCCCACAGCCCATGTTATATAAGCCCCTTTTGGAAACATATCGTTCGGTTGTATTTCTATGTACCCCTGTTTCTTCCGATGAGGAAACGGTTTGGCTAAAGTTGCCCCTTGATCAGGTTTTTCGGCTATCACAACTTTCATCGAATGTCTCCTGTCCATTTATTATTTCTCCATTATAACACGCTTCCACGAACTCTTGTTCTAAGAAAAAATAAAAAATCATACTGCTAAGCTACATATTAAAACAACAATTTCTAATTTAAAGACACCTTATCTAAAAAGAGGCAATTTCATTGTAGACTCTTAATACCGCTAATGATTTCCGTGCAAGACTTCGCTTTCCGCGGGTAGCCCGTGAGCCTCCTCGGCAAGCCTGCGGGAAGAAAAGCGGAGGG
>NZ_JBBYAF010000011.1:0-101083 GCF_038405515.1 Rossellomorea oryzaecorticis | reverse complement strand
GCGGGTAGCCCGTGAGCCTCCTCGGTCGTACCTCCCTGTGGGGTCTCACATTAGCTACTTTTCCCGCAGGAGTCTTCGTCTTCCACTCCAATCAACTGCTGGAACCCTCTGAAATTATTGATCACTCTAGATTCTCTAGTTCTACACAACATAGAGTTTTTTTATAAATTCGAATCTATATTATCCAACAAAGTCTCAATACTGGCATGATCCTCCGGCGACTGATCGATATGCTTCCATACGACTTTTCCATTTTCATCAAAGAGAAATGTCGCGCCCTGGATATAGACATCCTGGGTTTTCATGGATTTCTGGACGAATTTTTTCTGTTCGTTTTCCTTAGGGAGAAAATTCTTTACTTTTCCTGTGACAAATCCGAACAGTGCTTTACCGAGCAGCTTCCATTTCGGCATCGTGACCGTACCTGCCTGTCTGTATCCTTCGCGGCGAGGGTCGCCGTAAATCGTAAATGGAAACGGACCGAATGAATCCAGGAATTGCGAGACAAAGCTTCCTTTTGAAGGTGCGATGACCACCAGCTCAATGTTTCTTTTTTCAAATTCTTCAACGCGCTCACGCAACTGCATGAGGTAATTCCGACAGAGCGGTCAGCCAAGGTGACGGACAAAGATGACCGCGGATTTCTTGTTTTGAAGAAGGGTCTTGATGTTCACTTCTTCTTGTGAATCGGGACGTTCAAGCATAAAGTCCATGGAATAACCTCCTCATTCTTTGTATTTCTATCATACCGAATAGGGGAAGAAACATTCAAAATATACGGCTTACAGAACTCTCTCCGCCTTCCTTTCGTGTGAACCCCACACTTTTATACGTTGTCATAAATCGTTCATAAAAGTTTGTGAAATGGTGAGCAATTAGATGTACAATAGAAGTATAAAATACAAAAGCAGGTGAACATCTTGAGTTTCCTTGAGCTTCTCACGTCTTTGACACCCATCCTTTCCGTTTTTATATTTCTTGTATTATTCCGTCTGCCGGCTTCCATTGCGATGCCGGTCAGCTTCCTAGTCACGGCTTTACTGGGGTATGCTGTGTGGAAAATCCCATTCATCCAGCTGGGGGCAGCAACGATCGAAGGGATCATTATTTCTATTTCTATCTTATGGATTGTATTCGGAGCCATCCTCCTTTTAAATACGTTGAGTAACAGTGGTGCAATGGGATCCATCCGAAATGGCTTTTCGGTGATTTCCCCTGACCGCCGTGTCCAACTGATCATCATCGCCTGGTTATTCGGTTCTTTCATAGAGGGTGCAGCAGGCTTTGGGACACCTGCTGCCATCGGGGCGCCATTGCTCGTCGCCTTGGGCTTCCCGCCCCTCGCCGCTGTTTCGCTTGCTCTGATCGCCGACAGCAGTGCGGTATCTTTCGGCGCGGTAGGGACACCGGTACTAGTGGGTGTTGATCAAGGACTGAGACAAGGTGGATCTCTTGCAGAACTAGTATCTCAGCAAATCGGGAATCAGAATATGCTCGACTATCTAAGTTCCGTTGCCAGTCAGACTGTCAGCATCGATTTGTTTATAGGAAGTTTTATCCCGTTGTTACTGGTGGCGATATTGACTCGCTTTTTTGGAGAAAATCGTTCATGGAAAGAAGGACTGGCTGTTTGGAAGTTTGCCCTTTTCGCAGGATTCAGTTTTACGATCCCAGCTTGGCTCGTCGCTACTTTCCTGGGACCTGAATTCCCTTCAATAATCGGGGGGCTGGTCGGGCTGGTCTTGGTCGTGCCGGCAGCCAAAAAAGGATTCCTGCTGCCAGATGAAGTGTGGGATTTCCAGGTGAAACAAGGAGAACGAGGCCCGGAAGATATTCCTGTTCGGAGCATGCCAATATGGCTCGCTTGGTCTCCGTACATCCTGGTCGCTCTGTTTCTTGTCGTCACCCGATTAGACTTCCTCCCTTTTAAAACTTGGCTCCGCAGTATCAAAGTGGGCTGGACTGATATACTCGGGACGTCGATTTCAACTCAGTTTGAGCCACTCTATCTGCCGGGCACCATTTTCTTTACTGTGATGGTCATTACATTCTTCATTCACAAAATGGAGCCGGTGCAAATCAAAGACACGTTTAAGAGCTCTTTTATCACAATGAAAGGAACCATGATTTCTTTAATGACTGCAGTACCGATGGTGAGGATCTTCATAAATTCTGACCTGAATGAAAGCGGACTCCTCAGCATGCCGATGGAGCTTGCCACACTCATGTCAGGGACAATCGGGGATGGATGGCCGCTGGCAGCGCCTTTGATCGGCGCTCTCGGCTCGTTCATTTCCGGCAGTGCGACCTTCAGCAATATGATGTTTTCACTCTTTCAATTCAGTGTAGCCGACCAAATCTCAGCGGCACCGGATGTGATCCTTGCCCTTCAAGTGCTTGGTGCCAATGCCGGGAACATGGTCTGCGTGCTGAACGTTGTCGCGGCAGCCTCTGTTGTCGGACTTAGCGGAAAAGAAGGTCAGATCATCAGGATCACACTGCTTCCAATGATCCTATATGTTTTAATGGGCGGCTTGTTTGGAACCCTATTAATCTATGTGTTGTAGGCAAAAAGCGAAGGGGATCACCCCTTCGCTTTTTCCAGCCTATTGATATGCTTCAAACCTTCCCGCTTACTTAAAGGAGCGAGATTCTCCCTATCGATGAACTGCCGGACGGCTTCAGGGTTCGTCTTCGAATATTCCCTAAGTGCCCACCCAATGGCTTTCTGGATGAAAAATTCCTTGGAATCATTGTGCATGAGGATGTAACGGAATAACCGACTTTCATCCGTCTTCTCCTTATATTTCAACTGATGAAGGATCGCCGTCCGGTTCAGCCAGAAGTTATCTGAGTGGATCCACTTTTCCAGATGCTCTTCCGCTTCATCCTTTTCATGGATGCTGCCCACCATATTCGAGGCGATAAGATCAATCGTATCCCACCATGATCCAGTCAATATCAGCTCTTCTATAAGGGGCAGATCATCTTTCGTAAGATACCTTGTCCGCTTATCCAAAAGAGTCATCGCAGCATATTGGCACTCACGCTGCGGCTCTCTCCATAGTGAACGAACAATCGCTGGCAGCTCTTCCACTGGCGGTTTTCCATTTTCTTTCAGAAACTCACGCATCAAAGCATTCCTCTCCGGGGTCTTGATGCCAAAAAACACAAATTGATTGCGCATATATTTCTCCATCGCTTCCCGGTTTTCCTCATTTTGATTCTCTTTCAATAATGAAACCAATCGATCCGCATACTCATGACCCACCTTCTGCTTCCTCCTCATCATCGCAGTCGAAACAAATGATCTTACCACTGTCTTTCTTCACACCATTAAAAAAACCATCCAGGCAATAAATCGGCTTTTGACAAGAGTCGCAGTGACCTACAAGTTCTTTCATAGTAGCATGTCCTCTTTTTCCCTCAAGTAGTAAATATAATCCGTTGGAACACCTTTTTCACCGATCTGCCAGAGCATGGCCGCAATATTCCCGCGGTGATAGGTACCATGGTTGACAAGGTGCTTCAGTATTTCTTCTCTTGTATTCTCAAAAACTTCATCTTTAGAAGTCGTATAGCTGACGGAAACAAGCTCATCAGACATGTCGCCAAGCCATTCCAATATCTCGTTATGTAAATCGGAAAAATCCATTTCGCATTCTTCAATCGTCTCAAACATTTTCTTATCCACCAAGGCAGGCTCACCTTTCAATCTAGAAAACCACAATGCATCCACTTCATAGAGATGATAAAGCGTCCTTTCCACCGATGGGAACACACTTTGAATCTCTTTCTGAAAAACCTCACGGGGTAGGCTCTTCAAGTGAACCAATAATCTTTTCGTGGCCCATACATGATAGGTAAATTCCATTATACAATCACTCCTTTACTTTATTAGTTCTCCTTTTATGGAAGAAATCCCTTGTTACTACTTTGGATTACCTGCCTGTGATGATTGAGTGGACTTACCTGAGAACTGCATAAAAAAACAACCCCCTTAACTTGCCAGGGGATTGTCTCTTTTCGTTAATTGTTTTGTAAGGACGTATTCGAGAAGCTTCTTGCTTTGCGGCAGTGAGATGCCGACGATTGAGCCGAGGCCCAGCGCAATGACAACCGTCCCGATGCCGACTGGTCCGCCAAGCATCCATCCAAAGATGAAGACGAGAATTTCCATTCCATTCCGCACCCATTGGACCTTCCAGCCTGTTTTTTCGACCACTAGAAGCATGAGGCTGTCCCTCGGTCCTGCTCCCAGGTCAGCTGAAACATACAGTCCTATTCCATACCCGAGGACAATGATTCCGACTGCAAACACAAGGGTCTGTGCCAGGATCGACTCTGGATCAGGAATAAGGTAATTAAATAAATCTATGAAAATACCGATTAATAACATATTTAAAAATGCACCGATCTTAGGAAACGACTTCGTTCCAATGCCGGTAATCAAAAGAATCAAAAATCCAGCGATGATCGACCACGTTCCGATCGTCAGACCAAGCTGTTTGAACAGTCCATAATGAAACACATCCCATGGGCCGATTCCGAGATCCTTCCCTTTGATCGTCAGGGTGATCCCTAAGGCCAGTACAAACAAGCCAACAAAGAAAAACGCCCAGCGAATCACGAATTCTCTTTTCATGAAAATCCCTTCCCAATCTGTATAATTTCCTTAATACCCGGATAACTGTAACACAGATGGGAAAACAAAAAAATTTCATAAAACCTATCGGGTTGGTGTGGTATTGACCTTTTAATACCGCAGTTGATTTCCGTGGAAGACTTCGCTTTCCGCGGGTAGCCCGTGAGCCTCCTCGGTCGTTCCTCCCTGTGGGGTCTCACATTAGCTACTCTTGCCGCAGGAGTCTTCGTTTTCCACTCCAATCAACTGCTGGAACGGGTTAACATTAACAAATCCAGTTACCTATTTAATGGATATCAGCTCAATCAGTTCACCATCCGGCCCTTTGTAAAAGACTGCTCTCCAGCCGTTATCCAGCTGGATTGGTCCTTCGACAGGTGCCAAATCCAGCCGAGCGAGCCGCTTTATTTCTGCTTCAAGGTCTGCCTTTTCCCATCCGAAGTGGACACGGGAGTTTGACAGGCCATTATCCTGGTCCTCGATCAGTTCCAGCCAATCCTCATTCCTCTTTAAAAATACGATTTCCTCTCCCTCGATGTCAGCAGTGAACACCTCTTTAAAACCGAAAAGAGTTTGATAAAACCGTTTTGAATGTTTCAGGCTGCTGACATTGATGCCGATGTGATGAAGTTTCATAGTTTCACCTGATTTCCTTCTCGTAATGAATGGCTTTGACAACTGAATGGGTATGAAACATGGTCTTTTGCTCGAAATGTTCACTTTTATGCTCGAAAAAATTTGTTTTTGCTCGAATCTTCACCCTTTATGCGCGAAAGCCTAGGATTTTTGCTCGACTTGTCGAATTTCCTCGATATCCAAGGTGACGCATACAGTATCAAAGCCTCCTAAATCTAAATTCACAAAATCAAATTCATATCCCCGAACTCATGCCACATATAACTCTTCGCCAGCGCGTTTCGGTAGGCACGGAACAGATGTTCATCAGAGACAAATGCCCGTAAGAGATCCAAGTGGCTCGCCTGGGGTTCATGAAGCCCGGTGATGAGTCCGTCAACGACGTGAAGGGGACTTTCTTTTGTGATATACAGATTTGTCACGCCGCTCGCTGCAGCGAGTTCACCATCATGTTCGGCGGCAACGGTTTCAAGTGCACGAACGACCGTCGTCCCGACCGCTATCACCCGGTTCCCATTCTTTTTCGCCTTTCGGATACTGTCCACCGTCTCCTGTGGAAGATGGTATTCCTCCGGATGGTTCTTTGGAGTCGGCCAGCGGTCATCTCCGTAATAGCTGAGTCCAGCATGAAGCTGCAGTGTGGCCATTTCTACCCCTTCCGCGCGAAGCCGGGAGATCAGTTTCCAGGAAAACGCCCTGCCGGCAGAAGCCATTTCCACGGATCCAGGCACGGAACCGTATACGGTCTGGTATTTGTCGAGCGGCCATGGTGTAGCGATGTATTCATAGCGGACCGGCTGACCTTTCCGATAGATAAAATCATAGAAAGCCTCGCCTTCCACATTAAATGCCAAACGCAGCAAAGGCTCTTCACTTCCTTTACCCGCCATGACAGCATTCACCCCGTCACCGAATGAGATGGGCAGCCGCGTGTCATACATGGAGCCGAGGATCAACGTATCCCACTCACCGCTGCTCACTTTCCGGGAAAGCCGGACTTCAACCTGCCGATTCCCTTGTTTCCCCTTAAGGGAAGCCGGGATCGTCCTGCTGTTGTTGACCACCAGAACGTCTCCTTTTTTCAACTGGGCTTGCAGCTGGTCAAAGCGGGAATGAAGGCATGTACCCGTTTTTCTGTTCAATACCATCAGTTTCACTTCATCCCTGTTCTTACCCGTAAGCTCGATCGGAGTTGATGCATTCAACTGTTCCGGTATATCAAAGATCGCTTCATTCATCGTCCCCACCCCGATCCCACTGAAACTCCTGTGCTTCAAACCGGCTGCCGGACACATCGCGGGAAGCATCCGATGCAAGATACAAGAAGACATCCATATGTTCATTCGGTTCAGCCAATGCATAATCACACTCCGGCACAGCCTCGTCATGCATATCAGTGTTCATTTCACCGGGGTCCACCATGTTCATTCTGACACCGGATCCCTGTAGCTCCTCCGCCCACGTCTGAGTCAATCCTTCCACCGCAAATTTAGATACCCCATAAGCTCCCCATTCAGCAAAACCGGTTTTCCCCGCCTCAGAAGTTAGATTGATGACAGAACCTTCATTCCTCATCAGCATCCCCGGCAGAACCCGCTTGGTGACGATGAATGGGTTGAACGCGTTGACTTTTAATACTTCAAGAAAATCGTCTTCAGGGTAATCTGCCAGAAGCCTTGGACCTGGTCCGAAGATGGACGCATTGTTGATCAGCACATCAATCCTTCCGAACGCCTCTTCCGTCACCGAGACAAAACGGTCGACATCCTTCCTATCTGACACATCTGCCGTCAATGCAACGACTTCAGCACCAAGCGCCCTGATTTCCCTTTCCACTTCTTTCAAAGGACCTTGATTTCGTGCACAAACGGCCAGTTTCGCCCCTTCCTTTGCAAATTGTAAAGCTAACTCCTTTCCCAATCCCTTTGACGCTCCTGTAATCATCACCATTTTATTTTGTAACATTATTTTTCCTCCCTAATAATTTTATTACTTTTAGTTTATGAAAACGGTTAAGTCCGCAAATCGGCTATTAGGGAGGATGAAACATAGAAAATTAGACCGGGATTCTTTTCAGCCTAACGATGTAGATTTTATAAAAACACGAACATTTTAACTGGATAATTTATTTATATTCGTGTTATAATGAATTTGAACTTAAATATATGCAGTGACTGGCGAAAACGTGGAACGAACCACAAGGGAGCTGCGACTTTTCATTTATCATTAGCCATTATGCCGTTCGCCTGGGCAAAGGCAAGGGACCTGTGTATGCCCTTGTCTTTTTTTAATGGACTCTTTTCACATATCTTGCTGCTTTATTCGTTGGATGACCTGATTCTTTTCAAGGCCCGTCATATAAGCAGCGATTTTTCAGAAAACAGTCTTTAATCATTAACAGGAGGGATTGCAATGGAACCATTAATTTTAGACGGAAAACGAGTAGCTTCAGAAGTGAAGGAAAGCTTGACGTTGAGGGTGTCCGCTTTAAAGGAAAGCGGCATAACGCCTTGTCTTGCCACTGTGCTTGTCGGCGATGATTCCTCTTCGGAAACGTATGTGAAAATGAAAGGGAATGCCTGCAGGAAAATCGGCATGGAGTCCCGCAGGATTCATCTTCCGAGAGAAACGACGACAGCTGAATTGCTGAAAGTCCTGAACGAATTAAACGCGGATGAGGATGTGCATGGGATCCTTCTTCAGCATCCTGTTCCAAAGCATATCGATGAGCGAGCCGCGTTCGAAGCGATTTCCATCGAAAAGGATGTGGATGGTGTGACAAGCCTCGGTTTTGGGCAGACATCCTTTGGTTTCGGCGAATATCCATCGTGCACCCCAGCCGCCATCATGAACATGATTGATTTCTATGATGTGCCTGTCGAAGGAAAGCATGCCGTCGTCATCGGTAGAAGTCCGATTCTCGGCAAGCCTGTATCCATGATGCTTTTAAACCGTAATGCTACAGTCACAACTTGTCATTCATACACCGAGAACCTTCCAGAGATCATATCGCAGGCCGATATAGTGGTCGCCGCCGTAGGAAAGCCAAATTTCATCCAGGGAGACTGGGTGAAAGAAGGCGCGGTCATCCTTGATGCCGGATATAATAAAGGGAACATCGGAGACGTCGATTATGACTCTTGTTACAGAAAAGCCGGGGCGATCACACCGGTACCCGGCGGAGTCGGTCCTGTAACGATTTCGATGCTTCTCAAACAAACCGTCGATTCTGCTGAAAAAACAGCCGAACGTCTAAAAAAATCTTCATAAACCACACCAGCACAGAGATTAGCTCTTTTAAGGGTTAATCTCTTTTTGTCTTCTTTTCCAATTCTCTGCTTATTCTTATGAAATTGGGGGAAAATGTTTATAAATACATATAAAAGGAGCAGATCCATGGACACTAAGAACAATAACGCATTTAACCAGCCACCCGAGCCATTTTGGCGTGAGTCGGCTCAGCTTCCTGTATTTCCGAAACTTTCAAAAAACATCAAGACGGATGTAACCGTTGTAGGCGGAGGAATCGTTGGGATCACGACTGCTTATTTGCTGGCAAAAGGCGGTAAAAGGGTTGCCTTGATCGATGCGGGCCGCCTTATCAATGGAACCACCGGGCATACTACGGCAAAAATCACTGCCCAGCATGGATTGATTTATGATGAACTCATCAATCACTTCGGTGAAGAATTTACGAAGAAGTATTACGAAGGAAATATGAAGGCCCTCTCTTTCATGGAAAACACGATTCAGACTGAAAACATCGACTGCGATTACACAAAACAGGATGCTTATATTTATTCCACTACCGATGAATACAAGAAAAAGGTAGAGAAAGAATTTGAAGCTTATCTCACATTGGGGATAGATACTGAACTGATGGAACAGCTGCCGATCGACCTTCAGATAAAAAATGCTGTGATCATGAAAAATCAGGCACAATTCCATCCTTTAAAGTACTTCAAGGCTCTTGTGGACAGTATCGTTAACAACGGCGGACAAATTTTCGAACAGACAATGGCAAAGACGATCAACGAGGAAGAAAGTACGCAGGTAGTGACGGAAGACGGCTATCACCTCGACAGCGAATATGTGGTGATCGCCACGCATTTCCCATTCTATGACGGGATGGGAGGCTACTTCGCCCGCCTCAAGCCTGACCGGTCGTATATACTGGGAGTTAAAACAACTAAAGAGTACCCAGGGGGCATGTACCTCAGTGCTGAAGACCCTACCCGCTCCCTTCGCTACACAGAAGATGAGAACGGCGATAAACTTGTGTTGATCGGGGGCGATAACCACAAGACGGGGCAAGGAAAAGACACAATGGAACACTACAATGCTCTTGAAGAATTCGGAAATAGAGTTCTCGGGATCGAGGAAGTGAAGTACCGATGGTCTGCACAGGACCTCACCACCCTGGACAAGGTTCCTTACATAGGTCCTCTAACCAAAAAACACCCTGCCATCCTGGTCGCAACCGGGTTTAGAAAATGGGGTATGACACTCGGGACGCTTTCCGGGCAAATTCTTTCAGACCATGTACTCGGTAATCATAATCTTTACAGCGACCTTTTTAAGCCATCACGATTCAAAGCGGACCCAAGCATCAAAAGATTCGCAAAAGAAAATGCTAACGTAGCGGCTCAATTGGCAAAAGGAAAGCTTGATATCCCGACAAAAAAAGCAGATGACATACAGAATGGAGAAGGAGCCATAGTATTGGTGAACGGCAGACGGTGCGGCGGGTACAGAAACGAAAAAGGAGAACTTTTCGTGGTGGACACCACCTGTACCCATATGGGCTGTGAATGTTCATGGAACCATGGTGACCACACATGGGACTGCCCTTGCCACGGGTCAAGGTTCTCTACAGACGGGACTGTTATTGAAGGCCCAGCCAAAGAACCACTTAGCCGACTGGAAGATCAACTCAAATAATGTCGAATATAGCCCGGGAAATATCACAGATAAAAACGAAATATGTCAGTTTTTGACGCTGTTCTGGTAATGATATGAAGGAATATTTCCTCCTTTAAGTCTCCACACTATAAAGGCAAGAGTATTTTTTTAGGAGGGGAAAGTATGGGCCGCACAAAGCAGGGAAACCGCAATGCACAGGCAAATACAAATGCTAAAAGAGGAAATCGCACAAGCTCTGAATTAGTGGAGTTTACAACCGGACGGGCCAAGCCGCAGAAGAACCGTCCTCAAGACTGATAATATTTACATCAAGTGCCCTTGATTAGATGCTAGGGCACTTTTTTATTTCTTCTTCCCCTGAAAGGAATACGAACCGTTCATCCCGAATACAACAAGAGCAGACTATTTTGGGGAGGAAGATAAAATGAACGAACAGATGGTGTTTCAACAAATGGAATTTATCCGAATGCGCACAATTGCCTTTTTGGATGCCACCACTGAGGAACAGGCTGACCAAATGCCTGAGGGCTTCCGGAACTCGATCCGCTGGAATCTCGGTCATATCTTATTATCACAAGAAAACATGGTCTATTCTTTTGCAGGAGAAAATGAAAGAAAAGGGATTCCCGCTCATTACCATGAGATGTTCGGCTTCAACACTAGTCCTTCGACATGGGAGGAAAATGGTTTGACTCCTCCGTCTTTAAAGGAGCTTCGCGACCTGCTTGAAGATCAGCCGAATCGAGTGAAAAAGGTGTTCGCCGGCCGTCTCGATGAACAGGGTGAAAAGCCGTTCGATCTGGGAACTGCCACCTTCACTACTTTGGGAGAAGTGCTCTCCTTTGCCAATTGGCATGAAGGGCTGCACCAGGGGACGATCACATCCATCAAACGGGTTCAGGGTGTCGAAAACCTGTTTGAAAAAGTAGAAGCACAAGTGAAATAAAGAGTATATCGCCACCCGATACGTAAAACGTGCCCGCAGAATCTCTTGCGGACACGTTTATTTTCTGCTATTAAACAAAATCAAGAAATCCCCATACCCCTCAGCTTCCAACCGTTCCTTCGGGATAAATCTCAGAGCAGCAGAGTTAATGCAGTACCTGAGTCCCTTAGGTCCAGGACCATCCGTGAACACATGCCCGAGATGGGAATCACCTTCCCTGCTTCTCACTTCAACACGTGTCGATTTATGCGAAAGGTCATATCGCTCCTTCACACTCGCGTCCATCACAGGCTTCGTGAAACTTGGCCATCCGCATCCGCTGTCATATTGGTCTTTTGAAGTGAACAGCGGCTCTCCGCTTACTACATCGACATAAAGACCCTCTTTTGTATTATTCCAATACTCATTCTCAAAGGGAGGCTCCGTCCCGTTTTCCTGAGTGACATGGTATTGCATATCGCCTAGCGATACACGCAGATGCGAACGGTCCTTCGGCCAGTGCATCCGCTTAAACTCTTCCCTTCCCGACCCTCTTTTGTACAACGCGTATCGGAAAGCATTTTTCTTATAAAAATCCTGATGATACTGTTCCGCCTCGAAGAAAGGCAGCGCCGGAAGGATTTCCGTTACGATCGGTTTACTGAATCTGCCGCTCTCTGAAAGGTCTTTCTTTGATTGTATCGCCTGCTCCTTTTGTGTTTCATTATGATAAAAAATCACTGTCCTGTAGAATTCACCGCGGTCTTTAAACTGACCCCCGGCATCCGTCGGGTCGATCTGCTGCCAAATCAGCTCCAATAGCTTTTTATAAGAAAACATATCGGATTCGAATGTAATCTGCACCGCTTCAACATGACCCGTATCGCCCGATATCACTTCTTTATAGCTCGGATGCTCAGTCTTCCCCCCTGTATAACCGGAGCTGATGTCGATGATTCCTTCTTGTTCATCAAACGGCTCAACCATACACCAAAAACATCCTCCTGCAAAGGTCGCTTTCTCCTGTGCCATTTCATCACTCCTTCGTTTCACGTGGAACATGTGATTTAATACCTGTATATGATCTCGCTTTTTATTGGCGGTCGTTGGATACGTTTTATCTATACAGCTCCAGGGCTTAGAGGCACTTGTCATAAGCCGCGCCCGCCTCTCTTCAAACCCCTTCCGCTTTTCCTTCACCCTTCAAAATAAAGATGATAATGAGTCTGACACCCGGGATTGAAAGAAGACTGACAATAGGGACAAACTGATTGGCAATTCATGTATTGAAGGACCGTCAGTTCATTCCTGCACTTCCCGCAAAGTACTGCCTTTACGTTCCATTCGTCCTTTGACCAGCGAATGGGCTCATGATCTGTCGTTTCTTCATGACAAAGATGGCACGGGTAATATGTATTGCAGCACTTGAATTTGATGGCAATGATATCTTTTTCACTATGATAATGCCGGCACCTGGTTTTCGAATCTACGCCTACTCCCTTAACCGCAACATGTTGAGGCATCATTCCAATACAGCTCCTTTAGAACATTCTTTTCTACATTTTCGCCATCAAAGACGAGTTTACCTGTCAAAAATGAAAAATGGACATCAGCCAAAGCGGCTGATGTCCATTCACTTATTCCGCATGATTCAGTATCCCGCGTAAATCTCCGTATTCATAGTGAGGTTTGACGCCCAGCTCGTCCATTTCTTTTCCCTGGCGATTGATCCACGCCGTGTAGAAGCCGAAGCTTGCAGCTCCTGCAATGTCCCATGTATTCGAAGACATAAAGAGGACCTCTTCCCTTCTGACACCAAGCTTATCAAGGACCAGCTGGTAAGACATCGGCGTCGGTTTGAACTGCTTCACTTCATCCACAGAAAGCACTTCATCGAGCAGGGAAGCAAAAGGGGATTGTTCGACTAATGGAGAAAGCATATCAAATGAACCGTTGGAGAAAATCGCCGTTTGATAGGACTCCAGCTTCTTCAACACCTCTTCCGTTTCTTCATAATGCTGAAGCTTCAGATAAGAATCAATCAATTCTTTTTCCGTTTCGTCCGTAAGCTCGGCCTCCGCCTCCTTGCAAGCATAATAGAGGGCATCCCTGGTTATCTCAAAGAATGTCATATATTTTCCCATCAACTGTCGTAAAAAGCTGTATTCCAGCTGCTTCTGCCTCCAGATCCCACTGATTGTATCCCCTTTGCCGGGAAACAAATCATTGCATTTTTCAATGACCGAATGAACATCGAACAGCGTACCATAGGCATCGAATACGAATGCTTTTATCATCGGCTTTGTCATATCTACTTCCTCCTCACAACCTGTTTAGATAGTTCTTATCCTTATGATAAAGGAGATTTCCTTATTAACAAACTGATAGCCTTCACCAACACCTTCTATTATTTTCATCCACCCTTTTCAAATAGGATTCTTTTCCCACTGTAAAGGGTATAGTAAGAAAAAATAGAAGAACAGGGGAATTCAATTGAAAAAGAAGCAAAAATGGTATCAAAAGAAACAATGGTGGATCGGCGGTGCAGTCATCCTTATTCTTGCAGCAATCATGCTATACCACCGGGTCAAACCTTTACCGCAGGGCATATCTTTTGAAGGAGACGTTTACACGCTTCCTCAAAAAAACGTTGAGTTTTTGTACGACCTTACGTATGAAAAGAATGGCAAGGAAGTATATGACCACTCCATCTTTGATGAAGTTTACAAAACCATTGAGGAAGCAGACGATTTTCTCATCCTCGACCTCTTTCTCGTTAACGGTTATACGGACGGCAAACGGCCTTATCCTAAACTAAGTGAAAAATTATCAAAGAAAATACAGGAGCAAATGAAGAAAAATCCTGACTTAAAAGTCGTCTTCATCACAGACCACGTCAATACGACCTATTCTTCACATACCGCTCATCAAATCGCACCTCTCGAAAAGCTCGGGGCGGAAGTCATCTATACCGATTTAAACCGGCTTCGCGACCCGAACATCATCTATTCAGGGGTCTGGAGAGCTGCCCTCGGATGGTTTGGGCAGGAAGGGACCGGCTGGCTGCCTAACCCGATGGCTCCATCAGCACCAAAAGTGACTGCACGGTCTTATTTAAAACTACTGAACGTCAAAGCGAACCACCGGAAAACGGTTATCACAGAGGACACCGGATTAATTCTTTCAGCCAATCCCCATGACGCAAGCGGGTTTCATTCGAATATCGCCTTCAAAGTGAAGGGTGAGATCCTGAAGGACATGGTAAAAGCCGAAAAAGCGGTGGCTGCTTATTCCGATGGAGATGAAAGTGCCTTTCCAACAGACGAATCGCTGGACAGGCTGATCAAGCCTGAAGATTCGGTGGAAGGCCCTCCTGTGAAGGCACAGATCCTCACCGAAAGTAAGGTGCAGGACCACGTCGTCAAAGCGATGGACGAAGCCGAAAAAGGGGATGAAATCTGGATTGGGATGTTTTACTTAGCCGACCGCGATATCATTGACGCTATCGAAGATGCAGCAGAGCGGAAGGTTGAAGTGAGGTTAGTGCTCGACCCGAACCAAAACGCATTCGGTCAGGAAAAAATCGGGCTCCCCAACCTGCCGATCGCATCCGAGCTGCATAACCTCAACAAGGAGAACATCACCATCCGCTGGTATGACACCAACAAAGAACAATATCATTCTAAATTCATCTATGTAAAAGGAAAGACGCAATCCACCGTCATCGGCGGCTCTACGAATTACACGTCACGCAACCTTGATGACTACAACCTTGAGGAAAACATCAAGCTCGTCTCAACTACAGATAGCGAATTCATCCGTACCATTGATGACCATTTCAAGCGGATTTGGAACAACGAAGACGGCACGTATACCGTGAAGTATGAAAAGTATCAGGACAAACTCCCTGCATTTAAATACATCATGTACTTTTTACAAAAAATCTTCCAAGTCACTACTTATTAAAGGTTTAAATACTCGTAAAACGGGAATTACAAAACTAATAACAATTCTGGTAAAAAACAAACAATGGAGGTAATAATTATGGGATTCATCTTATATTTAATCGTTGGAGGAATCATTGGCTGGTTAGCCGGACTAATTTTAGGTAAAAACGTTCCAGGCGGAGTCATCGGAAATATCATTGCCGGTATCATCGGTGCATGGATCGGCGGTGAATTACTGGGAAGCTTCGGTCCGACACTCGCCGGAATTGCCATTATTCCAGCATTGATCGGAGCCATCATCTTCGTATTCCTTCTAAGCTTGCTATTAAGAGGAATGAGAAGAACATCTCATTAATTTAAACGATTTGGAAAGCTCCCCGAGATGACTCTCGGGGAGTTTTTTTATGCAGTTTGTGGCTCGCGGATCGGGGGGTGCACCTTGGATCGGCTGTGGCGTTTCTGGTGTTCAGCACGCTTTTAGATTATCTAGAATTCCGTTTCCCAAAAGTGAATCTGCTCATTAGAATGATTCTCAAAAGATCATAAATCACGGATTAGGATCATATTTTTTGAGATAGGATCATAAATTCCGAAACAGGATCATAAAATTTCAGTTAGGATCATATATCTCCAAAACGGATCATATCCCGTTTCTCTCTTTAAAAAACACCCCCCCTGCATCAGCAAAACACCTGCCATTTACGTTAAAACCCCTAAGGACAAGCCAATAACCAACAAAAAAACAGCCCGCAGGCTGTTTTTCCATCTTAATACGTCATCAATTTACGAGATCTTCTCTTATTCCGATACTTTTTGTACATTGGGTAAATGATAGGTCCCCATTTGATCAATCTTCCAATTAAACGTTTCATAAAAGGCAACCTCCTTTGTTATGTAATGTTTACCCGTTACAAGGGAAAAGAAAACCCATCCTCCCCGAATAGAAACTTCATACTCTCCTAGTAGATTATTTGTATATCAAGTACTTTTTGGAAGATTTATTTTGTAATAGAGAATCCACATTCCATTTACAATGGCTTGCTACTCTAAAATCAAATAAAGGAGGTAGTCATGATGAAAAGTTGGCTCAACAAAGGTTTAATCTTACTTATTGTATTATCCCTCATTCCGATTTCCGTAGAAGCTCTCGAAAGCCCTATAAGCTCAGCGGGAGAAAGAGACGGCGGAATCGGTAACAGCACCAATTATCTGGATGCTGCACCGAATATATCGGTTGATTCAAAGGTCAATCAAATTCTTTACCCTCTCTTTGCCACTCCGGCAATCAAGAAAAAGGGGGAAACCCTCACTCTGAAGATTGATACACAGGGCAAAACAGCAGGAGAGTGGAACGTTAAACTTAAGCAAACAAATCACTCTTCACTCACCAGCGAATATGAATTACCCGTTCAATCCGTCAAAGAAGGACAATCCCATTGGAAGGACAGCTCTTCTATAAAGGATGTCACAGTGCAGATTCCAGAAGGTACACCTGAAAAATTATATGATTTGGAAGTGACATACACAGGAAACGGACAAAGAATCACAGATAAACAGCCTCATTCTGTTAAAGTGGTGGACGGGTACAAGAAGGATTTCACCTTCTTACATCTAACTGATACTCATATCGGTTCACCTAGAAACCTCGGTGATCCTGAAGATCCAACCTCTACAGACCCTGATCTGGCAAGGGAAGCAGGCATGTGGAATCCAGATCCGGAAAAACGCTGGCTTTACTTGCAAAAAGCTATTAAAGAAGTAAACCTGAAGAATCCGGACTTCGTTGTAGTGACCGGCGACTTAATGTACGGCCAAATGAACCCGCAGGAATATATCTATGAGTATGAAGAAACCTATAAAATGCTTCAAAAACTGAATGTCCCTGTCTATATCGTACCTGGTAACCATGATTACTATGCTCAGGATGCTACGCTGGCCGACGGTGCGAAGTACTGGGAAAAGTATTTCGGTCCGCAATATTTTTCGTTTGATTACGGCCCATATGCTCACTTCATTGGATACAATTCATTTGATTGGCATAAATACGACCGCAGCGGTCATGGAACCGTTTCTGTTCCGACATGGGGCGGACAAATCCGTGAAGAACAATTGAATTGGGTTAAACAAGATCTGCAGAAGAATGCCGAAACAGCACAGAAAGGTCAGATTAGAGGTCTGTTCTCTCACCACAATCCATTATGGCGTGACCGCGAAATTTGGCCGCAGGATGATCCCGAAGTCCAAAAATACTGGAAGCAATATGATGAGAAGAATAACCCGCAAAGTCTAGATACATTGCTGCTTGGTGAAAAGCTTGGTATCAAGTATGACCAGCAATGGCATGGAGAAAATGCACAGGAATTAATCGATGTGATGAAAAACAATCATGTTAACGTGAGTCTTCACGGTCATACGCATATAGATAACGTCACAAAACAAGACGGCATTCTTTACACGACCACAACCGCCATCGAGTTAACAGGGAAGCCTTGGGTAGGATTCAGGAATTTCACCGTAAATGACGGACAGATTTCCTCGTACCATTATGATGAATCGGGTCATTCCATCCCTGTTTATGAAAACGGCGATACGAAAGGCGGCGTGATGTCTTATGAGGCAGACTATAAATATGCAAACGACGGAAGTGCGTCTTCTCAAGAGGCCACCGTCACGAATCGACTGGATAAACCGCTGACGGTTACCGTGCCTATTTACATGAAGGAAGGAAAATATAAAGCTTCAAATGGCACAATCAAGCAAAACTATCCTTCTGATGGTAAACAGTACCTTGAAATAGAGGTAACTGTTCCAGCAAATTCAGCAGAGACCATCACCATAAATCAGTAACATGCTGAAGACCCTCTCCTTCTGGGACGAGGGTCTTTTTTATTCGATATATCCATTTATTCTACAGAAAAGGGGATTCCGGTACGAAGCCTATCAAATGGGTTATGTATGGGACGGGGACTCTCCGAATTCATTTGTCCAACATCAGTTTCCAAAAGGTTAAGGTCAGTACAATTAAAGAGGTGGACATGAATGGATGCCAACACGTCCTGAAGCTGCCCTAATGATGCACGAATTGTAAAAGAAGGGTATAACCTTTTCTCATAAACAAACGCCCAGAGACAACTCCCTGAGCGTTTGTTTATATCTGATATTCATTTATTTACTGCTGCTCTTTGACTCAGATATCTTCCCTAAGAAGAATCCGTCCACTTCGCTCAGCTTGCCTCTCCAGAGGATTTTTCCCTTGGATGGAGTAGGCTTGCTGTCTCCGCAGTATACTTTCGTATTTTTCAAATGAATGAAATTCGCTTCGCTGCTGCCGCTTTCTTCTACTGATTCACTTGCTTTGGCTAGTTCTTCACTCAGCTTCTGAGCGACATCGCTGCCGTCTTCAAAGTTTTCACTTAGTGCGTCAAAGTAGTCTTTCGCTGAAACGAGTGTGCCTGTAACGACAGCTCCATTTACATTCAGGGTGATATCTAATGTAAAATCATGCTTATTGGCTGCTTGTACAAAGAATTCCAGGATTGCATCTTTATTAGCACCTGATTCTAAGCTCATTTTCACTTCTCCCTTCTATCTGTCTTTTAAGAAGATGTGTCGTCATCACTTGAAAGTGTAGTTTCTTCGTCATCATTTTCATCTTCTTTTTTAGATGATTTTTTGGATTTTGATGATTTGCGTGTAGAGCGCTTCTTGCTCTTAGATGAATTTGACTTGCCTTTTTTCTTATCATCTTTATTCTCTTCATCATCATCTTCTTCATTCTCATCTTCATCGTTTTCTTCATTTTTTTCTTTTTTAGCTGCTTTGGTTGACTCATTCGATTCTTCTTCTTCGTCCTCATCCTCTTCGTCCGAGTCGTCTTCTTTTTCCTCTGCTTTTTTGTCAGATGATTTCGTTGAGTTCTTTGCTTTTGATTCTTCTTCTTCCTCTTCCTCATCGTCTTCTGTATCATCATTGTCATCAGTCAATTTTGTTAACATATCTTCTAATTTTTGAAGTCGATCCTGAAGTTGTTCATTTTCTTGTTTAAGAGAGTCATAGTCATTGTCCTGCTTGTTTTCCTCGTTTGTCTCTTCTTCCTCAGATTGATCGGAATCAGAGCTTAATGTTGTTTCGTTTTCTTCTTCCGTTTCATTCTCTTCATTTTTATCACGTTTGAAGAGGTTTGAGGTAGAAGATTTTAACGATGTCACCGCACTTCTTGATTTTTCTTTAGCGGCTTTCCCGAAGTCCAGGGATTTGCTTTTCAATTTTTCCTGATCGATTGAACCAAGAAGCCTCTTGCCGTTTTCAGGAGTAGCCAGGTAGCCGACTGTTGCTCCTAGCACACTGCCTGCCACTGTACGTTTAATCGGACCACTCATTCTTTTCTTTTTCTCATTTGTTGATTTCTTATCTTGATTTTCTACTGTAGTGTCTTCTACTTTAGTATTTTTCTCTGCCATGATTAAAACCTCCGATTAGTTTGATTGATTGGTAGTTTTTAAACGATTTGTGTCCATCTTTTTCTCGAGTGATTCAAGACGTTCCTGTAACTTTTTATTCTCTTCTTCAAGTGCTTTTGTATTGTTATCAGCCGCTTTGGAACTTAGGAAAGGATCTGTTTCCCACCAGTCCATTCCGATTTCCTTTGCCTTATCGACAGAAGCGACGATTAAACGGATTTTGATGGTCAAGAGCTCCACATCGGCTATCCCGACCGTGATATCCCCGGCGATGACAACCCCTTTATCCAAGACTTTCTCTAAAACATCCACAATCGTATTGGACTGCATTGAATGTTCCATAGGCATATAGTTGTCCTCCTTCGGCTCAAGGGGAAGGCTACATTAAACTTCCCAAAGGCCCGAGATCTATGTTAAGGTCTTCTGCATCGAGACCAAAGATTTCTTTTAATTCTTCCATTTTTTCTTCAAGATTCATTAAGGCAACTCCTAGATCCTCAACCTGCTGATCTGTCAGTGTACCGCCTTCCACACGCCTCATGGCATGTCTTTCCACGATTTGTCTTATTAACTCAATGACAGTGAGGACTAGTTGTGCCAACCCATCCTCGGGATTATCTGAATCGAAGTTGATCCTGCTACGTCCATTTGTTTGGCTGACCTGTTGCATGAATCAATTCCTCCCTTTCTTTATCAAGTTTTTCTGAGTTAATCTCTTTCCGTGTGCCATTCTTATGCTGTACCAGCGTTTCTACCGAGGAAATTAATACTCTAAGGTCTAAATAGACGAGATCGACACCTGCAATCGAAATCATAAGGTCTCCTCTGATCGCTACACCTTTATCGAGAATCACGTCTAAAATATCTATGAGTGCAATTTCTTTGTTTTCAATCGATTCTCTCACTGTCATAGCGCACAATCCCTTTCTATTCGATCTTATACTGGTTAATTTCCCTCGGAAGACCTATTTGAAACAGCCAAATTTATGAAAAACTTGAGAAATGATAAGGAGGCCATGGTCCGGAAGCTTCGAAACTCCAGCCTGCGCTTTCGAGCTCTTCCTTATATCGATTCACTTCTTCGATGAAGTCATCCACTTTATCCTCGGCAATCAGGAATACACTGTTCCAGGCCATGTTTTCCTGACGTCCGGTGACGTCTTTGCCCCAATTTTTCTTCACACTGCCTTCAAGCGCCTTTTCTTTCAGCTTTTCATGGACCTCTTCACAGATCCGGTTTTTTTCGTTTTCAAGCTCCTGATCGATTAACTGATCGATTTTCTTCTTTTCAAAGAATTGTCTTCCTTTTGGTAATTCGCTGATTTCTTTTCTTTTTTCTTCTATCGCTGGATTGCTTTCACTCACTTGTTCCCTGAGCTCTTTGTCGTTGCAGAATATCTTCAGGTTCCATTCTTCGTTTCCCTTCAATTTTGAAAAGGTGGATTGCAGCTTATTACGATTACTTTCGACGCTGCTCTTTAAGCTGTCCTCACTTTTGTAGAGTGTACAGAATTTCAAAGGGACGATGGTGTACATTTTCGACACCATCAATACGGTTTCATGATGATGAAAGGCTTTCTCCTGCAGCCATTCCATATCATTTTCAATCTTATCCTTTAAATCTTCTTCCGAGTGTTTATCGGAATCTATATCGCACACGATGGCTGTCACATTACCAACTTCGATGGTGTAAAGCTCGCTTTCACCATCAAAACCCGTTACGGAGGGAAGCGATTGATCATTTGCTTCGTTCGTTGGGATCAAGCCATATAAATAAAGTAAGTCGCTCATTCTTTCACCCTCATTCTTTCTTCTTCGTCAATTCTTCCCATTGCTCCATCTCACGCTGCTTCGCGATTTCATATCGTGCCAGCAGTTCGTCTTCTTTTTCCTGAAAGGCTTCTTCAGGTATTTCACCCAGCTCATACATCATTTGCAGCTGAATCAGCTTTTGCTGAATGGTAGGAAGGTCGTACAGTTCTTTGTCAGCTTCTTCTTTGACCTTTTCACCGACTTTGATAACCATATTAATTGGCGCACTCACCAATTTATGGATCATCCGGCTTCCTCTACCTTTAAGCGGATGTTGACAAAGTTATACGCCGGCCATGGTCCGCTGTAATGAAAGTCGACCTTATCCTTCCACTTTTCATGTGCTTCATTCACTTTTTGATCAAATAGTTCCTCTTTATCCCGATCAATCAGGAATGCCGCATTCAGTAGCATCGTTTCACTGGATGGTTCATTTGCTTTCGCTGATTCAGCCGATTCTTCAAGTGGCTCGAATACTTCCTTCTTCATCTCATTTTGCAGGGAAGTAAATAGCTTTTGAGCCATGCCGCCCAATTTGATGCGGTCATAATAAGCTGCGGATTCTGATTTGCCTTTCACGGAAGCAGACATTTTCTCCATTTCAGGGTTCTCTTTGACCATTTTTTCAAGATATTCTTTCTTTCCGATCACTTTAAGTCCTATTTCAATCTTTCCTTTTATCGCAGGGAAGAGCTTTTCAAACTGCGGGTAAAGGTTTTCAAGCAGTGCCTCTACATCCTCTTTGCTTTGAAAAACATTACCAAAGCTGATCGGAATAACAGTATCATTCTGGCTCATCACTTCGGAAACGGTTTCCTGATGCATAAGCAGGTTGTCTTTCTTCGGGTGATAGATTTTCATGGGAACTTCGGCCGCAACCATTGCTGCGTCTTTATACTTGATTGTAAAAACGTCTCGTTTTTCTCCTTCTAATTCGATCGTTCCAAATTCTTCCTCTTTATCCGTTTGAATTGCACAAAATACATAAATTCCATTCTCTTGGCTCATGAGTAAGACTCTCCTTTGTTTATCGGTTCACGCTTTCGCATGCATCTATAATCAATTGTTCCGCTTTTTCTCTCGGGTTATCGGCTTCAATGCCTCGTTTCATACTGTTTCCTGTTATATCGATACACAAACGTTGAAATTCTTCATTTCCACCGTCTATGGGAATATCCAATTCAATGGCGAGCCTTGCTATCATCAACGATGCACGCAAGCTCGGCCCATGTTCATTTTCCTTTGTACATTGTTCACGTAAATGCGAGACAATCGATGTTATGGTCTTCGCTTCTTCTATCACCAAGTCCGCTTTCTCTGATACGATCAGTGCTTCACGTTCACTGTCCATAAAATCGATCGGAATGGTGATCATCCGGTCCAACAGTGCATCCTGTGTATCGTAGACTCCTGCATATTCTGCCGGATTACTGGTGAAAATCACTGAAAATTCCGGATGGACCTTTACAAACGGTTCTGTTAATTTCGTTCCGTATAGAGGAATCACTCCCTCTTCTAAAATGGATAAAAAGATATTATTCGTGGTTGGCTGCGATCTCGTAAATTCATCGTATACCAGTGTATAGCCGTTTTTAGCTGCTTCAAGCAGACGGCCGTCTCTCCAGGTCTCTGTTACGCTTTCATCCTTTTTATAAACGGAGCGTATATACTGGTCGACAACCTTCTTGCTTGTATAGCCCGTAAAGTCACCGATTAAATCTCTATTATTTAGTTCATGATTACCGTGTATGAGCATGACGGGCCGTTTTCTTCTCTTGGCTAAAGCGAGCGCAAAGGAGGTTTTCCCGGCTCCCGAGGGGCCTGTAAAATGTACAGGGTAACCAAGTTTCAGATAGTGCAGTGAACGAGTCATTAACTCCTTCGTCTCATCATCCTGTATCATTGCCCTGCTGTCTTTTTTGATACTGTTCCGTAAGACTGTCACGTTGGTTCTCCCTCCTGACGCTTGCCGCTACATTTCCTGTCCAATCGCACTTCTATAACGAACATCAAGGCGTTTAAACGAAGTGACTTCTTTGTCTTTATCAAGAAGTACTTCGTATGTGCCCAGCATTTCGTCCTTTGCATATTTCTTCATGTATTCCTTTTCTTCAATTACTTCCACAATTACACGCCAGCCTTCTTCTTCTCTTACTTCGACTGAAGTAATCTTGTGGACAGGTGCCACGTGTTCATTGAAGAAATCAGATACATTTCCCATGATCTCTTTGATTTTCATAAGGACCTCCTTACTCTAGACATAAAAAAAGGGAGAAGGTGATCCGAAATGGATCACCTCGGCGACCCTGATCGGGTCCCCTTTTTAACTTCCCCTTTAGGTCAAACTTTAAATACTAAATTGTGAACTTCTTTCAGAATTTCTTTCATTATTCTGAGTGGCAAGGCCGTTTTCTTCCACGTCATCGCGAAGCAATCCGACTGCTTCTGCATAACGCAACCATGTGTCAACACTTGCGATTACGACACGTGCTTCAATTGTTAATATTTCGATACCGACCACTGAAACCCGTGCGAAGGCATCGATTACGATCCCTTTATCCAAAATACGGTCAATAACCTCTGCTAAACTTGAACTGTCTGTTGTTTTTTGAATTGCCATTTAAAAAATCTCCCTTCGATGCTTTTACCGTGAACTGATCGTTTTGATGTCTGTCGATGATTTAATGTTGGTGGAGCTTTTGATTTCAGTCGAGCTCTTAATGTTCATGGAGCTCTTAATATCACTTACTCCCTTTATATCCGAAACACTCTTCAGTTTCGTCTTGTCTTTATTCGATGAAGAGATTTTATCTTGAAATTCTTCACCAGCTTCCTTGGCATTTCCTAACTTCTCACGCACTGAAAGCAATACGTCCTGTACTTTTTCCTTTGCTTCCTCAGCTCTTGTGTGAACCTTGTCTGCGTTTTTATCTTTCGCTTTTTGAAGCTTCTCAGCGGCCTCATTGCCTTTTGATTGAATACCGTCTTCAACTTTGTCCTGGACGCCTTCCACAAATTTTTCCTTGGCTTTTTCCTTCACCTTGTCTTTCACTTTGTCCTTGACCGGTTCAGGGGTGTACTCAACGATTGTTTCAGCCATTTTACCGGCTGCTTTTTTTGCTGCTGACTTACTCATGTCATTCCCCCTTTGGAAACGCCCACTTAAGTTGAACCGTTACTTTTTTGACTCTACAAGGCTGCTGAGCATTTCTTCGATTCGTTCCAATCGCTCATTCAGATTCTTGTTTTCTTCTTTGATTTCTTCAATTTCGTCGTTTTGCGCGGAAGACGAATTTTCTTCCTGTTCCTGTTCTGCTGTTTCATCTTGTTTTTTCTTATTGAAAGGCAATAGCCCCCCGTTTTCGTATTTGCTCATATACCCGGTAGCAGTCTGCCTTAACGTAATAAGTGCCTGTTCAGTAATGAATTCCTGTGCAGACCTGCGCAGTTCGTTCCCTGCCATGCGCACGACTTCAGATTTCCCGAGGCTGCCTACCACCTTTTTACCCGTGCCGGGATGACTCAACAACCCGACACCTGCTCCGACAACTCCGCCGATGATGGCGTAATTCACATTCATCGCTGAGCGTCCGCCATCTTTTGTTTCTGTCTGGTTATTTTTTTCTTCCTGATTATTGTTTTTTTCTTGCTTTTCCTTATCTGCCATCTTTCATCCTCTTTTCTTATAGATGTATTTATCTCAAAAATTTATTTCTATTAATTAAATGCTGAATTCTGATTTTCTTTCATTTTGCTGATTTTCAAGACCTTCTTCCTGAACCTCATCACGGAGGAGGCCGACTGCTTCTGCATAACGCAGCCAAGTATCCACACTTGCAATGACCACTCTTGCTTCGACTGTAAGAATTTCAATTCCTACAAGTGACACTCTTGCAAATGCATCAATTACAATTCCTTTGTCTAAAATCCTGTCAATTACTTCTGCCAGACTGGAACTATCCGTAGTCTTTTGAATACTCATCCTTTCACTCCTCTCTTAATGGAAGTTATCTGGTTCATCATCAAAACGCTGTCAAAGGTCAAATTGAATGAGAGTTGCTATTTGGTTTACTCCATGTTTACCTCGATCCGATACCCTCAAAACCTGGTGTGGGTAATACTTGAAATTAACTGGAATTTTTTATACATGTTTGACTAAGTAACGTTGGTTTTGTAACAAATGGAAGTCTGGAAATTCAACGATTTTCACAAGAAATTGATGGAACACAAAACAATTAAGACAAAATGATTACATTTGAATGAGTTTTGTTTCAGGGGTAGTTTTTTAAAAAAAAATGGTGTGGGGCTTTCCGTTGAGGCTTCTTAATATAGGTTGTACTTTAATCACCGCTGTTGATTTCCGTGCAAGACTTCGCTTTCCGCGGGTGACCCGTGAGCCTCCTCGGCGCTGCCTGTGGGAAAGAAAAGCGGAGGGTCTTTGCTCAGAGGCGGGTGGCATATGGCGAATCGCCAACGAAGGTGTTCTTGGATGAGTTGACTTATGACATGTGCCTATAAGCCCCAGAACTGGACAGGTCTCACATCAGCTATTTTTCCCGCAGGAGTCTTCGTCTTGCACTCCAATCAACAGCTGGAAATAGTTAAATGAGCAACCAACATTATCAGAGCAATTTTACTGATAATCTACCTTGAAAACATGATTTTCTGGATTTTCATTCTTTCCTATGAGGTTTTAAAGATTTTTTAGTGGTAAAGGTATTCAATTTGAAAGAAAAAATTGATTTACGAAGTTCATTTTTAGATTTATTATCGAAAATCGAAGTTTTATTATCGAATTCTTAAAGTATATTATCGAAATCGGCCATTTTATTATCGAAAAGTGTTTGAAGAGGATTTATATTATCGCAACACGCTACTTATTATCAAAAAGAATTTAATACTATCGATAAAACCTAGTTATTTTCACTCCTTCTGCTAAACAAGACTGCCCGTTTCTTCACTACAAAACGTTCAACGCTCAGCCACTGAGTCTCAGAATTTTTCTCCCTAAACCTGTTGTCGATCGAGGATTTCCTTTAAAACTACGGCATGGTTATACTTTTCATCTTTTGCTCCGTATATCAGGCTCACTTCTTTATTCTCTTCTTTCACGATCTGCTTCAGCTCTTCCAGGGCTTCCATTTTATCTTCATCATTATGCAGTTCATCTTTATATTTCTCTTTGAATTCATCAAATTTATCGGGGTCGTGATCGAACCATTTGCGCAAATCGGGGGAGGGGGCCACTTGTTTAATCCAGCGATCAATCCCCAGGTCTTTTTTCGATTTTCCACGAGGCCACAGTCTGTCGACGAGTACGCGAACGCCGTCTTGTTCAGATTTATCTTCGTATGCTCGTTTGAGATTTACCGGCATTTAAGTTCACTCCTTTCTTGTATTTATACCCAGAGTCTTTTTTAAATAACGATTTCTGCATTTAAATTGCATACTCTGGGGGTATACAAATTACAAACACAAGAAATTCTAACTAGTGAGGTGGAAAAATGTCTAATTCAGATTATAAAAAAGATAGTATAACGCTGACCGGTGCAGTCGGGCTCGGTACCGGGGTGATGATCAGTGCGGGGATATTCGCACTGCTCGGTCAGGTAGCTGAACTTTCTGGCACCTGGTTCCCGCTTATTTTTATTGCCGGGGGAATTGTGACCGGGTTCAGCGCTTATTCTTATGTAAAAATGAGTAATGAATATCCGTCAGCCGGCGGAATTGGTATGTATTTGGTGAAGGCATACGGGAAGGGGACGTTAACGGCTTCGGCAGCGCTTTTGATGGCTTTCTCGATGGTCATCAATCAGAGCCTTGTAGCGAGGACGTTCGGTACCTATACGCTGCAGCTGGTCGACGGGGAGCAGTCTAATTACCTCATTCCCTTATTGGGTGTGGGCTTATTGACGTTTGCTTTTCTTGTGAACATTTCGGGTAACAGCTTCATCCAGACCTTTACAGGTATTGCTTCACTGGTAAAGATTGCAGGCTTGGCCGTATTCGCGATTGCCGGGTTATGGGTTGTTGGATTCACTTTTCAACCGGCAGAAGGGGGAGCGAACCCACCCGACCCATCTATGGCAAGTTATATTGCAGCAGTTGCGTTAACAATTTTATCCTTCAAAGGATTTACGACCATTACAAACAGCGGATCGGAAATCAAGCAGCCGAAGAAGAATGTCGGGAGAGCGATTACGATTTCGATTTTGATCAGTCTGGCGGTCTACTTACTGCTGGCATGGGCTGTTTCAAGTAACTTATCGCTGACAGAAATCATCAAAGCGAAGGATTATGCACTTGCGGAAGCGGCCAGACCGGCATTTGGTGATGCAGGACTTTGGTTTACCGTCATTATCGCGATCATCGCAACCATAACAGGCATCATCGCTAGTGTGTTCGCCGTTTCCCGCATGCTTGCCATGCTGACAGATATGAAATTGATCCCGCATAAGCATTTCGGGATGCCGGGCCGGATCCAAAAGCACACGCTCGTCTATACAATCGTTGCGGCAATGGTCCTCACCATCTTCTTTGATTTAAGCAGGATTGCATCAATGGGAGCGATTCTCTACCTGGTCATGGATATGATGGTCCATTGGGGCGTCTATAAGCATCTCAGGAACAAAGTAAACGCCAATCCAGTCATCGTCCTGACTGCACTCGTCCTCGACGCCATTGTCTTGGCAGCATTCGTTTGGGTTAAAGCACAATCAGACCTGCTTGTAGTCGGTGTATCAATCGCATTTATGATTTCCATCTTCGCAGGTGAACACTTCTTCCTTAGAAATCGAAATCCCGATGAAGAAGAAAATGCCCACACAGACCACTAACAATAAAGAAAGGCCTGCCCTTCACCACTTTAAAGCAGCGAGGGACGGGCCTTCGATTATTTATTCATCTGTGAAAGGAAGTCACCAAGCAAGTCTTCCATGCTTTCTTCCTTCGGTTCTTCTTTTTCTTCACCATCTTGTGATTTCATGGCACTTTCCCAATCAAAATCATCAAGGTCTTCATCTGTTGAATGCTTCCGTTCTTCCACTTCCGGCTCCTCGGGCTGATCATCAATGACAGAATCGATCGACCATTCCCGCTTGGAGTCGGAGTCCTTTCCTGCTGCAGTTTCCTCTTGAAGATACAGCGCTTCATCTATATCTAACGCACTGCTGCTCAATGAGGCCAACAGGGAAGCGGTTCGAACAGGATTTGTTAATAACTGATACACGATACTTCCCAACAATGCCTCGGAGTGCTCATGCTTCAACCAGTCGCGCTGGGACTTCTCCAGCGCCCTCGGCAGCGGGATGGTAATCGCTTCACGCTGCTTCAAAACTGAATCATTGACACCACTTACAACAAGCTCCGCGATTTTACCGGAAAAATTTCGCTTCTCCGTTTCCTTGAGCTTCTGCAAATGCTTCAGTATGTGATCAGGTGTATCAGAGGGGATTCGAAATGTGATCGGCTGCCCCCTTGACATCCCCTTTTCTTTCATATAATCACCCTATTTGGTTTTCGCTAATTTTTTCTCGTCTTCTTTTTTATGATCGTGCTTTTGATTCTTTCTTGAGAAATCAGCGATTAATTTGTAATACGCATTCGCCATCATCCAAATGCTCTCATTTTCATCTTCAAAGAAATCGATATTGTAGCCGTCAAGATTGTTGTTGAGCGTCTTGATATACTCTTTCAGAACGCTTGATCCGCCCCCGATGAAGTAGCAGATTTCTGTCTGTGAGTTCTTTTGCCACATATTGCGAAGGTGGCGGTATTGTTTCTTTGCAAGTTCAACAAGGATACGGTCAACGATTTCATGCACGCTTGTACGGCTTCCTTTGACCATGATGTGATTGCGGTCGTTTTTCTTCGTGATGATTTCCACTACATCACGACGGCTGTCAAGCTCGATGCCGTATTTCGAACGGATTTCTTCACGGATCCATTCAAGTGATTCAGATACGCCCAGATTGAAACCTTGTGCTTTGTCGTCATCTACTTTACGGTTCTTGATCACGGCGATATCCGTTGAAAGACCTCCGATATCCTGAATCAAGATGCGCTTGTCAATCAGATCTTTATTGATGATGTTCCCATTATTGTCCATCACAAGATTGATGAAGGCTGCGAATCCTTCTGGATATACTTTCACTTCATCAAATTTAATGTTTACTTTGATTCCTTGATGGCGCGGTGTTACAAGAAATTCGACCTGATGCACAGATCCAAGAAGCTTAGAACGGTAGCCGACATCCTTACCTTCTTTTACTTCACGAAGCGGAAGACCAGTACCAAGAGTGTAGTTTGCTTCTATGACATTATTATTCTTTTTAAAAAGTGAATCCTGTTCAGCTGCATCCAGAGCCAGAGAAGCAAACAGCATGATCAGCGTTTGATCTTCTTCTGATTTACTGCTTCCCGGATCCAATTCAGTCGAGTTATTGCTTTTCGTCGCTAAGTTACCTACACGATAAATCGCATTGTTGTCCTGAAGGGCAGGGGAGTGGACACGAATATGTATACCATCTAGAGGATCTTGCTTGTCCAGCTCCTCGATTCCGATAATCGGACGATCTTCAATGTCTCGTGCAATCACGTTCGGGATATTCAGTTCACTATCCAACTTTCCAAAAATACCTTTAAGAGAATCATTACCTACATCAATTGCAGCAATTCGAGAGTTCGTCAAAAAAATCATCCTTTCATATAAGTAAAAATTTATCAAAAATTTAAACTCTTAATCAAAGATTAAATCACTTCGCACTTGTGGTCAATCCTACTTTCAACTCTATCACACAACTGTAATGTTAGTCCTATTTGTATACATTTATGTATATCTGTATACAAAACTGTACACATATTTATATAACAACATGTACACACATTTGTATACTTGTACACATATTTGTTTACAATTGTGTACGAAAATGTACACAAGTATACAAAAATGTAAACATCCATTATTTTCATGAAAAATAGTACTATTTTATTCTCCAATTCTACGAATCTACCATTTGAAAAAAATGGTATTCACTCATATAACAGCTGTTTATGAAAAAGCAAAACGGGAAAAGGTAAGGAAACAAAAAAATGATGAGAAAAGCTGAATAAAAAAACATAGATTAAGGTGATGATCAAATGAAGGAACTAAATCAGTATTTTCCAGCAGATTATGAACAATCGAGAAGATCATTTCGTGGACACCTGTCTGAAATAAAGGATAAATGGCCGGATGCGGAGCTGACGACGGTATCCATCGGTAAAGAAGCAGACAATACAATCGATATGATTTCCTCGAAAGCAACAAAAACCAATGAGCAAGTGTTATTCTTCACGACGGGTGAGCACGGGATTGAAGGATATGCAGGAGCTGCAATGATTCAGTTGTTTGTCGATGAATACTTGCACCATGTCGATCCCGAGACCACGGGCATCTGTTTCATCCATGCCCTAAACCCTTGGGGGATGAAAAACTTTAGACGAGTGACCGAGAATAATGTCGACTTAAATCGAAATTACTTGTATAACCGTTCCAGTGTGCCCGAGGATGTGAACAAGAACTATGAAAAAGAAAGCGAACTTTTCCTTCCTGATGGAAAAATAACGGACCTATCACAAGAGAAAATGAAGCTTCAGGCTCAGTTGGTTAAAGCGTTGGCCGAAGAGGGCTACAGTGCCATTAAAGAAGCTAAGGGTATGGGACAGTTTGAATATGAACGCGGCGTCTATTATGGAGGCGAAAAAGAGGAAGAAACGGCAATTTTCCTGAAAAAGATACAAAACCAGCTATTATCCGACTATCCGCGCGTTATCCATATGGATTGGCACACCGCCCTAGGCCCGACCAATGAGATTACCATGGTCGTTTCCTCTGAAGATGAACGAGGTGAAGAGGAACTAAATGCAAAATACGACTTGAATAATATCCAAAAATTTACACCCGAAAAAGTGAAAGGTGATTCGACCAACCACTTCCATAAATTAAAAAACGAGCAATATTCAACAAACTATCTATTCTCTGCCCTCTTTGAATTTGGAACGTTCGGAACTGGTAAACAAGCAGAATTACGAGAGTTTATGACGATCGTACTTGAAAACCGGCTGTACTGGGAAGGAGCGGAAAACGAGGGTGATAGGGATTGGATCCTCGCCGAGTTCAGGGAGATGTTTTACCCATTAAGTGAAGAATGGAAGAAATCCGTCCTCCACGAAGGACGCAAGGGTATGGAGGCAGTTCTAGGTGAAGAAGGAATTTTAAAAAAATAATCAAAAGAGCGCTCCCGGGAGAAATGTCGTTTTCTGACGGGAGCTTTTTCTATTTATTCTCTGCTTATGAATCGAGGATACAAGCACCCTCCCCTCTTCATGCATACTTTGTTCGATTTATTTCCTCATCCTTTTCCCAATTCACCAGTTTTTCCAATGCAATCGAAATCAGCACTCCCATGATGAATCCATTTGAAACGATAGGCTGTATGAAGACCGGAAAACTTGTGAATAGTCGGGGAGACATGTTCATGATCGAGATCCCGACGAGAACCGGAGCTGCCAGCCGATAAATGGTCACAGAATTAAACACCGTTCCCTGCAGACTCTTCAATGAGGTGCCAAATAGCTGCAAGTATGCCGTAAACAAGACAGCATTCCCGACAGTGATAGGCAGAGTGGCCAGAATGCCCCCTAGAAACGGTACAATCCCCAAAAGAGACATAAGGGCACCGCCGATAAGGAAAGGCCTTAAATAGAAGATCCTCGTGCTTTCCAGAAATCCGATTGAGGAAGCAAAGGGAGCATATGACACAAGTCCAGAGAACGCCCCGACAATCGAATACATACCTGATAATAAGTATGACCGGGTATATCTCTTTTCTGACGGTGATTCTTCAAAAAGCTGGGATGCAGCCTGTACGGAAGCGATTGTATTGCTTAAATTCATGAAACTTGCCAGGAATGTGATAAAGACGATCCCCGTGTTCAGGTTGGGTGCACCGAAAGGAAACAACATAAAAAAAGAGCTCCCCTGTGCTGCACTTCCCATCGTTTCAGACGGAAATAAGATAAGGTATCCAATCCATCCCGCCACCATCCCGATCAGGATCGAGAAATTACTAAGTAAGGGTGTCCCCTTGATTTTCAACAGACTGACGAGGACCGCAATCGATATTGAAAACAAGCTGACCGGCAGCACCAGACTTCCATCCTCCGAGATGGTCAGCATCCCTTTAAAAAAGATTAAAATCAGCTGAAAAGTCAGCAGGAATAAATAAACACTCATAACCATCGGCGTAAAGATTCTCTGTATCAAGGACAGCATACCAAATGCTCCTAACACTAGAACCGCAACGCCTGACAAAAGCATCCCTGTTGCAATCCCGCCTCCGACAGATGGCAGACTCATCCCAAGTGCAGGTGCAGCGGCACTCAGATTGAGCACAACTCCCCACATGACCCCTGAATGACCTTCCATGAGCGGATATTTATGCCCGACGAGCCCCTGCAGCATACAGGCAATCCCTGTAAAGATGAGGGAACTTCTAAGAATCACGGCGATTTCATGAGATGGCAGCTCAAAGGCCATTCCTACCGAGATAGGAACCACCACTGTATTGGCAAAAATAAAAAAAAGCCATTGCACCGATGAAAAAGCCGTTTCGGCAGCTGATAATCGTTTCATGTGCTCCCCCCTGACATTGTCTTATTGTAAGAGTATTCTACGTATCCTTCCGAAATCCTATTAAACTCACAGAATTTCTGACAACATGCATCGGATTTTATTAGAGACAATAAAAAAACACCCGGAATCATGAAACCAGGTGTTTTCTCTTTTAAGTCTGAGGGGGTTCTTCCAACCAGCCATGTTTAATCATGATTTTAGCCCCTTCATGGCCATAGCTGAAGATATCTTCCATGATCACGACCATTTTTGCCGGCAAGTCGTTGCGCAAGGAGAAAGCCGTGCCAATCGATCCGCTGCCGATAGAAAAGCTGCAGAACAAACTGACACAATACATCATCAATTTATCCGAGAAAGGAGGCACGAAGGAATCTGTAACATTCCCATTTGCCGCAACGGGGACCTGAAGTTTGCTTTTCATCATCAATTCACTTAGATCATGAACGATGTCCTTCGCGATTGTACTGCCTCTTTCGAAAAACTTTCGTACATCTTTTTTCCGGGCAACTTTAGCGAAGCCATCAATCATAATGATTCCGGATATGTTTGCTTCTACCCCGTGATACATATTGGCCAATTCCACTGTATTTAAGTGGCGTGTCTTGGATAAGGGAGTGAGGCCTCCTAAATAACTTGTATTTTTAATGAATTCTACTGACTTTGGCATCGGTACAAAAGGTGCACGGCATAGCAAGCCCTTTTCCAACAGATAGTTTGTACAGATTGCATAATGTTTTTGAGTGATGGCGGTCATCTCTTGGAAAAGTTCAATCACATCTTCCCGATAGGACATCGTGATATTCAGCGTATGCATCCCCATACTGATTTCTTTAACCATGCGGATCAACGTGATATCAAATCCATTATCATATAATTTAGGAGCATCAAGATTCACATCTTCCTGGGTAAAGCCTATCGGCGCCACTGCACCTTCCTGTTGAAACATGTCCTTTATTTTATCTGGATAAGGACTTAATTCATGATAAGAATTTTCCAGAATTATTTTTGCCTGACTATCATCAGCATGTTTGATGAAGTGCTCAAGCATTCTTTGAGTCATCGTCTTTTGTTGATAGGTAGTCCACAAAACACCTAGTTCTGACGAAGTTAAAGCCGGTTTCTCGTGCATGGGCCATTCCTCCAACCTTCAATTCTATGTACATATTTTTAGTATGAGCAGAATGCTGTCAATCATTCATCCCCCCTGGAAACGTTCAGGGAGATATAACTCTCTAAAAAGAAAAAAGACGCAAAGCATGCGTCTCTAAAACTCAATCAATCACTAAATAAACAGCAGCAGACTGACCGCCATGACAGCCATACCTGCGATTGTTCCATAAATCGATAAGTGGGCTTCATCGTATTGTTTCGCAGCAGGAAGCAGTTCATCAAGCGAGATGAACACCATGATTCCTGCGACAGCTGCAAAGATGATCCCGAACATAATATCGTTGAGGTACGGCATGAGAATCAAGTATGCCACCACTGCACCGACCGGCTCTGACAACCCTGAGAGAAAGGAAAGTTTGAACGCTTTTTTCTTATCGCCCGTCGCAAAATAAACAGGCACAGAAACCGCAATTCCTTCAGGGATGTTATGGATTGCCACTGCGACTGCAATGGCAATTCCGAGGGAAGGGTCCTGCAGGGCGGAAGTGAACGTGGCGATTCCTTCAGGAAAGTTGTGGATCGCGATGGCGAGTGCCGTGAAGGTACCCATTTTTAAAAGTTTTGCATTCCCCGGTTCATTCATGTCTTCAACTTTCTTCAGTTCATGGGGATTCCCCTGCTTTGGAATTAATTTATCGATCATCGCAATCAGCAATATTCCCCCAAAAAACCCAGCGACCGTCAACCAGTTCCCTTGAGTGACGCCCATTGCAGAAACAAGCGAATCCTTCGCTTTTACAAAAATCTCGATCATCGACACATAAATCATCACCCCGGCAGAAAAACCGAGCGATATCGACAGGAACTTCGTATTCGTGGTTGAAGCAAAGAACGCAAGGCAGCTCCCGATGCCGGTAGCCAGTCCTGCCATCAATGTCAATCCAAATGCCAATACTAAATTTTCAGCCATATATTTTCTCCTTCATCATAGGTGCATGTCATATAACTCCTATTGTACTTCCCCGCCTGTCATTTTTAAAGAATAGTTTATCGGGTGATTCGAATCGGCCGGCACATCAAGGATATCCGTTCCTGTATGTATACATTTTCAATGAAGGAGTGGGAGATGAAGTCAGACGACATCCTGTTTCGTTTTTTATTATATGGTATACATCCAGTGTTATACTGCTCAGCTTCGACCTGTTGCCTTTATGAATCTGGATTCGGGATCAAATTCTGCATATGCGCGCAAGTATATAACATTCGAATCTTGTCGAAAAATCGGTAAATCGAGCCAATAACCGGCAAAAAAAATCCACCCTCACTCCTTGCAATTAAAAAAGCCCACTTCTATCAGCAAAGTGAGCTCAAACCAACCACAATTTCTTTCTTCGTTTCATCTTCAACATAATGTTTCTGACCGAACACCGTGTATTCCTTCGAACGGATCGTCGGAAGGATAGCACGATACAGATACGCCGCACCCTTTACCGGAATCCTAGAAGAAAGCGGATATTCTTTCATCGTCTTGAACGCTTCACCATAGTAATATTCGGCATGGCCGGCGATTTCTTCCCACATATCGATGAAGGAAGCGTCGACGATCCCGGCTCGGAGCGACCCTTCCGTGACTCCGTGACGCTTCATAATCTCCCGGGGGAGGTAAATGCGATCGCGTTCAAGGTCCTCACTGATGTCGCGCAGAATATTGGTGAGCTGCATGGCAAGCCCGAGCGACACACCGCCTTCTTCCAACACGTCAGTTTTACCAGGGGCAAGGATTGGCAGAAGCATCAGCCCAACCGTACTGGCGACATGATAGGAGTAATTGAGCAGTTCATCAAGGGTTTCATACCGGTTGATCGTTAAATCCATTTCCTGACCCCTGATCAAGTCATGGAAGGCCCGTTCGTTCATCTCATAACGCTTGAACACATCCTCGAGGGCGATCCAGGAAGGGTTCACAGCGTCATAGGTTCCTTTAAGAAACAGATCAAATTCCACTTTAAACTGGGCAAGTTCCACTTCCGGGTTACTTCCTTCATCCACGATATCATCTACTTTCCGGCAAAAGGAATAAACGGCCCACACAGCATTGCGTTCACTCTTCGGCAACATGGAAAAGGCTTTATAGAAGGTTATGGAATGGTGCGATATGACGTTTTCACAATGTTTATAAGCTTCTTCAATACTATACATGAACATTCACTCCTTTTATCGCTGGATCTGTTTGGTCACTCAACACTTGATCGGCCAGTAGCCTTGCCCCTTGCATGACCAGCGGGATGCCGCCTCCCGGATGGATGGACGCCCCGACTGCGTAAAGATTGTCGATGCGATACGGTTTGACCTGTGGTCTGAACACACCTGATTGTAAGAGGGTCGGTGCAACGCCGAAGCTCCCGCCCCTGTGGAGTCCGAATTGCTTTGCATCTTGCGGGGTCCGGACTTCCATCCATTCAATTGCTTTACGAAGTTCCGGGAATGCGCGCTTTTCCAACCGGTCGATCAACCCATCGATCCACTCCTTCTCATTTTTCCAATCGATATCCGTGTCAGAAGGTACCGGGATGAGTGCATAAAGCACGCCTTTCCCCTCGGGTGCCAGGCTTTCATCTATCTTGGACGGATGAAATGTATAAATGGCGGGATCATCCGGGATTTTCTTTTCATCAAACACATCTCTCATATGTTTGGAAAAGCTTCCGCCCATCACATAGTGGTGTACGTTGACCTCGTCAAACACTTTGTTCAAGCCAAAATATAGCAGCACGCAGCCGGAAGAAGGCACATACTTCCTGGCCTGCTTTCGCTTCATCAATGGGTCGACTCCCGGGAAGTCTCCGTTAAAGACCACAGAATCGTAGGATTGCATTCCATCCTTTGTCCTTACGCCCGTTACCCGCTTGCCCTTTCTCGGGATATCCGTCACCTCGCAATTGAGATGGATCGCCACATTCCGTCTCCTGAGCTCTTCTTCCAAAATAGGGACAAGGCTTGCATAACCGCCCTTCAGGTAATGGATGCCGTATTCGTGTTCGGCAAATGATACGAGCGAATACATGGCAGGCGACTGAAACGGGTTGCCCCCGATATAGAGGGACTGGAGCGCATAGATTGTCTGCAGCCGCTCATCTTGAAAGTAGCCGGCCATCAATGCTTTGACAGATTGATAGGGTTTGAGTTTGAAAAGCGACTTGAGATTGCCCGGTTTCCAGAAATCAAATGGACTGACGAACGACTCTTCCAGGAACGATCTTTTCCCGATTTGGAAACGTTCATTTCCTTCTTTTAAAAACTGCCTGAATCCCTCGACCTCACGAGGAAACACGTTCTCCATTTCCTCGAGATGGCGGTCCTGATCAGGGTATTTCGTAAATGTCAGGCCGTCGGGGAATTGAAGGGAATAGAGCGGGTCGCATAAGAGCAGTTCGTATCTGTCCCGGGAAATTCCCGCTTCTTCCAGCAGTGCCTGAAACATTTCAGGGAGAAGGACGATGGTCGGTCCCTGATCGATCCGGTAACCGTCCCTTTCCACAAACGCCAATCTACCGCCCAACTGTGCTTCTTTTTCATAAATGGTCACGTCCACACCCTGTTTCGACAGGAGCAGGGCACTCATCAGCCCGCCGATGCCGCCTCCGATAATCGCTGTATTCATTACAATCCCTCCACAATAGGAAGAGGGGATACAGGGATTGATTCCTGCAGATCCTGTTCCAGGATGCCGTTGGCAGTGATGCGGGCCGATTCTAGGATGGTCGGAAGCCCGCTCCCCGGATGGGTCCCGCCGCCTACGAGCCAGCAGGATTCCAATTCTTCAAAGCGGTTATGAGGTCTGAACACCATCATCTGCGACAGCTGATGCCCCAGGTTGAATGTGGCTCCCTGATAGACGTAGAGATCCTGTTCCCAGTTCTTTGGCGTGATCATTTTTTCCACCTCTATGTGAGCTTCAAGATTTTTGAATCCTGTCTTTTCTTCGACCGTTTTCAGGATAAGTTCACGGAATGTTTCTTTCTCCTGTTCCCAGTCGATGCCGCTGAAGTTATTCGGCACCGGGGCCAGGATATAGAGGGTGGATTTCCCTTCAGGTGCAAGCGTCGGGTCGGTCACGCTTGCATTTTGGATGTAAAGGGAGGAGTCTTCCGAAAGGATCTTCTCCTTCGTGATTTCCTCGACGTTCTTTTTATAGTCTTTTGAAAAAGCGATCGTGTGATGGGGCATATCCTTGTAAATCGTGTCGAGACCGAGGTACAGCATGAACGTCGAACACGAATATTTCTTCTGGGAGAGTTTTTTCGGCGAGTACTTCTTGAGCTGTTTTTCACCGACAAGATTCTTCATCGTATGGGCGAAATCGCTGTTGATGATGACCTCTTCGGCCTCCACGCTCCGGCCGTCTTCAAGATGGACACCACGTACCTTTTTTCCTTCGATCCACAGACTCTTCACTCCGCAGCCGGTATGAATCTGGCCGCCGTGCTCTTCTGTCACCCGTGCCATCGCCTTCGAAAGCTGATTCACGCCGCCGATCGGGTGGAAGACACCATAGGCATGTTCCATGTAGGAAAGGATCGAGAAAGCGCCGGGACATTCCCACGGCGACATGCCAAGATATTTCGACTGAAACGTAAAGGCGAGCTTCAGCTCCTCTTCGGTGAAATAACGCGACAGCACATCATAGAGGGAACGTCCAAGTTCGAGCTCAGGGAGCGCCTGAAGCACCTTGTGCTGAAAATAGTGCATGAAGCGGTCCATCTTAGACTGCAGGACCGGGGAGAGCGCCTCCATCTTCTTCGCCGTTTCCCTCATGAAGCGTTCATACCCTTCCCCGTTACCCGGGTAATGGGTTTCAATCTCCTGTTTCATGCGCTCCCGGTCCCGTGACATGACAACTTTGCGGTTTTCGAAGATCAGCTCATACATGGCTTTGAGTTCAACCGCCTCCATGTAGTCAGCCGCCTTTCTGTTCGCAGCGGAAAATAGTTCTTCGACAATATGAAACATCGATAAAAATGTAGGTCCCATATCAAACTTGTAATCTCCCAGCCGGACCTCGGCATTCCGGCCGCCGATATAATCCTGCTTTTCAAAAACGTTAACTTCGTATCCCTTACCGGCCAGAAGCATGGCCGCCGCCAAACCTCCCGGACCTGCTCCAATCACGATGATCTTCCTCACGTACTCGACCTCCTTATCGTACAAAAGTTATACAATCATTATACACATATTAAAAATGAATTGCCACAAATAACATTCATTCAATATGAAAAAGCCGTCTACACCCTGTAAATAAAGAAGTCTGCTTGAACATTCAATCTAACCCGCCTGTACAACCCCTATACAACAAAAGCCGATTCAAAGGCCCGTCCCTCGATGCGTTAAATCACTAAAGGAAAACTATAAAAAATCTGACTGAATCATGGATAGTCAGTCAGGTTATTTATGTATCTATTTCGGCATGATGTTCATCTGTTCGATGACCCTGGAGACTTCGAGGTCATCCTTCACTATTTCAAGCGGCCACCACTTTACTTCTTGAAGCTTTTGTTCATCGCCGGCATATTCCGGGTCGTATCCAAGCTTTGGCATATGGGAGCCAATGATATCGGCTGAAAAGATACGGCATTCCCCCTCACCGTAGTCATAGGTAAATAAGTGCCGGCCAGCCTTTACAGTAAGGTTTACCTCTTCCTTCACTTCCCTCACAACAGTCTCTTCGAAGTTTTCCCCTTCTCCCTGCCCTCCGCCTGGCAGAGACCACCACACTTTATCCCCGCGCTTCATTTTCACCATCAGGATATGCTCGTCTTTAATGATCGCCGCACAGGCTCTCGGACGGTTTTGACCTTTACGTTCCTCCTGCATCAAACGGTCACTCCTTTTTATTACTACTTTACCACAATTAATAGAATTTTTTGGCAAATGGTGTCTGCTGCAATCACAAAAAAAAGATGAAAGAGAGATTCTTTCATCAAATGGTTTGCTTATATGCGGGGAAAATCCCATCTACTCTTTTTGTTTGCTTTTATTAACGGCTTTTTTCCTTAAATACACCCACATTGCGATGTACGTGGCGAATAATAAGAATAAGAAGACCGGTACTGATAGAACATCTTGGATTAACATGACGTCACACCCCTGATTATTTTAAACTTTCCAAAGGGAACGGGAATAATAAGTAAAAGACTGCCACAAGTAAAACCGACACACCGATGGCTCTCAGTGGATTCCTGTAATGCAGATACAGTACACTGAACAATACAAGGTTTAACGGGATATTCCACCAGCCATTCCATCCATGGTCATATACATACATGCCCTTGTGCGCGAAAAGAGCCTCAATGGCAGTATAAAATGCTGTCCAAATCAAAATATAGAGAAGCTGGCTGTTCCTCTTTTTGGGAAATCGCTGCAGATAGATCGTGATTCCCACCGGACAGATAAAAAAGGTAAACGCCGTGTTGATGATGGAATGATTCAGCCACTCTGCAGTGACACCCCTGAATGCCCAGAGAGTATGCTCATAATAAAAATAATTGTATACAAAATTGACCAGCATGAAAAATAACAACGTCGGATACTGTTTTATCCACTGAGACCAATCAACAAATTTATACGCAAACAGAATCCAAACTACAATCACCAATAGTAAATACATATACACACCTACTTATCATTGCTTTCATCATCTTTGACTGATTTAGAAAAATTTATACAGTTCAGTGGATCGAAAAAATAGACAGGAGGCATTTTGATGAAATTAGCCATTATCGGTTTAGGCGATATCGCCAAAAAAGCATACTTGCCCGTTCTTTCAGAAAAAGAGGGAATTGAGCTCGTCCTATGTACAAGAAGCGAAGACACGTTAAACACTTTGGCAAAAAAGTATAGGATTGAGGAGAAGGTTACCTCGGTTGATGAACTGCTCAAGAAAGAAATAGACGCCGCTTTTATCAGCACGGCAACGGAAGCCCACTTTGAAATAGCCGAAAAACTCCTTGAAAACGGGATTCATGTTCACATTGACAAGCCGATTTCAATGAACATCGGGGAAACCGAAAGAATCGTCACCCTGGCTAAGGAACAAAATAAGATCGCCATGGTCGGCTTCAACAGAAGATTCATCCCACATGTAAATGAGCTGAAGGACCAAGGAAAAGCAAGCATGATTTTGATGCAGAAGAATCGATTCGCATCTCCTGACCATGTAAGAAGATTTGTCGTGGAAGACTTCATTCACGTAGTCGATACGCTACGCTTCCTGATGGATACGGATGTCCAAGACGTAAAAGTGGAATGCCTGAAAGATGGGGAGGTACTGCACCACCTGATCATCCAGCTCATCGGCGACGGCTGTACCGCAATCGGAATCATGAACCGAAATGGCGGAGTGACGGAAGAAACCATCGAGTATCATACAGGCCAGCATAAATATGTCGTCAACAGTCTTGTTGAAACAACTCATTACCATAACAAAGAAATTAGCCTGACAAAATCCGGTGACTGGGAACCGACCCTTTACAAACGCGGCTTTTACCAATTAGTCGATCACTTTATCGATTGTGTCGCAAACAACAAGAAACCCGATCCTTCGATTGATGACTCCTTCACTACCCATGAGATCTGTGAAAGGATCGTTAAATCAATCGACTCTCATGCTTAAAAAATGGCTGTGTTACAGTATTGGTTTTTAAAAAAGCTGGTTCCAGCTGTTGATTGGGGTGGAAGACGAAGACTCCTGCGGGAGAAGTGACCAATGTGAGACCCCGCAGGCGAAGCCGAGGAGGCTCACGGGTCACCCGCGGAAAGCGAAGTCTTGCACGGAAATCAACAGCGGTGTTTATAGGACCCCAATTAAAAAAGTGTCTGCGCACCAGCTGCAGACACTTTTTTAAATGGCTTCAGTTTTCCGGCATAACCCAGACGATTTCACAGATACGGACAAAAAAGGAAGAATCATGCTCCTGAACCACAACATGATCAGGCTTTGCATCAGCAACTGTCCCGCTTACCGAGCCCCGTGATGTATCAATGACCACTCTTTTCCCGATCAGACTTTTTAGGGCAGCATAAACATAAGGCTCAACTACAACCACTTGCATCGGTCCATTGGAAGGTGCTTGCGGGTTGGTTCGATATGGATACATACTATACATTCGCTAACCTCCAGACTGTTTACTATTTTTTACATCTTATATTTATGAAGACCCGGGCCTGGCTCATACCTTTATCCTGAACAGACTCCCAATAAAGAATCACTTGTTCTTTTCATCCTCCATTATGCATATGGATAACCTTGAATTTCAAAGTTATTTAACTTCATTTTGGAGGAGTGCAAATGATCAATTTCAATTTCTTTCAGGGGACGATTACCGGGATCAGTGATTTTTTAATAGGGCAGAATGGAGAAGGAGAAGGCTGTTATAAACTCCTGTCCGTTATGAATGGAACAGGGGCATCCGTCAACTTTGTGGTGGAACCGTCTACCTATTTTGTTGATCATGAGATGGTTGCAGTTGGAGATAGAGTGACGGGATATTATGATGGAAATGCGCCTGTACCGCTTATCTATCCGCCACAATACCGGGCACTGATCATGGTGAAGGAAAGTCCGGCCCGCAATGTAAAAGTTGATTACTTTAATTCGCAATTGATGAGCAGCGACGGTTTCTTAAAGCTGAATCTATCACCCTATACCCAAATACTTCTGCGAAATGGGCAGCTTTTCACACGCAGTCCTGCCAACCGAAATCTGATCGTCGTTTATGGTCCCTCTACGAAAAGCATCCCTGCCCAGACCACACCTTATAAAATAATTGTCTGGTGTTAACGTTGATTTCCGATATTGAAAGCAGCCGAACATGATGGTGTTCGGCTTTTTGTTTTGCCGTTGGGCATTGTGAACTATTTCAATAGAACAACAGGAGGACTAAGACCCAGAGACTATCAGACCTCTGTCTTAATTGCAGTAAAGATGGGTTGAATCGATTGTATAAAAGCGTTTACCATAGTAAAGTGTTAATATTCTAAATTTTTCGTACATAAGGTTATTTTCTGCTACATGGTTTTCTCGTATAGAAAAATGTACTCGCTTACATCAAGAAAGGAGCAGCAAAATGTCATTAGAAGTGAACACAGCTAATCCAAAAGCACCTACATCTTTTAAGAAACGGGCAGCCCTGATCGGTCCCGGATTCGTTGCCGCGGCAACGGGGGTCGGTACGGGGGATCTCGTTGCTGCCCTGGTGGCCGGAGCAGGGTTCGGACTCGTGTTTGTCTGGGCGATAGTAGTCGGTTCCATTCTCAAACATTTCCTGAATGAAGGAGTCGGCCGCTGGCACCTCGCCACCGGGAAAACGATACTTGAAGGCTGGCAGGAGATGGGCAAATGGGCGACTGGATACTTTGGTATTTATGCTGTCATCTGGGGATTTGTCTACGGCGCTGCCGCAGCCTCCGCCTGTGCGCTTGCCATGACCACCATGTTTCCGGTCATGCCTTTCTGGGCATGGGCAGTCATCCATGCCATTGCCGGTTTCTTGTTGGTGTGGACCGGCCGCTACCTGGTATTTGAAAAGGTCATGATGTTTCTGATCGGATTGATGTTCGCCACGGTTGTCGGGTCTGCCCTATTATTCCTGCCGAACCTCGGTGATTTCATGAAAGGCTTTGTGCCGACCATCCCTGAAGGTTCATTCCTCCTTGCCCTCGGATTAGTGGGAGGAGTCGGCGGGACGATCACGATGACTTCTTACGGATATTGGCTGAAGGAGAAGGGATGGAGCGGAAAGGAGTGGATTCCGACGATGCGCCTGGATTCCAAGGCAGCCTACACGATGACAGCCATCTTCACGCTCGCCCTGCTCATTGTCGGGAGCCAATTTTTATATGGGACAGGCGTAGAAATTGAAGGGGAACAAGGCTTGATCAAACTAACGGGTCTGCTTGGGGATAAATATGGCGGATTCATTTCCTGGATGTTCCTGATCGGATTCTGGTCTGCGGCATTTTCATCCCTGCTCGGTGTATGGAACGGGGTCCCTTATCTATTTGCCGATTTCGTACGTGTTGTAAAAAAACGGACAGACCGCCCTGTAACGGAAAAGGACCCGGCATACCGCCTCTTCCTTGCATGGCTCACATTTCCGCCTTTGCTGCTTTTGTTCTTCGGTAAACCGGTCCAGCTGATCATCTTATACGGAGCATTGGGTGCGTTGTTCATGCCGTTTTTATCATTCAGCTTGATTTGGCTGTTAAACTCAAAGAAAGTGGACAAGGACTACCGGAACAGTCCGCTGGCCAATTTTGTCTTTGCTGCGTGTATCCTGTTATTCGCGATTCTTGCCGTGACGAAATTGATTTCTATTTTTTAATATGGAAAAAAAGCCGTGGAGGGCATGCCTCCACGGCTTAATTATTGACCACCATCCTTCCAAGCGGTCCGCTTTCCTCGATGATATCCTGGAGATCATAGACGGAGATCGGGAACATCGGGAAACCGTATACGTATGGCGTGATTTCATAGAGTTGAAAATAGATCACAAGCGCCTTGTCTGCGATGTAAAAGTCCTGTTCGGGGCGGATGCCCTGGAACTCGCCCAGAAGCGGAACATCACGCTGTTTGATCTGCTGGGACACAAGGTCAGAAAGCCTCTTCACATAATCATTGCCCGGCTTGAATAAATCTTCTAAACTGTAAAGCTTCTCTTTCTCGAGATCGAATGTCAGCGACTTGATGATCGTCAATCCGTGTGCCGCCTGGTAGTGATACGTATAATTCGAAAGTGACAGGCTCAGCACCCCGCGCTGGTTGTTCTTGATTTCAAAGGACCCAAGCATCTCTTCGACGGTTGTCGGCATATTGCCGGCCTGCTCATTGATCAGCTTTTGGGTCTCATGGACAATGGTACGGTTGATGAATCGTTGAACATTCCGCTTTTGCATCTCAACCGCTTTTGGATAAAAGACCGTCTGCTTCGGTCCGCTGCTGATCATTCTTGTTTTTATGCTTACAGGAAATGATATGGACATCTTGATCATCCTCTGTTATTTTTACCCTCATAGTATTCTTAGGAGAGCCCGAGGTGACCGTGGAAGGGCGGTCAATCCATCCTTGATGTGGTCAGTCGTGTACCCGTGAAGTAATGTATCTCGTAAGAACAATAGATGCAAAATCAAAGCGAAAGAATACTACCAGGCCTCTCCACCACTTCCCTTTCATTTAGCCAGTCAGTAAATTCCCCCTCCGGCAATGGAGGCGAGAAATAATATCCTTGGATATAAGGCGTCTCGACCATCGAAGTAATGAAATCGATCTGCTCTTGCGTCTCCACTCCCTCAATGACCACCTTCAACTTTAAGGACGTGCATAATGTGATGATTGCCCTCAGTAAAGCGGAATCCTTTTCAGACAATGGCACACCATCCACAAAAGATTTATCGATCTTGATTGTTGTGATAGGAATTTTTCTTAAATACGATAAGGATGATAGTCCTGTCCCGAAATCATCCAGTGCCACGGACAACCCCATATCCCTGAAACGTCCGACTGCGGTAATCGCGTTATCGATGTCATGGATGACACTCGTTTCAGTGATTTCAAGTTCTATGAAGCGGCTGTCGAGCTGGTACTTCATCAGATTATCATTCAAGACATTCAATAACCTGGAGGACGTCACATACGGTCCCGGAATATTGATGGAGACCTGCTTGAACGCCACGCCTTCCTCCAGCCACAGGGAAACCTGACGGCAGACATTCTCTATGACCCAGTCTGTCACCTCGAATATCTTCCCGCTTTTCTCCAGCACGGGGATGAATACACCAGGGGAAATCATCCCCTGAACAGGGTGATTCCAGCGCAATAACGCCTCTACTCCTGTCACATCCCCCGTCCCGGGCCAAACTTTCGGCTGATAAACCATAAATAGCTCATTGGAGTCTATCGCTCTATTAATATCCTGAACAATTTGTCTCTCAAAACTATACGTATGAATGTCCGGGTCATATTCGATGATTTGGTGCTGATACGTGGTCGAAGAATGCTGAAGGACAGCCATCGTATTGGAGAAGAGTTGTTTTGCCTCTTTATTATTACTATGAGAGAGGGAACATACCATTTCGATCACGATTCGGTAGTTATCAATCAGCAAAGGCTTTTTCAGTTCAGAAAGGACCTTTTCCATGGAAGCTTTCAACTTTTCAAATTCATGCTCTTCGCTATGGTATATCGCAAAACGATTTCCTTCTATCCGGTAGACCTTTGAAGTACCTGCCTTAAGGTCTGCAATAATTTCTCCGACAGCCTTTATCACACGATCACCAAATGTATACCCATATCCGCTGATCCATTTCTCCAGGTCATGGAGATGGATGATGGCGAGACTCCCGGCTGTCTTGGAAGCTTTGAGATCCTGTTCGAACTGCCTTTGGTTCGGCAGCAGTGTCAACGCATCAAAATGATGCAATCGATAGTCAACATAACGATCCAGCAGACTGGCAAGACTCGAGATCGCCAGCAACACAAAAATACCGATTGTCACCACTACAACGAAGAGGGGCATATCCATCCTGTGCATTTCATGTGTTCCGCTGTGCAGTCCGTCTTCTGTATAAAAGACCACGGCCGCCATCCCTGTATAGTGCATACTCGTGATCGCAAGCCCCATCAGGATCGAGGTCACTATTTTAATCAATTGATTCCCCATATACTTCTGCAGGGTGGAGAAAATAAACAAAGCAACATAGGAAACGATCACGGCAATGAGCACCGAGGCAAAGAGAATCCACGGTTTGTACACATGCTCCACTTCCATCACCATTGCAGCCATCCCTATGTAATGCATCGCCGAGATTCCCGCCCCCATGATGAGCCCGGCTATGATAGATGGAAAATGGCCTGTATTCTTTCGGTTGGCAAAATAAAAGGCCAAATAAGAGGCAAACACAGCCGGGAACACAGAAACAATCGTCAAAAACAGATCATATGTCATGGAAACCGGCAGCATAAAAGCACTCATCCCTATGAAATGCATGGACCAGATCCCTAACCCCATGGCCACCGATGCCAGTAAAAGCCAGAATGACTTATGAAAAAAACTGTTCTGCTGCATCCTCTGGTTCATGGAAAGCGACGTATAAGAAGCGCAGCATGCAATCACAATCGACAACACAACCATCGGGAGGGAAAATTCCCCTTGAAGTATATGAATGTCTTGTGAATCCGGTAATGAAAACATAAAACAACCTCATTTAAAATTGAAATAGAAATACCAATAATGGTATACATGTTAAATTATACTAAAGTTAGTGAAAAAAGAAATGGTATAACCCTCTATACTAATCGTCAACAATGCACTAAATATTTAATGTTTTAATTTTCAGACAACAAATAGTGAAACTGCCGGTAACTTGGAGAAGCGGACCTGAATAAGAGCAGCATCTTTTTAGAAGATGCCGGGATTGTGGTTAACCAACTTACATTCCTATATACAACCAAAAAAAGGAATTTCAGCTAGCAATGCTAACCGAAATTCCTTTTTTATTTCCTACTCTTTCGTTACTAAATATGCTTTATATTCTGTAACGCCTTCTTTTTCTACGTATACTGCCAGTACCCAATCGCCGTTAGGGAGGTCAATACCGTTTTGTACGGTGCCGTCCCATTCGAACTCATGGTAAGGTACAGGAGCATTTTCGAATGAACCAAGGGTGTCGACAAATCCGCCAATTGAACCGTTGGGATTAAATACATATAAATCATACTCTAATACTTCAGCACCGCCCGGCAAGTAAGCACCTACGAAGTAATTACCCTCTGATTCCTTATCCATAAATGCGCCAGTCACCCTTGGATAATCAGGCTCCCCGACAAACAGAATGGATGGAACTTCAATGGTTTGCTTCCCATCGCTGACTGTTATAGAACCTTCGTAATAGCCAGGTTCCATTTTAGAAGTATCAACCTGGACATTAAAGTTCACTTGCTGTGATTTACCTGGCTGCACTTTCAGGTTTTTACTTGTCGTCACCTTGATGCCTTCAGGAGTGCCGGCAAACTCCACATCAAAGCTATAATTCTTTCTTTCGTTAGAAAGATTCTTAATTTCAAAGCTTTGTTTTTCTACCTGTTTTCCGCTGTCTTTCACAAATTTACCAAAGGAGTGAGAGCCTGGAGCGACCAGTGTTGTTGTATTGAGTGCTTCCACCAAACGGATACTTCCTGCTCCTTGTGTATTATGCGCGTACCCTTCTCCTGTAGCTGGATCAATCACGTCTACCGCTGTGTTCATTAATGCAGCTTTGACATTTTCGGTTTCCCACTCAGGGTTCTTTTGTAGCAGTAATGCTGCCGCACCCGCTACGTGAGGGGAAGACATGCTGGTTCCTTGTAAGGCTGCATACCCTTCACCCGGGAAGGTACTTACGATATTCACACCAGGTGCAGACACATCAGGCTTGATCATCCATGTGTGTGTGACCGGACCGCGGGAAGAGAAGTCTGCCATGGTTTCGTCAACATCTTTATTGAATGCAATGTTGAAAGAAATTTCATCGTTTCCTGCTTCAAGTTCTGCTAATAGCTTTTGACCATCTGCTAAAGTTGTTTTAATTGTTGGAACGGCCATACCCGGAACATCCGGTTGCTCTCCAGCAACGTTATTAAAGATGATTGCTCCAACTGCACCCGCATCTTTAGCATTCTGAGCTTTATCAACAAATGCAAAGTCCCCGCGACTGATTAAAGCAATTTTCCCATTTAGGTCTTTTCCTTCAAAGTCACTTTCAGCCCCTAACCCTACGTAAACAAATTCATATTCCCCTTCATTCAAAGATAATAACTGTTCATCAGAAGGAAATCCCATCACTTTAGCACTAGGGTATTCCACACCTTCTGTTGTAGAGATTTCCGATGTATATACTTTATACGGCAGTCGAGTTGCCCCAACAGAAATCGCATCACGAGAAGTCCCCGGAGACCCCACCGTCCAGTTATTCGGACCAGCGTTCCCATTTGACGTGACGGCGACTACACCTTCTGCCATGGCCCAGTCAAGAGCGATGGAAGTTGCCCAGTCAGGGTTGTTCAATGAATTTCCTAAAGATAAGTTCATGACGTCAGCGCCGTCTTGAACAGCAAGTTCGATCCCTGCTACAACATCTTCAGTGGTACCGCCGTTTGCACCCAGTACGCGATAGCCTAATAATGTTGCATTAGGTGCAACCCCTTTTATAGCTCCATTTGCTGCCACTGTCCCGGAGACGTGTGTACCATGGTACTGTCCGGCGCCTTCTTGCGGATCAGTGTCATCATCTACGAAGTCATATCCTTTATAATCATCAAATGCATGGACTAAATCCGGATGAGTGTAATCAACACCGGTATCGATTACGGCTACGGTCACGCCTTCCCCGGTAAAGCCGGCTTCCCATGCTTCATCAGAACCGATGAAAGGTGCACTGTTCATCATCTCAGGGCTGAACGCTTCTTGCGGAATTTCCTCCGCGGAAATGACGTCAGCTGTATAATGCACGTTTGGATAAACGGCCTTTACTCCAGGAATGGCTGCTAGTTTGATAATTTCATTGGCAGCGAGTTCCACAGAGAATCCAGAAAATACATAATCATACTCTCTATTCACATCAGCATTCTTCACTGATTTTTTTAACTCATTGATGACTTTTCCTCTTTCAGTCTTCAAGGCAGCTTTCGTCTGCTTTTTTCCTTTTTGTTTTGCTTCGACGATGGATTCGGCTTTTAATTCAACAATGACCGAGGTCGGCCTCTTTGAAGATAATTCAATATCCCCGAAGATCTCCGCCAACGGTAATTCTGTCATTTGAATTTGTGATTGTTTGCCGCCATTAGCGGATGCTCCAAAACTAAAAGTTGAGAAAATCAAGACAAATGCAATGAAACTAAATAAAACTTTAGAAAAATTTGTTTTCACCAATGTTTCATCCTCTCTTGTATATAATCAATGATTTTCTGACTCTGCTTCCTATGTAGCCAATCCCTCCCTTTTATTTATCTAAAAATTCCAACAGCTTATATATTTAAATTGTTTGCATCTAATTTCCTTTATTACTTGGGGAAAACTTTACGACTCTTTCCGGCATAATCAGTAGTTTCATGTAGTATTCAGCAGAAAAAAGTCGAGAAGAACCGAAAAAGCATTCATCCCCGACGAGATGAATGCTTTTTTATCATTTACAGATCTTCTACTACAGCCCAAATCACTTTCCCCAATCGTTTAACACCTTCAACAATGTCACCTTCACTCGCATAACTAAACGAAAGCCGCAGATACTCAAGGCCTTCTTCCTGATTCAAAAAGAAGTACTTGCCGGGTACATAAGAAACTCCTACTTCAACGGCATCTTCCAGCAGCTTCGACGTATCGACACCCGGTACCTTAACCCAAACAAAATAGCCGCCTTTGGGTACGTACCAGGAAACAGAGTCAGGCAAATGCTTTTCCAGTTCGGAAAGCAGCAGGTCACACTTATCACCATATACTTTCCTCAAGTTGGTAAAGTGCTTCTCCAGGTCCACATTCTCCAGAAAAGAACCCATGCTCGCCTGGGCAAATGGCTGGTCAAGATCTTTCTTAAACCAAGCCAGGGCACGAATGAATACCTGATCGGCAGCGACCCAGCCAATCCTCATCCCGGGAGCCACCACTTTCGAGAGAGAGCCTACATACAACACGCGAGGATCAGCACCGCCGCATAGAGACTTCAATGACTTCATCCCTTGCTCGAAATATACTTCCCCATAGGCATCATCCTCAATCACTAGGAAATCATACTCCACAGCGAGCTTCATAAGATGTTTCCGGCGTTCCTCCGTCATCGTCGTCCCCGTTGGATTTTGGAACGTCGGAATCGTATACAACACCCTAGGAAGCTTAAGCCCCTTCCTTTTTCTATCAGCCAGCAACGCTTCCAATCGATTCGTGCGGAGTCCATGCTCATCGACCTCGACACTGATAAAGTGCTTCGTATAGTTCTGGAAGATTTCCAATGCTTCCATATATGTCGGTGCCTCCACCGCAACGACCGTCTCGTCGTCCATAAGGGTCCTGGCGATTAAATCGATTCCCTGGCACGCACCCGATGTGATCAGTACTTCATCATTGTCATTCAGCATCGAACGATCCACCATCAGATTTTGTATGAAAGATTTTAGATCCTCGACCTTCTGGCTCCCGAGGTAATGAAGCGGCAGATCCTTCTCCTCTTCCAAAAGCTTCATTACCGAGTTCTTTAGCTCATCCACTGGGACAAGCTCCGGATCCGGATAACCCGAACTCAGCCGGATGCAATCATCCGGGATTTTAGGCATCCACTCCCCTGGCGGATCATTCTGTAAAGCGGGTTTAATATCCTTTGAAAAAAAAGATTCCGGATTCACGCGATCAAACACCTTTCCATTCATTGTTTAGTTTTATTGTATAGGAAGAACCTGGGGGCATCTACCTTAAACCCCGAACTCCTCTTCAAAAAAATAGAAAGCATTGACGAGTGCCAATGCTTTCGTTTATTCCGTGAATGTTCCACGTGAAACATTCTTTAAAAGAAAAACAAATGTGCCATTAACGCTGCGACCGGCAGCGTGATGATCGTACGCTGTAAAAAGATGATGAACAACTGCAGGAACGAAATAGGAATCTTTGATTTCAACAAAAGAATTCCGATTTCAGACATGTAGATCAGCTGAGATAATGACATGACCCCGATGACGAAACGGGTCAGTTCCGACTCGATCCCGCTTCCGACGACTGCCGGCAGGAACATATCTGCAAAGCCGACGATCATCGCAGGGGCAGCCGCTTTTGCCTCAGGAATCTGCAGCAACTCAAGGAAAGGTACAAAAGGATAAGATAAATAGTCAAAAATCGGAGTGAATTCAGCGATCACTAGAGCTACCGTCCCGATCGCCATGACCAGCGGAATCAGCGCGAACCAAATATCCACTACATTTTTAATTCCGCTGCCTGCCACACTGCGGAAGCTCTTGACCTGGCCTGCCTTTTCCACTGCGGTTTCGAGACCCCAGCGGAAATTAGAGACCCCGGAAGGAACGTCCTCTTCGATCTGCTTCCCGACCGGCTCATAATACGTTTCTTTTTTCAGAGAAAGAGGCGGAATCCGCGGGCAAATGATCGCAGCGATCACACCGGTCACGACCACAGTCAGATAAAATTGGACAAACAGATGATCAATGCTCAAAAACTTGGCAATCACCAAACTGAAGGCAATCGACGCAATCGAGAAGTTCGTCGCAACAACCGCCGCTTCACGTTTTGTATAATAACCGCCTTCATATTGCTGGGTCGTCAACAGGACACCGACAGTCCCGCTCCCCATCCATGATGCAAGGGCATCGATGGAGGACCGGCCCGGCAGTTTAAACAGCGGTACCATCACTTTCCGTACCAATGTACCGAAGAAGTCCATCAAGCCGAACTCCAGCAGCAGCGGCATGAATAAACATGCGAAAAGGAACCACACCATCAATACCGGTATCAAATCATAAAGCACGACCCCGCCTGTAATCTCCGACCAGATATATTCAGGACCAACCTTAAAGAACGTAAAGACCGCGAATAAAGCCCCGATCCAGCGCAGTGCCAGCCAAAATGGCGTAACATCGAATAACGCCGTCAGAAATGTGCTCTTTTTGATCATTGACAAATCCGTAAATCTCACTACTAAACTAGCAACCGCCGAAAGACAGATGATTCCGGTCATGATTAAAGGTATGTAGTTCCCAATCATCCCCTGCAGTCCATCGGCCAGGATGCCAAGCCCGATCGTCACCTTTCCATCTATGGAAATCGGGATCAAAAACAGCAATACCCCGATCAATGAAGGCAGCCAAAACTTCAAATATTGCTTCGCTGTAAACTCTTTTCTACCAGTAACCCCTTCAGCATGTTGCAGCTTTTCTGCCTGCATAATGAAACCCTCCCGTTTACGTAATTCTTGTCCATTTTCGTTCGTTTAATTTTCTGAATATAAATAAGATAACATTCATGTGTATAAATATACAATAATATTTTTAAAAAAATAATAGAGTCGGAACCTGAAGTAGTAGAATTTGAGCTATTTTTACTAGATTAAATGGTAAAGGGCAGTTTTTTGATGAGATTGAGTGCTTTTTTAAGGGAATTAAGGTGCTGGAGAGGGTAAATCAGCTATTTTTTAGTTTCAGAGTGGATATCCAGCGGCTGAACGGGAAGGGAGGCGTGATTTATGATCCTGTTTCACAATTTATGATCTTGTTTCGAGATTTACGATCCTGCTTATATATTTATGATCGTATCTTTAAGATTTATGATCCTGTTTGAAAATATATGATCTTTTTGTCGAAAAATCTTTAGGTTGGCAAGCAGTAGATCAATCCAGCTAAGCCGAAGACCCGCACACTATATTTACTATCGGAAACAATAAAAAAAGAACCTCCAATCCAACTACAGATCAAAGGTTCCCTTGTCTACATTTTTATTTTCACACAATAACAATTAGCTGTGAGCCAGCTCTTTCCCGTTCAGCCCAAGCGCGTGGGCCGTCGAAGCATGTATTTCGTTGAACAGCTCAGGATTATCCGTTAAAGACAGGCCATAAGAAGGAATCATTTCTTTTATTTTCGGTTCCCACTCATTCATGTGCTGCGGGAAGCATTTATCCAATACCTCGAGCATCACGTGTACAGCAGTGGAAGCACCCGGTGATGCGCCAAGCAAAGCCGCGATCGAGCCGTCAGATGCACTGACAACTTCCGTACCGAATTGAAGTGTCCCTTTGCCGCCTGTCTCAGTGTCTTTGATCACTTGCACACGCTGGCCGGCTACGACGATATCCCAATCTTCGCTTTTGGCGTTAGGGATGAACTCCCGCAGCTCTTCCATTCTCTTTTCTTTTGATAACAGCACTTGCTGAATCAGATACTTCGTCAACGGCATGTTCTTAGCGCCTGCCGCTAACATCGTGAAGACGTTATCCGGTTTTACAGAAGTGATTAAATCGAGGTTTGAACCGGTCTTTAAGAACTTTGGAGAAAAGCCGGCAAACGGACCGAATAACAGTGATTTTTTATTGTCGATGAAGCGTGTATCTAGATGCGGAACAGACATTGGAGGCGCTCCAACTTTAGCCTTACCGTATACTTTTGCATGATGCTGGGCGACAACTTCCGGATTATTGCACACCATGAAGAGTCCGCTTACCGGGAACCCTCCGATTTGTTTGGATTCCGGGATACCCGTTTTTTGAAGTAAATGCAGACTTCCGCCTCCGCCTCCGATAAAGACGAACTTTGCGGTATGGTTTTCAATTCTCCCATTTTCAAGATCATGTACTTTCACTTCCCAGGAGCCGTCACCGGTACGTTTAATATCCTGGACACTGTGTTTGTAATTAAGCTCGACGTTCTGACTCTTTAAGTGGTCAAATAGTATGCGTGTCAAAGCCCCGAAATTGACATCCGTCCCTGAATCGATCTTGGTTGCGGCTATCGGTTCAACCGATGTACGGCCTTCCATGATCAGCGGGATCCATTCCTTCAGCTTTTCAGGGTCATCCGAGAATTCCATCCCTTGAAACAGCGGGCTTCCTGACAGCGCTTCCAATCGTTTTTTCAAAAATTCCACATTTTTTACCCCTTGAACCATACTCATATGAGGAAGCGGCATGATGAAGTCCTGTGGACGCTGAATCAGATTGCTGTTAACAAGATACGACCAGAATTGCCTTGAAACCTGAAACTGTTCATTCACTTTTATCGCTTTGGTGATATCGATAGAGCCGTCAGGTTTTTCGGATGTATAGTTAAGCTCGCACAATGCAGCATGTCCTGTACCCGCATTATTCCACTCGTTAGAGCTTTCTTCCCCTGACTCTGAGAGTTTCTCAAATACTGTGATTTCCCATTGTGGTGCCAATTCTTTCAGTAATGATCCCAAAGTCGCGCTCATGACTCCGGCACCAATTAAGATAACGTCTGTTTTCTTCTGTATGCTGCTCATGATAACCTTCCTTACCTTTTATATTTTCACAAAAAAGAGCAGGCGCTCCTGCTTTGGTTTCACAAAAAGCAAGGCGTCACTCCAGGAACACATCTTCTCTGTCTCATACTAAATATATCATAGTCTATTATAATGATTGATGGATAAAAACGACTTCCTTTATCTGATAATTATAAACTATTTAAAGATAATAAAAAAGTGCAAACTGCTCTCCCGTGTCTTAAGAGAATATCGAAAAAAAGGCCTTCACCCAGCTTGTTCCAAGGGTTAAGGCTTTTTTCGCTGTGAATAAACCGTTCATTTATTTTTTTACGTGGTTACAGATAAGGGCCCCACATTTTTATTTCGTTATCACTTGAAAACACGTTATTTCAAAAAACTGATTTTCATCTGATTTTTTCTATGCTTATTACAGATGACTAATCTATCTGTCTATTCCATTCAGCATTTTTCAACATAAGATAATACAAGTCCTATGGAAAGGAGGAGAAAAATTGAAAGACAAAAAAGGAAGTTTGAAAGGCGATTTAAAAGCGTTGAAGCGGCGCCTGAAGAAGGCCTTTAAAATTCGTGAAGAGGCAGCCGAGTTCTACAAAGAACAGCCCGTGATCAGCCACCCCACCAACAAAGACGAATTACGATATGAGAACAAAATAGCCAATTTTTCAAAAGGGATGCCGCATAACGAACTTGGAGAGGTCAATGTCGATGATTATGACGAGTATATCCAGATATTGAATTCAGGAGATCCAGAAGATTTTGAAGACCTCCCTCTTGAGGGTGAAAGAAAGATGGTTAATCCTCAAGCAGCTTATGCATTTGAAATGGTCGGACCTGACAGTCACCAACTGGTTTTACCGCCCGCTCCAAGCTTCAGCAGTGCTGAAATGGCTGCTGAAATGGTCGAGCTGTACTGGCATGCCCTTACGCGTGATGTCCCTTTCAATGAATATGACACGAACCCTTTAACGCTGGCAGCTGCAAATGAACTATCTGGCCTAACAGATTTCAGGGGACCTAAAATTGATGGAAAAGTGACACCAGGGACATTATTCAGGGACAATCTCCCAGGAGCTTTGACAGGTCCGTATATCTCACAATTTCTTTGGAAGGACATTCCGTATGTATCCACAACGATCACTCAGCGATACCGGACAACGAAGGCAGGAGAAGACTTCTTAACAGATTATGATGAATGGCTTGCTGTTCAGAATGGCTCCATCCCGCCCGGTCCGGATTATGATCCCACTCCAAGGTATATACGAACTGCGCGGGATATGGCCGAATTTGTATACAATGACCGATCCGTCGAAAGCGGACTAGCCGCTAGTTTGATCATCCTCCGTTATGGCACTGCCGCTTGGGACAAAAACAACCCCTACCTCGACTCTGATACCCAGATCGGATTCTCGACCTTTGGAGTTCCACATATCCTGGATTTTGTCACAAGAGCAGCCCGTCCCGGTTTGGAAGCAGCATGGTTCCAGAAATGGCTTGTCCACAGACGTCTCCGCCCGGAAGAATTCGGCGGACGCATCCACAACAAACTGATGGGAAAGGCCGATTATCCCATTCACCCGGATGTACTGAACTCAGAGGCACTTGCAAAAATCTATGAAACATATGGATCCTACCTCTTGCCGCAAGCTTATCCGGAAGGCTGCCCCTTACATCCAGCCTACCCCGCAGGACATGCAGCATTTGTCGGTGCGATGGTGACCATGCTGAAGGCACTGTTCGACGAATCTTTCGTGATTCCAGACCCTGTCATCGCCACAAGCGACGGCCTGCAATTGATAGACTACGAAGGTCCACCCCTCACTGTCGGCGGGGAATTGAACAAGCTTGCCTATAATATCGCGAATGGACGGGACGCAGCAGGTGTCCACTTCCGGGCGAGCGGTCTCAACGGTTTAAACCTTGGGGAGCAGGCAGCCATCGGGATCCTGCGGGATTACAAGGCTACGTACAATGAAGATTTCGAAGGATTCACATTCACCAAATTTGACGGAAGAACGATCACAATTTAAAAGAGCTCAAACAAAAACGGTAGATCGACTCTATCGTTTTTTTATTTTGATTCATTTGAACTGGTCTGCATCCGATACAGCAACTTCAACTGGCTTATTCTGACTCTTAAAAATTTCTTCCTCTTTTTCCTGCGATTGAAATCAGAGGCTTATGAATGTATGTTTAAATTAAACAGAATGGCGAGTAAGGAGAGTCCGACATGTCAACGATTCTTATTGCAGATGACGATATCAATATTTTAAAGCTGGTGACGATCCATTTATCCGAAGCGGGTTATCATGTTTTCCAGGCAAAAGACGGCACTGAAGCCTTGAGTATTCTAAATCGGGAAGTGTGTGATTTGGCGGTTGTGGATGTGATGATGCCTTTTATGGACGGCTTTTCGTTAACAAGGGAAATCCGGCAGACATACGACATTCCGGTCATCCTTTTAACCTCAAAGAGTCAAATCGAGGATAAGGAAGAAGGATTCAGGTCTGGTACGGATGATTACTTGGTCAAGCCATTTGAACCGAAAGAATTGCTGTTTCGCATCGAGGCTCTGCTGCGGCGTTATGATAAACAGACGGGTGACCCTTCCATCAGGCTCAGCCGGACGACGATCAATAAACGAAATTACGAAGTGAAGATCGGGGACCGGACCATCCTTCTGCCTTTAAAGGAATTCGAACTCCTCTATTTCCTGGCTTCACACCCCATGCAGGTGTTTTCCCGGGAGCACTTGATTGAACGCATCTGGGGAATGGATTATGAAGGGGATGAACGGACCGTGGATGTCCATGTGAAACGATTAAGGGAACGCTTTTCTGCATTAACGGATGATTTTCAAATAAAAACGGTGCGCGGGGTCGGTTATTTAATGGAGACCAGACGCGTATGAGGTCTCTTTATGTGAAGTTTGTCGTGATGACGATCGGGATCATGATTCTAAGCGGAATCGTTTCCTTTCTGTTATCCAATACCTATTATCAGCAGAAATTAAAGCCGGAAAATGACCGGAAAAATACAATGATCGCACTGAATATCGCTGAGTTTGCTGAAGGGCATCCCGACATTGATTTGGAGGAATACTTAGAGAATCTTTCTGCTGTCGGCTATCAGCTCTACTTGGTGGATGATTCCGGGGAAGGGACCTTCTTCGGCGCACCGTTTAAGGACAAGACCCTTTCCGGTTCAGTCAAGGAACGTGTGGTGAACGGTCGCGTCTACCACGGAATTCTTCACTTTCCTCGGAAAACATTCGTTACTGGTTTTTTCGCGAACGAATTACAGAACTCGATCGGGGTGCCGCTGGAGCATAACGGTGAACGGTACGCACTATTCTTCAGACCCGATATCAAGCTTCTGTTTAACGAGATGCACTTCCTGTTTGCTTGGCTGCTTATTTTAACAATCCTGTTAAGCATCCTGCTGGTACTCTTCAGCACACACTATTTAGTAAAGCCGATATCAAAGCTTACGGCAGCCACTAAAGCACTTTCGGATGGGGATTTCCATGTTGAAGTTGATGATGACCGGCGGGATGAATTAGGAGAGCTTTCCCACAGTTTTCTGAAAATGGCGCGCAAGCTGGAACAAGTCGATGACATGAGGAAAGAATTCATCTCAAACATTTCCCATGATATCCAGTCCCCTCTTTCCAATATTAAAGGATACACCAACCTGTTGGAGAATGAGTCACTAGATCCGGAAGTAAAGAAGGGTTATGTCTCTGTCATCAACGGTGAAATCGACCGGCTTTCTACGTTGACGAAACAGCTGTTGTTTCTTGCCTCGCTAGACCGGAATGAAGAAGGGATGAAAAAAGAATCCTTCAATGTCGGGAAGCAGATCATGGAAGTAATACGGAACCATCAGTGGCAGGTGAGCGAAAAAGGCATCATGCTCGGCTACTCCTTATCCGATACAGAAATCACCGGGGACCCTTCACTGCTGCACACGGTCTGGGAGAACCTGTTAACAAACGCGATTAAATACAATAAGCCAGACGGCAGTATTGAAATCCAGATTGAAGAAAGAGAAGAATCGATTTTCGTTACCTTTGAAGATACGGGTATAGGAATGAATGAGGACGAGAAGCAAAGAATCTTTGACCGCTTTTACCGGGTGGATACAGCTCGCTCCCGGTCCGTCGAAGGAACAGGACTCGGGTTGTCCATCGTCTCCTCCATCGTCAATCTGCATAACGGTCAGATCCATGTAAAAAGCACAGAAAATGAAGGAACGGCTTTCGTTGTCGAGTTGCCCATTCATTCATATTGACATTAAAAAGTGTTATGTCTTCCCTGAAAAAGTCCATGGGAGGGCATAACACTTTTTTGTCATGTAATGTTCATCTTCCGTTCATATTGAGGTTGTAGATTAATGGCATAGACCATCAAAAGAAAACGGGGGACATGACATGAACATTGCATGGAAAGAAATGAAAAGAAATAAGGTCCGGTTTATGATTCTGGGTTCGATCATCTTTCTGGTCAGCTTGTTGACCTTCCTTATTTCCGGTCTTGCAAATGGACTCTCACAGGATAATGCTTCACTCATTAAATCCTTGCCTGACGGACAATTCTATATGGATGAAGATGCGGATGAAACCTATACATTCTCGAGAATAGATAAAAAGGTACAAGAGGACATCCTACACAACCATAAGGGTGCTGCTGCCCTTTCCATCCAGATGAGCTTTTTGAGTGATGAATCCGGGAATCGCCGCAGCGCCGCCTTTGTCACCTCTACCGACTCACCGCTCTTTACAAATGTAAAAAGCGGGGAAGTCGTCCTGGATCGTTCATTGGAGGAGGATGGCATCAAGGTCGGGGATACCTTAACCACCGCTCAATACAGTGGCACATTGACCGTAAAAGGCTTTGTCGATCAGAAGAAATACAGCCACGCACCCGTTGCGTATATCAATAGAGAGGACTTCAAAGACATTTTCCGCGTCGAAGAAATGCAGCTGTTGTTCCTCCCAGGTGACCAACCAACCGAAATCAACAGGCTGGACTCTTTTTCAAAAAAAGAATTCCTCCAAACGATGCCGAGTTACAATGCAGAGCAAATGTCTTTAAACATGATGGTTTGGTTCCTGGTTGTCATCAGCGGGATGTTGTTTGCCATCTTCTTCTACATGATGAACGTTCAAAAAATGGGACTCTACGGTATCTTGAAAGCCATTGGCGTGAAAACGAGTACGTTATTTAAGATGATGTGGACGCAAATGCTTGTAATTACAATGTTTGCCCTTTTTCTGTCCGTAACCTGCAGTCAGCTGTTTACGATGATCGCGCCAGATGGGATGCCGTTCAATTTGACGCCTGAAGCAACCATCCAATTGTCTCTGGTCTTCCTTGTGATCGGATTCATCGGCGCCACACTATCAGGTATCCAAATCAAGAAGGTGGAACCATTACAAGCGATTCAACAAGGAGAGGTGTAAGATGGCGATATTCACGATTAAAGACATCAAGAAGACATTCACGAATGGCGAAGTGAAGGAAGAGGTCCTTAAAGGAATCAACCTCACCCTTCATGAAGGTGAAATCACCGCGCTCGTGGGTGCATCGGGTTCCGGGAAAAGTACACTGCTGACCTTAGCAGCCGGTCTGCAGCCGGCTTCGGGCGGGCAGGTGCTGTTTGAAGGTGAAAACATGACGGAAATGAACGCTGAGCAAATCCGGAAAATACGGGCAGGCAAATTCGGCTTCGTCTTCCAATTTGCCCATCTCGTCCCTTTTCTCACAGTCGAAGAACAACTACTCTTAATGTTCAATGCTTCCGAAACGACATTGAAGAAACATGAACAGACAAAGGAAATCAACCGCATTCTAAAGCTGGTTGAAATGGACCACCGGAAACGCGCCTACCCGCCTTCTTTATCAGGCGGGGAAAAACAACGCGTTGCACTGGCACGGGCCATCATCCATCAACCAAGCGTCCTGTTCGCAGATGAACCGACTGCAAGCCTCGATTCAAAAAGATCCAGAGATGTGATGAGGTTAATCCGGGAGCTGACCAGAACCCTGAACATCACGACCCTGATGGTCACACACGACGAAGACATGCTATCATATGCCGACCATATCGTGAAGATGAGCGATGGATTGGTGTTGAAAGAGTAAATAAATCCTCACCTGCGTTTATAAATAAAGCCTGATTCCCATTGCTTTAAGCGGGAAGTCAGGCTTTAATCCTGCCTTCTATTCTTGCAAAACAGGAGCCACTTTATCTATCAGATTCGGAAATGAATTCCACCATAAATGTAAAAAAATGTTATAATTGGAATGTTCAGACTAAACGAAAAGGGGTGAGGAAATGCTGCAGCATATAAAAGAAAATGTAGCAAAAGTAATGATCGATAAGGAGAAAGAAATTGAGTTAATGATTATAGCCCTGTTGAGTGACGGCCATATCTTGCTCGAAGATGTTCCCGGCACAGGGAAAACAACGATGGCGAAATGTTTTTCGAGAAGTATCGACGGGACGTTCAACCGGCTCCAGTTCACCCCCGATACACTTCCTTCCGATATTGTAGGACAGGAATACTTTGACGTGAAAACGAGTGACTTTAAAGTCAGGAAGGGGCCTGTTTTTAACAATGTCCTCCTCATTGATGAAATTAATCGTGCCGTCCCGAGGACACAGTCCGCCCTGCTTGAGCTGATGGAAGAAAAGCATGTCACTCTCGGCGGTGCCACCTATCATCTGCCCAAGCCGTTTTGTGTCATCGCAACACAGAATCCATACGACTCCATCGGAACCTTCCCTTTGCCGGATGCACAGCTGGACCGCTTTCTGCTCACGATCAGGCAGGGATACCCGTCACCTGAAAAAGAAAAAATGATGTTGAGAAGATTCCGTTCATCCAATCCGCTCGACATCATCGATAGTGTGATTTCCATCGAAGACGTCATCCAGTTGAAGCAGAAGGTGAAGGATGTTGTTGTTTCAGAAGAGGTCGAGGATTATTTGATGGAAATCGTCCAGGCAACTAGACAGCACCAGTATGTGGATGTCGGGGTTAGCCCCAGGGGATCTCTTGCATACATGAGAGCTGCCCAATCAAGGGCTTTTTTGTATGGAAGGGATTTCAGTATACCGGATGATGTAAAGGAACTGGCCCTGCCGATCTTGGCGCACAGGATCTCGCTGAATGTGGAAGGGGAAGTGAAAACCTCCAAGGAAGCGGTCATCTACGAAATTCTTGACAGCATTTCCGTACCGGTCGAAGCACCATGAAGATCCATAACGAACCACCCTTCCTCTTTACGCCGCTGGTCTTGATCTTGAACGTGATCCTGCTTATCATCAGCAGCTTCGCAGGGTATTCCATTCTTGCCTTTCTCTTCTCTGCAGTTCTCTCCCTGGCACTCTTCTCGAGAATCTATCTAAATATGCAGGTTAAGAAGGTTTCCTGGAAGATCAAGAAGTACCATGACGCATCAAGTATCGATGAATTGGTAAATTGCCAGATTGAGATCCGCAACGATTCCGCTCTCCCCATGTATCGCCTGAAATTGAACATGGAGAGCAGGAGCGGGAGTGAAGTGGTATTTACTGGCGGGGATGATGAAAGCAGCATTTTCTCCATATCCCTGGACCTCCCCGCGAGAACACAAAAAACGATCACCGTCACCCTTAAGGGGAAAGGCCGGGGAATACACCGGTTGAGTAATCTTGAGTTTTTAGTGAAGGATCCGCTGTTCCTCCAAGCGTATCGGGTGGAAAGCGGAAAGAATGACCTTCCTTCATTCAAAATTCTTCCCCGTATCGAGAAGATCCGTGATTTAAAACTGAAATCCATTCTTCAGGGATACAAACAGACAAACTACTCCTTATTTATGGATGAGACGAGCATCATCGGGACGAAAGATTACGAGAATGAGAGTTTCAGGCATATCCACTGGCTCGCTACCGCAAAAGAGAACAAACTCCTTGCGAAAAAATATCAAAAAGTCCACGGCGACCTTTATTCCATCTTCCTCAACATGGTCGGAGCCGGACAGTTTCATCTCAGGAAGGACATGGAGGAACTGATCGAATACACCGTGTCGGTCTGCCTCTACCTCATAAAAGAGGGCTGCAAGGTGGAACTTTGGGTGAATTATGCGACGGAACACCATGACATTATGCGCCTCAAGAACGACCTCGACCGCTCACAACTGAGGAAGTTGATCGAGACACTTGCACTCATCAACCCCAATGGGAGATTCTTTCCCTCCGAACGCTTCTACCAGCATTCACTGAGGGCAAAAGATACTAAATCACTAGGTTTGATCATCGGGACTCCACCTGAGCCGACTGTGCGTGAACAGCTGCTTCATATCAAGAGATGAAGGAGGAATGAGTAGATGTGACTGAGTTGAAAAAAGCAGGGATTACGATCCTTTTTATCCTTATCTGTGCAGGTGCGAGCCTAGTGTTGATGAATGTTTTTAATGTGGCAGCCGGAAAGGTCAAGGACTATTATCATGTAGAGGATCCTGATAGAGAGTGGGTCTTCGATTCGAAACCCTGGAGCGGAGGATGGGGTGATAGACGTCTCGATGAGCCAATCGTTGTGGATGAATATTTACCTTGGTTTGTGGATCCTTTTTCGGGTGAAGATGGAAGTGGGAAGGGTTTTGTGGATGCAGTGAAGAAATACGGGGTTTACGTGATTCTCTCTGTTGTTTTCTTCTTCTGGTATATCCGTTACAAAAAGAAAAAGCGGAAAGATAAAGAAGAAGGTCCGCCGGATCCAGATCAATCCCGGTATGCTGTTATATCCAATGAAATGCAAGATTCTTCGGAAATGGCCTTTACCATTTCCGAAGAAAATTTAAACGTGATCCGTCAGTTACTGTTCGACTGGGAGAGTCATTTAAACACTCTAAACAGAAAACGGAGCCACGAAACCATCCACGAATGGTTCGGACGGATAAAAGGCCCGGTAGAAATCATACCGATTTATGAAAAGGTCCGCTACGGCGGTAAACCATTTACGTATGAGGAAGTACTGCTCCTGAAGAGATTTTTGAAATAGTTAAGAAGAGGCTGGAACTAAACTTTTTATTCTAAGCAAGTCCGAACTATGTTGAATTTGGGATTCAACATAGTTCGGTTTTTTTGTTTTGTCCAGCGGTTGATTGGAGTGCAATTCGCAGACTACTGCGGGAGAAGTGACTAATGTGAGAACCCGCAGGGAGGTACGACCGAGGAGGATCACGGGTCACCCGCGGAAAGCGAAGTCTTACCCGGAAATCAATAGCGGCATATAGAATCCACAATAATATTGTTCTTCAATAGGTAGCAATTTCGGTTTTTATCCCATCTTTCTAGCGATGCCAAGGTTTCTTAAACTGTTGAAAAAAACTCTTTATATTTCATTCTTTCAACACATTTTCTTATTAGAATAAATGATGAAGACGATTCAGTCCGAATAAAGCAAGAGAAGGAGATTCATATGAACAGGAACACATTCAATCCATTCAGAAGGCTTCATTTTTATGCAGCCTGGTTCATCACACCATTATTGCTGACACTGACCCTTTCAGGGATCGGGTTTCTCTTTTATCCTGAAGTCGAAAATATGATTTATGAACATGAATTTTTCGGGCAAAGTGATAACAAGGAAAGGCAAAGCATGGATGAAGCGATCGAAGAAATAAAAGATACATACAACGGCTACTCCGTCAGTAAGATCAGCATGATTGAGGAGCCTTATAATAACAGGGTAACGATCAGTAATGACCAAGGGACGTCACAGTACGTGTTCCTCGACGAGAACAACCAGATCGTCGCAAGCCTGGATTCAAAAAACACCTATTCCAATTTCATGAGGACTTTCCACAGTTCTTTGTTGACCGAGCATACCTTTGTCCGCTATCTGGTCGAACTCACGGCTTGCTGGGCGATTTTCCTGATCGTGTCGGGGACATATATGACATTCAGGAAGAAGCTGTTTCAGAGTCAATCCAGGAAGTTGCGCTTCCAAAATATTCATGCCGCCCTGGGACTTGTTGTTGCCGTACCTCTCATCATCATTGTGTTGACCGGGATCCCATGGTCTGTTTTTACAGGAAGTAAAATTGGGCAATTCGCAGCCGATCATCCTGATTGGGGCAGGACGGAACTGCGCTACAATCCCCCACAATCGGATGTCGATGAGATTCCATGGGCGACTAGAAGCCTGGACCAGCCCGCTTCGGAACATAAGGGGCACGCGGGACATCACACCGATAGCAGCTCACATGACACCATAGACGGCCAGAAAACCATCGAAGATATCATCACGGAATCCGGGGAGAAACATATTTCAAGACCGTTCTCCATTGTCTATCCTTCTGATGAAAAGGGTGTTTTCACGGTGTCTAAAGGAAGCAACACAGGTGTCACCGGACTAGATGTCAATCCGGACGAAGAAACAACCGCTTACTTCGATCAGTACTCAGGGGATTTGATCGCCCAAATAGACTTTGAGGATTACGGTATCATCGGCAAATGGTTCACGTGGGGAATCCCCCTTCATGAAGGGCATCTATTCGGGATGGCCAACAAGATCCTGAATCTGCTCGTCTGCATCGCCTTCCTCGCAGCGATCGCGATGGGCTTCATGTCATGGATGAAGCGGATGAAACCTGGTGAAGCGAAGGGTCCGAAGAGGATCAACAAGCCATGGTCGATTGGAGCCCTCGCCACCCTGGCGATCCTTGGGATCCTTATGCCGCTGTTCGGGTTGTCGGTATTGGTGATTTTTGTTGTTGAAGCGGTTATCTACTTCACTAAGAAAAGGAAAGAGGCTTGATAGAAGAAACTGATTCGATTGTAGAATCGTAACGGACCTTCTATATATAAGCTATACAAGGCAACGACGCATGGGTTTTCACGAGAAATCACCATGCGTTTTTGCTTTTTTTAAATGTTTATAAAAGAAATCTTGATTTCCGCTGGCGTTTTGTCGCTCCGGCTCTGAAATTCCTATGAAGTTTCGGAGTGGCGGGGGTATTGGGCAGGATTTATGAGCGGAAATTTGATTTTATGAGCGAAATTCTAAATTTAAGAGCGAAATTTTCTTTTTAAGAGCGAAATCTAAAATATATGCGCGAACTACCGATTTTTCAACATATTCCGTTAATCCCTCACCTGATATACACATATGGGTATACACCTTTTCTCTCACATTTTAAAATGAAAGAATCATATTAAAAAAGCCCAGGAGCAATCCATGAGCTTCAATGTTGAAACTATACCGTAGGCTGTTTCTGCTTTTTCTTCCTCCTAATCAAAACGAAAATGGCAATAGTAGAAATGACCGCCAGCAGGATGATCGTATATAGAAGCATAGTCGGATCCTCATTGACATCCTCCGGAATGAACCGGCTCGCAATCGGACCAAGCGAAAGAAACAGAGGGATGATGATCGTAAACCACGTTTTTGTATAGAGGGCCGCTGCAATGAAGATCAAGATACAAGCAGCGAGAATCAGATTATTTTGTAAAGGTGTCGCTGTAAAAACCGGCTTAAAATCCTGCGTATTATACCAAAACAAGACGGCGACGCCTAATCCGGTGACGAGAAGCATGGTCCCCAGTAACAGGAAGTACCTCCATTTAGACTGGATGTATCCAGGCAGCACTTTGAATAATAGGACAGCATAGATCAGCCCCCCGATGATTGCCCCAACCGATGCGATCATGATCATGCCTCCCGACAGCGAAAACTTCCCTTCAATGGCTGGCCCAAGGCTGAAATATGCAGCCAATAACAGGATGAACAGCGGTACCAGTCCCACCAGCTGCCGATAATCCGTCTTCATCGATTCGCCGATGCTTTTCATATATTTCTTTGGGCTTTCCCCGACGATATGCGTGACATCTTTCCCCTCTGCCTCTGCCTGGAGCAGATGGTCTTCCAATTCTTCCGTAATTTCATTGATTTCGTTATCGTTTTTCCCCTTCGAAATCAAATGCATGCGAAGTTCAATCAAAAACTGTTCCGACTCTTTGGAAAGCATTTCTCACATCTCCCTTTTATTCAACACATTATTAACCGTGGCACTCAACTGTCCCCATCTCTTGATAAATGACTCCAATTCCCCCTCACCTTTTTCGGTCAGGGAATAATATTTCCTTTTCGGCCCGGCCGTCGACTTTCTTAACGTGGCACTGACCAATCCTTCCTTCTGCATCCGCAGCAATAAAGGGTATATGGTCCCTTCACTGAACGAGGTGAAACCATAAGACTCAAGCCGCGCTGCTAACTCATACCCATAGATCTCCCCGTCTTTGATGATGGATAGAAGACAGCCGTCCAGGATCCCCTTTAACATCTGAGTTGTATCTGCCATCGAATATCTCCTTCCATTACCTTGTAATGCAATATATATTTTCATTATATTCACCACTATCTTGTATTGCAAGATATATTTGAGAATTTTTTACAAAATTACCTGATAAATTGAAACCTCTATCGTTGGTCCTGGTCATGCTCTTTATAGTGGCGATGATCCTGTCGATAGGCATCGAATTCACTAGGACATCGATTAAATACGGAAATTATGTCATCCGTGATGATGAGGAAGCGGGGTCATTTTATGAGTGGCATCATCGGAAATCCGTCTCGGGGGAGGCGGTTTTTTTATTAAGTACATTCCCCCAACCCATGCATAGGATAAAATGAAAAAACTTATGAAGGGATTGAGGAAAATGTACAATGGTCAGAACATGTATTCATGGCAGCACCACTATCCTTATTATGCGAATGTACAGCATGTAAGACAGCCTGTTCACCCTGCTTACCCTAATGGCGGAGCAAATGTAAACCACTATTATGATCCGAGGTTTTTATATGAAAATCGTGCCATCCCATTAAAAGACTACGGTCCCAATCCACTTGCACTGAATATCAACGAAGCAGCCAAACAGAACAATACTTACCGCACGGCCCTGTGGACGGGGGAACACTTGCAGGTCACGCTGATGAGCATCGACGTCGGCGATGACATCGGACTTGAGGTACATCCTGATGTTGATCAATTCCTTCGTATTGAACAAGGCCAGGGAGTCGTCCGGATGGGGAAAGACAAAAATAATTTGACCTTCGAACGCAATGTAGCCGATGACTCAGCCATCTTTGTACCTGCCGGGACGTGGCATGATGTGATCAACACAGGCAGCACCCCGTTGAAACTGTACTCCATCTATGCCCCGCCGAACCATCCATCCGGGACGGTCCATCCGACCAAAGCGGATGCGATGGAAAGCGAGAATGTAAATGGAAATCAGATAGTGCACGGAAAGACTCCGGATGAATGGGTAAAGCACACGGAATTTTTAGTAAAAGAAGGCTTGGAGGACGTGAAACGAGGCATCAATGCCACCCATATCCTCCAGGAATTCATCCTCATGGGAGTTCTTGTAGGGAAAGGTTACACTCCTGAAGATGCGTACAAAACGGTAGAGGAATGGGAGCGTACGGGGGAATCGAAACTTCTTCAGCAAAGTAAAAACATGGGGCGTTAATATGGCTGGATGCACCGATAACATGGGGTCAGACTTCCGGGGAAACGATTGCAGTTTCTTACGGAGTCTGACCCATTTTGGGTACCATCATTTACAACGCTTTTTTCAATACCTCATAGCTCTTGATCACTGCAGCGACCAGCAGTCCCACAGCCACTGTCAGGTAAAACCATCAGGTTTATTGTATTTAGCTGAATTTGTAAGTGTCGTCTTAACCTAATGAGGTTCCATAAATTTACAAATCTTTGAATTTAGACAATTAATCTTTTAATTTCGATGATAATTCCATCATTTGGGGAAATAAGTAAAAACTAAGCCGCTAACTTATTAAAATGACCACTAATTTTACTTTCCCCGTGACGTTCTCCCAAATAAAAAAATAGCGGCCTGCCAGCCGCTATTCCCTATCCTTTAATTTACTCAATATCGTGGTCAACGTTTGATTAAACTGTTCAAGCTCGCCGCCCTCCAAGTCTATACTATCCAATAACCGCGTCGGAATACAGCTTGCTTTTTCTTTCAAACTGGCTCCCTTTTCCGTCAGGCTGATGATGACACTGCGTTCATCTTCTTTTGAACGCTCACGGCTCAAGAGTCCGTTGCTCTCCATTCTTTTCAGCATGGGAGTGAGTGTCCCGGAATCAAGGAACAGCTTTTTCCCCAATTCTTTTACCGTGATCCTCTCCTTCTCCCAAAGGACAAGCAAGGCAAGGTACTGTGGATAGGTCACCCCGATCTCCTCAAGGAGGCCGCGGTATAACCTCGTGATTTCCCTTTCCGCTGTGTAGATTTTGAAACATATTTGATTCTCCAATAAAAGTACATCATCCATATCTATTTTGTCCTTCCTGTACATACTAATTGTTGTGATAATCATACAAAATCCATTAGTAATTATCAAATTAAATTGCACACAACTAAATTGTTGACAATCATTTTGATGTGCATTACCATTTAATTGTACACAACTGAAATATAACTTTTTAAAAGGAGTGTTATGAAATGGAAGCATTATATACAGCAAAGGCTACGGCAGAAGGCGGCCGTGCAGGTAAAGTAAAGAGCAGTGATGGTGTATTGGACCTTGGATTGGCTATGCCGAAATCCCTTGGAGGCAGCGGGGCAGAAGGAGCGACGAATCCTGAGCAGCTATTCTCAGCCGGCTATGCCGCATGCTTTGACAGTGCTTTAAACCTGGTAGCAAGACAAGCAAAGAAAAAGATTGAATCCAAAGTGACGGCTGAAGTGTCAATCGGAAAAGACCCTGCTGACGGAGGCTTCAAGCTTGGTGTTGTCCTGTCGGTTGCGATTGGCGGAGTGGAACTCCCGGAAGCGGAACAGCTTGTTGAAAAAGCACACGGGGTCTGCCCGTATTCCAAGGCCACAAGCGGGAATATCGAAGTGGACTATCATACAACTTCTTTATAATAATGGGGAAAAGACCCTCAAATGATTAGTGCGGCTCAGAGGTGAATGATCTCTGAGCTTTTTCATGCTTTTCTTGAAAGCAAGGTATTCAGTGGATGGGTGCGGGTTTTTCCAGACAGATTGGTATTTGTCGCGCAGGAAATTTAAGATTCTTGCCAGTTCTTTCGTTCACATAATGTTAAAATATACCTATATCACTCTTCTAAATTATTTTCACTTGAAAGGGGAAGCAAAGTGAGCGAAATAAAAGAACTGACAAAAAAACTCAACCAATTCATAGACGAACGAAACTGGGGACCCCACCAAACCCCGAAAGACCTCGCCATCTCCATCTCCATAGAAGCCGCCGAACTGCTCGAAGACTTCCAGTGGATCAGCAGCGAAGAAGCCCTCGAAAAAAATGAAGAAAACATCCGAGAAGAAATCGCGGATGTCCTGATTTATTCGCTCATGCTTTGCTCCAGACTTGATTTGGACGTGAAAGAGATTATTGAAGAAAAGATGGTGAAGAATGCTCGGAAGTATCCTGTTACTGAAAGAGTTTGAAGCGAAATTGGAGAACGAAAAAGGGCAGTACCGCAACCAGTACCGCCCCCTATTATTAATCTCTATCCCTGGCCACCTGCGTATCCCGAATATTTTTCTGAATGGTAATGGCTGCAAACAGACTAAGCACGAATGCCATACCATAAAATCCTTTTTCACTCAGGATGATACTGCCGGCATTGTAAAGTCCGATGGCCATCAAGGCAATTGCTACTATCACGGCAAACCAGCTGAGGCCGTAATAAATGCCCGAAACAGGGATATCCTCTTCCTTGTCCCTGACCGCTTTTTGCAGGGACACCGCCGCATACAATCCGAATACGAGTACAGCGAAGTAATACCCCTTCTCATTCAGTTCCATTCCAGCATTGAACAGGCCAATCAGATAAGCGGAAACACCAATCACCAAAGCAGCCCAGCTCGCCCCTTTAAATGCGGAAGTCGGTTCTCCCTCTTTTCTTTCAACCTTGATCTTCGGTTTCTTTTCATCGTTCTTTATTAACGGATTTTCATTCAGTTCAGCCATTGACCGCTCCCCTTTACTGTCATTCATTATGCAGGAGTTACCCTGCACTCCTAAGAATCATTATAGCAATTTTTTACATATTTTGTTTATTATATTTAATAAAGTTCAAGAAGCATGGTCCTTCCGCCAGTATGCCCCACAGTTGGTACATTGGCGGAACAACCCATTTTTTCCTCTATTTTATAAACCGGTCCCCTTGCACTTTTCGCTCAATACCATTAAAGTATATACTGGTTGAAATCCGCCCTGACTGGGAGTGGATAAACTAAATCATCTTACTTTTTAATTTTGGGAACATGCTTCCCTTAAGGAAAGGGTTTAATATACTATGAAAAATAATTTTTGGCATGAGTTGCCTCGGCCGTTTTTTGTGTTGGCACCGATGGAAGCCGTGACCGATGTCGTGTTCCGCCACGTCGTAAGTGAAGCGGCGAGACCTGACGTGTTTTTTACAGAGTTCACGAATACGGAAAGCTACTGTCATCCGAAAGGAAAAGACAGCGTCCGCGGGCGTCTGACGTTCACGGAAGATGAACAGCCGATCGTCGCTCATATTTGGGGGGACAAGCCCGAATATTTCCGCGAAATGAGTATTGGTATGGCAAAAATGGGCTTCAAGGGAATCGATATCAATATGGGCTGTCCTGTGCATAACGTCGCAGCGAACGGAAAAGGCTCCGGCCTGATCCGCCGTCCGGAAGTCGCAGCGGAACTGATCCAGGCAGCCAAAGCGGGAGGTCTTCCGGTAAGCGTGAAGACGCGCCTCGGCTATACGAAAGTGGAGGAATGGCATGACTGGCTGAAACACCTGTTGGAACAGGATATCGTCAACCTGTCCATCCACCTCCGCACGAAAAAGGAAATGAGTGACGTCGATGCCCACTGGGAGCTGATTCCGGAGATCAAGAAACTCCGTGATGAAATTGCCCCTGATACATTGCTGACGATCAACGGGGACATCCCTGACCGCCAGAAGGGCCTTGAACTCGCTGAGAAATACGGCGTAGACGGCATCATGATCGGTAGAGGGATCTTCCAGAATCCGTTCGCCTTCGAAAAAGAGAAGAAAGAGCACACAAGTGAAGAACTGCTCGACCTCCTAAGGCTGCAGCTGGATCTTCATGATCAGTACAACGATGAACTTGAGCCTCGGCCGTTCAAACCGCTCCGCCGCTTCTTCAAGATCTACGTCCGCGGATTCCGCGGCGCAAGCGAGCTCAGAAATCGTCTGATGGAGACAGAAACCACGGATGAAGTACGTGCTTTGCTAGACGAATATGCCAGTGTAGTGAAGGAAGATGAGGGCTTTTCAGTTTCAAAATAAATGCATCTTAATTAAAAAAGAGGTCAGCCCCCAGTGAGCGTTAACTTACTGGGGGGCTGACCCTTTTTTCATATTCAGATCCTTCGAATTCCAAACGGAAGGATATTTCTTTTCAACAAAGTTCGCAAGCCAAATGGTAGCGGCAAACACAATCAGATAAACAAGAAAGGATAGATGCACTTTCCAACCGGTATAAGTGAAAACATTAAATTGTACGGATGTCCATTCTAAAGCTGTGGCTGCCCCTCCCCAGAAAACAACAAATAATAAAAACTTCAGCCCTTTAGGTTTGTAATGTTGATAAGAGTTCACTACAAAATAAGGAAGAGTGGGGTACGTTATAAAGTGCAATACCACATCAAATAATTCATGCGCTTTATGATCGATCGTAAAGTAAAGTTCATACGGTTTCACAGTAATAGTAATATCGGCGAGTAATGCAAGAAATACATTAAACGTCCAAATAATCGTGATCGTAACAGCTGAAATCCGTTTCGGTAACATAAACATAATGGCCCAAGTAATGATGGTGGAAAAGATAATAAAGAGTTCATTTTCATCAAATTTCTCAGGGAGAGGGAAAATCATATCGTATTCACCTCTTTGTTTCTATGCATAACTTTTTCTAAATAAAATGCGTAAACAGCCATTAAAATAATAATAAGTATGTATCGCAAATAGGAATAAAACACATTCCAATTTACCCATTCCAAATAATTAATGGATACGAAATAGACTTCAATTGAAACAAGTGCTGTTAAAAAGACGAATAGATGAATAAGTTTTTTAAAAATAGGTCTACTAGAGAACAAAATATAAATGATCCACACAAGGAGTGCCGGCTTGAGTGACAACTCAGGAATTTTTTGCGTCCAAAAAATTAACTCATTTGATGGATCTTGCTTTGTTAATTTTAAATTTAAATTAATGATTACACCGGTATTTGTAAGCAGGATATTGGATAGAAAATAAGAACCCAAGACGTTAGTGGCGTTCATTTTCTTCATGAGAATGTATAAGGAAATAAAGGATACTATTGCTAAAACCAGAAAAACCCATACCGTTTCCATAGTAGTCACCACCTTTTATATGTCATTATCTTATACATAAAAGGGCGTAAATACACGGTAGCAAAAGAAATAACCAAACCTCATCTTCTGAAGATATGTTTCACCACCTATCACCTAACCATTACAATATTTTTTTGAATATGTATTTTTCGATTAAATCCTGGAAAGAATGATAGTGTACTATTTTTAAAGAGGATATGATCCTGGGGGAATAAGCGGTGGAACGAATACCATTCTCTATTAAGCTAGTTATTGCTATTTCCCTGATTAACTTCATTACACTACAAATTAGAAAGTTTAGAAAGGGGTGGGAAAATGATTGAACCTGTGAAAGATCTACTCTTGATCCTTGGGAGAATTATTACTATTTTACCCTTACTATTAATTATCACCCTATTTATGGGAAAGCGGGCAATCGGAGAGTTACCTATATTCGATTTTTTAGTTATCCTAACATTAGGCGCAGTTGTTGGAGCCGACATTGCAGACCCTAATATTAAACATCTTCCGACTGCTGTAGCGATCATTGCGATTGGAATCCTCCAAAAGGTTGTGGCAAAATGGAAAATTTCCAATCGGAAAATAGGGAGATTACTCACATTTGAACCAACAGTTGTCGTTCAGAATGGAAAATTCCTTGATAAAAACCTAAAAAAAATTCGTTATTCGATTGATAATATACTTCAAATGCTTAGGGAAAAAGGGATTTTCGATATTAATGAAGTTGAAACAGCAATGATCGAGCCAAACGGGGCTTTAAGCGTATTAAAAAAACCACAAAAAAATTCAGTGACGTTAGAAGATATGAACATTACAAAAACAACATCTGCAATTTCCTTTCCTGTTATTGTAGAAGGAACAATTTACTCCAATATCCTGAGGGATTTTAATCTTAATGACGCTTGGATAGAACAACAATTATCTCATAAAGGAAATATCGATATAAACAATGTGTTTTTTGCTTCAATTAATCGAAATCTTGAGTTGCATGTTTCTTTAAAAGATGAAAAAAATATAAATATTCCACAAATAAAACACTAACTTTTTGTTAAAACGAACGATAGCCAGGGAGTTCACGTTCATAAATAGATAAAAGATGCCATACCATAAATAGGCTTTCCTACTTATGGTATGGTTTTTTCCTTTTAAGTTAGAAATAGTTATGAATAATAAGGAATAAAGTCCACACTACAACTCTTCCATAAACATATATTACTACTAAAATGATCATTTATAATTTAAAAAAAGGAGGAAAGAATGAAATGTCCAAAACGATAGGAATTCTTGGAGGAATGGGGCCGGCAGCAACTTTGGACGTATTTCAAAAAATTATAGTAAACACTCCTGTACAAACAGAACAAGACCATCATCGCATCTTGATTTACAATAACCCTAAAGTCCCTCCTCGAACGCAGCAATCTAATTCATTACCCGAGCTCATCAAATCCGCAATAATATTGGAAAAGGCAGGTGCAGATTTCATTATTATGCCCTGCAACGCAGCCCATATATGGCTGGAGCAAATAAAAGCAGCCATTCACATACCATTCTATAGCATCATTGATAACACTGTGGAATCAATCCTTTCAGAAGAAGACTCTGCCCATAATCATAATAAAATCCTCTTACTCGCTACCGAAACAACCATTAATAATGGATTATATCAAAAAGCATTTCATCATACCCCTTGTGAAATAATCACTCCTCTTAAAGAAGAACAAACGATCATTGATAACGCCATTCAAGATGTTAAATTGGGGAATCTTTCATCTAATCCATATATAAAAGACCTTAATAGAATGTTAAATGTCTATAAAGAAACCGGAGTTTCCATGATTATAGGCGGCTGCACTGAAGTACCCTTATTGTTTCATTTATTCAAAACAGACATGAAGATGATTGATCCCACTCTATTACTGGCGAAACTGGCGGTACAAAAAGCAACATAGATATAAAGCTTTTTATAAAAATAAAGGGAGCTGCATAGCGATGAAAGAACCCTATTTCTGTTCAGTGCATCTTGATAAGGAGCTTGATCCACTTTATATTCATGTGAATGAAGAAACATTAAAACGATTAAACATTGAGTCAACCTCCATCATACTGAATTTCGGTCATTTCAAAAAAGAACTTATGATTGAAATCGATCATAATCTGAAGTTTAATCAAGTGAAACTCTCATCCTGTTTGAACGAAAATCTATCCATCCCGGACCTCCCATATGATTCCTATTTTAATGAAAATCAATTATTCTTGGGTCCGGTGATCGGTTTTCTGGAAACACCCTGGTTCAATCCCAAACAAGAGACCTCGAAGCTGCGTTTTTCAAATTATGACAAGATTAAAGGGTTAATCTATATTTTTAATAGTAAAACGATTCATCAATCTACTAAAACCATATCCGGCTATTATTACGACCCAACTGCAAATACCTTCATAAAAAGCACCTTTCCTTATCCTGGTGCCATCTACAATCGTTCTCCTATGAAGCCGGACATCTATAGACACTTTAAAAAGCATATAGGGGAAAAGATCTTCAACTACCCATATCGCAATGACAATAAATATTCTTTTTGGCTCAACATGTCCAGAATCCCTTTTATACGAGAGCATTTGCCTTTTACAAGAAGATATAAAGGAGCAGCCAGTCTGGTTCAAATGCTTACAAAATATGAATCCGTCTTCTTGAAACCTGCCTCATTGAGTAGAGGCAGGGGAATTTTCCATATAAAAAAAGCGGATAAAGGATATTTATTATCCAGCAGTACCGGAGAGAAGGTTCTTATCGAATCCATAGAGTCGTTGGAAGAGAGACTACATTCAAGCATCATGAAAAATAGTAGATATATCATTCAACAGGAAATCCCTTTTAACCACTCTGGGAAAAAAATTGACTTCCGGCTGTACCTTCAAAAGGAGGAAACAAAAAACTGGAAGTATTCAGGGATGGAAACGAAAGTAGCAAAGGCCGGAAGTGTAATCTCAAACTCAAGCAACAGAGAGAAAGTGATGCCGGGAGAAGCAGCTCTTAAAGAAATCTATCTTCTGAGTGAAGATCAAGTTAAACAAAAAACAGTTGAAATCACCCAATTATGTATGAAGATTTTAAGCGTGATGGAGAATGATGAAGAAACACACCTCGGGGATGTTGCTTTTGATTTCATATTAGATGAAAAATGCAAAGTTTGGGTGTTAGAGATGCAGCCAAATTATGCTGCTGAAAGGAAAGCAAAGCGAACCATGGATGAACGCCGGGTGCTTCCTTATATACTGCCTACCCCTTTTGAATATGCCAGGGCGCTGGCGGGGTTTTAATTTCAATTCATACATTTGAGTTGGATTGATAAAATCTTTATAGAGATTGTCACTATTCGGAGAGTTTTTAATGGAATTGAGCCAAGATATGCCTTCATCCATCGGAATGCTTGCTGCAGCTTGCCAGCGTGGTTCATTGCCCAAGTGTACGGGAAACTGGAAGTGGAGAAGAACGTTTTGTTGTCTGCTGATGCACGTTAATACATTTGTACACGTTAAAAGAAAAGAAGAAGTTTATCTCAATGTGGATAAACTTCTTCTTTATTTGTTGGAGAAACTTGCTACGCTGACACTGAAGATCTAAATCACTTTGATCAACTACCATGTTAACTTGGAATCCTTTATTTCTTCGTCCCAAATACCCTCTAATTCTTTCATTACTTTTAATGGTAAGCTTCCTTCTGATGCAGAGATATTCTGATTTAATTGCTGAATATTTCTTGCTCCGGGAATTACGGTAGACACCGCTTCGTGTGAAAGGACATACTGCAGGGCTGCTTGTGCCATGGAGATGTCATCTCCGAGGATACGACGGACTTTCTCTATCAGCATTCCTCTTCTCCGAATTTCTTTTTCACTCCATCTGCTTCTGATTCCACTGAATGTACTTGTGGCATCATACTTGCCGGTAAGCCAGCCCGAATCGAGCGGAACCTTGACGATTACGCCAACCCCTTGTTTGTGAGCTGATTTCATGGCTGCGGCTGGTTCCTGATGGAATAGGTTGAACATGACCTCAATAATCTGACTGTCTGTCTTGTTTACTAATTCATCCATCTCTTTTCCAGTATCCACTGAAGCCCCATAAGCTCTGATTTTCCCTTGTTCTTTCAATTTCTCCAGTACTTCAAATTGCGGGGAGTCTCCATTAAGGGTCAAAAAAGGAGGATTATGGAGTAGAAGACTATCAAGATATCCAGTTTGTAATCTTCGTAAACTGTCTTCCACTGACAAAATCATTTTCGCTGGCTCGAAGCTTTGTTCATCATTGGAGTGATGTCCACATTTGCTGCTGATGACCACACTCTCTCTTTTTCCCTTCAATGCTTTTCCAAGAAGTTCTTCACTTTTACCGGATCCATAGTTAGGCGCAGTATCATAGAAATTGCATCCCATATCCATGGCTTTATGTACTAAATAGATGGCTTCCTCATCGGTCATATTTCCCCAATCCTTCTGATTGCCAAGTTGCCACGCGCCAAACCCCACTTCTGACACGCTGATTCCTGTATTCCCCAGGTTACGGGTTTTCATAATATACTCACCACATTTCTTATTCAGATTTTTCACTTCCCGACAACTTCATCCATCACGCGGTTGGTTCTGGCACCCGATTCTCCGGTGCTTGGACACCAGTTGCCGCCCTCAGTCAACTCTTTCACAATCGTTTCAACAAGGGGCTGATGGACATGCTCTGGGCGTTCGAAGCTCCATTGCTGCTGTCCTTCACTGGTCGTCAAGATGACGGGGTCATCCCCAAATGTAGAAAAGCTGATTCTCCCTTCACTTCCGACAATCTCATTCATATCCACGTCTTCAAACGCAGTGAAACACCATTTTCCAACCCCATGGACGCCGGATTGAAACTGATATGTACCCGTCACCATATCTCCCGCCTCATAATAGCCGGCTTGATTCGAAGAGAAGCCTTTTGCTTCCTGGATCGGTCCGAGCAGGAAATCGAGAATATCAAGGGTATGGCTCGCCAGATCAAAGAACAGGCCGCCACCCGCTATTTCAGGCTGCACGCGCCATGGAAGTTGGTCGGGGTCCTGCACATCATCCCTTGCTTTTTGATACTGGGTCGAGGAGACAAAACGAACGTCCCCAATCGCCTTTTGATCCAGCAATTCTTTTATTTTCAAAAAGCGCTCCTGCGCCCGGCGGTAGTAAGCCACATATAAAGGAACCCCTGCCGCTTTACAGGCAGCCACCATTTCGCTGCATTCCTCTGCGTTGCGAGCCATCGGCTTCTCCACATAGACAGGTTTCCCCGCAGCGGCTGCCTTCAGCGTATATTCCTTATGTGAGCCTGGCGGGGTAGCGATATAGACCGCGTCCACGTCAGGATCATTAATCAATGCATCGGCTTCATCGTACCATTTCGGAACCTGATGTCTTTCTGCATAATCCCTTGCCAGTTCACCCGTTCTCCTCATGACTGCAACAAGTTCCGAGTTTTCAACCTTTTGAAAAGCAGGGCCGCTCTTCTTTTCCGTCACATCTCCGCAGCCGATGATTCCCCATCGGATTTTTTTGTTTATCATGGACATTTTCCTCCTATTGGATTCGTTAGTATCCATCATACCTGATTTTTCTGAATAATGACCACAATCAGTGCATGAACCAATGATGTTTTCCTTTTCCCTTAAGAATTTGATAAATCCAGATGATGGGCTGGTATAACACAGGTACAGCATTCAAGAAACAGGGTAGAAGACCAAAATTGCCAAGTTATTATTCATAATTATTGTTTTTAAATCATTTTCCCCCTGGTCATTGGCTTCCGTTCATTTAAATATGATTTTGTAATTCACTTAAAATATATTAGTATTTAATAAGACAATCGTAGATGAAGGATGTGTTAACATGCGTATTAATAAATATATAAGTGAAGCCGGAAAAGCTTCTAGACGAGGTGCAGATAAATTAGTAGCCGATGGAAGGGTTACGATTAATGGGAAACGTGCGATTATAGGCAGCCAGGTTGAACCTGGAGATGACGTTAAAGTAGATGGAAATCCAGTGCGGGTAGCAAGGAATAACGTCTATATTGCCTTAAATAAACCTGTGGGCATTACAAGCACCACAGAAAAAGGTGTAAAAGGAAATATTGTAGACTTGGTCAACCACCCATTAAGGATATTTAATATTGGACGTCTGGATAAAGATTCAGATGGCCTAATACTTCTTACGAACGATGGCGACATTGTTAACGAAATACTTCGTTCTGAAAATAAGCATGAAAAGGAATATATCGTTTCAGTAGACAAGCCAATCACTCCTGAATTTTTGAAGAAGATGTCAGAGGGTGTCAAAATATTGGGTACAAAAACACTTCCATGTAAAGTGGATCAATTATCAAAATTTGATTTCCAAATCATTTTGACCCAGGGCCTAAATCGCCAAATTCGCCGTATGTGCGCTGAATTAGGATACGAAGTTTACCGATTGCAAAGAACACGAATCATGAATATTCATTTAGGCAACCTTCCTCCTGGACAATGGAGAGATTTATCAAAGAAGGAGCGCACAAAACTATTCAGAGAATTAAACTATGTGCCTAAAGAATGGTAAAAAAGATGGATCGAAAATTTCATATAGAAATATCTTGAGTATGGCAGCTGTAGTAAAGGAAGAGGATCTAAGTAAGTGCTAAAAAAGAGTCAGCCCCCCCTGTGTGTAACATAGGGGGGGGCTGACTTATTTGTTGGCAGAACGTGGACGGTTTACCTTTTTGTATTGTTACAGCTAACTTTGCCACCAAACCACATTCCACAATACATGAAACGGTGATGTATCTATTTTTTTAGGTTACCTTTTTTACTTGTGGTACGGTTCTCCGAACTTTATTAGGTGGTAAATCATTTGACAGTTGAAGGTCTTCGCCGTCTGAAAACCAGAAAGCAATGTTTTTTATTTCTTTTCTGTCTTTTTCCATTTCAATACTTTTCACTAAAGACCTAATCAAAAGCTTCTTCTCCTCTCCGTTTGCCTTTTCAAATAAAGTATCAAAATTCTTTAAAGTATTTATAATTACATCCCTATTCAAGGTTACATTAGACTCATTTTTTTGAATTAACCTTTTAATGTTTTCGATACTTGAACTTAACTCATTTATTTTCTCTTGAATTTGGTCGGAAATACGGTTAAAATGATCAATTTTTAAACGTTTATCGCCATTTAGCAATCGTTTATCTAAATTTAACTGATCTTCTTCAGATTTCTTTAACTCTCTTTTTAATATGGTTAATTCACCTTTTAATTCGACAACATCGTTACTTTTGCTTACTTCTAATCGATTTATTACTTCATTTACAATATTATCACTACTTATTATGCCTTTTATTACCTTCAGTACTTTCTCTTCAATAATTTCCCTTTTTATGAGATTAGGCTTACAAATATATTTCCCTTTACTGTGGAAGTTTTGACACATATAGTACACATGATAGCCTTTTTTATTTCGTTTGCGCGTTTTACTCATAACAGTTCCAGCACCACATACAGGGCATTTAAGCACACCAGTTAAGAATAAGGAACCTTTAAAATTTCTGTTTGTTGAATAGGTATTTTTGTTAATCTTCTTTATTTGTTGTACCTTATTCCAAAGCTCTATATCAATTATTGCTTCATGTTTATTCTCTACCCTAATAGGATTTTCACTTTTACCGCCACGTCTATTTTCTTCCCAATTTCTATATTTCCCCCAAATTATATTCCCAATATAGATTTCATTCTCTAAAATCAGTTTTATAGCAGGAATACTAAATGGGTTACCTTTTTTTGTTTTTTTCCCAATTGCATTTAAATTATCTGCAATCTTTTTATACCCAAGCCCTTCTGCTCTCATTTTATAAATATCTTTAACAATTTTACTTTCTTCTTTATTAATTTCTAATTTTTTATTAACGGAATTATACCCTAAAACTTTTCCTCCGTTCCAATTGCCTACTCTTGCAACCCTCTCCATTCCTGAATTTACTCTTTCAATTATGATAGATCGTTCATATTGAGCAAATGTGCCTAACAAAGAAATAAACATATATCCATTTGGTGTACTACTATCAATATCACAAGTTTTAATTAGAAGTTTCATATTCCTAGGTTTTAATTCGTCATCGATTAAGCTTAAAACATCTTTGTTACTTCGTGACAGTCTATCAACTTTCCAAACAATTATTACATCAAACATTTTGTTAGACATATCTCTAAACATTCTTTGTACTTGAGGTCTATTGAAGTTTTTCCCAGAATACCCACCATCAGAATAGATGGCATGTACATCATAGCCTTTATGTTTGGCATATTCTTTCAGTTCTTCTTCTTGCCCTGCTAGTGAATATCCTTTTTGATTTTGTTCTTCCGTAGAAACACGAATATATAACGCTGCTTTTTTATTATTATTGTTCATCTTTATACCCTCCTTTATTTAAAAAGGACAGATTTGTGGATCTGTCCTCAAGTTAAGATTGTTCAATTTTATCTAATAGCTACAGAGTAAATTTATTTATCAAAAGGGTGTGGAGGCTTGTGACTACCCGCACACCCTATTATTCAATCTAATTTGTTTTTATTAGCGTATTTTTTCAGTAATCCTGCAAGTGTATCAATCAATTCTTGCTTTTTTAACTCTTCTTGGTTTGAAATAATAAGATTTGATTTTTTATATGAATTGTTTGTGGAACTCATTTTTTATCTACTCCTTATACAAAAAGGGACATCCATGTCCTCTGAAAAACTCTAATATGTACGTTTCTATAAAACAAAATTTCAATTATTTAAAGGTATTTCATTATAATCTTAAGTACTCTCCCCTTGTTAATAAAGGACGAATTCTTTTTCCCTTAGTAGGAAACTTTATTTATTATCTTTGTTAAGTCGGTCTTTCAGTTCTTTTATATTATAACTAACCCCGTTATGTTTAAAGATTTCAATTTGAGCTATAGTATTTGGATCCTTCATAGAGTACTTTATTCCTTCAACATAAGAAATTAGATCATAATCTTCATTGTTCAAGTATTTTCTAGCCCTCCTACAAGGGAAAAGCGTTAAAGATGTATCATTATCACAAAATATAGTTACTTTCCAGTCATAGAAATAATCATTTTTCTCAATTTTCCAACCTGAATTTTCGAAATTACCAAGTAAAAATTCTCCTAAATAAATCCCGAGAAAAAAATGTGACTTTAAATCATCTTTATTATCAATTCTTTTGAACATTTCTTGAAATATAAATAAATTATATAACGAGTACTCCCTGGATATACTTAGCATTGGTAATAATTCATTTTCTAATAAATATTTCATCTCTTTAAATTCTTTTTTAGCATTCATTATTATCTCTCCTTAATTGTTTTGAGTTACATATTATTGCTATTTAGAAAAAGAAAGGATCTCCTAGTATCTAGCAACTTTTTCATATATTTATAACTAAATTGTTATCCGTTCAACATTAAAGATTTACTTTCCAAAAAATTAAAAACCTCTTCAAAATTGTTCATTTGATAAATCTCCTGCAAATCTTCTAAACTAAGAGAGAGTTTGATAACAACATATGAATCATCTATATCTAATTTAGGCTGATTTATGTATCCAGGAAGATCAAAACCAACAAACCTTTCGTCGTTTTTAGATTTGATATATCCTTTATTCTCTTTATCTTTCACAAAGATCACTGCTTCTATTATTTCGTTATCACCATTTATTAATTCTTCAAGACGGATTGGTATATTTCCAGTAAGTTTACCCTCTATTAAGTACCCATCAACAATGTTATCCCAATTTATAAATTCTCTAATTTTAAAATCCTTATCTTCATAATTAATCTTCTCAAGTAATTCATAATCTGTTGGCTCTCCGTCTATAATGGGTTTTGGCTTAGACATTGGATAAAGATTTTGAAGGAAGTTGATAACATCTTCAATTTCATTCATTTCGCTAATTTTCTTCAATTCGTCTTCCTGAATTGCTAAAGTTTCAATTCTAATATGAACTCCTTGCCCTATAGCTTTTGGATCTTTTCTTGCATATCTCTCAAAATCTTCTTGCTCAAATCTTATAACTTTACCAATCCCGAACCCATAATCTCTGTAATGTGTATATACTTTACATCTAACAAAGTCTAATACAGCTACCTCACTTATAACTTCATTTAGTATTAAATCCGCTGAAACTTGGTATGCATTATTAACATTTGGCTTTTTCGACACTATACATAAACCTTTATAGCCACAAGATGTCATAACTTCTTCAAATACATTAAAATCGCAATTTTTATTATTGTTAATATATTCTATTATTTCTTTTTTATTAAACATTAATATCACTCTCCATAGTTACTTTTATAAAGCTGCTAAATCTATTCTTCAAAATATCCTGTTAAGACATATTCATCATTTCTGAATCTATATATGTGCATAACTTCATCATCATATTGACTTTCATGCACAAAAAAGATAATGCTAAGATAGTTCCCTTCCTGATGGAGTGATGTCCTTATAAAATTAAAATCTCCATCTATATTTTTGGTGAAAATTAAGTCATAAAGCTTATTAAGCATTTTTTGGTCATAAACTTGGTATTTTAATTCATTAAATGGCTGTTCCCCAAAGTCACCACCTAAGGTATTATAACTTTCCTCAATATTTATTAAGTTCAGGATATCGTCGAAACTCTTGTCTTTATTTGGAAGTTTATTTAATAGTTTAAGGATGTAACCTAATTCTATTTCTTTATTTTCTTTCAATTCCTTAATAATATATGGGATATTATCATTTATTTCTTTTAATTGAACATCTGCTTTTTTATCTGGGCTCCCAACATAGGAAATACTGTTTAAATATAAGTTATAATCACTTGTACTAAAGGTATAAATTGAAGTATAGGTATACATATGGGCTTCAACATCAAATTCTATTTCAATGTTCCAGTCAGAATTAATCAATTGAAACTTTGTCATTTTAATATTTATTAAATTCATTTTTTTCACCTCGTTTTTTTGAAACTTCTTGAAAATCTATAAAGTCAGATGTATGTAGAATTTGTTCAGCATCTTTAAGTTTTAAACGTAAATCAGTTCTATATTTCTTCTTTTTATTCGTTTTCTTCGGTACACAAAAATTCATAACTATATAATCTTCTAAACTATCATTTAATAATTGTCTGACAGATCCATTGTCTTTGAGACAAAGATATGCTAATAATAAGGTCCTTTCTGTTAAAAGAAATAAGAAGGACGGGCAACTAATGAAAAACTCTTGAAATAGGTATTTTATTTCTTTTGATAAGTACAATTGTTGCAAATTTTGATAACCATCAAATCTCATTTCAAACTTATCTTTGCTTTTGTTTTTTTCTAAGAATGGAAATAATGATGCTAATAATTCTATGTCTAGTTCTCCGCTAATTAACTCATTTTTATGAACCCTGAAAACCCAAGTCATATCCTGCATTATTTGTCTTGTCATTTTAATCTTCCTTTCCAAGTTATTCACAACTTTTTCAAATAGTTAATTCGAATACAAAATAAGGTTACTTTTGAATATATATAATGTTTCTAGTTCGGGAATAGGATTTATCATTTACGACCCTTTCCCTATACGTTTTGATAATGGAGATCCGTTATCTCCTTTTAACTAAATAATGTCAATGAGCAATAGTTCTATACAGACCAAAAAAGGTCCCCAAAAGTATTGGAGACCTTAAAGATTGGTATAAAAAAAAGACCAATCCATTCCAATACCTAAAATGCATAACTGTTAAATGAGCATACTACTCCCTAATAAGGAGTAAGTTTACCTAATAGCAAAATGAACACATTTGTCCTATAGGTAGTAGTCATCATATTTAACAGTTAGATCCCCATACTAAACAAAAATTTTTGTGTTGTATGGTATCTAGCATTTCAACACCTTCCAGTGAAGGTATTGGAATAAATTAGTCTATTAAAAATAAAATTATAAGTAGTCTTCTATAAATTACCACCTTTCATTTGTTGGTAATATACATCCTAGCAAGATGTTTCTTTCTTGTCAATAAATTCTTTGAAAATTTTTATTATTAAGGAGGAGGGTTTATTGTTTTAATTAGATTATTACTTCTATATTTATAGGGAGGACATCTTCACAATAATATAATTTTGATTGTTAAAGCTAATAATTCTAAAATTATAGTACTGAAATTTACTGTTTCTATACAGGAAAATTTCCTTATATTAATTGTCCGGAAGATTTCCTAAGAAATTTGACATTTCTATTTCCCAATATATTATATTTAAAAATACTTATTGGGAGAGAACTTTATTATGGGATATAGCCAAAATGATTTAATTACTAACGCTTGGAAGAGGTTTCGTATTTTGCATAGAGGGGAAATTTCTCCGGTTGCCTTTTTAATTGGCGATACACTCTATGAATATGCTTCAAAATTGAGTTCAAATAATACAATATTACTTAGCAACTATTTTGTATATGAATATAAGAAGTATAAAATAGCGAATGATGTTGGTGTAAGTGCAGATTCCTTAAGAAAAAAGACAAAAGGCAGGAATGGCACAGTTTGGGATGAACTTCATAGAATAGGTTTTATTATAAATAGTAAGAATCATTTAAAGGTTAAAACCTTGAATAGCGTCAAAGAAACTGATTTTTACATGTCTACAAAAGTGGCGATTCCCTTATTTGTTGAAGAGCTAGCAAATGAGAAAGACTTAGTAAACTTAGGTTATTTTTATAAAAAAGTATTCGGCAAAGAGAAAACACTTAAATATATAAATAATTTAGAAGAAAAAATCAACGGCACATACGAAACAAATGTCGTAAAAAAAGTTAGTACTGTTGACTTTACGAAGGAAAACATTAACAATTATACTCTTTTTGAAAAAGATACTGAGAAAGTAAAAAGAGCTAAACTCTGCTTTAAATTTTTCTGTTTACTCGGTAGATCTGGTATTGACGTACAAAAAAATATTGAAGAATCATTTAAATTTTTTAACATGTTCATTCATCATTGCTTTAAGGAAAATCAAGGCGGGAACTTAGGGTATATTGAAATAGAAAAAACAGTCCAAAAAGTATATAACTACTCCAAACGAGGAGACAATATGCAGACTATATATGGACAGCTAAATAAGTTTTTTCAGACCGACATGATTAGTGAACTAGCTCGTGAATTTGGAATATCTGAACAGGCTTTGAAAGAGTCTTCTCTTGAAGAAAAGCGCAAACAAACAGAAAGTAGATTGACTAAGGAAAATAAAAAGAAGTTGGAAGTATTAGAAGGTACATTGAAGAATGAACCGGTTGATATCCAAATAAATATTTTGAAAGACAAAATTAATGAATATTATCTAGATAGTATTAAATTTGAAGACTACCATTACCAAACTAGATTATTCTCTCTTTTATCTGCAGCTGAAAGTAAGAGTCAGGAAAACGAAAGATCTGATGAATTCTATGAAGAGTATCTAGAATATGGTGATAGAGAAGATTTTGAGCAATTACTTTTCGAGGCTAATTAACTATGCTTCTTTTAGCCCTAGATCCTTCTTTATCAATAGTTGGATACTCTATTTATTACGTAGATAAAAATGAATGTAGCTTATTAACCTTTGGTAAATTCAAATTAGATCATAAACTAGAGTACTTTGATAGAATCCTAACAATAGAAGGATACTTAAATAAAATCCTTAATTCAAATAGAGAAATTACTCATTTAATCGTCGAAGATATACAATATCAAAAAAAAATTGGTGTAGCTGTATATAAAAAATTGTCATTTTTACAATTCTTTCTTAGATATTATTCCCTATGTAATAATCTAGAATCCGAATTTGTTCAAGTAAATTCTTGGCGTAGTGCAGTTGGTCATTTTTGCGACTTAAGTAAAAATAATAAAATCATTTGGAATAAGTATGTAAATTCACAAATCAATCATGTAAGTGAATTAGACAATAATGTAAGTGACGCTATTGGAATTGGTTTATGGAAATGTTTACATAGTCCTTACAAGTTAAGCTCCTCTGAATCTTTTCAAACTATAATTAATAAGAAGCAACTTTAGTTGCTTCTTTACTAATACTATGAAGATATTGGATGTATTAGATATATAAGATAGAAGATATCTGTTAGATATGTTAGATATATATGATATATATCTAATGAATAATATATCTCAATCCTTTACAGTTTGAAAAATTTAACAAAGTTTATATCTTTTTTTTATTATACCTCAATTTTTTTCTATTATATTATTAATCCATCATCGTTTCTACTAATCATCAAATAGCCTTCTATAACTAACTTTACTACTCTTTACTCAACTACTCTTTAGTATCACCAATACAAATACTATTAATCTATTTAGAAGTTTTCATTTACTAGGATTTCAAGATACCTTATAATGGAATAAACTGGAAGGGTGTGATTGAATATGGAGTTTTTATTTGACTTGAACTTTATTATTGCTTTTAGCCTACTAAGTGTCTTATCTGGCCTATGTCTAATGATTACTGAGAAAATCTATCTGTATATGGGATATAAGAAACCTGAACTTTTCAAAGATGATTTTTATTTGTCTGAAAAATTAGTGAAGAAATATGGTAGTAAACTAAATAAAAACCATTCATATTTAGTTGATGAATTTAACCAAAGAAAATTAGAGAGAAAATTTAGGAGGTAATATGAACATAGCAATCTATTATTACAACCATAATTCATTACTCTCGCAGCAAAAAAAAGCTATAAAAAAATTCCTAACACCTTACGATCACACAAACATAAAATTGTTTTTCTACGTTGACTCTCCTGCAAGCAATAAGATAATGTTAGATACTTTGAGATACGATTGCATAAAATTTGATATTATCCTGGTTTATTGCAGACATATCATTAGTATTGATGCAAGTAAGTACGATTTCTTTAGAGTTTCTGTTGAAATGAAAAACTGTCTACTCCTTGACACTCAAAATACGTTTGCCCAAGAAATTTTATCTTTTAAGATAGCAGGGAATTAAATATCCCTGTCTTACATAGTTGCTCAGAACAGCTTTCTTCTCATACTTTCCCCACCAATCTTTTTTTCTCACTAATCCCACTCTAGTTATATTCACAAAGCCATTAATTATATTAACTGTTTCAATAAAGTTTATTTTTTTATTTAATAAATTCTTTCTACTCAACTTATAAATATTATTATGCGATAAGAAATTTTGAAAAAGAAGTGATTAAATATATAATTCAGTAGTTTTCCTTATAAACTCATCGTTATAAGTACCATATAAACTGAGCGTATAACAAAAGGAGAGGATAGTTTTATGAATTACTTAATAGAGTTTAAATTATTTCTAGAAAATGAGGATAAAAGTTTAAATACTATTAAAAGCTATTTAGATACAATTGAAAAGTTCCAATTCTGGTTAATCAATTGTTATCAAATATATGACCTGAAAATTATATCTATTAGAGAAATCAAATTATATAGAGAGTCATTATTACTGAAATTTTCTCCTTCATCCGTTAATCAAAAATTGTCCGCTATAAAAACCTATTATCATTTTTTAAAAGAAAAAGGTGAAATTAATGTGAATCCTTCAAATAACATTAAATTGCAAAAAATAGAAGATAACTTTGATAGCCAGTACCTTACTCGCTCGGAGGAGTTATCAATTTTGAGTACAGCAAAAGAAATGGGAATGAAAACTTATGCTTTGGTACTAATATTAATGAAAGCTGGAATTAGGGTGAGCGAGGTATCTAATCTGAGGGTTAGTGATATACTTCTTAATGAAAACCCTACAATACTTGTTAAAAACTCTAAGAGACAAAAAAGTAGGTATATTCCAATTTCCAAAGATGTTGTAGAAGCATTGAATAGTTGGATGTATGAAAGGAATAGATCAGAAAAAATATATCACCAAAGTAGTGAGTTTGTTTTCACATCACAAAGGAATGAAAGGCTTAGTGAACGAGGTATTCAACTAATATTGAAAAGAATTGAGCAAAAAACAAATATTAAACTATACCCGATTCGTTTAAGGGCGACTTTTGCAAACAATTTATTACAAACTTCTGGAATACCTATTAATATACTATCTTCCTTAATGGGGCATTCAAATGTAAATACTACATTGAGATATGCTTCCCCTAGTATGGACGATAAAAGAAAGTATATAAATAAACTTAGCGAAATATAAAACGATAAAGAAAGTACATTACTATGTGCTTTCTTTATCGTTTTTCACAAATAATTTCTCAAACAAATATAACATCTGTAAAATTTCTATTAATTACAGAATGTCTTATCCCCTGATCTAAATTAATATTTTTTGAATTTGGAAAATTTCCAATTTTTCTTATAATCCTTCTCTTATCGATTGTTGTGATATTCATAAAGTCAAACTTAGTTATCCCTTTATGTAGTTCACACTGATATATTGCAAGAGCAACAATTGTTGTTGGTGCAAACTTATTCCCACGATTGTTCTGTAATACTAAAGCTGGAACAGTTTCTCTTTTATAATAATCAATTCCTTCTCCTTGAATTAAAAATATATCTCCTCTTTTTATAAAGTTCTCATTCAAATAAGCATTTAATCGTCTATCCTTTTTGGCACTCTCATATTTCAGCATCTATACGCACTCCTATTTTTTAAAAGTACGTAAGCATAACATCAAAAAAAATTCTCTCCAAAAGTGATACCTTTTCATATTTTTTCATAAACAAAGAGAAAAGGTTTTTCACCTAAAAAATAAACCTTAGACTATCCCAAGGTTTATTTTCTAGATTTGTAATATGTAATGTTGGTGCCCCTAATATTTGTTAAGTATTTATGATGGTTAAGATTAATATTCCATAAAATCCGATAAGCTAATCCTTCTACCTTCTGAGATTGGAGTTTGTTTACTAAAATCCACATTAAAAACGTTTAACTCTTGAACATTATCATTCCACGGGTTATTAGTTCTTATATTATAAACAATATCAAATTCAACACCAGTTTGGTTTGCTAACTTAGATAACGCCCTGAAATTGTTATAATCATCCACATAAGGCTTCCAATCTTCAAAGGATTGAAAAGAACGCTTTAACTCGTAAAACCTTACAAGATCACCTTGATCTGATACTTTAAACATATCAATATCTACTGCAACAATTTTGTTTCCTAAATTTTCTCTTTGCCAGTTTTGATAAGCGCTTGAAGAGGCTTTATTAATAGCATGGCTTGTAGGTAGATCATTTAATGGTAAGCCAAGGTCTTTTAACTCATCGGCGAGCTGCTTCAAGGAGATTTTCATAAGTTTATTATCTCCCACTGAATAATCTACTTCTTCAATAGTTGGTAGGTCAGTTCTAAATACTATTGTAACTAAAGGTAAACCCGTCCTCGTACTTATTTGTCTCAATAATTTTCTTGTTTCTACAGCGTTATTAACTATCTTTCCTGTCTCATTTACACCAATTACTAGTGCAAGTACTCTAGGTTCAAAGTTATCTTCTTTATCAGCATATATTAGAGCCCATAACTCCCCTTTGGGGAATTTTAAAGAAGGATTAGGATTACTATCTAGATAGTCATATAAACCGTTAGATTTATAGTATTTACTCAATTATATTTCCTCCTGAAATAGAGGCACCTATAATATAGTACAATACTCCCGTTGTAAATACCTCCCATTTTTAAAATTTTATTCTAAATTTTAAAAATGGAGCCAATTAATTGGCTCCATAAATAGTAGTTTTTATAAAAAATCATCTAATAATTTCCACTCTTCACTTTGAATGTCATCGTTATAATTATTCATACAAATAAATAGTTCGTTGTTGCTTTTATCTTTTCTAACAAATCCCCCTTTTAATTGATGTTTATCTATATAACGTTTTAAAACTTCAAACTTTTTAGGAGAAAATTTGTCAATGTCTTCACTTGCTCCACTCCTGTTAAACCCACCTTTTGTTTCAATAATCCAAACTTCCCCGCTTTTTGAAACTATATAGTCTGGATAGAATGACTTTTGAGTACCTGAATTATCTCTATATACTATTGAAAGATATTCATTTCCTTTATCCCCATTTTTATAGATCCAATCAACTTTTTCTGATTCATTGCAATATTTTTCAAATGTCTTTTCCGAGTCTGAACGCACCTCAGCAGAAGAAAGGTATCCTTTATAGACATTACTTATATATTCCCTTTGAACTCTATTCTTTTCATTGTATGTAAACAATACTTCTTTGGGAATATAAAATGGTTTTTCTGATACTACTGGTAATTCAGAAGTGATCTGTAAAAATGTACTTGCCATTGCTTCTCTAAAATCTTCTTTTAATTTCTCAAAATTATTAATAACAAAAGCGTAAACCTCACGTGTATCTAACCTAAGAATCTTACGACTATAATTAACTGTTTTATCAAATAACCTTCTTACAATTGTATTCATCTGCTCATAAGACAAGCCTATTTTTGTACCTAGAGTACTTACACGGTTATGATATTCTCGTCCATGTGTATGTGTATTAAGTGGTTCAACCATCCCTATTTTATCAAGATTCTGGAATTCTTCTACTGTTAAAGTGTGTATTTTTCCACTAAATGTATTTTTTATAATTTTATCAGAGAATATGTAGCCTTTTGTCTCCATTCGAGTTTTATTTTCTGTTGTTTTGGTAGAAGTACCATATTGTTGATCATAATACGAAACAAGTGTTTTTAAGGACTGCTGGGCGTCTTTTGGAGCTCCTAAGATTGATTTTTGCTCACTGATAAGAGTAAAGTCCCTGTATTCTTTTTTTAGAAATAATTTCTTACCTTTCAAAGCACCATTACCGAAATGTAACTGAACACCTTCTGAAAACTTTTCATCAAATGTATACAAATAACACGAGTCGAGTAAATCATTATCATAATGTCTTAATTCTGGCATTCTCCTTATTCTACCAATTGTTTGTATCTCAAATGTTTCACCAGTGTTTTCTCTTAATTTCACTAGGATATGTGCCCTTGGACAATCCCAACCAGTAGCTATTGCTTGTTTTATTATTATTACAATCGGCTTTGCATCATTTCCCTCAATATTTTCTAGGTTTTGCTTTTTATCACTTAACCAAACAGCTAACAAGCCGTTTTCATAAGTTATGTCTTTAGTTGCTAGATAACGTTCAACTTCGTCTTGCATAACCTCACTATTATTTGGAAGTTGAACAACGATTAAAGGATTGACACTTGAGTCATTTTGCTTAAGTGCAGCTTTTAATTCTTCTTGTTTATTCATTGATTTATCTAGGAGAAAGCCTACTTGGCTATCAATTTCTAAAGATTGACCAAAATCTTCATTAATCACAATCATTTTTTTAATTAAACCTTCTGCAATTACGTCCTCCTCATTTACTTCAATCAATGTAGCATTTGGGTAATCACTTGGGGTAGCGGAAGTTCTTATAATTTTCTTTGGTTTAAATAAATCAATGATATCACTTGCTTTTACAGTGTCATTTTGGTGAGATTCGTCCACAATTATAATAAATTCAAGTCCATTATTATGTGCATTGATTATAAGATCTTGAAAATTCTCTTTCTCACTTTCTTTTAAAGCATTATTGCCCTTTTTAGTTAGCTTCTCCCAGTTTATAAAACAAGCATCATTTTCTTTAAATCCTTCAGTCATAACTTCTTCTAATAACTTAGTTGAAGAATTATGGATGTATTTATCCATTTTATCCTTGCTCTGTTCCTCTAATTCTCCCTTCCCAGGAGTAAGCCAAACAAATACATTATTAAAGTGACCTTGTCCGTATTGGTACATAAAATGAGTTAGAACAATGGTTTTTCCAGATCCAGTTGGACTTTTAAACATAACTTCTTGATTGGTATCATCCATACTTTCAATTAAACTACCCATTGCTTTTAATTGAAAATCTGCTAAATTAACCACTCATATTACCCCCTAACCTCTTTGTAATAATAATTTGGAATAACATTGACTTTTATCTTATTACTTTTAAAGAGATAATCTTGTTGGCCAGTAGTAAGAACATCATGTCCCAAATACAACGTTTTACACTCTGCTAACTTCTCTTTATTATTAGTAAACTCCTCTAATTCTTCTTCTGTTAGAATAATTGAAATTTCTTCGGTTTCACTGAAATTAATTCCATTTTCCAGCTCAACTAGTTCTTTCACATGTCGAAGAAGCTCATCAGCATATTCATAGTAAAGTTTGTCAGTTATTTCGATAAAGTCCACTTTATAATATTTTAGACTTTCACTATATCCTTCTTTTTCAATAACATTTTTTAATCTTTTATATGTTGTCTCTCGACATATATTATTTTGGTTATTTGTTCCTAATATAAATTTTCGGCTTCCGTTATCTTTTTTATTTAGCTCCATTACAGCGTGTCCAGTTGAGCCAGACCCGGCAAAAAAGTCAACAATCATTTTAGCATTTGGATGAATTGAGGTAATAAAATATTGTAAAGTATCAATTGGTTTAGCATATTCAAAATTGAGTCCTTCCTCTAGGAAAAAGTCGTCGTCACTCGCTGCACTAGCATAAATTGAAGGTGTGTTTTCAGCCATATTCTCTTTAAGAAAGTATTTCCTTTCTGGCTGCTTTGTTTCATCATCCCCAAACAAAATACGCTTACCATCCAAAAGTTTTTTCATTGTAGAAGGGGGGTTCCTCCAACCCCTTCTTGGAACTGGACATGGTTTTTTAGTATCTGGATGAATAAGTGGTATGAAGTAATCTTCAGGGGCTTTCTTTTTATTTGGCCAAGCCATTGATACACCACGATAAACTTCGCCATTTTCATCAATAAACTTATAGGCTTTTTCACCTTTGGAGAATGGTTGTTGAGACAACCAACCCTTAAATTCTTCATTTATTAACTCTAACGTATACTCAACCTCAAATTCTTTTAGTAACGCTTTAGAGTAATTAAAAGGTTTTACAACTTTTTTAATTTCTTCTGGAATTCGTTTTTTCCCTAAAAGTTTAAATAAAGAATTTGCCTTTTTAATAATTTTCTCAGCATTGGGCTTATTTCGCATACATGTATTTTCCAAATTCGCAAATTCACTCTTATTTTTTGCGAAACAAACAACATATTCATGCATAGTTGATACACCTTTTGGGTCACCTTTAGGATTCATTTTATTCCAGACAATCATTCCTAAATCATTTTTTTCTCCATAAATTTCATTCATTAACGGAACTAAATTAAAAACCTCATTTTCATCTATATGAATGAGTATAACTCCACTCTTTGATAACAATTCCTTACTAAGTAAAAGACGTTTCTCCATAAAAGAAAGCCATTTTGAATGTTTGAAGGTATCCTCTTTATCTACATATTTATCATCGTAAACAAAGTCGTTATCCCCACGATTATATGGAGGATCAATATAAATTAAATCTATCATCCCACTATGTGTCTTTTTCAATAACTCTATGGATGCCAAATTATCCCCTTCAATTAAAAAGTTAATATTTTTACCATTGTTAATAAATAATTCCTTTTCTTCAGATAGTACAGGGATATTATCCTTTAATTTTTTATCTATTCCTTCTTCATGTTCTTCAAATACAAGTCCATATTTCTTCGCAAAAATGTCATTCTCTATTTCAGCTATGTAGCTTAATAAGTGTCTTTTATTTTTATCATCAGCACTATCTTCTAGGAATTTTTTTACTTCTGTAATCTTTTTAATTAATTGTTCCCTTTTTTCTTTGGAAATGTTCGTATTCATTATTACCACCGCTCTCTATAAAACTGAAAAATGAAATTTATTAGTACGCTCTTATTTAAGCAATACTAATAGTTTACATGAATAAGGTTCATATTTGTAGATTTGTTGATGGTAACTAAGAAGATAATAAATTTGACTAATATTCTATAACGAGTTCTAAAAATAAGAAAACGTTTCTGTATTTACAGAAACGCTACAAATTTAATGCATTTTCCCATAAGAAATTCCTATTTAAAAAAATTTCTAATAAAGTTAAGAAAACGATTACCTTTTCTACCGTATACAACATGTCTTTTTAAATCTTCTCGGTCATTTTTTATAACATTTCTTATTGCATCCTCGGAGAAAGAGCCGGACCAGACCACTTGGTTGTTTGTTATAAAATAATGAGATTTACAAGGATGACTCCAGTTACCGATCGATGGGGAAAGTGATACAGTTTCACCGTCATATGTTAGTTTCCATCTTGCAGGTGAAATAGATGTGACAATATCGGCACCACACCCACATGCACATTTGTGTTTGGCTACATCATACTCCAATGATATATATAGAAGGTTCTCTTCAATTTCTGCTGGTATGAATTCGACGAATTTATGTTGCATTACTAATTTCCTCTTCGTCCACTATAAAAGTAGAATTGTAGATGGTTTCTTCACTTATATAAAATCCGTTCATTTTTTTCCAAGCTAATATTCCTAGGATAGCATTTAACGCATTCAACTCAGATATTTGAATATTTTGTGAGTAAACATCATTATCTGCTGCTTGTCCTATGGCTATTTTATTTAAAGCTGAACTATTATCAGGTGTAACTAAAGTTTTTCTTACACTTCCTCTTATTGAATCGCCCACAACTGATAATCCCATCCCTAAATCAACAAATGGTATCCCTGAAGTCATTAGATAATCTATGATTACACTTTTGGCTTCTGCTTTATCCAATGCTAAAAACACAAAGTCATGTCCTTCTAATAGTTTCACATTTGAACCATCAATAAAAACCTCATATGGCATAATGCCACCTCTTAAATTATCGTATCTATTTTTTAAAAAAGATACTTTACTCGGTCTTTGACTTAGTTCCTCTTCACTTATTACCCCAGGAATTCTAAATGCGTTGTGATTATACATAACATCACCATCGAACAATGAAATGTGTTTAACAGGAGTTTTACTGACAAAATCCAGAACAAAAGAGCCAGTTCCACCTAATCCGACTATAGCAACTTTTTGGTTTTTTAATTTTCCTGATATATGTGTTAAACCAGCTCTAGCTGTATTGGTATCTGGATAATTAAATATACTAACTTCATTATAACTTTCGAAATCAAAGTTCTGTGCAGTTACACTAGGGTCAATTGACTTTGCTGGTGCAGATAACAAATGTACATATCTTTTAATTTTAGAATAAAAGTCTGGATAGTTCCCACTCAGCGGCTTTGATGAGAAATAATAATTCCCTATAATGTCATTTGTAAGCGGAAAAGTTTGCGGACTATTAACATAAGACTTATCCTCTTTCCCAAATTGATCACAAGGGAACTCCCCAGCAAACCTAACAGTATGGTTTTGTTGAAGCACCTTATTTTCTCCTGATAAAGTAAAAGGGCAAAAGATAGTGCCAAACACTATCTTTTTTTCCTTATTAACATATGGAATCCCTTTCACAACAATATTATCATTGATTATAGATATATTGTATCCTTCATCTTTCAACTTTTTTAAATCTTCATTATGATCTATTAGTTGAATCGACATTTATCCTCATTCCTTCTTTCATCTTAATCATGTCACCAAATGAATATTCATGGATGTGCTTTTCACCCTTGTCATTTTTCAGTGTAGACACCATAGTGTAGGACTTTTGAGAATCATCAAAGTTTCCATATGCAAGTATTACTACATCTTGAAAAGAGAAGTCTCTCTTTTCAACTTGCTTTGGCTCAGCATTAATGATTACCGTGATTAATTTTTTCACTTTTTTCCACTCCTTACCATCTTATTATAACACTTGTTATAATTAAAATAACATTCGTTATAATACTTGTCAAGAAAAAATAACATATGTTATTTTATATATTAACGATATGTTAAAGAGAGAGGTCATTTCAATGAATGTTAAAGATAGAATTATTCAAAAGAGAAAGGAATTAGGTCTTAATCAAACGGAATTAGCAAAAAGGGCAGGGCTAAAACCTCCAGCAATAAGTCAATATGAATCTGGAGCAAGAAATCCATCTTATGATGCACTGCTTAAATTATCTAATGCCTTAGGGGTAAAAGTTGATTACTTAATATCTGGAATTAAAGATGAAAGTGATTATTCTCTTGATTCAATGAGTGAGGTACTAATTAAGATTTTTCAAAGCTTAACAGTATCTAAAAAAGAAGAAATAATAAATTATGCAATGTTATTAACTGGACAAAAAAAACAAACTGAAATATTGTCTACAGATCCAAAACAATATGCAGCATATATCTACTCACAGTATTTTGACAAAAAACTACCAATAGATATATATAATCTTGCAACCGAATTAAATGTAAATATTCTTTATGGGAATATTAGAGAAGATGCTGACGCAATATTATTTAAAAGTAATCACACCATAATTTTAGATGAAAAACTTAAGCACGAATCTCGAACTAAATTTGCTATTACAACCTTAATAGGACATTTAATACTTCCTTGGCACACTAATGAAATTTACTATTATAGAAAGAAAGGTCAATCGACGCTATTAACAGATAATACAGAGGAAATGGAAGCAAATACATTTACAACAAATCTCATTACACCACCTGAAGACTTACAAAAGGATTTATCAATTTACAAATCTAAAAATGCAAGTTTATCTAACCTAAAACAGTTGGCAGATGAAAAGTATAAAGTTTCTTTAACATCTCTTTGTAACCGTTTAGTTGAACAATATAATGATACTTTTGCAGTAGTGTTTTCAGATAACAATAATAAAATAACTAAATCTTTTTCAAATAGTATAAAGATCAAAGATACTGGTTCTGACTTAGATAAAAGAAGCATCGCATTTGATCTAATAAAACAGAACTATAAAAAAGAAGAATTTAAAGACGAAATTGTAAAGGCAACAACATGGATAACTGACGCATCAGAGAATGAATATGTTTATGAAAGTTCAGTCTTTAATCCAGAGTATAAATCGGTACTTACACTAATCTCCAAAATAAATAAAGTTTCTTCAAAATCTTGATGAAACATATAAAAAAAGGCTTGATTACACATCAAGCCTTTTTTTATTTAATGAAAAAGTAAATCCAGAACCTTTTTATCAAAAATAATTTCAACTTTCTGCTTTACCATCACTTGTGATACGGTTCACCCCGATTAATCCGGAATGCCCGGTAAATCTGCTCCACCAGGATCAACCGCATCAACTGATGAGGAAACGTCATTTTTGAAAAGGACAATGTATCATTCGCCCGCTTCATTACCTCATCACTTAACCCGAGTGATCCGCCGATGACGAAGGCGACTTTGCTTTTTCCGTAGGTGGCCAACTTGTCCAGGTTGTCAGCCAATTCCTCGGATGATTTCATTTTGCCCTGGATGGCGAGGGCGATGACATGGTGATCGGGGGAGATTTTGGACAGGATGCGTTCTCCCTCTTTATTTTTGACCTGTTCCATTTCTGAATCGCTCAAAACTTCCGGTGCTTTTTCATCTGCCAATTCGATGATATCCAGCTTGGCGTAGGCTCCGAGACGCTTTACATATTCGCTGATTCCTTGCTTCAAATATTTTTCTTTCAGTTTCCCAACCGTTACAATCGTGATATTCACACTTCATCCTCGCTTTACAAACAATTTACAAACACATTATCCACAGAACTTATCCACATATCCACATCAACCGTCCACATGCTGTATGGGAATATTAGTTCGCCACAATATATATTGCGTTATTCCCACAATATTCACAGGTTGTGGATAACTGTTCTTCTTTGGACAGTTCTTTCAGATCCGGCGCTACTTCATGCTCGTCTACAATGATATCCATTGCAAGCTCCACGTGCTCTAAACAGCAGTAAATCAAAGCGGATTCCTCCTTATTTTTAATAAAATATAATTCAAAATATTTATCCACAGGTTATCATATCACGTAAAGAAAAAGCAGGAAAGGTGCTTTTCCCCTCCTGCTTCTTACTTATCCACAACGATGGATTATAAACGTGATTCATCCGTCAATTTCATCGTCAGTTCTTTCTTTTCTCCGTTCCGGTAGTACGTGACCTTCATTTGGTCATTGACGTCTTTGTTGTTGTACAGATGTTTTCGAAGATCAATCAGGTTCTCTACTTTCTCTCCATCAAGTTCAACGATTACATCCATTTCCTGTAGACCCGCTTGTGCTGCAGGAGAATTTGGAACCACCTGTCTGATCATCACACCGTAATTGACTTCTTTCGGAAGTTTTAGCGTTTCCTGCTGGTGATAAGCAGAAATCCGGTTCACATCTTCAAGCATGACACCCATGGCTGGCCTTTTCACTTCACCGTATTGTTCAAGATCATCGATGATCGGCTTCGCGTAGTTGATTGGAATCGCAAGTCCGATGCCCTCTACTGCTTCTTGGGCAATTTTCATGGAGTTGATTCCGATTAATTGACCTGAAATATTGATCAAAGCACCACCGCTGTTACCCGGGTTGATGGCTGCATCTGTTTGAAGGACCTCGGCGTTCCAGTCTTCCATCCCGTCCTGATTGATGTCGACAGGGATCGTTCTTTCCACTCCGGACACCACTCCTTGTGTCACTGAACCCGAGAACTGAAGACCCAATGGATTCCCGATCGCGATGACCGGTTCACCGGCTTTCAATTCATCTGAATTACCGATTTCGGCCACACTGTCCTTTGCAATGCTGCTTCCGTCAATTTCGAGTACGGCAAGGTCTGTCCACACATCCGCACCGCGCAGGGTCGCCGGCACCTTCGTACCATCGGACAATGTCACTTCCAGCTGGTCAGCGCCTTCAATGACGTGGTTATTGGTTGCGATATAGGCTTTATTCCCCTCTTTTTTATAAATGACTCCTGATCCTGTCCCAGCCTGCTGATCCTGGGATTCACTCTGTCCCCAGAAGCTTTGCGAACGGATATTTGAGATCCCGACGACCGAGTCACTGGATTTCTCAACCGCCTTGGTCACATCCGTGGTGACGTTCACAGAAACATTCTTCTTTGTGCCATTATGATACTCTTCGTCCGTTTCCTTCAAATCCTGATCCGGCTGGATTGAATATGGCAATACATTGAGGTTATGTAACTGAGGAATCGCGATAATAATTAAAATAGCCCCGAGGATCGCACCAAGCAGCCCGGCAAGGAACATGCCGCCCCGGTTGCCTTTTTGCTTGGTTCTGCCTTCTCTATTTATATCCTGATCATCATAATATCCCATCTACCATCATCCTTTCATCAGATATTCCTTTTGTTATTTTATCTTTACAAGCCTGATTATAGTCAGGTTTAATTAAAAAATGATGAAAAACCTTAAAAACGTGGGGGCGTTTAGTTTAACTCTTTTCTCTATGAAATTGAATAGCGTGGATGTTTGGCCTACTCTAGCAGGTGATTGGAGTGCAAGACGAAGACTCCTGCGGGAAAAGCGAGACAGGTGAGACTTGTCCAGCTCTGGCGGCTAGCCCCTCGAGGTCATAAGCTAAA
>NZ_JBBYAF010000010.1:0-103346 GCF_038405515.1 Rossellomorea oryzaecorticis | reverse complement strand
CGACAAGCATAAGGCGAGCAAGCCGGAAAGGCGTTCTTTGCCTTTTTGGCTTGCTTGACTTATGACCTCGAGCCTCTAGCCGCCGGAGCTGGACAAGTCTCACATAAGCTACTCTTCCCGCAGGAGTCTTCGTCTTACACTCCAATTAACCGCTGTAAAGAACTAATATCTAACAGAACTTCAAACTAAAAACCCGAATCAATTTGCTAGATAGATAACAAATTGATTCGGGTTTTACTTAGGTTAAACCACTTATGTCCCAGTCTTCTTCTTACAAATTAAAAACCTAATAACTGCAATACATATCCACCCGCAACCCCGATGATCACTATCAGCCATGCAGGTACTTTCCAAACGTTCAGCAAAGCAAATAAAATGACAGCCAGGGCAAAGTCAGATCCATCAAGGATGGAGCTTTTAATCACTGGATCATAGAACGCCGCCAGCAGGATACCTACCACGCTCGCGTTCACTCCCATGAGGATTCCCTGGAATGCGGCACGCTTTCGCAGTTCACTCAAGAAAGGCAAAGCAGCCACAATGAGCAGGAATGAAGGCAGGAAGATGGCGACCGTCGCCACCACGGCTCCCGTGACCCCTTCCATCATGGTCCCGAGATAACTGGAAAAGGTGAACAATGGACCAGGGACGGCCTGCGCCATTCCATAACCTGCAAGGAATTCATCGGCTGACAATAGGCCTTGCGGGACCAATTCCCTCTCAATCATCGGCAGGACCACATGTCCGCCGCCAAATACCAGCGACCCGACCCGGAAGAAGATATCAAAGATGTTGAGCAGAGAGCTGTTGAATGTGTTATTCAGGATCGGCAATAAGATTAATGTCCCAATCAATACAGATAGGGAGGCCACACCCGTCTTTTTCGATATACTGACGTGGAACGGTTCAATTTTCGATTCTGCTTTATCCTTGAACAACTTCCATCCAAGCAGTCCGGCAGCAATGATAATCAAGATCTGGACCCAAGCCGACGGGTACAAAAGCATGATCAGCGCCGCACCAATTGCAATCGCCAGCCTGCTTTTATCCGGAGTCAGCTTTTTCCCGAGGCCGATCAAGGCATGAAGGACAACGGCTGCTGCGACGACCTTCAGGCTATGGATAAATCCCGCGTCCCCGAGCGTAAAAGTCTGGTAGAGCAAAGCAAAAATGATAAGGACAATGACAGAAGGAAGCGTAAACCCTAAGAAAGAGATGACGCCTCCCAGTATACCCCCGCGAAGCATGCCGATCGATATCCCTACCTGACTGCTCGCCGGCCCCGGAAGGAACTGGCATAAAGCGATCAAGTCTGCATAGGTCTTATCCGTCAGCCATTTCCTCCTGTCCACGTATTCATCTTTAAAGTAAGCCAAGTGTGCAACAGGCCCTCCAAAAGACGTCAACCCAAGCTTTGTTGACGTGAATAATATTTCTAAAAGTATAGCCAAACGGCTTTTATCTTTGAGTTGCTGGTTCAATGTCCAACACCTTCCTTCTATTTAATTTCTTTGAAAAGCTCATACGCCTTCGCCCTTGCTTCCTGCAGGACGACATCGCCTCTATCGGTAATGCGATAATATTTCCGGATTTTACCATCCACATTCACGTCTTCCCTGGAGAGTAGCCCGTCTTTCTCCATGCCGTGAAGAATCGGGTAGAGCGTCCCGGTGCTGATATCATATCCATGCTCATGCAGCTCCTCTACCATCCACGATCCATAGATCGGCTCCTCTTTGGCATGATGAAGAATATGAATATGGATGAAGCCCAGAAACAGTTTTCGCAGCACTTTATTTTCCAAAAGACCCCTCCTCGATTTCATTATCAAATTTCGATATCGATTTCCGATTTTGATTTTAAAACAAACATAATTGTAAATCAAGACAATCCGGCAAACTTTACATAGGCTTAACATTAATTAACGCTGTCTCTAAAAGATTGTTGCTCGATGACTGAGAAGTCGGAATGTAGTATGTGCCCTATCCAGAAGGTGATAAAGACGGGGAGGAAGAACGAATAAAATCCCAACTTTTTCTTAAACTAAGAAGATGAACCTGTTCGGTGGAACAAGACTAGATACGTAAATGATGCGATAACCCCGCAGAGGGAAAAACCAGGAGGAAAACATGATGTTAGAACAAAAGATGAAAAAAATATATGAGGATATGCATTATGCCTATTTAGATAAATTTGAATTATGGCAGCAGGAAATTGTATACGGGTGGCAATGGTGGTTTGGGGTATTGCTTACGGTACTTCCATGGATCATATGGGCAAAATTTCATCCGCGGCAAAGCACCCACCGGTTATTATACATCGCTTTTTTTGTAATGGTCATTGCTATTTGGCTCGACAGCCTTGGTGTGCAATTGGACTTATGGCATTACAATTATGAGGTTCTGCCATTCTCCCCGTCGTATAAACCTTGGGATATTACCCTGATTCCTGTCCTGACGCTTTTTTTCATACAAACCAAACCTGCCGCAAACCCTTTCCTAAAAGGGATCATCTATGCAGGTTTCATCGCTTTTATTGCAGAGCCCGCTTTTATTTGGAGCGGTTTTGTTGTTTATACAAATTGGGAATACATTTATTCTTTCCCGATTTATTTAGTGATGTACTTAATCTCGCATTTTCTGAGCACAAGAACACACTTTAACAAGCTGCATGAAAGCAGCGAAAAATAAAGGCCTGCCCCCCGGGTATAAAACTCGGGGGGGCAGGCCCTATCATCATTTATCAGTATGACTTACTTTTAATAGACGCAGAGCATTCAATATCACGATGATCGCTGCCCCCGTATCACTCAGGACTGCGAGCCAAAGCGTGAGCCAGCCCGGAAAGATCAAGGCTAATGCCGCGAATTTCACGATCAATGAGAACCAAATGTTTTGTTTGATGATTCCAAGTGCCTTTCTGCTTAAATTGATCGTGTGCGGAAGTTTTTCAAGGTTATCCGCCATCAATACGACGTCTGCTGTTTCCATGGCGGTGTCCGTTCCTGCCCCTCCCATCGCAATACCTAAATCGGCTGTGGCAAGTGCAGGGGCATCATTAATGCCGTCCCCAACCATGGCCACTTTATGGCCTTCGCTTTGTAATTTCTTGATGGCATCCACTTTATCTTCGGGTAAAAGCTCGGCAAAATAACGATTCACACTTGCTTCCTTTGAAATCATTCTGGCTGTGCCTTCATTGTCGCCTGTGAGCATGACAACCTGTCCGATTCCGGCTTTCTTCAAGCCATCCAATGCGTTTACAGTCGTTGTCCTGATCGAGTCAGCAACAGAAATGACTCCGATGATTTCCTGGTTTGTACCGATGATCACGACGGTCTTCCCTTTGTTCTGAAGCTCCTGCACGACTGGTTCAGCCCCGCCCAGTGGAATGTTCTTTTCTTCAAAAAGCCTTGCATTCCCTGCATAGTGGATCACACCGTCAATCGTTGCCTGCACGCCTTTCCCCACTATGCTTTTAAATACCTCTCCGCTCTTAGGTTCGATCCCCCTTTCATTGGCAAACTCCACAATGGTTTTTGCAATCGGGTGGGTCGAATAATCCTCCAATGTCAAAGCGATGGATAGCAGTTCGTCTTCTGACGTGTTGAAAGCTTTGATCCCGGCAACCTTTGGCTTCCCTTCAGTCAGGGTGCCCGTTTTATCAAACGCAATGGCCGTGATCGCCCCTGCTTTTTCAAGGAACGTCCCTCCTTTGATCAGGACCCCGTTCTTTGCCGCATTTCCGATCGCAGAAACAATCGCAACAGGAGTGGAGATGACCAGTGCACAAGGACAGGCAACGACTAACAATTCTAGCCCTTTATAAAACCATTCGCCCCATGTTCCAAAACCTATAAGAGGCGGGAGCACCATGACAACCAATGCCAGCACGAACACGATCGGCGTATAAACAGCCGCGAACTTATCGATGAACGCCTGTGTTGGTGCCTTCTGTTCCTGGGCTTCCTCCACCAAGTGAATGATCTTCGCAATGGTCGTATCTTCAGCGAGCTTCGTGACTCTTATTTCAAGAGATCCGTTTTCGTTTATCGTTCCAGCATAGACGGTATCCCCGGCTTCTTTATCCACTGGAATCGATTCACCTGTAATCGGCGCCTGGTTGATACTCGATTCACCTTTTAAAATTTCTCCATCCAGCGGAATCCGATCTCCAGGTTTCACAACTAAAATGTCACCCACACCTACTTCTTCCACAGGCTTCTTCATTAATTGAGACCCAACCTTGATCCACGCTTCCGAAGGTGCCAGATTCATCAGATTCCGGATCGAGCTTCTCGTCTTCTCCATCGACATCGTCTGAAGGGCGGTTCCAAGCGCAAACAGCCAGACGACCGTTGCCCCTTCCAGCCATTCTCCTATCAAGGCAGCACCGATGGCAGCAGCTGACATTAATACATTCATGTCCAATGAACGGCTTTTTATAGAATAAAACGCGCTCTTCACCGGCTTATAGCCGCTGATGACCATAGCGGCAGCGTACAAGAACGTGGTTAAAAATGTTGAGACATCAGTAAAAGAACCAGCGAAACCTAATGCAATCAAGACCCCCGAGGTGATGATCCCGCCATATCCTTTCTTTTGTGTTTCTTCTGTTGATGGTCTATTTTTTGAAAGCAGAGACGCTTTAAAACCGATTTTAGATACTTCCGTTACGATTTCTTCCACGCTGTTCTTATGCTCCACTTTCATTTTTCCTGTTGAGAAATTGACACTTACTTGGTTGACTGCGGGAATCGTATTCAAATGGTTCTCGATACTCTTTGCACAGCTGCCGCAATCCATCCCTTCGACCGAATACACCTTCATATTCTTGTTTTGTTTCAAGGGCTCGACCTTAAATCCGAGCTTTTGAACCTCAGACTCTACTTGTTCAAAATCGCTCCCCGTAACTTTCAGTTTTGCAGAAGTATAGTTTACCTTGGCTTCCGCTATATTCTCTAACTTACTCAGCCCTTTTTCGATGGATAAAGCACACGATGGGCAATCCATTCCAAATATACGGTATTCGGCCATTTCGCCTTTTTGAGATTTGCTTTCACTGCTGCAGCAGGATTTAGCCGCTGCTTCACTCGTCTCACCGGCTGCCTGACTGCTGCAGCAGTTCTTGGAATTGTCAGCTTCAGGGGTTGCTGTATCTTCAGCATTACCGTTGCAGCAGCCTTGGGATTCTCCAGCTTCAGTGGTTACCTTAACTTCCGAGGCCCCGCTGCAGCAGCTTGATTTAACTCCATCCTCAGGTTGTTCACCTTTATTCGAACTGCAGCATGAATCTGCCATCTCTTCCACCCCCCTAAACGATATGATTCTTGCAGCATGCAACGTCACTTTGTACTTCACCCAGCACCACATCGAACATCTTCAACAAGTCCCGGACGTGCTGATTACTCAAACTATAGAATGTATACTTCCCTTCCTGCCTTCCGACAATCAGACCGCATCCCCTCAAGCACGCCAGATGCTGAGAGATATTCGACTGGTTCCCATCAAGGTCCTTGACGATCTCGGAAACCGTCTTTTCTTCTTCTCTGATACACTCCAAAATTTGAATCCTTATTTTATGGGCAAATCCCTGCAGGAATTTTACCTTAGTATCTAAATCAATTGTTTCAGCCAATTTTTGCCCCTCCATCATATTAGGAATTTCTAATACGTTATCTACATCATATTAGCAATTTCTAATATGTGTGTCAAAACAGTTCAAACCGATAAGAAAATACTGAAATCAATCATATTCCTATACATTTGAAAATAAATATTCCCTGAACTTTGATTTCGATAATAGATTCCGCTTTTTCGATAATAAAATCGTTTTTTCCGATAATAAATCTTTTGATTTCGATAATAAAATTCCATCAACTCAAAAAAGACATACTATTTTAGTTGAAAAAGGGGCTCCATGAACTAAAACCATTCATTTACCTCCACCATTAATGATAAAATCGTCCGTTTTTGGAAAAACCTTTGAATTTCACTAGAATTACTGCTTTATTTATGAAAAAACTTCCGGTAAACAGAAAAAGCCTGACCCCCGGTACACTAGACATCAGCATACCGGGGCCAGATCCCACTACAGCTTGTCTGCAAATTAAGATGATAGATTTCATGCAAAAAGGACAGCTATCGTGGTTTCAACGAAATCACGGTAGCTGTCCTTTTCAAATTTTTAAGGTGCTTTTTTTAGTGGTGCCTGCCTCAAACCTTTTAAATTGTGCCAGGCACAAAACACCCTGATTGTTCCTGGCACAAAACATTTAATCTGTGCCTGGCACCAACCACCTACTATCTAAACAAATCCAAAAACAATTCCCAGAACCCTTTTTCCTTCTCAGGTTCCGCCTTCTTCTCTTCCTCTTTTTCCTTCTCGATGCTCTCCGTCTTGATCACGAACTGAACGGAAGAAACCTTTTCATTTTCACCAGAAACAAACGACACAGGCTTGAAATCGGACTTATCGTACTCATCCATCATCTTATTGATTTCTTCCTGCATCTTTTCAGGCAGATCCTTCGTTTCCTGATGCAATTCTGAAGTGCCATCGTGCAGGTCGCTGACACCGCCTTCTAATTCCCCGGTTCCACCGGCAAGTTCTGCGATACCGGAATGCAGCTTACCATAATTAGAGGATAGCTGGCCTACGCCATCTGTATAGCTCACAAGCCCTGAATGGAAATCACCGTATTTGGCAGACAGTTCACTCAAGCCTTTTTGAAGCTCCGCAAGCCCGCTCATATCTGTTTCCTTTAATGAAGCAGATAGATTATTCGAGATCGAAGTCAACTGCGCGCTGATCTCCGTCACGGCACCGCTCATTTGATTCAACGACGGCTCGACAGCTGCAAACGCCTGGTTCACGCTGTCATACGTCCCTTTCACCTTTTGCGCAGCCGCGTTGGAGGCAGCCAGTTTATCCACGACTTCCGGATTCGGTGAACTCTCACGCAAAGCGGCGATTTCTTCTTCCGTTACCTGACTCGCAGGAATCCCCTTGATCGCTACATCAAGCGCGGCATACGCCTGTGCATAATTATCCTTCAGCTTCGTAATCCCGGCTGCCGTTTCATTCAGTCCGCCTGCAAGCTGATTCAGCCCCGCAGGCAATTCATTCAGGCTCGACAAATCCACATCAGCCGACTGCCCGGCAAGGGACTTGTTGATCGTTGCCAGCGCATCACGGATCGAACCGGAAGCACCGACGAGCTGAGAAGAAGAACCATTCAATTCAGCCACTCCATTTTTATATTGCGCCGAACCGTCACGAAGACTTGCCGCACCATTATTGAGCTGGGTCACGCCCGTCTCAAGCTCGGCCACACCCTCATTCAACTTCCCAATGGCATTTGAAAGCTCCGACATATCACCTGTCATTCCCTCGGTCCCCGTCGTATCGATTGGGAGCGTGGACGGAACCGCGGCGATCTCGACTCCCTTGAACTCAAAGTCCTTCACATCCGCTTCCACCGTCAGCTTCTTCTCTTTTCCAGGCATGACGGTGAACGTGACCTGTTTATTCTTCCCGGCATTTGCCACCATGCCGTCAGCCGCTTCGATATTTTCATACGTATTCGGCAGGCTCATAGACATCTGCAATAAATAGTTTTCATAGAAAACAGAGTCGCCGCTCTCGTTCTCAGCCGTATCGATGTGGATGTCAAGATGCCCGCTTTTCCCGGCTAGCCCGGAAGGATCCACTTTCTTTCCATCCAGCACATACGACACCTTCACATCCCATGGCAGCTCTGTATTCTCGTTCATATTCCCCTGATACGTAAACTTTCCTTCAGGGGCCTCCATCTCAATCTTCTCCCCCTCCTGATTAAGTTCCTTCAGGTCGGTCAGGTTTTTGACACTGCTGTACTGACCGTAATCGAGGATCTTCCCGGCACGCTCCACGTCGAACGTGTTCACAACGTAGATATGATCGAGGTTCCCCTCGGCATTCAATGTCGCATACACCACTTCATCCTTTGACGACACCTTCCCTTCCGTCGCCGCCTGGGCAGGGACACTTAGAAATGAAGGCAAGAACAGCATCAATGCAAGCGCGCTGTATGTCAGTTGTTTTTTTCCCATATCATTTCTCCTCATAATAATTTGCTTTATAGGTTGTTTTCTTAATGACTTTATCAAAAACCAACAGCATCGCCGGCAGCACGAATAGTACCATCACAAAGGCGAGTAATGCCCCTCTTCCCATCAGCAGTCCAATGGATCCGACGATGGGATTCGAGGATGTGATCCATAAAATAAACCCGACACTCGACAAGATCGCTGCCGAAATCGAAATCGAAAATGTCTTTTCATCGAGCGTCCTCACCATCGCCTCTTTTGCAGGCATCTCCTTCCGGTAGTGGGTGTACGCTTCCGTGAAGAGTATTCCATAATCGACCGTAGCCGCCAGCTGAACCGTACTGATGATCAAATAGCCCACAAACACGAGCGGCGTATTCGTAAAGTACGGAATCGACAAATTGATCCACACCGCTGATTCAATCGTGATGAGCAGCACCACCGGGATCGTTATCGACCGGAAGCTGAACAGGAGCACGAGCGCTATCGTCACGACCGTCAGCACATTCACGACCACATTATCCTTCGTTACCGTATTCTTGATATCATACAGCGTCACGCTCTCCCCGAGTGCCAGTGCGTCATCCCCGTAGTAATCCGAAGCCGCTTTTTTCACCTTTTTTACGATTGAAAAAGGGACCTCGCCTTCCGTACCCTGATTCGTGTTGATGACGATCCGGCTGTAATTCTCAGAGTAGAATTCATCCGTGATCGACTTGTCGAGATAGTCAGGCGGGATTTCGGCCCCGACCTGGTTCACATAGGCGATGACTCCTGTCACATAATCGAGGTTCTCGATATCTTCCACGAGCTCATCTTCTTTCGCCATATCCCCTTTGGGGACCAGCAGCACAATCGGAGTCGTTTCCCCAAACGTCTCTTCGACCTTCTTAAAGTCACTGCCGACACGGGTGTTTTCAGGCGCTTCACCCGACCCGTATATGAACTTCGTATTCGTCTGACCAAGAAAAGCCGGAACAAGAATCGCAAATACTAAAACCAGGCTCGGGATTTTCAGTTTCAACACCTTATTCCCGATCCCCTTAAAGTCCGGCACAAAGCTCCTATGCTTTGTCTTATCCATCCATTTATAAAAAACAAGTGTCAGAGCCGGCAGGAACACCATCACGCTGATGAAACTCAGGACGATCCCCTTCACGAGATTCACCCCGAGGTCGGAACCGATCTGGAATTCCATGAACGTCAGCGCGATGAATCCGAAGAACGTCGTCGCCGCACTCGCCGTGATTGCAGGGAACGACTTCTTCATCGCAAGCTTCATCGCTTCCTCGGGATCATCGGTCTCCTTCCGGTAATCAGAGAAGCTGTGCAGCAGGAACACCGCATAATCGAGCGACACCGCGAGCTGCAGGATCGGTGCCACCGACTGGGTGACGAACGAGACCTCCCCAAGGAAGATATTCGTCCCCAGGTTGATCAGCACCGACACCCCGATCGCCGTCAGGAAAAACAGCGGTTCGACCCATGAAGTCGTCGAGATGACCAGAATCAGAATGATAAGCGGAACGAGAAGCATCCCGGCATACATCGATTCGTTCCCGGCCATCTTTTGGGAATTTGCTGTATTGGCGGCTTCCCCCGCAATCGCACCATCTTCTCCGATCAGTTCATACACTTCATCCGTGATCCGGACCTCATCCCCGGTCCGTACACTGATAGAGAACAGTGCATTCCGGTCCTTATAATAGTTCTCGACCGTCTCTTGATCCGCTACCTCCAAGGGCGTCTTCAGATCGACCATATCATCGAGCCACATGACATCTGAAACCCCGTCGATGGCTTCAAGCTTTTCTTTATAGGCGAGCGCCTCCTGGATCGACACATCGGTCACCATGACCCTCGTATCCGGCACCGCCCCCGTAAATTCTTCTTCCATGATGTCCATCGCCCTCGTCGCCTGGGCATCATCCGGAAGATAATCGACCATATTATAATTGACCTTCACAAAGAACTGCGCCACTGTCGAAAGGATTGTCACCAGCATGAACGCAATCAGCACAGCCTTCTTATGCTTTATGATCCACGATGCAATATTTATCATTTTTCAACCTCACTTGTATCTATCACATTTTCACTTTATCATTATAATAAACACCGTGTTGGTTATTCAACGGACAGTTGTGCAGCGAATGTTCGATACACAACATTTCATTCCGGTATGTTGGATATCTGACTGGACGGCTAAAAATGGAAGAAAGGAACATGGAAAGTGACCTCAAAAATGGACAGACGAAAACAATACACACGAATGGTATTAAAAGAAAGCCTGTTGAAACTTCTTCAGGATAAATCAATCTCAAGCATCACCATCAAAGAAATCTGTGAAACCGCAGACATCAACCGCTCCACCTTCTATGCCCATTATGCAAACCAATACGAACTGCTCGAAGCAATCGAAGAAGAATTCATCGAAGACCTGACCGTCACACTGGGCCAATACAACTTTTCAAAAGAAGACGAAGCCCTGCAAATGACCGAAAAACTATTCGAATACCTCGCCGAGAAAAGCCGCATCTGCCACACCCTCCTTGGCGAGAATACCGATATGTACTTTTTGAAAAAAGGCATGGTAATCACCCATGAATTCATCTTTAAAAACTGGATCACCGACAGCCGGATCGATCAGGAAACGTATGAATACATCAATATATTCCTGGTGAGCGGAAGTATTCATGTCATTAAGAATTGGCTGGAGAACGGGATGGAAAAGACGCCCGGGGAAATGGCGGGGGTATTGTATAACTTTATTAATCGGGGGTTGTCGGGGGTTCAGTAGGTTTCTAGCTGAATATTTAATACCATACTATAATTTTCCGGTTAACCGGGCTATGAAATCGTTATCACTCGGCGGTCAACCACAATTATTGAAGGCCGTTTCGGCTAATTGCACCTTTCACCGAAAGAATTGTGCCCTTCGTGTCGAATATTCTTTCTCCTCCTAAACAAAAAAGAAGGGCATCATCCGATACCCTTCTTTCCTTCAATCAATCGGTATGATGAACCGCACAGCGGTTCGGCCCGATTTCAAGCTCCTGCTTCCGCTCATGATCCGCATCCTGCACTCCGCGGTTGATCATGATGATTTCTTCGAAGTTAGGTGGCTTTACAGAGCTGGCTGATTTTTCTACATCATTCAGAAAATCCTCCCTTGAAGCCGTGAACATTTTTTCATTGCGCTTACGGATATTCCCCAAGGTGTCGCCGATATAGCCATCTTCATTCAACTCTGTATCAAAGTCTGCGTAGTGGGATGGCAGTACAATCACGTCATCCGCGATTTCGGATACTTTGTTATATACCGTGTTATAGAGGTCGTTCGCCCACTCTCTCACTTTGTTTCCAAGATCAGGACGGCCAAGCCCGCTGACAAAGATCGTGTCGCCTGAGAATAATAGTTTCTTATTCACAAAGAATGATACGCTCCCAGGTGTATGGCCAGGCGTCTTCACCGCGAGCACTTCAAGCTCGATATCTTTGAACTCGATTTTTTCATGATCCTCGAATGGTTTGAAGTCGAATACCGCACCCTCACTCTTCATCAGGTAGTAGGAACCGCCTGTTACATCCGCTAATTCCTTCCCGCCTGAAATATGATCGGCGTGCAAGTGTGAATCAACGATATGGGTGATCTTCGCACCTTCCGCCTTCGCTGCATCGATATATTCATCCGTAAATCTCGCCGGGTCCACAATCAGTGCCTCGTCATCAGAAACGACCATATAAGATAAGCAGCCTTTTCCAACGCGTATGAATTGATAGACTTTGATTTTTTCATCTTCATAGACCTTCGTTTGGTGCAAATGCTCGCTCCACGATTTCATTCCGCCGCTGAGATATGCTGCTTCAATCCCCTCTTCATCCAGCATGTCAGCCACCATCATCGAAGAACCTTCTTTCGCACAGACCACCAGGATCTCACGGTCGGATGGAAGTTTCCCCTTGATTCCTTCCACCCCATCAAGCAGCTCAAAGTATGGCACATTCAAATATTCGAAGTTTTCACCTTCGATTTTCCAGTCCTCGAAGTCACTGATATTACGGACATCCAGGATAAATGTATTTTCCTTGTTTAAAATTTTCTCGGTCACATCTTTAGCCGTCCATTTTCTAACTGTCATTTTCACATTACCCCCCATGGTATGTTTTATGTTAAAAAAATTTTAGCTTCTTACTTATTTAACAGTTCCATTACTTTATTCGGATCGAACCCAAGCACCCACTGGCCATTCACTTCAGTCTGCGGTACCCCCATCTGTCCCGTCGTCTCCACTAGCTTTCTTGCTGCCACGGGATCTGTTTGCACATTCACTTCTTTAAAAGGGACTCCCTGATCATTTAAAAAGTTCTTCATCATGGTGCAATAAGGACAAGTATTTGTTGAATAAACCGTTACGTTTTGATTCATCATAGATCTCTCCTTTTAGTTTATATAATAAGCGTCTTTAATATGGTTGCAGGTTAAAAAACGTCACTTGCCGTTGAGGAAAAACACCTTTCTTTCAAGTTCATCTTTATACCCCTATAGGTATTTTATTTGGAATATTATAGAATGTCAACTCTTTTTCATAAAAAAATTTTGTTATCACGATGATACCAAACTCTGAGCAGGAATTTGCTTTCCGCAAAGGGCCGGTGAGCCTCACCGCCTTCATATAAGCCTATACAACCTTCCCTTGTCATGAATACCATTTAGTGAAGCTGATTGGCGAATGAATGCCCCCGGGGTATAGGGGCGGTCCATTCAAGTGAGGTGAAATAAGGATATGCATGGTGGTTATTTTCACAGCAGACCTACGATCGCGAGGCAATATTCGGCAAATGTCTGTTATTATCGTTTAGATCTTTTAGAGAAAAAGGTTCGAGAGCTTGATCGTACAGTCCACAACCTGAATAGGAAAGTGCATCGGTTAAATCAACTTGTGGACTCGAACCGTAATGACTCTCTTAATCTTCAAGCATAGCTTTAATAAAGAAAGGCAGACCCCCGGTCACCGTCCGGGAGTCTGCCCTGTTTTTATAGTAAATTCCGCACCGCACTATCAGCTGAGCGCAGTGCCCCTTCAAGATGCCCTCCATGTTCCGGGGAGGTTTCAGTACCGGCAAATATGAGCTTTCTTTCCCATACACCGCTGCTTTCCGCCGGACCATAGTCAGGGAAACCCGTCAGCGGCTGGGCGTCTTCCTTCACAGCAGTCAGAGGATCGCTGGACCAATCTTTGTATAAGAGGGAAATTGGTCTTTCAGCAGCATGACCAAACAGCCGTTTCAGCTGTTCGAGAACTAGTTGCAATGTTCTTTCCTTACCCAGCTCCCCACGCCTCTCCGCTGGAATCCCGAAGAATCCAAAGAGTGCCCCATGACCTTCGGGCGGCGAGGCATCATGGATTTCCTGCAGTGGTCCTGCCCAGCTCATCACCTGACCGGATAATCCTTCTTCACGCCAGAACGGGCGGTCATAAACAGCCACGACCTTTGCCTGCCCTGCCATCCACGTCGGCTTTTCCAGCAGACTCCTCGTAAGTTCCTCAGGCAGGGAAGGTGAGAATTCAATCCTCTGCACTGCGATTCGCGGCGGCAATGCCAGGATGACCGCCCCTGCCCGAATCGTTTCCTTCCCTTCAGCGTGTTCCGCTTCAACCACGACCGTCCCGTCATCACTCATCCGGATGGCCGTTACCCTAGTCTCTAACTCGACCGTCCCATGCGGAAGTGAGTCCGCCACCGCATCGATGAGTGTCCGGACACCGTGAACGAGCCGGACAGACCTTTCCACAGCTCCTTCCGGCAGTACATGCCGCTGGACAGGCTCACTCCCGGCCTGTTCCAAAAGCACGGCTCCCTTAGTATGCTGCTCCAATGTCTGTAATCCCAGTTCACTTACAAGATTCGTCATAAGCGGCTCATGTTCCGGCCAGAACCATGTCGGCCCCAGGTCATAGGTGCCAGCGTCAGGCTGGCCCTCTGCCGCTTCACTCAGTACCCTGCCCCCGAGTCGGCCGCGTGCTTCGAGAACCCTGCATTCAATTCCATTCGATGTAAGCAGGGAAGCCGCCCGGAGACCGCTCAATCCAGCACCGACTATTATGATTGGATCATTCATTTCCTTACCACCCATCTCATCTATCAAATTCAGTTATTCAACTGCTTTCTCATATGAAAGCAGACTATCAGAAATCCTTCCAAGATACAAAAGAGTTGCCCTGTACCTCACCATTTGTCCAGTGAGCGTAGAAAAAGCAAATGTATATATCGGTATAATCTGACCTCAAAGAGGACTTCATTTTACGACGGTAAAACTATTGAAAATAGTAGGCTGATAAAAAACGACTATCAATAACGATAAAATTTCTGTATTGAATTCAAAAGGAAAGAAAGTTCTGGCTGCGATTAAAGTGGGTGACACCCACAGTGGTGTTAATGTGCTGCCCGGGTCAAGGGCAAGTGTACGTTGTGAATTTCGAAAGCAATACGCTGACTATCATCAGTGAGAAAACCCGCAAAGTAATCAAAACGTTAAAAACCGGAAAAGGCCCGGAACAGAAAAAGGAAGACCCCTAATATGGAATTAAGGGGTCTTCCTTTACTCTTTATAGACCTTAGATACACTTACTTATAGTTGAAGAGGATACACGAACTGAATCGCTAACACAAAGGCTTGAAAGGCAACATCCCCACTAATCTTATCCAAACATCATGCACCACGTTCAAGTGGTACTCCCAATACATATACAAGTAAAGTGCTAGTTTGGCTGATTATCTTTTTCACCGCCTAATTCAAATGGTGAATATACCCCTTCATAATCCACAATCGTCACCATTCCCATATCCGCATGGTTGTTATCATGGCAGTGGAACAACCATTCTCCTGCGTTATCCGCCTTGAAGTAGATGACATATTCCTCCCCTGGTTTCACATGAATTAAGTCTTTCACAATTGGATTTTCAAATTCTTCCCCGTTTTTAGAATTCACCTGGAACCGGTGACCGTGCAGGTGCATAGGATGATTCATTCTTCCTGTATTTCTCAGTGTCACCTTTACAATGTCGCCTTCCTTTACCTGAATAGGCGGAGTCTCGGGGAATGTTTTATCATTTATTTGGAAAGACATCCCTTCTCCCATGTTCATTCCCATGCTTAAATCCATGTCGTAATTGACATCCGGATCCGGGGTATCTTCGAATAGGGGTTTTTCACTTCCATAGGAAATTCCTTTTGCTGTTTCCTTTCCGGATGCAAGCACAACCTCTTGATCCGCCGCTTGGTCATTATTCTCTGAAACCACCGGAATCATCATGTCTTCTGCATTTTCTATACTCTGTTCCTGCCCGATGAAAGCAGTCTCCTTGGTTTGTTTCGTAAACTCCACATCGATTCGTTCGCCAGGTGCAATTTCAAGGACATTGGAGGTGTTTTTTTCTGATACAACCTTTTCTGCATCATTGGCAATCACACGCATAGAACCTTCCGGAAATACTAATTTATGCGCCTGATAACCCGCATTAACGAACCTCAATCTTGCTGTTTCACCTGCTTCCATCTTAAGCGGCTCGATTGCACTTCCCGCTTTTCCATTCACGGTAAACGTATCGTACATTTGTTTCGTATCTGCTTCACCGTCACCGGACATCGCTCCCTGCATCATGCCCCCCATATTCGACATATCCCGTTTATCCTGATCTACCGCCCACTCATCAAGAATGAAAAACTCATCCTTTTCATATTCTTTTTCCTTTTCTTCAATGACAAGTGAGCCATATAGGCCCTTATCCACTTGTTCTGAACTATGTTGGTGGGAGTGATACCAATAAGTCCCTGCGTCGTTTGCTATAAATTCATATGTAAAGCTTTCCCCAGGCTGCACCGCATCCTGAGTGAGCCCTGGGATTCCATCCATTTTATTCGGTAAAAGGACCCCATGCCAATGAATCGTAACCGGAACGTTGAGCTCGTTCTTTAAATTCACTTTTACAAAGTCGCCTTCTTTAACCCGAAGCGGCTCTCCTGGCACCGTACCGTTATAGGTCCACGCGTTTACAGTCTTTCCTTCACTGATTTCCCACTCTTTTTCCTGAGCGGTTAAATCGAATGTCTTTACATTTCGTTCACCCTGCTCTTGTGCCCCTACCTCTAAAATACTCTTTTCTCCGTTTTTCACTCCTTCTGGTAAAGTCATGTCTCCCCTTTTGTTCCATGGAGAATTGAGATAAAGCAGCGCACCCATGACTACAAGTATTGTTATCAGAATGGATCCTATTATTTTCCTGTTCATTGTTGAGTCTCCTTACTCCATTTTTTGAATCCTATCGCGGTACCCCTCTATATTGAAGAATCTTTGCAAGTAAAACCAAAACGAAGACTGCGCCATTTACGGCGCAGTTAGTGACAAAATAGAAACCTCTCAAATCTATTGTTCCAGTTTTCTTTTAAGTCGATCGTATTCCTCTTCCGTGATTTCTCCTTTTGCAAGCCACTCCTTTAATCGATCCAATGCATGGTTGTTCGTATTATGAGTTGGAGAGCCTCCAGCTCCTTTTGGATTTGATCTCATCATCCAAATGAATACGCCAACGATGGCAATGATGAGAAGAATAAATAGAAGGCCGCTTCCAAATAAACCGCCGCCCATGCCTCCACCGTTCATCATAAAATCATCTCCTATCTTTACGCTTATACCCGCATCCGTATTCATCAAACCGGAACTACTCTCAAGCTTTCTTCATTCACTAGTGATTCTACCCCGGAAATTTGCAAAATTTATGTAGGGTCCGATATTGCACACTTTTTTCATAAAAAAAGATTAATATAAACAGTAATAAGAAAACGAGGCTACGCAAAATAAACTAACGAATATCGATGATAATGCAGTGAAATCACATGAGTAAGGTTGTGGAAGTATGTACGAATTACTAAGCAAGATCAGCAATATATTAAGCCTGCCTTTTTATAATATGGTCGACAGCTTAATGGGCTTTCCGATTTTAGTGGCAATACTATTAGGTTTAATTGGAGCATTGGCACCCTGCCAGCTAACCACCAATATCAGTGCCATTACCATATACGGGACAAGCAGTCTTCAAACTAAGATGAAATGGACTGAAGTACTATTTTTTATTTTTGGGAAAGTCATTGCGTTCTCTGTGCTCGGCCTATTATTTTGGTTGATCGGGAATGATTTCAAGTCGAACAGTACGATCTTTTTCTCTGGATTCAGAAAGCTGATCGGTCCGATGATCATCTTTATCGGATTATTCCTGCTAGGCTTCTTCAAACTGCATTTCATAAATAAACTAACAGATTGGGTCCCTGTCAAAGCTAGAAATGGAAAATGGGGATCTTTGTGGATGGGAATTACTTTTTCCATAGCATTCTGTCCCACCATGTTTATTCTATTTTTTATAACCCTCATGCCAATTGCAATCGCTTCTCCAACAGGAATCTTACTCCCTCCCCTGTTTGGAATCGCGACTTCCATCCCGCTTCTCATCATCCTGCTTATGGTTGGCTACCTTGAACTTGATGGGTCATTTTTTAAAAAAAGCAGAAAGGCAGGGGCAATGATACAGAAGGGAGCAGGTGCAGTTCTAGTAGTACTGGGGATTTTTGATACGATTACGTATTGGAGCTTGTGAACGATTTACAAATAATATATCTGGCTTTTCTATAGTGATATGCTCTATATTTTTTACTAATTAAAAAATAGAATACACTCTTGTTCAATTATTGATAATTGTCATTTCCTTATCCATTATCCTCATTATTAATGAGAGCGCATCATGAAGTTCTTACCCACCTGTGTTTGAAAAGCTTTAAAAAAATATAAAAGAGGCGTTCTAAAAAATAATAGAGAACACCTCTTTTTTTCTGATTATACTTTTAGTAAACGGGCATTTATTGCCACTATTACAGTACTGAGGGACATGAGTACCGCCCCGACGGCCGGACTTAGGACAATACCTGCATTGTACAGGACTCCAGCTGCCAGCGGAATGGCTACAATATTATAACCAGCGGCCCACCATAAGTTTTGAATCATTTTCCGATACGTTGCTTTCGATAAAGCAATGATGGACACAACGTCATTCGGATTACTCTTTACTAATATAACATCCGCTGTTTCCATTGCCACATCAGTACCCGCTCCAACAGCTATTCCGAGGTCGGCGTTTGCAAGAGCCGGGGCATCATTCACACCGTCACCTGTCATCGCAACCCTCATCCCTTCTTCTTTTACTTCATTGATCTTATCGGCTTTTTGGTGAGGCAACACTTCTGCATAGACCTCATCCAGATCTAAGTTTTTAGCCACCCAGTTGGCCACTTGCTTGTTGTCGCCCGTCAGCATCATAGCACGGATGTTGAGTTCTTTTAATCGTTTCATAGCTTCCTTTGAGCTTTCTCTCACCTTATCCGCGAGAGCAATCATCGCAGATAATTCCCCTTCAACAAGTACAAAGACAACGGTTTTTCCTTCACCCGACAACTTTTGGTAGGTATCCACATCATAGGAAACCCTTTCTTCCTCCATATAACCAGGACTGACGACCATCACTCTCTTGCCATCCACACTCCCTTTGAGGCCCTTACCGGTAATGGATTGGAAGTTTTCGGGTTCAGTCAATTTAATAGAACGCTTTTCAGCTTCCTCAAAAATCCCTCTTGCAATTGGGTGCTCTGACTGAGCTTCTAATGAGGCAGCCAGCCTGATGACTTCCTCTTCTTCCGAACTCTCAACCATCTTAATATCAGTGATACCAAACTTACCTTCTGTCAGCGTTCCGGTCTTGTCAAATACAATCGCATCAAGGTTTCTTGCCCCTTCAAAACTTGCGCGATTACGAATTAACAGCCCCCTCTTCGCAGCGATAGCCGTCGACCTTGCGACTACGAGTGGAGCAGCCAGCCCCAACGCGTGTGGACAGGCAATAACCATGACTGTTACCATTCTCTCCAATGCGTAAACAAAACTTTCCCCTATGAGCAGCCAAACTGCCAATGTGATGATACCCGCTAAAAGAGCCATATAAAACAACCATTTAGCTGCACGGTTTGATAAGTCTTGTGTTCGTGACTTTGACTCTTGAGCTTCCTTCACCATCGTCACGACCTGGGAGAGATAGCTGTCTTCCCCCGTTTTCTCCACTGAAACCGTCAAGGAGCCTTCACCATTGATTGAACCGCCAATGACTTGATCATCCTTGAATTTTTCAACAGGCACTGATTCCCCTGTTAACATGGACTCATCAAGTGAGGATTCTCCTTTTATGATCACTCCATCCACCGGTACTTTTTCTCCCGGCTTGATCAGAACCTTGTTGCCCTGTTTCAACTCTGAAGTCTGAACATCTTTTACATTTCCTTCTTCATCGATGAGATGAGCTTCTGCCGGCATTAACTTCACTAATTCCTCTAAAGCACGTGAGGCACCCATGACCGATTTCATTTCAATCCAGTGGCCAAGTAGCATGATATCAATTAACGTTGCCAACTCCCAGAAGAAGTTTTTTCCGGAAAGACCAAATACCGTCAGAGAACTGTAGACATAGGCTACGGTGACGGCCAAAGCAATCAGTGTCATCATTCCAGGTTCTTTTCGCTTTAACTCCTCCCAGGAACCTTGAAGAAACGGCCATCCTCCATAAAAAAAAATAAAGGAAGAAAGGCCGAATAAGACATACATGTCCCCTGTAAATCTTATATTTATTCCTAAAAAGTCCTGAATCATTGGCGAGAGGATCAGTATCGGAATTGTAATGATGAGCGATATATAAAACCTTCGTTTAAAGTCATCTACCATATGGGCATGGTGAGACGCATGATCTTCCTGGCCGCCATGCATATGTTCATTTTTTTCCCCATGCTCTTCGTGAAATTCCTGATGATGTTGATGATCATGATGATTATGATGATTCACCAAATATACCTCCTTCTTAACCATTCTTTCACTTAGTAATGCCCAATAAATATGCAAAATTAATGAAAAATCCTATCTTAACCCATAAAAAAAGCATAACAGCCAACTGTGTGGCTCTTATGCTTCATGATAGGTGTCAATAAAGGTAAAGAATTTGTTATCCCGCCATTTTTCGGCATGCGTCTGCGCACTGACGGCATACCTCTGCACATTCCTGGCAATGCGCATCTTTGAACTTTGCACATTCAGCTGCACATGCATCACAAAATTCTGCACAAAGCTGGCAATGCTTCATAGCCATTGAGCTGTTGCGAGCCATTAGTGCTACCGCCTGTAAGCATATTTCTGCACAATCATTTAACATCTGCAGGCAGTGTACCCTTGCCTGTACATCTGCTTCCTGCAGGCAGGCAGTTGAACATTCGTAACAAGCCCTTGCACACCTTTCACACGATTCAATACAAAAGTCCATTTCTTTCGGGGATGAAGATAATATACCCATTTACATTTAAACCTCCTGTGATAGTAGTAATAGTACACGGGTAGTATTTACAAATATTGATTAGGTATTCTATCACTAGCAAAAAAACCTAATCGCCTTTGACAAAAAAAGAGTGTTTTGCATACATAATGCAAAAATTCCGTGAATGTAAGACACCAGAAATAATTTAACGATAAATAAAATCCAATCCCATTCAGATATTTACTTGGCCAGTCAAAAAACGGCACATACAGAAAAGAGGCCAAAACTAAAAACCCGAACTAATTTGCCTAATGATTTGCAATTTAGTTTGGGTTTTGAGTTTGAATGTTAGTGTACTGGGAGACAGACTTCTATTCTTTTAAAGTATGAATTCACAGCCAGTGTGAGATATCCTTTTTAGGATTCCGGTATAGATTTTGTTTCAACAAATCTTATTCTTCGTATTGTTTAATGACAGAAATTGAGCCATCTGACTCTAAAAAAACTTCTTTCACTTGTTTCATGGATCCAAGGCCTTGGGAGCGCATTGCTTGAAGTATTGCACTCTTTGGAACCCTTTCCTTCTCCATCGCTTCTTCTTTGAATTCTCCATCTTTGAAAAGAACTTGGGGCTCCGATTTAATTATTTTCTCAAACCAAGGCAGACGTACTGTTAATTTGGCTACAAGGTACTGAAGTGCTATTAAAACTAGAAACGCGGTTATTCCTTTTACCCAAGTAACATTACTATTCAAAATGGTAGTGGCTAAGGTAGTGCCCATCGCCATTGTTATAACTAAATCAAACGCATTTAGCTTTGAGAGTGTTCTCTTTCCGGAGACCCTAAGAAAGATAACAAGTGAAGCATAAGAAAATATAGCTATCATAACTATTCGTTGCATTCCATCAAAATTAGAAAAAGACATAATACTCCTCCTTCCTCTCTACATTTTCTCTTCCCTGCAACATTTGGAATAAACCCAAATTATGGGCATTTCAAGAACGTAAAGTGAGGAGTGGCAAATGATAATTATCAGTGGTTTTAATCACGATGGAAGTTATTTCCTGCTTCACTTCATCTGCTACAATTAACAAAAAATAAACTATCCCTCAAATAGGTGCCTGATCCCCGACCCGTACTAGGATAGATTTTGAAAAAGGCTCCTTAATTCAATTCGAATTGAGAAGCCTTTTACAAGTTCCTTAAAAAAAGTTAGTTTACTATTTTGCTTCAACCTCAAATTCTTCCAGATCCTCAACCTTGTTCATATTTTTACGACTAGTGAACAGAGAAACCGAATAGAAAGCAATTGCACTGACAATTAAAGCTGGATAGATTGGATCAAGGTTAAAGAAGGAAATAACACCTCTCTCTGCTAACACCACCGTTATACTTCCTAAAAATAAGGAGGCCATACTTCCAGCTGCAGTGGCACGCTCCCAGAAGTGCCCTATTAGATAAGGTAAGAAGGCACCGCCAGCCCGTAAAGTAAAGGAGAACATCAGAAGTGTGATAAGATTTGCAAAATCAAATACGGCAATTGCATAACTCAAGCCACTTACCAGGATCATTGTCCATCTTATCATTTTAAGCAGCTCTTTATCGGTAGCAGATTTCTTAATATATGGGTGATAAATATCATTCGTAAATATTGATCCAGCCGCCAATAGATTACTGGAGGCACTGGACATGGTCGCAGAAATTAGTGCAGCAAATAGTATTCCTACTACAACAGGGGGTAATACTTCCATTGCCATAACAGGTAAAGCATATCTTGCTCCTTGTTCTGCTATTATACTACCATCAATGAGTCCATTCTGAACCATTCCATACATCAAGATCCCAATAAATGCCGGGATGAATGCAAAAATAACATATACTGCCGAAGTTATATACGAAGCATTTTTAGCTGCTTTTTCGTCCTTAGCTGAATAATACCTTTGGACAGCTTCTTGTCCAACTGTAAAGGATGCAATATACATAACTACCAAGGCAAGAATAGTACCAAAACCTGCTCCATCGACCATACTCCACTTTTCATCAGGTATATTTGCAGTCAATTCCGTGAATCCACCACCATAGTCCAGTGCAAACGGGATGATTAAAGCCATTCCTATAAGAATGAAGAACCATTGTACGACATCTGTGTAAACAACGCTGAACATCCCTCCCATGACGCTGTAAGCTGCTACTACAACTGTAACAACTGCTACTGAAAGAGCGTAACTCCACCCAGTCATGACAGATAGAATAGTTGCTGAGGCAATTAATTGGACTGCAGTTAATCCAACCATAGGTAAAAGCATAATGATTGCCGTTACAAAACCATTTTTCTTACCATACCGCTTAGCAAAGTATTCAGGAACTGTTTTCACGAGTGCTCTACGTAAATGAGGAGCAATAAATGCTAAGACAATGAAAGCAATCGCCATGGCCGTAACATACCAAAAAGCAGAAAACCCCCAGTCCCCATAAGCCATTTCCACTACTCCAAGAGAGGACCCTCCTCCAACCTCGGTAGCAGCTAAACTTCCCGCCAACAACCATGGTCCCATTTTTCTGCCAGCAACCAAGAAATCTTCGTTATTCTCTATCTTTCTAGAAGCAGCAAATCCGATTAAGACCATAATCCCTAAATAGATCACGACAATACTTACAACAGTTAAACTAACACCCATATTAGTTCCTCCTCCAAAATTCAGCTTTATTGGCTGTTACGAGTTGACATTAAGCGGTGTAGTGGCATAAGATCGGCGAATGACTTTTCCAGCTGGTTTCTGATAAGCCTTTTCATTTTCAATAATAACTTGCCCGTTGACAATAACTGTTTGTATACCTTTATTAAATTGTCGAGAATTTTCATAAGTAGCCTGGTCAATGATGAGGTCAGGATTAAATATCACAATGTCGGCTGCCATTCCTTCTCTGATAATGCCACGGTCTTGAAGACCGATGATTCTAGCAGGTTGAGAAGTCATTCTCCTGATCATGCCTTCCAAAGGTAAAACTTTTTCCTCTCTAACGTACTTACCTAATATCCTTGGAAATGATCCATATGCTCGGGGATGTGGTTCTCCTCCAAGCAAACCATCACTTCCAATCGTCCCTGCAGGATGGGACAAAATCTTTTTTACGGACTCTTCATCCATAACAAAGTCAATCATTCCGACCGCATTCTTCTCCTCCAGTATTAAATCCAATGCAAGTTCAGCATAGTCTTTCCTCCCTTTCATCGCCCCGATTTGTTCAATCGTTTTGCCTACAAAGGAGTGATTCTCAGGCAAACTGACAGAAGTAATGACTATCCCGTCCCAGCCAGCCCATTTTGACATACTGTCCCAGCCTTTTAATGCACTGGCCATTTCTTTCACCATGCGTTTCCTCGATTCTGGATCCTCCAATCTTTCTAGCATGGCATCAGTGCCTCCATCATGGGCCCATGGAGGAAGAATTGCACTTAACATCGTGCTTCCAGCTGTATATGGGTATTGATCAAAGGTAACTTCTAATCCTTCTTTACGAGCTTGATCAATCTTAGCTAAAACGTCAGGTGTTTTATGCCAATTATCTTTTCCACAATTTTTCAAATGAGAAAAATGGAGATGAGCTCCGCATCGTTTCATCATATCAATTAGTTCTTGCATGGATTCCAGTATTTCATCGCCTTCACTGCGTTGGTGAATCACTAAAGGCACTCCATATTCAGCAATCACCTGACATAAAGCTTCCAACTCATCCATTTCAGCAAAGCAGCAAGGAGGGTAAATCAATCCCGTCGACAAACCTACTGCTCCTTCGTCCAATGATCTGCGCAATACTTCTTGCATTTGAGTTATTTCTTCCTTAGTCGCCGGGCGATTAGAGAGACCCATAACTTCCATTCTAATGTTCCCATGAGGAGCAAGTACCGCCAGATTATAACTTGGTTTATTCAGTTCGATTTTATTTATATACTCCCCAACTGTATTCCAATCCCACTCGATAGGCGGCGTTCCATCTAATCCTGCGAGGTTTTTTTTCCAAGCAGAAATATAGTTTGGAGGTAATGGGGCAGCAGCGATTCCATCTTGTCCCAACAAGTCCGTCGTTATCCCTTGACGGACTTTAGCTTCAATGAGAGGTTCATCTAAGATGACAAGATCGGAATGGGTATGCATATCGATGAAACCTGGACACACTATTTGATGGTTAGCGTCAACTACCTCAGTTGCATCAACATTTTCAAGTTTTCCAATTCTATCAATCTTTCCATTTTTTATAGCAATATCACCGTAATACCAAGGAGAACCCGTGCCGTCGATGATCTTTCCGTTTCGAATTAAAAGATTATACATAATTAGACTCCTTATTGTTTTTTATTGTACATAGGGCTTTCATGATGGCTGCATATCCAGCAGTTGCTTTCACTAATTGATCAATTTCAATATATTCATCATCTATGTGGGCAAGTGATTCCGGGGATGGCCCGAACCCGATAGTCGGAATTCCCGCTTCTCCTGCAAAATGACTCCCATTTGTGCAAAAAGAATAATGTGAGAGTTTAGGATTCAATCCAATCGAATTCAATTCTTGAAAAGGAGCTTGAACAAATGATTCTTGCTCATCATATAACCAACCGGGGAAAAACCTTTCATCTCCAATGATTTCACCCGTATAACAACGCTCCTCCCCAGTCGCATAACCTGCTTCCGCTTTAAATGCCGGGTCTTCTTTTTGAAGTGTTTGTATCAAATTATTAATCGGGGCTAAGACAGATTCTTTTGTTTCCCCTACTAGTAATCTGCGATCAAAAGTCACCCTGCAATGTGAAGGGACAACAGAGGCCCCTGGATAAGGAGCTGATTTAATATCAGTTAACTCAAGAATTCCTTCACCCATCACTTCATGCTTCTTCACTTCAAGTTCACGAATCCCTGAAATTAACTTTGTCATTTGATAGACAGCATTCACGCCTTTTTCAGGATTAGAGGAATGAGCTGACTTTCCTGTTGTTTCTACAACGATTTCAGCGCGTCCTCTTTGTCCTCGGTTCAAGTTCAAATTTGTAGCTTCACCAATCACGACGAAATCGGGCTTGATTTTTTCACTGACCATTCTGGTGGCCACACCTTCGAAGCACTCCTCATGAACACTACATGAGATGACAATTTTGCCTGGGAATGAATGAGAGGTATCTTCAACAAAGTTGATTGCAGCAGATATCATAGCACTGACTGCACCTTTCATATCTGAAGTGCCCCGACCATATATTTTTCCATCTTTCACTTCACCACTAAAAGCTCCAATTGACCATTGATCCTCTTGGACCGGTACGGTGTCAATATGGCCATCAAATAAAATTGTGGGACCAGGACGATCCCCATTCCAGACAAGTAGGATATTCCCATAATCATCTGTAAGAATTTCATCTACTTTTCTTTTATAACCGTACTCTTTTATTGCCTTGGCTACCTGATTTTCTTCCCCGGAATAACTTTTTATTTGAACTAATGTTTGGCACAACTTAATAACATCTTCTTTTCTCGACTCTGTTATCATTATTATCTCTCCCCCGATTTCATAGATTAGGATAAATACCTTTCCATACGATATCTCTGTAATGTTTACGGTCGGTATCTCCTTCTGTACTTATCAATAAGACACGAGAACTTTCATCCAAATGTATTTCCTTCCCTATCGAAGAATAGGCTTGATCTTTTCTTAAATAGTGAAGTAATCCAAGGGTTACAGCGCCTGATTCACCGGAAATGACACGCGGGTCATTTGCAATTGGATTACCATACATACGCATCCCCAGAGCTGATACGTAATCAGCACAGGAAAAAGCAGCACTCGCATAGTTTCTCAATACACGGAAGGCACGAGTGTTTGGTTCACCACAGGCCAGACCAGCCATGATGGTACTCATGTCTCCCGTCACCAAGGTTCTTTCACCGCCTGGCGTGGAAAAAGATCGATAATAACAATCTGCTTCATTAGGTTCCACGATTATAATAACCGGAGCCTCCTCCCGATACTGCTCGACAAAATAAGCAGCAATAGCTCCGGCAAAAGAACCGACTCCCGCTTGAAGAAAAACATGCGTAGGCGGCTTACTGTTAGAATCATTCAACTGATCGGTTATCTCTTTTGCCATTGAAGCGTATCCTTGCATGATCCATAAGGGAATGTCATCATACCCTTCCCATGCTGTATCCTGAACCATAATCCAATTGTTGCTTTTAGCCAAATCTGCACAATACCGGACTGCGTCATCATAATTTAAATCTAATATTTTCGCTTTAGCACCTTCGTTTCTGATTGCTTCAAGCCTTTCTTCAGAAGAACCTTTTGGCATATAAATTTCAGATTGATACCCAAGTTCTCTCGCCGCCCAGGCTACTCCACGGCCATGATTGCCATCAGTTGCAGATATAAATGTAAGGTCACCTAACCTTTCCTTCACTTTTGGTGATTTCAAAACATCGAAAGAAAGATTTTCTATGTCTTCCCCTAATAGGTTGGCGATACATTTCCCTATTGCATAAATTCCACCCATTACTTTGAATGCGTTTAAACCAAAACGATATGACTCGTCTTTCACATAAATTTCACGAAGGTTTAACTCATTAGCAAGATTTTTTAAATGAAACAAAGGTGTTTCCGTGTAAGATTCATGTGTTTGCTGAAATGCATGTACATTTGATATTTCTTTGTTTTTGAAAAAAGAAAGCTCTTCCGAATGATACTCGTCTGATTTAAATTTATTTAGCGTCCAACTCATTGCTTTTGTCTCTGCCTTTTGCATCACTAAACCTCCTATTTCAGATGTGCTAGTACTTCAATTTCTACAAGAGCAGCTTTTGGAATGGCTGCAACTTCCACACAACTTCTCGCTGGTTTGTGCGACGAAAAGTATTCACCATAAATTTGATTCATTTTCTGGAAATCTTCCATGGAGTCCAAGAATATGGTCGTCTTCACCACATCCTCTAACTGAAGTTTGACATCTTCTAACAAGGCGATAATATTTTCCATCACCTGTTTAGTTTGTTCCTCAACTGTTTCACCAACTATTTGTCCGGTTTCTGGATTTAAAGGTAGCATCCCTGATAAAAATACTTGTCCATGTGAGATGACAGCTTGTGAATATGGGCCAACTGCACCTGGGGCTTTTGAAGATTTCACTATTTCAATCACGACTTCACCCTCCTTTTTTTGCTTTCACCTTATATATTGCAAGTTTCGTGCCAATATTAAGAATATTAAGTTAATAGGTTTTTCCGAAAAAAATACACTGATATCAGTCTCAATTTGAGACTATATCAGTGTTTCTGTTTACATCACGGAAGTATCAAAATGAGACCCTGTATCAATTTGATACTTTTTTATTTTTCTATACAAGGTTGCCCTTCCTATACTTAATAATTCACTTGCTTTTTCAATTGGTAAATTGTTTTTTTTAATATATAACAATGCTTTCTCGATTGTTTCTTTCTCCATTTTCTCAAGTGAAAAAGAAGGAATATAAGCCGACCTCTCCTGCCTTTTAATGTCCAGCTTCCTGGAAATAATGGCACCGGATCCCTCCAAAGTGATCCATCCTTCTTGGACAAAGTTAAACAAATATTCAATGAAATTTTTTAATTCCCTGATATTCCCCTTCCACTGGTGATTTATCATTAATTCTTTTACTTCTTTTCCGAACCCAAGAACCTGGGTTTGGAATTGTTTATTAAATTCTTTGATAAAGTAATCACTTAAAGCAAGAATATCTTCTTTACGGCTGCGAAGGGCCGGTATCATCATCGGAATAACATTTAAGCGAAAATATAGATCCTCCCGGAACAATTCATTTTCCACCATGGCTTGTAAGTTTCTATTAGTAGCCGCTATTACCCTGACATCCACAGTTTTTGTCTTGGTCCCCCCCAGCCGCTCGACCTCACCCTGCTGAAGAACTCTCAATAGTTTCACTTGTAATTGAGGAGGCATTTCACCTATTTCATCCAAGAAAATTGTTCCTTTATTGGCGAGCTCGAATTTACCTGGCTTTCCTGCCTGATTCGCACCTGTAAATGCTCCCTTTTCATAACCGAATAATTCACTTTCCAATAAATGTTCGGGTATAGCACCACAGTTAACAGTGATTAAAGGTTGATCCTTCCGTGGACTGGCTTTATGTATAGCTTTTGCAAATTCTTCTTTCCCAGTTCCGCTTTCACCTAGAATTAAAATACTTGAGTGGGATTGAGATGCCTTGAATGCATATTCTTTCACTTCCTTCAGCTGAGGGCTGATGCCGATAATGTGTTCAAAGGCTTTCTTCTTTTCTTCAATTGCAATATCCGCAAGCTGCTGGATCTCTTCAACAGCCTCGACAATCAATAAAAATTCAGTAGAGCGATGTGACGTGATTAACTTTTGAAGTGTGACAAATAAAAGTTGTTCACGACCATCTAAAATAATGCTGATTTTCTGCCTTTTTTCCTGATTGTTATAGTCTAGTGCTTTCAATAAATTGTAGACTACATTTGCATGTTCAGAGTCAGCATCTTCATTGATTCCAAGAAGGGTTTTGGCCTTCACGTTCATTTCTGCCAGATTTCCTTGCTCATCTATTAAAATGATTCCTTGCTTCACCAAGTTCATCATCTTTGTCATTTTCAATGAATTATTTGCTAACATTTGAAGCATCTCATTCTCATGCAATTTACTCGCCAATAAATTAGCCATTTTTTTAAGAAATTTAAGAATATCCTCAGTATTACGGAAAAGACGTATGCGCTGCTCTTCATTGAAAGCTAGCAGGCCTATCACACCAATCGGCTCACCTTTGTATGTAATTGGGCAGCAAATCTCTCCGGTTTCTGAACAGTTCTGATAAAATAAACACCTCTCGCATACCGACTCAAAACCAGGATTTTCGATAATAACCGGAGAATTCGTACGGAGGGCTGACTGATACACCAGATTCCCCTCCATTTGATGAAGGACACCGCCTTTATTTTCACCAGTTCCTGCCACTCTTACAAATTGATGATTTGCTATTTCAACTTCTATTTTAAGAACTGCTGCAATTGCATCTGCTATATTTTGAACACTAGGCTGGATATCCATTAAATCCATCTTGATCACTCCCCATTGTCTAACAGTATATCATATTGAAGTTTTAATTTTCTGACTTCTATAAATAATAAATTCAATTACCTACAAATCCGGATAAGAGTGATGGATGAACTAAGAAAATAAAAAAGTGCCTGTTCCCCAATGCATAGGTGGATATATGCATCGGGGTTCAGGCACTTGGGTTAGATTGATTTTATTATATCGCAATATTATTAGGTTAAATTTTCAAGGTTAGTTTTGCCACACACTCCACATGTATTGATAGTAGGTCGCAGATAAATTTATGATGTAGTAGTGTGACCAAAATTAAAGAACCAGTTATCCAAATTCAGGTAGCTGGTTCTTTGTTTATCTCCACTGAATAACTTATTTAGATTATTCTATTGTAGTTAATTCTGACGGGTCATTAGTACCTAGTTCACCTCTATAAGCTTTTAAAAGTATAGCGGATGTTAAGTTCTCTATTAAATTATTTAGGTTTAGTACTTGATTAACACTTTCTTCTCGTTCTATAGTATATTCGATTTTTTTTATTTTCTTTTCTAGAACATCAATGGGTGGGATAATAATTTCATGATGTTTAAACTTTTCAAATTCTATACTATTTACCGTAGTGCCGGATTTAGAATAGTTAAATAATATTGTTTTCTCATTTCCTCTTATATACCATATAAAATATTTATTAATTAAATCATTACCTGAATCAAATACTTTTAAATCTTGATTTACTGTACAATCTGTTAATAAATAGGCAACTGGTAGTGTCCTTTGTAATATCCCACTCCTAACTACCATAACAACAGAACCTTTTTTAGCAAGTTTAGCCGATGAATTATTTAAACCCTCTTCTGTTATATAGTCCATAGTATTAGAAATATGGGGAGTTTTCATATCTTTTGCGGAAATCCAAGGTATTTCCCCGTTCCAATATTGAGGTTTAGACTTACTTGGGGTACCTCCTCCGAAAATAGAAAATAAATCTTTAACTTTAACTTTATTCCATCCTCTAGGAGGATTTACTTCATTTACCCCTTCATTTAATATCTTTTTAATTATTGAAGATTTTCGTAACTCAAATGTCTCCTTCGCTTCCTCTATCAACTGCTTTGCTTCTTCAATTTTACCAAAAAGACGTTCTATCTTCTCAGTAATTCGTATTTGTTCAGGAAGAGGAGGTAATGCTAATTGATAATTTTCAAGGTACTTTTTGGGAACACGTTGTTGTCCTACAGCCCCAGTCATTGCCCTTTTCGCTTGATTTCTGAACATTTTAGACCTTAATAAATAGTACAAGTATTTATTGTTAACTTGGTCCAGAGTTCTAAATACATAGAATTCGGTTGAGCCATAACCAAAGTGATTTCGTAATCCTTTTGCAATAACAGTATTGCCATTCTCCATACAAGGCGTAATTTTTGCAAAAAGAACATCATTCTCTTCGAAGTAAGTATAACCCTTTCTAACCTTATCAAATAAACGGTCCTCGAAACTATAAATTCTTCCTGTCACTGGATTCACATTACTCATAGGTAAGAAGCTACAAAGTTGTTCACTAGGTAAATCCAATTTTGATTTAGGTGGATTTATCTTTATTAGTTCCCCCATCTTTACCCATACCCAATTGACTGGAACTTGATAAGGCTGTTCCTCTTTAGAAACTAACACTTCTTCTAACCGTCCTTCAATGGTCTTATCAACTTTACTCATTTCTTGACCAGCTCCTCATTTTCAACAGCTTTTATCTCTTCTACAACTTCATTTAACAAATCCATTGCTTGTTGAAGTTTAGCTATTGCTTCTTCGGCGGAATTGATAGGGTCTGGTAAGTTTTCATAGGCTGATAAGGATTCATCTGCAATAAGTCCAATATCTAAACTGTCTCCCTTTTTCAGTATTTCTTCTCGTGTGAATTTATTCCAACGCTCGTCTTCTACCTTTGAACGTTCTTCTGATTGATAAGCAGCAATAAAGTTTTTAAAGTGTGCTTTTGTTAATGTATTACGCTTACCAAAAGTAGACATATTTGTACGAAGGTCATATACCCATGTTTCATTTGTACTGTTTTTATCAGTCTTTTCTCTAGTAAAGAATAAGACATTCGTTTTAACACCTTGGGCATAGAATATACCTGTAGGTAAACGCAAAATTGTGTGTAGATTACACTTATCCATTAAATCTCGGCGGATTTGAGCGCCTATGCCACTTTCGAAAAGGACATTGTCCGGTAAAACCACAGCCGCGCGAGCGTTACCATCTTCTTTTAAAGCGTTATAAATTAATTGTAAGAAGTTTAATTGTTTGTTTGATGTTTCGAATGTTAAATCATCCCTTGTTACACGTTCTCCGCCTTTTTTTGTTCCAAAAGGTGGATTCGTTAATATAACATCAAAGTCTTTCATCCATTTACCGTTACTTGATAAAGAATCACCTTGGTCTATTCGCCCTTCCATATCATGTAGTAAAGCATTCATGAGAGCAAGACGATGGGTACCTTTAACTAATTCCATCCCAGTAAATGCTTCTCTTTTTTGAAACTCCGCATCTTTAGGATTCAACTCAAAATAATTATCAGTCTTGTTCTTCAAATATTGGTCTGCTGCAATCATGAATCCAAAAGTTCCAGCAGCAGGGTCATTACATCTTTCCCCTGGTTTAGGGTCCATAAGTTCTACCATGACATCAATTAATACACGAGGTGTAAAATATTGCCCTGCACCTGATTTTGTTTCACTTGCATTTTTCTCCAATAGACCCTCATAAAGGTTTCCTAAACCTTCCTCCTTAGCGTTATACCAGTCAAGCGCATCAATGGACTTAATAATCTTTTCTAGGTTCTTTGGTTCAGCAATACTGGTAGATGCATCTGTATAAATTTGGCGTAAGCGTTCGTTATCACTACTCCCAAATTCCAACAACATCCTTTGGTAAAATGCTTTAAGGTCTAGACCTTCTTTTTCTAATAAGTTATCCCATCTATATCCTTCTGGAATTACTTCCGCCTCAGCATCTTGTTCTTTCATCATTTTTAGAAATAATAAGTATGTTAATTCGGTTACATATTCTTGGTATGTAATTCCATCATCACGAAGTACATTGCATAAATTCCATAGTTTTTGAACGATTTCTTGGTTGCTCATTATTATCCTCCTATAATCTGACCAATTCATATCCTATCATTATAACTTATTTTCAATTCTTACAAAATCCAACTTTGCATACAAAAGGGAGCCCAATGTGAACTCCCTAAGGTATCATCTATATTCTCTTACTACTTCCTCTAAAAACTTTTTATATTTCACAAAGACATTATTATATTCGACAACACGTTCCGCTAATGGTTGTGTAGCTTTAAAAATTAATTTCACATTTAGTTTGTATAGGTTTGTGTTCTTAACTCCACGAAGCAACTCTACTTGTACACCTAGTTTCTCATTCATCTCTTCAAGTTTGTATTCATGAATATATTTTATTATTTCTACCGGGTGAGATTTATCCGACTCAATAAACATAGATGCCCAGTTTTCCTTTTTTTTATATGCGAAAACGAACTTCCATGGTAGGTTTATAAATTTACGCCCTATAAAGTAATCTCTGTTTCCACTATATCGAGCTCTGTAGTTTGTCTTCGTATTAATATAATTTGAAACTTCTTGTAGGAATTCTGTTACTTCCTCATCAACTTTAATTTTTCGGTCTTTTGCAACAGCTTTTTTACTAATGTAGTAATTCTCTAGCTTATAGGGAGGAATTATTTGATTGGTATCAATAATAATTTCGTTTTCCAACCTATAGGGTTTTAGAGTGACACACTTAATATCAATGTTATTCTCATATAACCAAGTACATACGGATAAGATTCTTTTATCAATCTCTTTTCCAACTATAATTATTCGTTGGGTAGTGTTTAGTATCTTATTAAGTTCTTCTTCGTTTTCTACATTAAGAAAGTCAATCAAACTTTCTTTAGCATCCAATTGTTGACCACATTCTTGAAGATAATCAGAGTATATTTCAAAAATGTCTTGTGGACTTAATCGAGCACAGTATGAGGCGTATTTTAATGCTTGAAAATCAACATATCCACCTGTGACATCTCGCTTCACTTCTATAACGACTATATTTCCATCTTTATCTAAAGCTAATAAATCCAGACGTTCGTTGATTTCAAATTTATCGTATTCATGTCCAACGATTAGGAGGTCTTCCTCCAGGACTTCAGGACTTTTACGAATCCATTCTTCTATGTGTTCTCGTTCTTTTAAGTCATTTTCATAAAAAGTAGTTTCTTGTATTTCCTCTAATTGATTGCTAATTGGATTTAATTTATACATTTTATCCCTCTATTCATTAAATACAGGTACCAAAAGAATGTTCTATTTTAAATTAACTTACATACAGGTTTTCGTTAATTGTGTGGACTATTTCATCGATGTAATCCCCAAACTCTCGCTTAAGAATGTTGTATCCACCAGTGCTCTTAAATGGCTCTTCAGAAAAAGCATCTTCTGGAGTGGGGGCGAGAACAGGGACTTGTAGCAGTTGTTTTTCGATTCTTTCCAACCACTTTTTCTGCCTTGGTGTCCAGTCATGTAACGAGTAAACTTTTTGCATAGCATGTTTAATTCTAGTGTCGTGGTCAACGAGTGCAACTCCTAAAGCTGCCTGTCTTATAAAACTTATAATATCTGCCGCAATTTCTTCATTCCTTGCTTGCTTCCAGGCTATTTGTAAATGAGACTGCTTAAAGCCTTTTGTTTCAAGAATGGTAATGAGTTCTCTCAAATCTTTCCTTGTTAAATCTTTCGGTCTTGTACAAACAAGTTGTAGTGCCGGTATCTCGTTTATGTTTTCTTGTATGAATTTTACAAACCCATCCAAATAATCTTCTGGTCTACTATTACCCTCACCATATCCTCTGGATACCTCAGTAATCTTGTCGGCTTTATTAGAAATATATCGTTTTTCCCCTCGCACACGATATGTCTCCATATATTCAAAGAGTACGTTGCTTTGTTTTGCTTCTTGAGGAGTGTAGGATTGCATTTCCTTTGCCCACTCATCTATACTCTTACCGTTTGAAAGCTCTTCAAATTTTTGCTTTCCTTCTTCATCAAGCCTTTGTTTACGACGCTGTATTTTTGCAACTAATTGGTCACGGAAGAATCCGACTTCTTCTTCAGTTGACGCGTTTATCAACGATTCATATAGTTCTCCAATACCAAAGTTCTGCTGCTTTACTACGGGTTTCATTTCTGTATAACTTTGGAGCTTATCATAAATACCCACTGCGTCATAAATGTTGAAGTGTGTTTTACTTATGTCAGGACAAAGCCTTGTAGCTCGACCTAGCATTTGGTCATAAAGAATACGAGATTGTATTCTTCTTAGGAAAACTAGGTTTGTTATGGCAGGTACATCTATACCTGTTGTTAACAAATCTACAGTTACTACAACATTGGGGAGCCGCTCATTTTTAAACCTTTTTATGGATTCTAGTGGTTTATAAATAGAGCCAGTGATTTTTACAATGGCATCATCTTCTACTTCATCCCCACGTTCTTCAAAAGCTTTCTTAAGTAGCCTTACAACCATATCCGCATGTTGGTCCGTTGCTGCGAAGATAAGTGTCTTCTCTTTACTTGAGGGGTCAATATAATCGGTTAATTTATCTAATATTGCCTTATTATATGGCTCAGTAATAACTCGGCGATTAAACTGCTCCACTTCGAAACGAACAGTATCTTCTAATTTTTCTAGTTGGACTTCACCGTTATCTACATCAAAAAACTCAACTTCTTCATCTTTTTCAAAAGTTATTCCAGCAGCTGCGAGCTCAGTCTTAAATAAATATGGTGGTTCATGGTCTACTAAAAAACCATCAAGAACTGCTTCACTATATGAGTATTTAAAAATCGGTATACCAAATATCTCTGTAGTATGAAGAGCAGGGGTCGCGGTTAGTCCAAGACAGGCAGCATCAAAAAAATCAATTACTCTCCGATACTGACTGATATACTCGTTTTGGTCCCTGAATAAGAGTTCTTCTTCTGTCATTTCACGGTCACTTGTGTAACCTCTGTGAGCTTCATCTACTATGATAAAGTCATACTGACCAACACTCGGTAACTTATTATTTTCGCTGTAGAAGAGCCTATGCACCATCCCTTGAACCGTTGCTATATGAACTTTTGTTTCTACCTCTGGTGTCATATCATCAAGGGATTTCACATCGTAAATACTCGCAAATGATAAGCCCTCTACTTTTGTATCCTTTAGAGCATCCTCAGTCTGTTTCCCCAATGAATTGCGGTCTACTAGGAAAAGGATACGCCTGCACTTTTTTGCTGTAATTAAACGATACATTAAAGCAATCGCAGTTCTTGTTTTTCCAGTACCTGTAGCCATTGCTACAAGCATTCTTCTTTGCCCTTCTTTCAAAGCACTTTCAACCGAAAGAACAGCATTTTGTTGATAATGACGAAGACCGAATTTAGTAATGTCTTCATGTTCCAATCGATTATCTGCATTTGCATCGTCCTGTTCTAAGAGAAGCTGTAGGTCTTCAGGTGAATGCCATCCTTCAAGTGGTCTAGCATGTTGGGTAGGCTTACGAGAATCCCAAAACCAAATTCCAGACTCCTCCTGAAGCTGTCTCAAAAAAGGTCTTCCATTCGTGGCGTACAAGAAAGGGACCTTATAATCACTAGCATTAGAAATGTGGTTTTCGTCTTCTAATTGCACAATGTTTTTGGCGTAAGCTTTTGTTTGGCTTTCAAGAATACCTGGAATATTCTTTTTCTGTGCTTTTGCTTCAATAATACCTACAAGCTTCTTGCCAATGAAAAGAGCATAATCGACTCTTCCACCTTTAACTTTCCATTCTGAAATAGCCATGTTTCTATTCTTTTGGGGGAGTGTACCTTTACTGTAGTAATTAATCGTGGTAGTATCCGCTTCCCATCCAGCTATGCGAAGCTTCTCATCAATAATCGTTCTTGTTTCAGCTTCCGTTAATTGCTGTCTTCTAACAAAGCTTTTGGAGATTTTTTTACGTTCTTTCTTTTGGTCTGGAGTTTCTTCTTGAGCTTTCTTACGAACAGATATTAATTGTTCTTCTAATTCTCTAATCTTCTCTTCAAATTCTTCCTGTAGCTTACTAGTATTTACAAGTTCAAGTTTCTGAGGCTCTATGTAATCTGGAGCTTTAAAATTCCAATCAACATATACTTCCATGAACCAAATGGATAATCGGTATGCTAGATGAGTGAGTGCCTTTGCTTCATCCGTTTCTCCATAGTTTGCTCTATGAGAAGCCCTATTACCTTTAAGGCGTAATCTATCAAATATATCAAATAACTCTACCTCCAATAGACCTTCCCTACGAAGAGTATTTATTCTATCAACCTGTGTTGTTCCGGGTGCTTCTTTAATATCTTCCGCAGCTAAAACAAACTTGGTCATCGTTTCTCCAAATAACCTTAACTTCATTAACGTTACCTGAGGGTCTTGATATACGTTTTTTTCAGCTGTTTCCCCTAGATTTGCTAGAACATCCCACCCATCTCTGAGAAAAGAGAAGTTACTTGACATATTTATCACCATTTTCCATATAAGGATTTGTAACTATATTATACACCAGATATACAGAATATGGATTAACTTTGTGCTATCACACTTTTAATATGGAAGTATTATTGCATAATTGTGCTTATTTGTATTAACAAATTAAACAGGCAAAAAAGACGTAAAGATTATTTACGTCAACTTTACAACACCAAATATTCAAACCTCTTATCCAATGGCATAATAACAAACTCGTTTAAAACAATTAGTTAGAATTAAGCATAACCTCTTTCCCTTATGTAAATAATTAATAAAAAGGAAGGGTGAGGGACAAGCTGGTGAGTAAAAAAAGGGTTAAAAAAGCAGAAACTATCTTCTCCATATTTTTCTTGATTGCACTCTATATGATGGAATACCCACAAATCGGAATTTTTATTGTCTTAGGAGGTCTTCTGTTAATTACATTTAAGTACCTAAAAACATTTAAAAAGTATAACAGACACTTCTTAAGGTTTAAAGACCACCTCTTCATACTCTCTACAATTAGATATTGGAGACTAAGAAGTAAAATAATATTAGGTATAGTATCTTTTTTATTCCTTACTACATTGGCTGCTATGACTAGCAATCCAGTATTAAGTACCTCTTTAAACCTTGTAGTATTAATTGCATTCTTCGGTGCCATATTTCTTATTCTGCGGAAGTTCTATTTTGTGTGTAAAGATTTACTATTTAACATTAAGCCCACAACCTACATAGAACCTATCGAAGAGGTAGACAATATGAGCGGGATAGAATTTGAGCATTATCTAGTTCCTCTGTTTAGAAATCTAGGGTACTATGTTGAGATTACAAAACCTTCAGGTGATTTCGGTTGTGATTTAATTTTAAAGAAGGACAAAGAAAAAACTGTCGTTCAAGCTAAAAGATACGGTGCAAACCAAAAAGTCGGTGTTGATGCAGTTAATCAGGTTGTTGGGGCAGCAGGTTATTACAATGCCACAAAAAAATTCGTGGTAACTAATCGCTATTATTCAGAACCAGCAAAAATCACTGCCAAAAGAAATAATGTTCTCTTACTTGATAGAGAGGATTTGATTAGGTTTATCAATCAATTTAATGAAAAGCAGACTAAGTTCAGCAAGAATAAGGGGACGATTCAAATATAAAATTTAATCCTTTCCTTTGCGAGTAAGTCATTTCATGCTTCAAAATATACATCGCAATAATAATCCTACTTCTTAAACACCAAAGAGAACAATCAAACCCTCTGCTATTTCATTTGAAAACTGCACTCATCTATCCTCCTTTATTATTTTGAACATCATCGTGGTGCTATCAAAAAAAATTTCCATACTTTTCAATGTTGAGTGCATTTTTCGCAAATAAAAAAGACCAATAAAAATCCAGCTATGCTTCTTCCAAAAACACTCTATACATATTTTTTATATATTGCGTTGCATCTTCATCTGTTCTTAACATTTGTATAATGTCCTCGTCAGAAAGTAATAATATTACATTATTACTTTTGTATAGCCTTCTATAAATTCTTTCTTTATCTAGTTCTGTTATATTTCTTGCTACCATAATACCAAATCTACCAATATCATCATTTAGTCGAGCTGATATTTGAAAAATATCTTCGTTCCCTAGAAGTTCTTTATTCTTTACTTCAATGACTATTACATTACTATGATGTTTAATTTTTACATCATGCCAAAAACCTTTGGTTGCAGAATTATAGAAAGTCATATCAATTATTTCTCTATTATCGAAAGTTTTCACTTGGACACGTGGTTCTGTAAGGTAAGCTGAAAAAACATATCGTAGTATCTCTTCCATTAATATTTCATATTTTTTTGCATCATTTTTACCAGGAATAATACCTTTCAATCTTTTTACTAGGGATTCTGTATATTCTTCAGTTTTTTGTTTATTTTGTTCACTAACATCTATGGTTTCACTTACTGCTTTTAGCCTTAGGTATTCATCTCTAATGTCAAATGGCATGAGTTCAATGTAATCATCTAAGTTTAAATTAATATTATTATTAAAAAAGATAGGAGATAATTTGAATTTGTTATAATAAAAATCTACATCGAGAAAATCAAAATCTTGAAAAAGGTTTTGGTAATAAAAATCGAATGTATGAAAATTAAAAAGTGTATATCCTCCATTTTCATTCGGATATTCTTCTTCGTCTTCGTAAGTTTCTTCTATTATTTTAAATAAAGAGTCATCCCCTTCCCCTTTATCTTGTTCATAATCACTATAGATATCTTCACAATACTTAATTATATGAAATAGAGCGTACTCATGCAGAGGAGATAAAGTATGTATGTACCTATCCTTTGAAAATTCATAAAGCTCTTTTACTACGTGTTTACACTTTGATTTATTTGTCCTAAATAAAAATTCAGGAAATATCCCTTCATAACGAAATTCATCCTCGTTGTCTTCTTGGGTTGTAATATAGAATTCAAGAAATTCTTTGATATTTTTGTTTACAGACGATAAAAATTCATTAGTTATGTTATCAACATACACTTTAATCATGCTTATACCTCCTTCAAGATTTATTTCACAAAAAAAATTCTATAGTAATCTTCTATGTAAGAAGATAGCCAATTGTGGTCAAATAATTGGTCTTGATTGAGCTCTTTTAAAAATTGCTTATCTTTTATCTCTGTTAATACAAAATATTGGTCTCTACAATCTGGATAGTTTTGAAGATATTTTAATGGGAAATCTTTAATATCAGAAATAGGTTCACTACTATGAGATAATCTAAAGTCATAGTTAAGTACTTGCTTAAAACTTATTCTTTTCAGACTTCTAAATACACTTATTGTTTCTCTCTCGACGTTGGAAAATCTAGCTTCGTCATGAATTGTTACCCATTGATGAAATAAGTAGACAAAGTCATTATTTTGAAATTCTACTTCTGGGTCAAAGATTGATGTAATTTGTTGAGGGTCAAATAAATCACCAGAAAGAGAATTATCTATATTTGTAACATCATCAACTAGTAATTGTTTATCATTAATATGGTCAATAAGTTTTATTTGATTGGAGTTTTCATCCCTTAAAAACGAGTAATCATATTTAAAGTTCTGCTTATCACTATATACCTCTCCTTGGATATGTTCTCCTCTTATCATAAAATGAGAACCTGCTAAAGTATGTAGTGCCATGTATGGTGAAATTCCTAATTTCCTAAAAGAACTAGAACCATGATTTAATAAAGATTCTAGAATTTCCTTACGCATTGAATCTGACAATGAGTATAAATCATCGCCAAATTCCTCTCTATCTCGCAAAATACGTTTATTGATTCGTTCTTCTATATTAGTTAGGAACGCTCCAGAACCAATGACCAAAGAACGGTTATTTTCTAAAGGGACAAATCTAACTCCTAAACCTGGATGTATATCAATAGTAGACATTTTGTTATCTTGGGTTTGGTTATTAATCATAAATCCAATAGCCCTTGTTCTAATTCTAGGCTTCTGACTCCAGTACGCATTGTTTATAACTTCATAAAGGGGACCTTCCCTATCCCAAACGTTTAAAAAAGAAACCTCTTTTGTTATTTCTTTTATTGATTGTATATTTTCGTTCCAGAACGATGCATCACCTGAAAAGAATAAACCAATATCATTACCAATGTCTGTGAATTTTAGTGAAACATCAGTTTGGTTTCCTTTAGTGGTACTTCGAAAATCTGATGCAAACACTGCCGTTTTATCTTTACGATATACTGACACTATAGTCATTTTGGACCCCCTATTTTAAACTAACTACTAAAGCCTTAATAAACTTTTTTTATCTATTTTTGTAAAAGGATTTCCCTTCCTTAATATTACATTATTATAGAAGAGATTGTATTGGATTTTAGTCAAACAATAATGTTTAAAAAGAGATACGCTTAGTAATTACACTAAGCGTATCTCTTTTAAAATACTAAAGCCTTCTTTGGTTTTGAAAAATTATAAAAAATATTCGGAGCTCCATCAGAATCAATTTCAATTCGTAAAATGAAACGGTGAACTAGTTCAGGTAGAACCTCTTCTGAATAAAGGAACTTTTTAAAATCAGTATGTAGTTTCTTTAAATCTACCTTATTCTGATTTGAACTATAATCTAACATTTGCTTCTGCTTATTCAATTTTTCTAGTTCATTGTTAGCTTCATTTGTCCCACTTTTATAAGTATCAAAATCTAATTGGTCATCAGCAAGCATTTTAGCAAATTTTACTTTTCTATTTTTGATAACAGTAATTTTATCTTCAATATTCTTCTTTTCTTTTGTGCTGTGTGAAAGTGCATTTTTAATCTTTTTTTCGAATTGCTTTGATAGTAGGTTCATATCTAGATTAGATAGAAAATTATCAATGTCGCAAGTAATAGCTTGCTTTAAATTTACCTCTTTTATTGCATGTGATGAGCACTTACTCTTACCGTACCTACCGTAACTACCACAAATATATCTCACTCCAGATGAGCGATACCACATCCCCTTGCCACAATCTTTACAAAAGGCTACATTTGTGAAAAGGTGTAGTTTCGGAGCTGTCTTATTCTTCCTTCTTAACTTCATTTGTTGTTCAGCAGTTTCAAAGACATCTTTTGAAATTATTGCCTTATGTGTATTCTCAACCACAACCTGGTCTTCCTTACTAATTATCTTCCGTTTTGTACTTACTACACTAATAGAAGAAGTACGAGATTGTACGAGATGCCCAGTATAATGAGGATTCAAAAGGATTGTCTTTATTGTGTTCCCTCTCCATTCAACCCCAGCATTTTTCTTACCTATTACTTGAGCTGGAGTTGGCACCTCTTCAAGGGTCAGATTCTTCGCTATAGTATCAACACCAATACCGTTGATGTACTCAGAGAAAATTCTTTTGACAATTGCTGGAGTCTCATCGTTCCTAATGGAAAGTTTCCCTTTAACAATTTCATATCCAAATGGCGGAGTAGAACCTTGATACTTTCCATTAATAGCCCCTATTTCTTTTGTACTTTTTATCTTCCTACTCAAATTTTCAGATTCTTGCTGATACATCCATGCCAAAAGTCCAAAATTTTGAACATTACCTTCTAATGAATTAACCATTCCATCTAAAGAAATTATGTGGACGCCTTTCTCTTGCATTAGGTTTGCTATTGAATATGAAAGTTGACCATTTCTTGCAAGTCTCGAGAGGTCCTTCACCAGAACAACGTCAATTTTTTTCTCTTTAATATCTTCAATTAATCTTAAAAGTTCTTTTCTCTTTCCTTTGGTCCCGGTCGCTTTATCTATGTATAATTCACTCAAAGACCAACCATTATTATCGACGTAACTCTCAAACATTAACTTTTGGTTTTCAATTGATGTTCTTTGTTCTTCTCTCTGTGTCGATACCCTCGCGTACGCCCCTACTTTATACATGATGTAACTCCCCTTTTTCTCTGCTATCTTTTTTCTTAAGGTATTTTGTGGTGATGAACTCATCTACTTTTGCATTCATTAAATCATTAAACATTTGTTCAAAGCTTGCCCCACTATTGTTGAATTTCCTTGTAATATTCATGATGTGTCTCTCCCTAAAAAGTTTATATTTATGTGTATGTAATTTCGATATTCTGTCCAAAATGATGATATGTAGTTCGATTTATTATCCGTATTACCATGGTATTCTGGATATATTACCGAACTGGACTAAGTAAAAAGCCTTTTATATATAGGGTTTAGCGTTAAGCACAGTTATGTTGGATTGTTTCTCCCGCTGAGTAGTTCGATAATACATCCACTTCCGTAGAAGATTTTCCGATTTTCTATCCAGTCTGATTAGTAAGAAAAGCTACTGGATTCGTTTTAAATTGGATTTGAAACGTACATAGGTCGGGTTCTTGGTGGTGCACGGTCACTTCTTTGATAAGATACAACAATACCAACCTTTGTTCCGTTAAGGAGAGATTTGACAATTCAAAAGATTGAAAATTATTAAGGAAGACTTTTAGCTCATCTGGAGATTGGACTCCCCTTAACATGTTGACTTCCTCATTCATTTCAGTAATTTCTTTTGAAATTCTTTCTTTCACGTTCAGGAAAACATTCTGTAGCTTGTGTTCTTCATGCTCTTGTAAAAGCTTACTTTCGTTTTGACTAACATGCTCGAACTTTTTGTGAAGTTCTTTTAAATTTTCTTCAATACGTTGAACGAATCCATTAATCTGAGCCTTAATGGTCTCTTCATTTATCTTAATCGAAAGACCTAACTGCTCTTTTATTCTTTTGAATAAGGTTCCATGAGTTTCTTCATAATCTAATTCGTATCCGCAAGTTCGGCAGCCATATTTAAGGTAAGAATATTTTCTTCCACCTTTTTTAGTGGACGCGTTTCGGTGATACAGTGTATTTTTGCAATGGTTACATGTCAAGATTCCGCCAAATAGAAATGGTGTTTCTAACTTATTGAAAGTTTGTTTTAGCATTCTATTGTTCTCAATCATCTGATACATAGTTTTTGGAACAATTGCAGGATGAAAGCCTTCAATTATGTGCGTTTTTTCACGATGCTGGGGTTCACGCTTGAAGTTCCAGCTTAACGTTCCAGAGTACACTGGGTTTTTCAAGATATTCTCTATGGTACTCGTTCTCCACTTCTTTTTAGTAGGTGAAGGTATATTGGCACTGTTTAAAGTATCTGAAATTTTTTGAAGAGAGTAACCCCATGATGCTAAGTGAAAGATAAATAATACAACCCCAGAATCTTCGTTCGGATAAATCTTTCTACTTCCTTGGTTCTTAACTTCCGTTTTTTCTTGTGAATATCCGAAAGGAACTGTGGCACCCGGTCGTCGTTCTTCACTTTTAAGTGCTGAAAATTGTGCATCAACTGCTTGCATCGACTTTCTATTGGATTCTGCATTTGCAAATATCAATTGGAGCTTTACATCTAAATCCTTTGGAGTCCATGCTTCTTCTTTTGTAGTTGCAAAGAACCGAACATCTGGTTTTTTTGCAATCACATCAAAATAAAACTCTGAAACAAAAGAATAAATCTTTCTATCAATTCGAGAAAAGTCATAAAAGATAATCGCTTGAACATCTTGTTCTAATACTACTTTTTTCATATGATTCAGTCCCTGTCGCTTACTTGCTGGGGTCCTGTAGGCACTAACAGCATCATCATAAAAAATGAACTCTTCAGGGAGATAATAACCTTTTCTCTTTGCAAATTCCGTAATTGCTAGCTTTTGAATCTCGAATGACTGATTTCCTTCCTGATTGTGAGATGAGCGCCTTAGTGATGCAACAGCTAGTGGCTGTTTTATAGGCAGCGGATTATTTACTGAATTCCCCATATTACTTCATCCTTTCTAATTGCTCTTTATCAAAAAACTCATTGTAGAAAAACTCAAAACTAATCGTATCCTCATAGACTGTACATTCCTTAACAAGTAGTGGTGCCAGTTGGAGTATTTTTTCAGTTGATAATTGTTGCGCTACATTAAGCTTCTTTGCCAGGTAAGAAACCTTGGATTTATGACTCTCCAAAAGTAAAAGTCTTTCCTTAAGCTCTCTTCGTTCCATTTTGTTTTCTTTCAGTCTATACAGCAGTGTTTCAACGCGATTTTTAAAGCTCAATTGTTCAGTAGAAATAGTAGCAATTTCTACCTCTACATGCTCTATTTTACTGAGCACATTGTCCAGTTTTAGGTATGTCTCGTTCAGCAAATCATTGACAACTTTAGTTACCTTCTGCTTTAATTTCTCATGATTTAGACACTTAAGCACCACAAAGCCATTTTCTACTAATACTTCATTGTAAATACCTGTTTCGATACTTACTTTCTTATGTTTATTTGAACAAGTATAGGTACCCGTGTTCCCAACTTTACTTTTCTTGTATTTCATAAAGGCTTTGCATTTTCCACAAATCGGCATCAATACATTTTCACCTTGATGCTGATGTAAATTATGTTGTAATTTATCTACGAAAGGTTTTACAGTATCTTGTAGACTTTTATGTTCACTTAAAGACAAAAATGGTTTTACATGACTCAAGGTTATATAAGCTTCACCATTTCTCTTTGCTCCAGCATAAAAAGGGTCAAGAATCATTTTGACAATCTCAGTTGGTTGTTTACTAAGCAGTTTGGAATATACGTTTAACATCATCACAAACGATTCCATATCCTTTATCTCCATAGCTGTGTTAAACAGATTATGTAATTCAACCGCTACCTCTTCTTTAGGAGTATAGAACTTATCTGTGTTTTTCTTAAGCACTTCAAAACCGAACTTTTTTGCTGGAAAAGTTCGATTGACATCTGAAATCCGTGTAGCAATCCCGATGCCTTCTTCCTCCACTAGAATTCCGTTAATGCCTTCCACCAAATAATTTGCACTAAAGGGGGAATAACCTGGATTTGATGTAGTGAAAACAACCTTAACGTCACAGGCAATGAACAAATCAATCAACTCCATATATTCGTAGAAGTTTCTTGATAAACGGCTTCTATCGTATACATAAAGCGTATTAACCTCACCGTTCCGAATTAAATTAATGATGTTTACCATACTAGGTCTATCTCTTAATTTGACCTTATTAGCAGATACGCCCAACTCATTAAATTCTAGATAATCATCGTCATCCAAAATGTCTCGATACTGCTTATCCGCTGCCAACTGCATTTCGAGATTTTGATTGTCTGTACTTACTCTTCTCAAAAAAATATGTAGCTTGCTGCTATGGCTCTTCCTCAAGCTCCCAGACTTATGCGCTTGTCCCATTTCTCTCACTCTTTCTCTTCCATATTTTTGATAATAACAGGTTGCAATGAAGTAGAAATCCCTAACTCTTCAATAAGCATTCTTTCAATCAGCCTTTCCAGAAAGATACAACCTAGTTCATTTTGCTCTTCGACAATCACTACTTTGCTTACTCTGTATTTCATGGCACACCTCCAGCCTTTTGTTAACTCATGTTAGACTGAAAGTAGCGTTTCTATACTAACCTAGTTCTTCTCATTGAAATCCAGGTTAAATTCAGCTTGGTAAAAAATCTTTTCTTTTTTACTATCCGGTCTTTTGGCAACTCGGACAAACGTTACTCTCCCTGGAATCTTGTCAGTTATTTTTTCATGAAACATTTTCATCTTGCCATCTACCTTCCCACTTAGTTTGTATCTCCCAAAACTTCTTTACAACTGTTGGAGAAATGCCTTGTTCCATACATGCGTTCTCTATTTGCTTGGACCATTTGTGATAAAAGGGAGAATTATTTTTCATAGTGTTGAACCCCCATATTTCTTTTGCAAGCGCTCTATCTTTCTACCGTTGCTGTTACGAATTCTATTTAATGGTTGCGTGTTATTGTTTTTCATTTTGTGTTAGCTCCTTAGGATGTGATTTATTGACATGTCATTTGTGTTAACCAACTTGGTAAAGTCATAATACACAATTCAATGTCAAAATGGATGGTAAATCGAACTATTATCTCTTCAAATAAACTTCTCTTGAAAATTGCACATTTCGTTTTTTTTATTTGCTATAATGGTTGGCTTTTTTGAAAAACCTACTAGAAGTCAGAATAAACGTTGTAAAATAAACCTCTCTTCACAAACAGGTTCCAAAGGGATTTTTACAGTTATTCTAGTTTTTGAACAAAAAAAAGAGCTTCTGCTCTCATTCCATAACTAGGATTCTATCAACGTATTTCTTTACGTTACTACTTTAGAAAATATTTACATATTTACAACAATATATAATAATAGAATAAAAGACTATCCTGGGGTGAGAAAATGCGTGAAGCTTTGCATGTAATTGATAACGAACTTGTTAAGTTGCCTTATTCTGCGACAGATGATGAAGTAAATAATTTCAAAAAGCTAGCAAAAAAAGAAATATATCAGTGTCCTTACTGTCAAGCGAGGTTAATTGTAAAACACGGAGAGGAAAGAGGTCTTTACTTCTCCCATCAACACTCAGAAGCCTGTGAAGAATCAAGGATGGTCGACAAAGCGGAAAAAAAATACACGAAGCAAATTGAAAGAGAATCAAAGCTTCATAAAGTCTTGATTGATATCATCCTCGATGAATTAGAAATAAAATCAAAAGTTAATAAAGAAATGTTCGTTAATGTAGGATATAAGGCAAAAACCGATTGGAAAGAGTACCCTGATATTTATGTAAAAATACCGAAGAAAGAACTGGCAGTATCAATTATTACAAATGTTAGTCCCTCAGATGACAGTAAATTAGCTCAACAAATAAAAAAGAGGCATGAATATTTTCTTGATAAAGGTGTAGAGCCTATTTGGTTCATAGAGAAAAAAGAACAAGCTATCGAAAAAGATAAAAGCAGTATCATATTATGGGATGCGGAACTCTCTATTGCCTTAAAAACAAGGGAAGACAATATCTGGGACAAACTTATTTCAAATGAAGTTGCTGATGAGAAGTTTTTTGATTACTTTAACTACCCATCATCTTTTATTGAAAGAGTTGATGTTAGAAGCCTTTACTATATATATAATAACGACGAAAAAGTAGTTATAAAGGTCCAACGCTTTCTAAAAGACCGTGTATTAAAACCATTGCGGGCTTTCTTAGTAAATGAAGGGTATGAATTGCCCTTCGCTGAAGCCCTAGCTGTTGAAGACGGATTTAAGCTTAGCAATCCTGAAATTGAATCAGAACAAAGAAAAGCTTTTCAAGAAAAAATCAAACAAAAAAAGGAATCTTTTGCTGAGCAGCTACGATATCAAGAGGAAATGAGAAAACTAAGGTTGGAACAAGAAGAAGAGGAGCGGAAAAGAAAAGCAGAGGAACAGGACTTAATACTAAAAGAGCTTCTTGAACAACGCAAGGGAGACAAAATAAACACTGAACTAAATTATAATGAGTTAAAGCGATTGCTAAAAGAAAGAATTGGTCTGACTCAGAAAGAGCAAATGGAGCTGTGGACTAGGCACATGCCCAAAATAGGAATAAATAATTCTAGGGTTGTTTGGGAACTAGTGATAGAAAACAATTGCACGAGTTTTAATGAATTAAGACCTATATTGGAAAACAAATAATTAAAAAGCAGCATACTTCAAAAAAAGTATGCTGCTTTAATATATATTATTCAATTACTTAAATTGATATCTTCTTTCTCTTTGTTCAAATGCTACTTTTCCACCCTCAAGCCTTAATAACTTTTCTCTATTTCTAGTATCTTCAATAGTAAAAGAGCTAAAGTTTGTTTTTCCATTATTAATATCAAGAAAATGAATTAATTCAGCATCACCATTAATAACAAAGTTTGCATTATGAGTAGCAAAAATTATTTGTCTTTTAAGCTTGCTAGACTTTATTAATCCAACAAGATAGTCAGCAATTAACCCACTATCAAGATGTGCTTCCGGCTCATCAATAATAATAGGGTTGTTACCAAGTAATAACAGAACAACAATTGCAGCAGTGCACCTCTGTCCAAAAGAAGTATTTTCTAAGGGCTTGCCATCATAAAAAACATTGATAGATTTAAATTGTTCTACATCAGAATATGTTTCATTAATCAATAATTTGTATATTTCAAAGTTAATATCAATTGCAAAAAATTCATGTAAAGCTTTAAAGGTTTTGGTTTGTGTACCAATTGAAGCAAGTGCATCTAAAAAAGTCTCTTTTTCATCAACTTGCACCGGGTCAATACAATTAATATACCTCTTTATGTCATTGTTTCTTAAAGGCTTAAATATATCGTTTTTCGGAAATTTCTCTTTTACTTTTTCTAGTAATACATCATTTGCTTCTTCCTTATTAAAATTGTATTCTAACTCGATTGTTTTTACATGTTCATTTAATTCTTCTAAATCTTTATTTAGCATTTCAAGCATAGTAGATATCTTGTCTTCATAGCTGGTTTTTGTTCTGGAGCTATATTGAAAGGATTGAACCTCCTCTTCTAATTGAGTTAACTCTACTTCTAGTTCTTGGAGTTCATTATTTGCTATATTAATCTTCTGGTTTGCCTCTGAAACATCCTTAATATTTTCACCAATTAATCCTCTCGTAACAAGAAATTCCTCAAGTTTGTATTTTTTCAATTTTAACTCTTGTCTTAAATCTTCATTTCGCATCACGATATCTTTGAATACTTCATAATTTCTGTTTAGTTCAATTTCATCAGAAATTAGATTAATCAACTTAAGATAGTTTTCATCATAAATATTCTTTGGTTCTAACTTTAAATTATTTTTCTTTAGTATTTTTTCTAAATCTAAAAGAATATTATCTAGCCTTCTTTTGGAAGTATCGATTTGTTGTGATTCACTATCCATTATCTTAATTTGAGTAGTTATATTTATGTACTCTTCATCTTTAAGGGATGAAACCAATCTCTCATTTGTCGTAATTTCTTTAATTAAGTTTTCTTTCTTTTCCCTAAGTTTTTTTAGGTTTTCAGTATTCGAAATCACTTCATTAATTTCACTAATATATTTAAAAAGCTCTAAGTCTCTATTCTTCAATTCACTTGAATCGTCAAGCTTTTTCAGCCTAGAGAAAATTGCTTTAGTAAATTTATTTTGATTCAGAGCGAATTCCTCTATTTCATTTTGACTTAAGAATTCTACATGTTTCTTATCATCGTCATTATCTATCGTAATATAATCAGAAATAACTTTGCCTTTCTCTAATTCAAGGGCATGATTATTAAAGAATCTATTTTCAGAAGGCTGTAGTTTTTCGTGTATTAAGTTAAGTACTGTACTTTTTCCACTACCTCTTCCACCGATAATGCAGGTCAAATTAGGATTGAAAATCATTTCATTTTCCCCTGCTAAGCAAAAATCTTCCCTCCCAAGTTTAGTTCCTCTTGGAAAAGAAAACTTAACACTATCAATTTTATATAACGGTTCTATAGGTGGTGCTTCTCCTAGATGTATTCTATTCCGTGGTTCAAATATTATTTGTTTAAGTCCTTCAAAAGTAGGGTCAGCTTTTATCCATGTGAATTTTTCTCCTGAAAACTCTGAATGGGAATCTGAACAATGAATACACGGCTTGTTAAATTGATTAAGATAGAATTCTTTGTCCTTTAGATTAGATTTACTTAAAGAAGGCAGCTCACAAATATCTATATATTCTGTCATAAGGTTAGTTTTCAAATAGTTAAATGTAGCTAATAACTGTTCTTCTGTAGGGTCTATCCCACAATGTTCAAGTCCGTTATCAAACCCATTTGACTTAGAACCATTATGAACAACAGTGATACCTCCCAATTCTCTCGCAAGTTTACTTGCATTCTCAAAATTTACATTTATAGATAATAACCCTCTATTATAATCACCTTCACCAGCAGCACGTATGTTGCTATCAGTGCAATTAAGTTTACTTAGAAACTCGGTTTTTAAAAAAGAAGTATCAACTTTCTCAGTGTACCCTCTAAAATTTAAATGTTGCGGAAATAAAGCGATAAGATGAATTGGCTTGTTACCCTTGTCAGTTTTTAATTCTACTCCAGGAATAAAATTTATATAGTCTTTATAATGATAAATTTCTCCATCTTTCTCGAAAGTTGACTCATAAATTTCCCAAGCAGAATCCAGAGATTCCACGTTAGAATGGTCTGTGATTGATATTACAGAAATGCCTTTTTCGATAGCCGAAAGAAAAATTTCCTCGACTGACAGCTTAGCCGAAGACTCTTTTGAAAAAGTGGAATGAATATGCAAGTCCCATTTTCTCCACGTGGAACCTAATTGTCGTTCATATAATTTTCTCACAAAATTCCCCCCCAAGAGATGATACTTTCATTTTACCAATCTTTTGAGGTTTTTCCATATTATTTAAATTAATCACTCTTAGATAATGACTTTTTATTTTGACTATGATAACACTGAAAGCATATTGTTATATTTCTTTCTCCAAGGGAAGATTGAACTTCATAAGTATATTTGTCCCAACCTTTACATATTGAACATTGTAACTGTTGTAAGCTTATTTGTTCTTTTGTGTACCATTTATTATACACAGTAAGCCCCCCTAGAAATTCACATCGTTTATAAAACCTATTCACTTTACCTAACTTCATGACTAGGTAATTGCTCTAATACGGTTAAATACTTCTTAATACGTCAAAATTAATTCAAGGTAAACACTACTACATCTCAACCAAAATAACCAAGGAGTTGAGATGCTATAAAATGTGCAGTATACATCCGTGTTTCCACGGATAAGGAAGAGCAAAAGACTTCTCTGGAAAACCAACAACGTTTCTTTTTCAACATAATAGCAGATAGAGGATGGGACTTATACCGCTTTTATGTTGATGTTGAGTCAGGAACCAATGACAAAAAGCGTGAAAACCTACGTCAATTAATTGAGGACGCCAAGGGTAGAAAGTTCGATATTATCCTTTCAAAGGAGTTATCCCGTCTAGCCAGAAACGGCAAACTGTCATATGAAATTAAAGATGTCGCTGAAAATAACCATATTCACATCATTACATTTGACAATGCCATTAACTCTTTAGAAGGAAACAGCCATATGTTTGGTTTATATGCCTGGATGTATGAACAAGAGTCCCAACGTACCTCAGAGCGAATCAAGGCTGCATTAAGTACCAAAGCAAAAAAGGGTGACTTTAATGGTTCCAATGCTCCATATGGATATAAGCTGAAGGATAAAAAACTCTATATAGCTGAAGATGGAACGCCAGATGTTGTTAGGTTAATCTTCAAGATGTATTTATCCGGAAAAGGTGTTGACTCAATAGCGCGACATCTTTCCAATAAGGGATTTCCTACTCCAGCAGCTGTGGCTGGTAAAAAAAACGCTGGGAGGTTCTGGCACGGTTCAGCTATTAAGTTTGTTCTTAGCAACCCCCATTATGTCGGCGATTTGGTTCAAGGAAGAGAAACAACCAGAAGTGTAACATCTACTAAAAGAGACAGTGTTCCTACAGAAAAGCAGTACATCAAGAAAAACACTCACCTTCCCATCATCTCACGTGAGGAGTTTGAAGCAGTACAAGCTTTTATGAAATCACGGAAAAAGAACAGAACTAAAGGCAAGGTACACTTGTTTACAAATTTGCTTTTTTGCGCTGATTGTGGGACTGGAATGTGGTTTAAGCAAAATAGACAAGGGTATATTTGTGGGAGATATTCCCGACATGGGAAGTCAGCTTGTACTCATCGAGCGATAAAAGAAGAACTCCTAAAGGAACGGGTCCTCCAAGATGTAAAAATAGCCAATCGCAAAGTGGACAAAAATAAGTTACTAGAAAACCAAAAAAAAGAGGCTGTTCAAAAAAACAATGAAATAAGAGATAAGATAAAGCAAATCGATGTCGAGGTTAAAGAAATCGAATCAAAAAAGAAACGATTCCTTGACATGTTTGCTGATAATCTAATCACTCATGGAGAATATAGGTCAGCGGCAGATGATTTGGTAGAAAAAGCTAATCAATTGAACATAAAAAGGAGTGAGCTAGGCGCTTCACTCCAATTTAAGGATATTGCCGAAGATGCTCTCTTATTAAGGAAGACCTTAAATAAGTTCGCTTCTCACAATGAAGTAACAGAAGAGATGCTTCACTATCTTGTCGAACGAATTGATATTGACAAGAATGGCAAGCCTCTCATAACTTATCGTTCACCTTTAATGAACAATTAATCTTCTCTCAAAATTAACTGCGACACACACTCCACATGCGCCGTCTGCGGAAACATATCCACCGGCTGCAAATATTCAACAGTGTACTGCTTCTTCAAATACTCAATATCCTTTGCCAGTGTCGAAGGGTTGCAGCTCACATACACAAACTTCTTCGGCTTCACTTCTTTGATTGTATCAAGGAACTTCTGATCGCAGCCCGTACGCGGGGGATCGACGACGACCACGTCCGGTCTCCAGCCTTCTTTTTTCCATTTCGGCATGAGCTCTTCGGCACTGCCGACGAAGTATTCTGCGTGATTGACTCCGAATCGTTCAGCGTTCTTTTTGGCGTCATCGATACCTTCTTTAATCACATCCATACCGCGGATTTCTTTTGCTCCGTCAGCAAGCCACAATCCGATTGTTCCCACTCCACAGTAAGCATCGACAACCTTTTCTTCTCCCGACAGCCCCGCTGCTTTTTTCGCTTCGTTATAAAGCTTCGAGGTCTGGGTCGGGTTTAGCTGGAAGAAGGCACGTGCGGATAGTTCATACGTGAACTCATCCAATCGCTCTTCAATGCTTTCTTTTCCGGAAAGATGAACCGTTTCATCTCCAAAAATGATGCCTGTTTTCTTCGGGTTGATGTTCTGTGCAATCGAAACGACTTCAGGCAGACGTTTTTCAATCTCTGAAATCAACAGCTCCTTGCGTGGGATCTTTTTCTCCGAAGTAACCAGTACGACCTGTACCTGTCCTGTTTCGAAACCGACGCGCGTCACGATCGTTCTAAGGATCGGCTTCTTCTTTTTATCATCAAAGACAGGGATGTTAAAGTCGTTGATGATTCGCTTGATTTCGGTGGTGACTTTGTTCGTTGCCGAGTGCTGGACGATGCATTCGTCAATGTTGATCAGCTTGTTGGAGTTCATGCTGTAGAGGCCGGCGAATGCTTTTCCTTTATGGGACTCCACTTGGAACTGGCTCTTGTTTCGGTAGTGCCATGGATTGTCCATGCCGATCGTCTCACGAACATCCAGTTCGTCCAGGTTCAGTTTTGTATGACGTTCCAGGGACTGAATGACGATATCGCGCTTCGCTTCAAGCTGACCTTCATAGGTAAGATGCTGAAGCTGGCAGCCGCCGCATTCTTCGTAGACGAGGCAGGGTGCCTTTGTCCGCTGCGGTGATTTCTTTCGGATTTTCTTGATACGGGCTTCGGTGAATTTCGGATGCACCTTGGTGACTTCGACGACGACTTCCTCACCAGGCAGGGCACCCGGTACGAAGACGATTTTCCGTTTAAAGAATCCGATGCCTTCACCGTTGATGCCGATCTTTTTTATCGTAAGCGGAAACTGCTGTTTCAGCTCGATTTTCACTTCATTATTGTTGCCTTGCCTATTTTTCGTATATTGCTTTTTCATTGATTCACGTCCGTTCTATTCGATACTTCTCCATAAATACAGGGATGCATAGCTTAAATAAGGGTTCCACGGCGAGCTGAATTGTTCAAGCTCTTCTTGGGTGGGCTTCCGGTCCATTTTAAATAAAAGTTTGATGGCGTTCTGAATGCCGATATCTGCTGTTGGAAACAGATTCGGGCGGCCGAGGCCGAACAGCAAGTAGCTTTGAGCCGTCCATGGTCCGATGCCGCGGATTTTTGTCAGCTCTTTAATGATGACTTCATCCGTTTCGTGAAGAAGTGCGTCCAGGTTCAACTCACCGCTCGCAACCTTCTGCCCGAGGCCGATGACGTACTCCGCTTTTCGTTGTGAAAATTGAAGCTCTCGCAATTCTTCCACTGTGAGCCCGGATGTTTTTTCAGGCGACGGGTAAAACCAGACGCCGTCCTTTTGCCAGCCATAAGTCGTAACGAACCGATGCGTCAGCGTGAATGCGAACTTCAGGTTGAGCTGCTGATGGATAATGCTTTTCACAATCGTGGCAAACGGATCGAATTCAAGGATGATCGGCGTACCGATATGCTCCTCGAAAATTGGCTTCAGCTCGGTTTGCAGAAAGTGCTCGTGCACGTCGTGAAGACCGATATGCCACTGAAAAATCTCTGCGATCCGGTTGTGCTTCTGTTCAAGATTATCTTCGTTTTCAAACGTAATCGCAAACTCTGGATCGTCCGTCGTGCCGGTGGCCTGTACTTTGATGACCTCTCCTTCGCCATGCGCGAGATAATATGGGACCTTCACGCTGCGGTCTTCCTTGTCTACTGCATTCAAAGGATCCAGCGACAGCCTGTCCAGCACCCGGTCGAAATCATACGGCCCTTCAATCCTAACATTCCTCGTAACCATTATCCTCATCCCTCCGCGTCAAAACTCGTATGTGTATTATAGCATATGGCGGGTGTAACACTTCAACGTTACGGTACGTCTATTATGGTAGAATCAGGTAAAAGGGGCTGATGGGTGTGAAAAAGTTGATCGCTGCCATATTGCTGCTTGTGTTGCTGGCTGGGGGTTGTGACGAGCCGGGGGACCAGGCTGGGATGGAAGTGGGGAAACCGGTCGAGGACTATGAACCAAATGAAACGGATATCGTGGATACTCATGGGAATGTTGAGAATCTTGAACGATTCGGGGACTTTTATGAAAATGTGCAGAATGGTAAGAAAGACAATATCCGGATTGTCTTCTATACAGAAGAAGGGGATCCGATCCTGCACGACATCCGTTTCGACGGTAAAGTATTCAAATCGGTAATGGATACACGAAGAGATAAGTTTGGAGACGGAAAAGTGCAAAACTTTACCTGCAAAAATATCGAATACACTAATGGTGAAATGGCTGACAATGTGTACAGACTTATAGATTGCGGTAATGATCCCGAAGCCATTATACTTTGGTACTGAATTACTAACGTACAGAGGGACGGGCCTTTAGCAAACTAAAGGCCCGTCCCTCCTATTTCATTGCAGGATGTTCATCCAGGCTTTTGAATGTGTAGCCGCGTTTTTTCAGATCTTGTATTGCTTTTTCCAATGCATCAGCGTTGTCTTTGGACACCGTGTGCAGCAGGATGATGGCTCCCGGATGGATCTGGGCCATGATGTTGTCGTAGGAGTATTGCCATCCGCGCTGTTCATTTGTTTTCCAGTCGACGAATGCGAGTGACCAGAAGACGTGGCGGTAGCCTTCCTGCTGGGCGATTTGCAGCGTGCGTTCGCTGAAGACGCCACGCGGCGGACGAAGGTATTTCATTTCTTTCTGTCCTGTCAGCTCGGCTGTTTTCACTTTGACCTTTTCAAGTTCTTCCCGGACACGCTGGTCGGTCGTCGCGGTGAAGTCAGGATGATGCCAGGAGTGATTCCCGACGATATGCCCTTCTTTCACCATTCGTTTCACAAGGTCATCCGCACTGAGCAGATAATGGCCTGTGACGAAGAATGTGGCCGGAACTTTTTCTTTTTTCAGCACATCAAGCACTTTTTCTGTGTAGCCATTTTCGTAGCCGTTATCAAATGTGAGGTAAATGTCTTTTTTATCAGGGGAACCCTTATAGAAAGCACCGTATTTCTCAAGCAGGGCGTCATGCGAAGACCCGGCTTCAGCAGGTACTTCATCCCGGCTTTTCTTGAAGCCCCAGCCAATCGGATTATTCGAAACGGCTTCAGCCTGGGCGGGCAAGATCAATAAGAAAAGCGCTGCAATCACTAGGATTTTCAATACTTTGATCATAATAACCTTCCTTCTCTTGCTTTTCCTTTAGTTTTTGAGAAGTTTGAGGTTTCATGCTTACTAAAAGTATCCAAATTGTTAGTCCTTCATGCTCGCGGCAGATTTTTCGCTCGAAATACTTACATAATTGCTCGAATTCAGAGATTTATGCTCGATTTGTCGATTTTTCTCTATTTCTTAATGAGGATTCAAAGTGCTGCTATCTTCTATTGAAAAGCCTGATACTCCTCAGAAGCCAATTCCTTCAATTTCGATTTATTTTTTTCAATGAACTGTTTTACCGCTTCTTCATCGTTCACATCAGGATAATCCTTAAATTCTTCTTTCAGTTCTTTCTCGATCTGCTCTCTCGTGACTTGAACCGTGGATTCGTCAATCGTAAACTCAAATCCTTTTGCATTCGGCACTAAAAGCGTCAGGTAAATGGCATTATAATAGAAGTTCTTTTTATCGATATTCTTCCCATTGAACCAGTACTCGTTCATTTGTTCTTCAGAAATCTCGGAACCCTCTTCATATCCATATGTAACCTTGATCTCTTCACCGGACAAATCAATGCCTTTCACCGTTTCACCGCCGGCAAGACTTTGTACGATACTATTTACCTTACTATTGTCCCCGACATAGGTGCCTGTCATTTCTTTTATTTTTTCTATCTCTACATTGTCGATCGTCTTGATCTTCACTTTGTTGTCAGGTTCAGCGCATGCAGCTAGCAGAAGTACGGCTGCGACCATGATCATGATGATTGTTTTTAACTGATTCATACAATCCCTCCACTCCTCCGTAGTATAATGGATATGGCGTTTTATGGAAAGTCTCTTTGGTCTTAATTTAGATGATTGCTGGATGATTTATTCCTGAACCACACTGAAAAAGACGCAAAGGATGAAAAACCCGCTGCGTTTTCTTTCGTTCGCTTTACTGACCAGTGCTCCCGCCAGAATCACGATGACTGCCCATCGAATAATTCTGGTCCTCCCCCGGCTTCTCACCAGGATTGATCCCCGGGAGATGGTTGGCATCCTTTCTTCTTTTCCTCCTGACATCAATCAGATAGGCAAAGAGCAGAATGCCAGCGATCATGATCCAGAACCACCACATGAACATCGCCCCCTTTTTTATAAACCTATGTGAGAATAACTTAAAACTCTACATAAAACGGATGAGTCTCTTCATCCAGACAGTACTTGATTCTCTCCTTGAAATTCGAATGACTTACCATTTCCAGCGCCTGATCGATTGGAAAAAAACTGACCTCCAGGCTCTCTGAAGAAGTGGTCGGCGTCCCTCCGACGGGCTTCGCCAAAAATAACGTGTTGCAAATTGACTTACCCACATTTTGAAAAATGCCGCAGAACTTCGTGACCTCAACCACAATTCCGGATTCCTCGATGGTCTCCCTGATGGCTGCCTCCTTCATCGATTCTCCTTCTTCCACCTGTCCGCCAGGCATTTCCCATCCCCTTCTCGGACCTTTGATCAACAGCAGCTCCCCCTGCTCATTGATGACAATCGTTGCAGCCGAGACGATATGTTTCGGCGGTGTATATGTATGTGTACCGTGATTTGAACTCATTCAGCTTCCCCCATCCTTTTTGTTTCTTGCAAAACAATACCCTTATTTTACCATAAGCAGAACACGAAATATCAAAAAATCCCCAATATAATCGTATAAAAAAACGTCCCGTGTTTAATAACACGAGACGTATACTGAAGCCAGAAAGCCTCAATTCCTTATTTAAAAACCGGCTCCTTGAACTGCGCCAATTTTTCCAATGATGATTTATCCACTTCTTCGTGAAGGGAATTCCCATGAGAATCCATCGTCACAACCGCAGTGAACCCTTCTACATTCAAGTGCCACATAGCTTCAGGGATACCGAATTGCATCAGGTCGACACCGTCTACACCCTTGATACAGTCAGCGTAGTATTGAGCGGCTCCGCCGATTGCGTTCAGATAGACACCGCCATGCTCCTTAAGAGCAGCGAGTGTCTTCGGACCCATACCGCCTTTTCCGATGACCGCGCGAATGCCGAAACGCTTCATGATGTCCCCTTGGTAAGGCTCCTCACGAATCGATGTTGTCGGTCCGGCTGCTTTCACGTGCCAGTTGCCTTCGTCGTCCTTTAGCATGACCGGCCCGCAGTGGTAAATGATCTGTCCGTCAAGGTCGACAGGCGCATCATTGTCACTCAAGTGTTTGTGGATCGCATCGCGGCCAGTGTACATGCGGCCGTTGATTTGAACGACGTCTCCCACTTTCAGTTCACGGATCTTTTCTTCCGTGATCGGAGCTTCCAATACTACGACGTTCGGCTTTTCACCAGAATCCGCAGCAGCGGTTTCAAGTTCTGCCTGAGACCCTTCCGTAAGGTCGATCTTATCGCCTTCCTGATAGAACCACTCATCAATGCCGCCATCCTCACTCAGCTTCACACCAAGGCGTCTGAATGCCCAGCAGTTATATGCAACGGAAACGAAGAAGCTTGCCGGGATACGATTCATCACGCCGACCTTACAGCCGAGAAGCGTCGTTTCCCCGCCGAAGCCCATCGTCCCGATGCCAAGTTCGTTCGCATTGTTCATGACATATTCTTCGAGTTTACGTAAGTCTTCATTCGGATTCACATCATCAACCGAACGGAAAAGCTGCGCCTTTGCAAGATCATATCCAGAAGAACGGTCTCCCCCGATGCCTACACCGATGAATCCTGCGCTGCAGCCCTGCCCCTGCGCCTGATACACAGAATGCATCACGCACTTTCTGATCCCGTCAAGGTCGCGCCCAGCACGTCCAAGTCCTTCAAGCTCACAAGGGAGACTGTACTGAATATTCTTATTTTCACAGCCTCCGCCCTTCAGAATCAGGCGTGCATCGACATAATCCTTCTCCCATTGCTCGAACTTAATGACAGGCGTACCAAGGCCCAAATTGTCACCTGAGTTTGCGCCAGTCAATGAGTCAACCGAATTCGGGCGAAGCTTACCGTCTTTAGTCGCCTGTACCATTGCCGCATAAATCGCATCTTTGATTTCCAGCTGATTCACACCGACCGGAGTCTTTATTTTAAATGTAGGAAGACCTGTATCCTGACAAATCGGAGATACATTATCATCCGCCATCTTTACGTTATTTGAAATCGTATCAAGGCTCATCGCCGCCCGCGTTCCCGCGTTTTCACGCTCTTTCGCAGAACGGATCGCCCGGCGCACATCCTTCGGCAGGTTCGTGGACGTTTCCACGATCAAGTCATACATACTTTGCTGCAATGTCTCTTTATTCATCGTTCTTCCCCTTTCCCCTCTACCAATCAAATTGATCAAACGATTCAACTTTTTCACCCATCATTATACTCCTATAAGAATCGGATTGAAAGGGATTTCAAAAAGGAAATTCCTTTTGGAAATAACACGATAAGGTTGTTGCTTTAAAGGGAAGGTTACCAACCGGTTTCTCATTTGATAAAGTAAAATAAGGCTGGGTCAAAAGTGTTTTAGACCTAGTAAAACCCGAATTAATTCGCCGTCCAGTTGGCAATTTAGTTCGGGTTTTTGTTTAAATCTAGATTTAGATGTTAGCTCTTTCCAGCGGTTGATTGGAGTGCAAGACGAAGACTCCTGCTGGAAAAGTAGCTTATAAGAAAAGCGGAAGGGCTTTGCTCAGAGGCGTGGGGCATAAGACGAATCGGCCTAGAAGGCGCTCTTTGCCTTCTTGGCTGGTTTGGCTTATGACCTGTGCCTCTAAGCCCTGCAGCTAGACATGTGAGACCCCGCAGGCTTGCCAAGGAGGCTCACGGGCTACCCGCGGAAAGCGAAGTCTTGCACGGAAATCATTAGCGGTGTTAGAGACTGTTTAGAATGTTCGTCTTTAGACCGAGGTTTTATAGTTTTGTCCAAACCTCATTTTATTTAAATTTAGTCAATGATTTTGCATATTCCAGTGGCGTTGGCAGGATATTGGGAAGAACGGATCTTTCATCTTCTTCTCTAAAGGCTTTAATTTCAGCAGCGTAGTTGACTTGAACCTCTAGTAAATATACGTGCAGGTTTTCATCAATCACAAAATCAATCGCTGTATCGCCAAGATGCATGGATTGTTTCTCTAAAGTCTTTAATACGGTGATGCATAGATTCGAAATATCCATAATTTTTTCCTCAGCCTCAAGCTGAGATAAGCCATAAAATTCTTGCAGGGCGACTAATCCAGGTACGACACGATTTCGGTTTTGAGAATTTGAAATGATGCTTCCTTTATTCGCAACCTTTGTTTCCAGCCCTGAATATTTCCATTTCTGAGTACCATCCTTTTGAATATACATTCGGAAATCAACTTTCTCTCCAGCAGGATTCACCGAAACGATTTCTTGTTGAATGATATATTCCTTGTTTTCAACTAGTTTCTCATTTAAGCAGTTATTTAAAGCTTTTCGGGAGGCAGCCTTCTCTTTTCCCCCGTCTCGGTCGGTAACAACAAAATGATTGTCCACCTTTTTAATGTGAAGGATACCGTTCCCGCCAGCTAAAGTGGAAGGCTTGATATAAGCAGAATCGTTTGTCTGAAGAAAACGAAGGACGCTGTTAATGTTTTTATATTTGCTTGTCAGGGGCAATGCATCTTTAATATTTGAATTTCGCGACATGATATTCCAAAAATCCAATTTGTTTGTATTCCCATAAGGATAATTAAATATGGTATCTCCCAGTTTTCGCTTAAAATATTGATATCTACTTTCTCTTAATGGAACTCGGTTAAAAAAGGAAGAGGGATACGGAAAGACTCCTGATTTAAAGGAATTTGATTCTTGATCAAAGTAGAAGCCCGACATGGTTTGGTGTTGGTAGTCAATAGTAGTGGGATTAAACAGAAAGATCAGCCCCCCAATTTTTTCGTACTGAGACAAACGGAGCAGCTGTTGAGGGGGATCATCCATATATCTTTGATAAACATTGATTCCAATGATGGGACCTAAGAAAAGCTGGGCATCCTCAATAATCACTTCATATGGGACGGAAGGAATCGTTATGCCGTTTTCTAACTCAGGAGACAGACGTATTTCACCATGAGCAAGTTGATCGTTCAGCTTTATCTTGTAAACTCGCGTATATGCTCCAAAGTGGAAGGAAATCCGGTTTGATTTGATCCCAATTAGATCATAGGTTTCTCTACTAAGCATCAATTGATTTTTTCTTATGCTGTCATCGAGATTAATAGTAAACATATAACGATGTTTCATCATTTTTACCGTGTCGTCCATCTTCATGGCGCTCGATCCTTTAACGAGTACCATATCATTTTTCGTTAATAGCTGCTTTAATTGGTTGTGAAGTTCATCACGAGATATGAAATGCTGTGCATTTAAAGGTGGAAATCCACTTTTAATGGCGGCATCTATTACCCATTTTGAATCTTGTCCAAAAGTGTAGATGTAATTGATGTTTCTTTTGACTGCATACTCTCCTACTTCTATATGCCCCTCCTTTGAATAGTTACCTAGTTCCAACATATCTCCCAGAACTAAAATTTTCTTCTTACCTTTCCCTATACTATTGAGAACATCAATTCCTGCTTTGACTGAATGCGGATTGGCATTTGCTGTATCATCAATTAGTAAGGAGTTGTTTCTTAACGGAAACCGATTTAAACGTTTGATAGGGATCGTAAAGTTTTTTAATCCCTTTCTAATTTCGGCTGCAGTGAAGTGAAGTTCATGACAAATGGCAATAGCAAATAAGGCGTTGTAGACATTATGAATACCAAAGGTAGGAATGAAATACGGCTTCTCTTTTCCTTTAAATAGAACCGTGAACTCCATACCGTCCTCCGTATAGTGAATATCAGTTGCTTGATAGTCTGCTTTCGTATGAATTCCAATTTTGATGATGCTCCCCTTAAACGAGTGAGTATCAAGGAGTTCAGAGTTTCTATCATCTCCGTTGAGAAATAATTGTCCATCTTGCTTCATCCGTTTTATTAAACCTGATTTGTTTTTTGCAGTAGATTCATAGCTGTTTCCTAAGCTTCCATAATGAGCAGTACCGATATTGGTTATGACAGAAATGTTGGGCTGTAAATACCGGCAGTGTCTCTTTGCGGCGTCAGGCTTTCCCATTCCCATTTCCAGTACCATTGCTTCACAAGAAGAATCGTATCTATTGGCAATATTTCTTGTGTTATAAGGCAGGTTCTTATTCCCAATCGACTTTAGGATTTTCCATTTGGATTCTACAATCGAAACAATAAATTCTCTTGTAGTTGTTTTTCCCGTACTTCCCGTAATGGCTATTGTGGGTATGTCCAAAACAAGTGGTTTCATATTTTCCCCTCCAAAAGAACTATATATTGTAATTTATGTTTATTGATCATAAGTGTGTGTGGTCGGAAATCCTATTTTATGGTAAAAAGTTCAGAGGGGATTTTATATATAACACACAGCTTGTTTGAAATATGGTTTCATCCAAAAACTAAATCAGATAAAAAAGGATCAAATCGCACCTGATTTGATCCTTTTTGCCTGAATATCTCCTTTAATGGAACCACTGTTATGTATTCTATTTAGCTAAAACCGGCGTATTCTTTTAAAGGAGCAGGATAAATTGTGACATGGTTCATCATTTTCCGGGAAATATCGATAGGTTTTTTTGTTGTGCCAGGAACAAATTGCCAGGATTGTGCCAGGCACAAACTGCCTGAATTGTTCCTGGCACAATTTCATCGGAACGTGCCTGGCACCAATTACCTCATCTGAGCCAGGCTCAACATTCGCAATTTGAGCCTGGCTCAGACTATCACTTTTGACCCTGGCTCAAAACCCGTATCCCCAGCCTGACTCAACTCCCAAAGTAATTCCAAATAAAAAAAGAGCCCAATCCAGGACTCTTATTCTTCACTCTTCTTAAACTGTTCGCATTTCGTCTCTATGTCATCGATCATTGAAATCAAACGATCGATATCTTCAACATCAGCCTGTTCAGGGTCGATGGAATCCAACACATCGACAAACAGGTTCAATCGCTGTTTCAGGTAATCAACCTGTGAGTTCTTATCGTCTACTGCTTTGCCCAACGGTATCTCTCCTTTCATACCTATCTTATGGTAACCAATAACTTTCGTATTGACAAGGGGTACTCAGTTTTCAATAATGAGTTAGTGACTTATGTGCAAAGGAGTTTTTATATAATATGAAACCAACCATTCTCTCCAAGCAAATGTCGATTGATCACGATCCTTGGGAAGCTTACCTCGATGTTGAGGATCATGGCGGCATCACGCTCTCAAACATTGAATTTACAACGACGACGCTTTGCAATATGCGCTGTGATCATTGCGCAGTCGGCTACACACTGACGCCAAAGGATCCTGATACCCTTCCGATGGATACCGTTTTTGCACGGCTTGATGAAATTACGACGCTCCGTTCACTTAGTATAACCGGCGGCGAGCCGATGCTTTCAAAGAAATCGGTTGAACATGTCGTACTGCCGCTGCTCAAATACGCACATTCAAGAGGCGTACATACGCAAATCAATTCCAATTTGACGCTTGATTTGGACCGCTACTTATTAATTGCCCCGTATTTGGATGTTTTACACATTTCACATAACTGGGGGACGACGGATGAATTCATCGATGTCGGATTTGCGAATATGGAGCGGAAACCAACACGCGAGCAGCGCAAGAAGCTGTTCGAACGCATGATTGAAAACAGCCGCGCATTGTCTGAAGCAGGCGTACTCGTCTCAGCCGAAACAATGCTGAACAAGAATACCCTTCCCTATCTGGAAAAAATTCATCGCCAAGTAGTCGATGAAATGAAATGCGGCCGGCATGAAATTCATCCGATGTATCCATCAGACTTCGCTTCCAGTCTCGAGACATTATCGTTGGAAGAAACACGTACAGCCATAAAAGACATCCTGGATTTCCGGGATGAGAATGTATGGATGTTATTCGGGACGCTGCCGTTCTATCCATGCAGTTCATCCGAAGAAGACCGAACATTACTGAAACAGCTGTATACTGCGAAAAACGTAAGTGTCCGCAACGATCCCGACGGCCGCTCCCGGTTGAACGTAAACATCTTCACTGGCGACGTCATCGTGACCGACTTCGGAGACACGCCGCCGCTCGGCAATATTACAAATGATTCCCTCCCTGACATTTTCGATAAATGGCAGGAACAGCCGCTTGCGCAGGAATTGAACTGCCACTGCCCTGCAGCCCGTTGCCTGGGGCCGAATGTATTGGTGAAGTCCATGTATTATAAAGATGTTGATTTTTCTAAAAGAAAAGCTCTCATCCATCGATGACCATATGGCTCAGCTTCTGATTGAAGCTGGGCTATTTTTAACAGAAATACATCACGCCCCGTATAAATAGAACAAAAAAAACACCCCGGAACAGGAGATCCGAAGTGTTTCTATTTCGATGGTTTGTTGTTGATGGGTGCTGTTTCACGGGCAGGTTTCTCAAATGGCTGCTCACCTAGTCCGTATCGTGTAATTCGCTCAGCATAATACTTTGCTCTTCTCGAACCGAACCAGATTCTCATCGCTGTCGCCAAAACCAAAACAGCTCCAAATACTAATAAATATTCCATGAAAGTATCCCTCCTTTATTTAGAGTATTCTGAATATTATAACATATATCACAAAAAATAAAAAGTAAATAGTGGAGATATTTATATACCACCTTTCGACACGTTCTAAACCTTTTCGCCAAAAATTATTAAAGGCCCTCCCTTTACCGCATTAAATCGGCGAGGGACGGGCCTTCTTTTTTATCTTGGCGTTTCACTGGCCATGAAGCCAAAGTGAATGTGATCCTGGATCGGTATCCATGCTCCGACTCCTTGGGAAGTAACGTTCTTAACGACAACTGAGCGTTTGGTACCTTTCATCTGCAGGTACACCTCACCGTATGTCACCTTGCCTTTTTCATTGATGGCAGGTGCATACGCGTAAAGATAGCCAAGTCGTTTCGGAGAAATATTATAAACCTGGCTTTTTTTCGTCCCGGCGCCCACAATCGTTTGGAAAGCGAGCGGAAGCTGTGAATTCTTCATTGCCTTGATCATCATCATCTTTTCTACATCTTCAGCGTGGGGGACCTTTGCCGTCAGGCCGCCTTTAACGACTTTTTGTGCTTCTTGAACATAGTGGATTTGATAGTTGCCTTTTCCACCTCGGTTATCATAGTAATTCGTATTGATCTTCTGGTATTCCCAGTTAGGGGATGTTTCGGTTGAAGCATAGTTCAACGGCCACTCGCCCAAATAGATGGTTGCACGCAATCCGATTGTCGGCGCCTTATTTATCGAAGACTCATTCAGGATGCGAATCAGGTTCGGGTTTTCAATATCAACATTGGCCGTATCCAGCAGCTCTTGAGTAAAATCACTCGGCTGCAGATAAGGCTGATCCTGCGTCGAATTCGGGTATGTGTTTTCCTTAGCGATATTCAGAACGGAATTGGGAATCGTCACTTTTGAAGAATCCGTTTCTTTTTTCGGAGCAGGACTCTTTTCGGCGTGTGTGCCTGAAGCAGCAACAGAGAATGCGAGAATGAACATAAGAACGGTACGCATTAATTTCATGGGATAGACTCCTTTCAACTTTTACTTTAAGGGTTTGCCCTTAGTTTTTTCCTAGTTGCAAAAGCTTATCCAAGAAATAATAAAATCCCGTAACTGAAAGAATATTTACAAAATTCAATAAATATTTTATAATGAAGAGAACCTGGAGGGCTGTCAGACATTATGGAACGCTGACAGTTTTTCATAATCTATTTCCTATTTCCCAAAAAAACAGCGGGTCCCATTCGGGGACACCGCTGTTTTTTTGTCGAGATATTCGACAATTATCGTCTTTCTTATTACCGTCCTTCTCATTCCTTCCAAGTAAATCTCCAATCCCTACAACAGGTAAAATCCGATTCCCATGATAAAGTAAGCAGCCAGCAGCGTCAGCCCTTCAAACCAGTTCGTTTCCCCGTCGTTCGAAATGATGATTGTGACGAGCACGGCTGATACCATCGCAACCAGCTCCGGCAGAGTAAAGACGAGCGGCATACTCGTTTCGAAGAACAATGAAATGAACACAAGCACCGGCGCGACGAACATGGCAATTTGCAGGGTGGAGCCCACCGCGATTTCGACGGCGATATCCATCTTGTTTTTATATGCCATAATAATAGCGGATGCGTGCTCGGCTGCATTCCCGACGATCGCTACGATGATGACCCCGATGAACAAATCGCTCCAGCCGAATGTACTGCCGACCTCTTCAAATGTGTGGACAAGGCTTTCGGATACATACGCAACGGCTGCTGTGGAAGCCGCAAGAATGAGAAGTGCCTTCCCTTTACTCCATTCCGGCTCTTCTTCATGAGCATGCTCCCCATTCCCTTCTTCATGTTGATACACCCCGCGGTGGGTCACAAGTTTGAAGAAAAGCGCGAACAAATAAAGTGCGATCAGAATCCCAGAAACACCGAGACTCATCGTCATCGTGGCCGCTTCATCCATTTCCTGTGCGAACACTTCCGGAATGACGAAGGCGACGATGATCGCAAACATCAGAAGTCCTGAATTGTGGCGGGCATCAAATACATTGAATTTTTGTCTTTTGAATTTGATTCCCCCGACGAAGAAGGAAAGTCCCGCCACCAGCAGGAGATTTCCAAGTACGGAACCTGTCAGTGACGCGAGTACGACACCGATCAGCCCTGCTTTTAATGCAAAGATAGAGATGATAAGTTCAACTGCATTTCCGAATGTGGCATTTAACAGCCCGCCAATCCGCGGACCTGAAATCACGGCCAGACTTTCCGTCGCCCTCCCCATATAGCCTGCGAGTGCAATAATCGTCACGCAATATACGCCAAACATCATGACAGTCGGCCAGTGAAGCAGACTTCCGGTGACGGACAATGGAACGCCGGCCAATACAAGAATCAAAAAGATTTTATTCACAGCGCAGTCCTCTTTTCATGATAAATATTTGTAAGGTCCCTTACTAGTTTATGGAGAGTGAAAATTTTTTTGCCAAGAAACTCATGAAACCAACAAGAAAAGCCACATTAATAGATAGAACTATTTCAGGAGGTACCTTTCATGACAAACACGTTAAAAGATAAAGTAGCAGAACTGTTTTCCCACCACAAAGTCGGGACACTGGCAACCATCCGTGACAGCAAACCGTATTCACGTTTCATGATGTTCAATAATGAAGAGCTTACTCTCTATACAGCCACAAATGAGCACGCCCATAAAGCCGAGGATATCGCACAGAACCCGAATGTTCACATCTTACTCGGATACGACCGCGACTCCGATCATGAGCACTATGTAGAGATAGAAGCGAAAGCATCTGTAGAGGAATCGGCTGAACTAAAGAAGAAATTCTGGTCAGAAAAGCTCAAGCACTGGATAGCAAGCCCGGAAGACCCTGAATACATGCTGCTCAAACTCACACCAGTCACCATCCTCTACTATGAAAAACCAGGCAAAGAACCGCAGGAACTGACACTTTAGCATAGTGAGGGACGGTCCTTTAGCGCATTAACGCAGTCTAGGACGTGCCTTCGATGGCATTTAATCCGGCCTGCGCTCTGGCATCTGACAGTGCTACCACTTTATTCCCTCTTCTCATTAGAGTTGAAACCTAAAAAGAGACGGGCCTTCCGGGGAATGGTAATCCCCCGGAAGGCCCGTCCCTCGTTGCATCAGCGCGTTACTGCGTGACGAGTTCGAAGGTTTCTTCGATTTTGATGGAGTCCTGTACGGATTGGACCATGGAGCAGTTTTTGCGTGTGAGCTTCATGGCTTTTTCGATTTTCTTTTCGTCCAGGTTCTCTCCCTTGATCGTGAAATGCAGTGAAATTTCTTCCACGCGGTTCGCTTCGTCTTCGTTTCGCACGACATCCGCTTTGATTTGGATATCCTCAAATTCGATTCGCATTTTCTCAAGCACCTTGCGAAGGACACCGCCGCTGCAGACAGCTACAGACGAAACCAACAGCTGGAACGGACGGAACCCGTACTCTTCGTTACCGGACACCTCAAGCTTCCCAAACCCCAAATCAGAATAAAAACCGCCTTCTTGCATCTTGAATTCCATTAAACCTCAACCTTTCTCTTCCTTTAGTTGTTTCTCTAGATTTTACTCTATCCGCTCCCCATTGCCAAACAATCAATTCCGGGGTACCATCTAATAAGGAAATTTACTAGTTTAGGAGTTTTTGTAAATGAATCAATCGTTATCCTTCCGCTTCTGGGTACTCGTGGCAATCGTTGCGATTTCAGGCTTCTCACAGGGCATGCTCCTGCCGCTGATCGCGATCATCTTTGAGCAGGACGGCCTATCCTCCTCCTTGAACGGCCTGAACGCCACCGCCCTTTATATAGGAATCTTGCTCGCTTCACCTCTTATGGAAAAGCCGCTTCAGAAAATCGGCTACAAACCGATGATCATCATCGGCGGAATTATCGTCGCATTGTCACTCTTCCTTTTTCCATTGTGGAAATCGTTCTGGTTCTGGTTTGTGCTGCGATTATTTATCGGCGTCGGCGACCATATGCTCCATTTCGCCACTCAAACATGGATTACATCGTTTTCACCGAAAGAGCATCGGGGAAGAAACATATCGATCTACGGTGTTTCATTCGGAATCGGATTTGCCGTCGGCCCGCTGATGGCACAGCTTATTGAAATCAGCCAAGCGCTGCCGTTCATGATCTCTTCATTGCTGAGCTTACTCGTCTGGAGCTTCGTCTTCAAATTGAAGAACGAATTCCCCGAGCAGCAAAATTTGGGCAGTGCTTCGTTTCTGGGATCGTTCCAGCGTTTTGGAAAAGTCCTGAAATATGCATGGGTGGCACTCCTTCCCCCACTCGGCTACGGTTTTCTCGAAGCATCACTGAACGGAAATTTCCCGGTATTCGCACTTCGAAACGGAATATCCATCGAAGCCGTCTCGATCCTGCTTCCCGCTTTTGCCGTCGGAAGCATCATCTCACAAGTCCCATTGGGTATGATGAGTGATAAATACGGGAGACAGAATGTGCTTCTCATCGTCATGCTGATCGGATTCGCGTGCTTTACCGCTGCAGGAGTCGTATCGGAATCGACGCTTGGGTTATTCATCTGCTTCACGCTTGCCGGCATGGCGGTCGGGTCGACTTTCTCGCTCGGCATAAGTTATATGACCGATCTCCTTCCGAAGGAATTGCTTCCTGCGGGAAATATCATGTGCGGCATCTTCTTCAGCTTTGGAAGCATGATGGGCCCGTTCATCGGCGGAATCGTCATCGAATGGTTCAGCGGGCCAAGCTTCTTCTATCTGATCAGCTTGATGATGCTTGTGATTTTTGCAAGCCTGCTCGTATTTTCCCTGCAAAACAGACGCCGGGAACTTACGCAAAATTAATCCGCACAAAACCCTTTTCTTTCTCATATAGATATGGTACTATCAGATTATAATAATTATAAATAAAAAGTTTCTTTAAAAAGTCCATTCCTAACACTTATAGATTTGCTGTCATCCTTAACAGGTGGCAGCTTTCGTCGTTTTATAAGGAGAATGACGTTGATTATTATTCTCATTTAGAAAACTTTATTTTCATTTACAAAAGGAGGAGTACCATATGAGCTCACAATCCAAAGCCCTATCACTCGGAAATCCCAAAGAACAAATCAACTTCCTTGAAAAAATAAAACCCCATGTAGAATTAATTGCAGCGCTTATCAGCGGTGTGTTCATATTACTCGGATGGCTTTTCTCAAAAGGAGATACGGACACCCTCAGCATTATCTTCTATTTACTCGCCTTCGTCGTCGGCGGATTCGCAAAGGCAAAGGAAGGAATCGAAGAGACAATCGAGAACAAGGAACTCAATGTTGAAATGCTGATGATCTTCGCAGCGGTCGGCTCTGCCATCATCGGTTACTGGACGGAAGGCGCGATTCTCATCTTCATCTTCGCCGTCAGCGGAGCACTTGAAACTTATACGATGAACAAGAGTCAGAAAGAAATCTCCGCCCTCATGGAAATGCAGCCCGAGGAAGCGTGGCTCGTGACATCCTCAGGTGAAAAGAAAGTTCATGTTTCAAGCCTTGAAATCGGCGATCACATCCTCATCAAGCCGGGCGAACGAGTTCCGACTGACGGCATGGTCGTAAAAGGAACGACGTCCATTGATGAAGCCGCGATTTCCGGTGAAGCAGTGCCGGTCACAAAAGCAGCCAGCGATGAAGTATTCGCCGGGACGGTCAATATCAACGGTGCCATCACCGTCGAAATGACAAAACCGAGCAGCGAAACGTTATTCCAGAAAATCATAGATCTTGTGCAATCCGCACAAAGCGAGAAGTCCCCTTCCCAGCTGTTCATCGAACGCTTCGAAGGAACCTATGTAAAAGTCGTCCTGGCCGTGGTCTTCCTGATGATGTTCGCACCTCACTTCCTGCTTGGATGGAGCTGGACGGAGACCTTTTACCGCGCGATGGTGCTGCTCGTTGTCGCTTCCCCTTGCGCACTTGTAGCATCGATCATGCCCGCAAGCTTGTCCGCCATCTCAAACGGAGCCCGGCACGGGATTCTTTTTAAAGGCGGTGCGCACCTTGAGAACCTGAGCAACCTTAAAGCGGTCGCGTTTGATAAAACAGGTACGCTTACGAAAGGGAAACCTGCAGTGACCGATACACTGATTGCCGAAGGATTTGACGAACAGGAAGTCATGACCGTCATCGCTTCCATTGAAAATCAATCGAACCATCCGCTCGCTCAGGCTATCGTTGGTCATGTACGCCACGTATTGAAGGCTGGACTCTTTCAGCCGGATTCACTCGAAGATGTGTCAGGCTGGGGTGTCAAAGCACTGGTCGGCGGTTCTGAGTGGAAGATCGGCAAAGCTGAATTTGTCGGAAAAGAACTCGCCGGAAGCTTCATGAACGGAGCATACAGCGGACTGGCATCTCAAGGAAAAACCACGGTGTTTGCCGCTAAAGATGGTGAAATCACCGCATTGATCGCATTAAAAGACGTCGTGCGCAAGGAAACGATCGAGGCCCTCGAATTACTGAAGAAAGAAGGCGTCGAAACGATCATGCTTACCGGTGATAACGAAAAGACCGCAAGCGCCATTGCAAAGGAAGCCGGGGTCACATCTTTCATTGCCGAATGCCTTCCTGAAACGAAAGTGGAAGAACTGAAGAAACTGAAGAACCATTTCGGAACAGTGGCCATGGTCGGCGATGGAATCAACGACGCCCCTGCCCTCGCAACGGCCAACGTCGGCATTGCGATGGGTGAAGGAACCGACGTCGCACTTGAAACCGCTGACGTTGTCCTGATGAAAAACGACCTCACCCGAATCGCTGAAGCTATCAAGCTATCGAAAAAAATGAAGCGCATCGTCCAGCAGAACGTTGTCTTCTCCATCGCCGTTATCATGGTGCTGATTGCTTCAAACTTCCTGCAGCTGCTCGACCTTCCATATGGAGTCATCGGGCATGAAGGAAGTACGATCTTGGTTATTTTGAATGGATTGCGGTTGTTGAAATCTTAAATGTAAAAACTCGCCTGGATTTGCCCGGGCGAGTTTTTCATTTATTCTATGACACGTCAGGATTCAGCTACCCTGTTATTTATCCAGCATTTCTCCTGCCAAATGATTAAACGTCCCCCACTCCTAAACTATGAGCTATCCCCGCTATCTCTTGAATCACACCTTCAACATCCACTTCATCCCTGATGACGAATAAATAGTCCGCTTCTCCTTCGACCGGAGGCATCACGTCATCTTGATCTGAATCTGTATTTTGCCGCGCCAGCACTTCTTCAAAAGTAGTCGCACTCCTAAATATGATTTTACTGCGCGAACCAACTGAAATGCGCTCCTCTAGTACACTGTCAGGCAAATCAAAATTGACCAGGATACTGTTGAAGCCATTTCTGTGAAAATAATCCAGCAGATCCTTCCGCCCGCTCTTGCTTCGGTTTGAGTTGCTGATGATGAGATGACAGTCCGTTTCCTCGACTGCATGGCCGACGATTGTTTTCGTAACGGCATATTTGATAGTGTTCGGCCCTTGTTTTGCCAGTAACTTTTTATAATAAGTGTTGATAAATTCAGCATGACGATCCTGATCGACAACAACGGCGTTCTCCAGTTGCTCTTCCAATTTGTTTGCAAATGTCGTCTTTCCGCTGTGTGTCTTGCCGGCTGTCATGATGACGAAACGCTTCATTCCGCTCCCCCATTCCCCAGTTGTCTCTTTTATACACCGCAGTTGATTTCACTTTTCCCGCACGAGTCTTCGTCTTCCACTCCAATCAACTGCTAGAACCACTCCTTAACGAGCAATAACCTTTGACATAAGCATAAAAAACCACACATGTAACCATCCTTATTTTACCATAAAAGTTCCCGCCAGCAGAACATTTCAAACGACATAGAAAAGCACCCCATGCCATTTCACGAGGCGCCTTTACATCTTATTGGTTTTCTCTACGCAGAAGCCTGCTCCAGCCTGCGCAGCCAAGCCGTCAACAGCACGGCTCCACCGACCATCAGTGCACCGATCCATGGAGTATGGATCAAACCGAGGCCATCAACGATGAGTCCGCCTACGAACGAACCGATGGCAATCCCGACATTGAACGCCGCGATATTCAGGGCTGATGCTACGTTCACGGCAGACGGCACATATTTTTCCGCCAGATTCACGACCAGTACCTGCAGACCCGGTACGTTCATGAACGCAAACATGCCCATCAGGAAGATCGCTGCCAGGCCGACGACCTTGAATGGTGCAGCAAACGTTAACGCAACAAGGATGACCGCCTGGAGGACGAACATCCAGAACAGTGCCTTGAGTGGATTTTTGTCAGATGCTTTCCCGCCGATCACGTTACCGATTGCGACTGCAATTCCGTACACAAGCAGGATGATGCTTACCCATTTCGAACTGAATCCTGTTACATTTTCCAATAGCGGTGTCAGATACGTAAACGCAACGAATGTTCCTCCGTACCCAAGTGCGGTGATTGCAAATGCCAATAATAACTTCCCATTGCTTACTATTTTCAGTTGTTCCTTGAATTTTGCAGGTGGGGCTTCTTTTAAGTCCTTGGGTACGAGAATGGAGCTCGCAATGATCCCGATGACTCCGAGCAGTGCAACTCCCCAGAACGTCGCTCTCCAGCCAAAGGCTTGTCCTATGAACGTTCCAAGCGGCACTCCCGTAACGGTCGCGACCGTCAGTCCGGTAAACATGAACGCGATCGCACTCGCCCGTTTGTGGGACGGTACTAAATCCGCGGCAATCGTGGAACCAATCGAGAAGAAGATCCCGTGAGAAAAAGCCGTGATGAACCGGGCGGCAAGCAGCAGCCCGTAGCTCGTTGACAATGCAGAGACCGTGTTTCCGATGATAAATAAAATCATCAGCGACATGAGCAGCGTTTTCCGGTTCATTTTACTAGTCAAAGCGGTAAGGATCGGTGCCCCGATCGCCACTCCGACCGCATACCCGGATATCAACAACCCTGCAAGTGTAATAGAAATCGAAAAGTCATCTGCAATGGATGACAGTAATCCGACAGGGACAAATTCTGTCGTCCCGATTCCAAAGGCTGAGATCGCCAGCGCCAATAAAGCCGGCGTGCCGCCTTTTGTTTTTGAGTGATTCATTGTATGTGCATGAGAACTCATAAAGAATTCCTCCTTTTTAGTATAAATAGAATGGCATGGCAGTTTATTAAAGCTTTTAATCAGTTTTCAGTTGAATGCAAGTCGGATTGAGTTTAAAAGATTGCTTGAAAGAGCTTGTTTTAGTGTTAATACCGCTCCCTTACTGCCCGCCGGAACAACTTATTATCAAAAAATGGAATTTTATTATCAAAAATCAGGATATATTATCAAAAACGGACAGTTTATTATCAAAAATCCCATTATATTATCAAAGACAAAATACACCCACTTTTCGAAGAGCTAATCGACCTAACTATCCAAACCACCAGGCACGAAGCACATCTTTCTATCTTACATCCGGTACTTACGAAGGCGCCTTCCGCTTTCCCGTGTACCAACATTATGAACCGTATAATTCCATAATGGAATTACGCACTTTAAAGTGCTGTAGGTACCATGAAGTTCTATAGGTACCTGCAAGTACCCTATAGGATGATCCGGAAATTTGTCGTACCATCATAGTACAGGTTCGATTATGAACCCCTCCGAAAAATCTGTGAAGTACGCACTTTCGAGTGGCATAGGCACCACCGGGTAACTATATGGCGGACAATCCGTTATTAGGAAACAGATGAAAGCTTATGTTATATTCATCTGTAAATCATTCAATTAACGCTAACTGACAAATCAGGATATACAGAACGAAAAAATACAAGCAAGGAGGGTTCCCAATGAAAAAATACAATATCCCCGTCGAAGCTGCCCTGGAAGTCATCGGCGGCAAATGGAAAGTCGTCATCCTCTGCCACCTCATCGACAACGGGACGCTTCGCACAAGCCAGCTGAAACGCTTGATGCCGAACATCACACAAAAAATGCTCACGCAGCAATTACGCGAGTTGGAAGCAGACGGCGTCGTCAACCGGATCATCTACAACCAGGTGCCGCCGAAAGTGGAATACGACCTGACCGATTACGGCACCTCACTCACCCCCGCCCTGCAGATGCTCTGCTCATGGGGAGAGCAGCACATCGAAAAAACCGTCTCAGAAGGTGAGGACGCATTAGTCATTTCCGGAGATGATGAATAACCTAAGAACACCCTGATCCCCCATGATTCAGGGTGTTTCTTCATTCAAAAAGCACCCCCTTGTGCATAGAGATGAAATCAAATTTTTGACTTTCAAACACATGTATATTATATTAATTGATGCATCAATGATTGACCCCTCAATTAATAGAGTTCAAGGAGGAAGATGCTTTGTCCACAGAGGAAAAGATTTTAAGGGATATTAATGATATCTATAAGCAGATGAGTCCGAAGTTCGAACGCTGCACCGGCATCAGCCAATCGAGGCTCGACCTTCTTCATAAGCTGATTGAAGTCGGGGAAATCAGTCAGCGTGCCCTGCAGCGGGAAGTGAATATAGACAATGCAGCTGTTACCAGGCATTTGAAGCAGCTTGAAGCCAAAGGAATGGTATCCCGACGCAAGAATCCGGACGACAACCGGATTACTTTTGTTCGTTTAACAACTGAAGGCCGGGAACGAATCGATGCATTATGTCAGGAGAAAAAAGAGTTCATCGCTCAGGTGCTGAAGGACTTCAGCTTCGATGAACAAGATTTACTGTCGGATATGCTCATCCGAATCCAGCACAACCTAAAAAACATCCACTATTAATAACAAAGGAGAAATTCAACATGAATACAACTAGAATCAATGACTTTCAGGAAATCATCACGGGCCGCCGTTCCATCCGTAATTACGATCCAGCCGTCAAAATCAGCAAGGAAGAAATGACTGAGATTTTACAAGAAGCGACGCTCGCTCCTTCTTCAGTCAACCTTCAGCCATGGCGCTTTCTTGTCATCGACAGCCCTGAAGGTAAAGAAACCCTTGCCCCGCTGGCTAAGTTCAATCAAACACAGGTTAAAACATCTGCAGCCGTCATTGCTGTATTTGTTGATATGAACAGCCTCGATTTAGCCGATGAAATCTACGATGAAGCAGTAGAAAAAGGCTACATGCCGGCAGAAGTCAGGGACAGACAGCTTCCGTCCATCAAAGGACTTCTTGATGTAATGCCGAAAGAACAATACAAAGAAATGAACCTGATTGATGCTGGACTTGTCTCCATGCAGCTGATGCTTGCAGCCCGCGCTCACGGATACGACACGAATCCAATCGGCGGCTATGAAAAGGATCAAATCGCAGAAGCCTACGGCATGGATAAAGAGCGCTATTATCCTGTCATGCTGATTTCCATTGGAAAAGCAGCTGACGAAGGATACAAATCCGTTCGGCTGCCAGTCGAAAAAATCACTGAGTGGAAATAAAACGGGGTATCGAACCGTTCCTGATCTGCAACAAATAGTTGTTTGTCATAGTCCCCCATTAACTAACGGAACCTGCCAGTCTTTAATCCAAATTCTTAAGAAAAGAGGTAACAACATGATCATCATTCACGCACATTTCCAAATCAATCCTGAAAAAGAACAGGCATTTCTTGAAGAAATGTACTCACTCGTCGAGGCATCTCGAGCTGAAAAAGGAAACATTTCTTATAATCTGATGAAAGATACAGAAAATGAACAGTCTTATACGATGGTGGAAATTTGGAAAGACGCCAATGCCGTTGAAGCCCATAACACAAGCGGACACTTCACTTCTTTCGCAGGAAGAGCCCCTGAATATATGGCAGCCCCGATCGATGTGCAGATTTTCGAAGGGAATAAGGTAGAACGATAACTTTTCTGCACGCCAAAAAACCTTAAAACTAATTAATCTAAGTAAAACCCGAACTGATTGAATTCTAGTTCGGGTTTTTTAATGGATTTGTTCATGTGTACGGTTAGTTTTTAACTTGTTCCAGCGGTTGATTGGAGTGCAAGACGAAGACTCCTGCGGGAAGAGTAGCTGATGTGAGACTTGTCCAGCTCTGGGGCTTAGAGGCACATGTCATAAGTCAAACCGTCCAAGAAGGCAAAGAACGCCTTCGTGGCCCCTTCGCCTTATGCCACCCGCCTCTGAACAAAGCCTCTCCGCTTTTCTTCCCACAGGGAGGTACGACCGAGGAGGCTCACGGGCTACCCGCGGAAAGCGAACTCTTGCACGGAAATCAATAGCGGTAATTAGACCCTACACTGAAATGTTCATCGATAGGTTGTGGAGTAAAGTGATATGAAGGAAAGCTTGGGAGGCTTTCTATTAAATTTCAACGTTTGGCTCGGTTACGAAAACGTTTCTACTTCCATACAATATAGAAAAAGTATAAGAATACCAAGCAAAGGAGTGAAGACCGGTGGAGAATCTTTTTAACGGAAGCAAGAAAATCAGCCAAAAAGATCTGGCAGCCTTTAATATGATCGGTGACGGGAAAGACGGGGAAATTTACAAAGTAGCCGACGATAAAGTCGTAAAGTACTTCTTTAAGGAAGAAACGCATGGAAGGGAACTCGAGGCTATGAAAATCGGGCAATCCTCGACCATAATGCCGCGGCTATATGAATACGGAGACAATTATATTGTAATGGAATTCATTAAAGGCATCTCCCTTGCCCGCCATATGAAGCGGCATGGGACAATAAATGAAGATATGACGAAGAAGATTTTATTCGTTCTGGATGAATTCAAGAAATTAGGCTTTACAAGATGGGATACGGAGGTTCGCCATATGCTGATGGATGAAAATGGCGATTTCAAAGTCATTGATCACAAACGCGCGTTCACCTCTGATTCCCCGGTTCCTACGAAGCTGTTAAAAGGGATGGACAAATTCGGATTAACCAAGGAGTTCCTTGTACATGTGAAGAATATAAATCCGAAGCTATTTAATGCCTGGAAAAAACATAAATAGACGGCTGCCGCCTGCGAAGACTGTCTTTCCTGTGACCAAATTGAGGAAAGACCGTTTTCAAAGAGGTACAAAAGTGGACAAGCCACCTGAAATTCTTGTCTTCCAGAGCCTTGTTCAAGTACGTTTTTGTCTATAGGATTCAATCTTGAACCATGACAGCTCCTCCATAAAAAAAATGCAGTACTTTCGCTACAAAAGCACTGCATCCTCCAAGATCCTTCTATATCATTACACCTTTTTAACCGTTACATTATCAAGCTGAGTAAATAAAATGTCTCCATCTCCATTGGACCATACCAGGTAGTGATCTTCTGCATTAATGAATGTTCCATCGCAGTCGATTTTGTCAGCTCCTGATAATACCTCAATTTTGTCACCAAGCTTCAGTACGTTATTCAACTTTTCAGAAAGTCCCACTGTGACTCCTCCCTTCTTCCTTTAATCAATCAGTCTATATATTTATATTAAATAAATTGAAAATTGATAGGGCTCTTACCTATCGTTTCATTTTTTTTCAGAAAAAAATGACTGGAAGAGTTTCCAGTCATTTTCGATTTGCATGATGACTATACCTTACGAACAGTCACACTGTTCAAATCAGAAGTGTTCATGTCCCCGTCGTCGTCAACCCAAACTACAAAGTTGTCGCTTGCACCGATAAATGAACCCTCTTCGATTTCGTCGTCACCGGACAACACTTCGATTTTGTCACCCATAGATAAAATTTTGTTAAGGAAATCAGCCATATTTCCACACTTACCAAACAAGTTTGCCATTATGTTTCCTCCTTTCGGTGTTTACTCTATATTTATGCCGAATTCATTAATGCGTAAAGGCAGATAACTAGATTTCAAAAAAATTTCTGCTTTTTTAAAAGAATTTACTAGACTAATCTCTCTTTTCCTCCTGAGCTGAGTCTTCAAGAACCGTGATTTCAATAGCATCTGAACCTTCCCCGAAGGTGTCAGCCGCTTCTTCTTCCACCCTGTCAGATGTCTCTAGCGATTCTTCTACTAGGGAAACAGCCTGGTCTTTTTCCGGTTCTTCCTCTACTAGTGAAATGGCCTGTTCTTCTTCGGTTTCAGATTGGTCATCATCTTCTTCAAGATCTCCATATTCTTCAACATGGATGGCTTCTTCTGTTTCTGGAGCAGCTTCTTCTTCAAGATCCAGTTCTTCTTCGATTTCTTCCGATGATTCTTCCTCAGTTTCCTCATCTGAGTCTTCGTCTTCAAAATCCGTATCATCTACAGATATTTCAAGAATGTCGTCTGTCTCAGCGTGATCTTCCTCTGCATCCATTACAATAGTGATTTCTTCCTCATCAGAACCGGCTTCATCATGGCTTTCTTCCTCCGTAGAGGTTTCCTCGTGGCCCCCCGATTCTTCTAAGGAATTGTCGATGATTTCGAAGGTGACTTCAGACGTTTCTTCATTTTCACTGTCTTCATGCATGACTCGAAGGATTACATTTTCTTCTGTTTCGTTCTCGCTCTCTTCATGTTCCATCGTGTTCATTACTTCTTTCATGATGGACTTTGGATCCTTCGTTTCTTCTTCACGATGTCCTCTCTTGTTCTCTTTCTGTTTCTTCTTTCGTCTCTTCTTAGAAGGGACCTTCTTTACAGAGAGAGGACCGTTTAGGTCGGTCACATTGAAATTGCCGTCATGATCGGCCCACAAGAGGGTTTTGTTGAAGGCAGCTACAAATGTTCCATTGTCGTCAATTTTGTCATCTTCATATAACACTTCCAGATGATCACCTAAGCTGAAAATGGAATTTAGCACTTCTGCAAGAGATTTGGTTGGTATTTGATTGAAATCCCCGCCTGATGAAGACTTTTCCTTATTCGTCTCCACAGGCTGCTCATCCTCCCCGCCTGTCACTCCATCCTGTTCAACAGGTGATTGCTCTGAATGACTTTGATCGTCGAGGTGGTCTCTGTTTTCAGAGGACTCATTGAATTCATTCAACATATTCGTTTACACTCCTTTGCGTTTAGTCTGCAATTCATAATCAATATATGTATGAAAAAACAGAATGTATAGCCTATTTTGTAGTAGATTCATAATTTCCACTCACTCAAATCGGGCTCTTGAATAATTTATAAGAAGATAGAGAGACATGGAGGTGAGAAAACCATGCCCAATTGTTTTCTTTTTATAAACGAACACCTGCTACCAAGGATTTTTTCCTTGTATTATTACAAAGACTTACTGGTTCCGAGCCACAATCAATCCATTTTCATCCGCTATCTGAAGGAAGATAAAGAACCCTTCATCTTTCCTCCGCCGCCGCATACAAACGCGCTCATGGACCAGGCCCACGTTTCCGAATTGATTTACAGCATGGTGAACAGCCTTAACAAAAAAGCCGCTCATCATCCAATGTCAGAACGGCCAGCCTTCGACATCACACTGGAAAATGATGCAGAGCCAAGCGTGATTCTTTCCAAGATCTCCAAACATAAACGTCCTAAAAGACGCGGAAAATGTCCTCGGCTAGCACCGCGTGATGATGGACCGTTCAAGCGGGTCAACTATATCGACCGCAGCAAGAGCCTGCACCAATTAAAATATTCTTCAGTCAAACCAAAACACATGCCAAAAAAATCGTCCGCGTCCAAGGAAAAAGTGCAAATCGAGAAACCGAAGGAAACAATCGACAATATGGAGCCAATCGATCATCTGAGCAAAACCAAACAACTATCGAATCAGCACCAAGCAGACAATTCTGTTCAAACTCCTGAATCAAATGTGTTGAATCATGGGCATGAGGAAGTGACTGACCTTCCAGCCCCATATGCAACAGAGGCTTTTTCACATGATAAAGACGGTAATGGTGAATCTGACCTTCCGCTTAATGATATAGAGAACAAAGAATTCGTCGCCTCACTGGAGAAAGACATCCCAGAAAACGATGAAACTGCAATTTCAGAACACTCTTCTTTAAACCAGGAAACCGAAGCAAACCAAATAGACATTCTGAATGAAGTTCCGCACCATACCGGCACCGATTACCCAGATCAAGTTCTCGAGGCAGATGGATCAAAACTCAATGAAGAACCAGCAGACGGCTCCGTACAGTCTTGCACAACAGCTGAACATGTCGATAAAGCCGATGACCATGCTTTAGCTGCCGAACCAGATGAATCCAATGAATATGAGTACACTCACATTCCCGAAGACATGTTAACTGATGAAATTGAAGACCCAAATGTGAATTCTGAAAAAATCCCCCAATATGACATGATGATAGAACACGAATGGTTTTATGAAGACCATTCAACGGCTGAAACTAAGGAAGCAGAGTACCAGCATATAGAGGAGATCACTTTTGAAGAGTCAAAAACTACGAACGAATATGAAAACCGTTTCGAGGAAACTCCCTCAACTGATCCTGAGGATACAGATGACCACCTTATCAAGGAAGTCACTCTTGAAGAACCAGAACCTGCGAACGAACACGAAACAATTGCCGGTGACATTCCGTCAACTGAAACTGAGAAAGCAGCTGACCAGCATATCGAGGACATCACTTTTGAAGAATCAGAACCTGACAATGAATCCGAAACACTGACAGAAGACATTCCTTCTATGGAAATCAAGGAGGTCACTCTTGAAGAACCAGAACCTGCGAACGAACACGAAACAATTGCCGGGGACATTCCGTCAACTGAAACTGAGGAAGCAGCTGACCAGCATATCGAGGAAATCACTTTTGAAGAGTCAGAACCTGACAACGAATCCGCAACACTGACAGAAGACATTCCTTCTATGGAAATTGAGGAAGTCATTTTTGAAGAATCAGAACCTGAAAGCGAACACGAAACCCTAAGCGAAGAAATTCCGTCAATCGGACGAATGGAATCAGATGACGAGTCCATCGAGGAAAGCTCATTCGAGGAATCAGTCAGTACCCATACAGAAGAATCCGGCAGTCTAGACAGTGACACAACATTCGTTGAATCTGAAGAAACTACGCATGATGGTGAAGTTATTGAGGAAGAATCAGCCGTCAGTCAAGAAGTTGATTCCGGCATCACCACTTCCGTAACAGAGGAATTTCATGCAGCACCGGTGGATGATCACCATCCAGTACTTGAAACACATGTAGTTAATAGGGAACAAGACCTTCTATCAGACAACTCTACACCTGAAGAATCTGATAGCACACAAGACCAAGTTCCAGAAGAAAACACCACCATCGAACACGGAATCGACAGCCTAATAGAAGAAACTCCATCCGAACTGAACGAAGAACCAGTTGAAGAATCTATCGATCAACACTCACCAACAGAAATAGACAGCAGCCGACAATCAGACTTAGCCACCACTCCTTCCGGGACACAGGCTGAAATCGAGGATGTACAGGATCACCACCCTATTGAAATCGAAACTGACGATAACGGCGGAAACGGGCAAGACCTTCTATCAGACAACATCACCGCTGAAGAGTTTGAAACAGCTTCTGAAGAAATGTTAGTAGAAAAAACAATTGTTGATAACGACGAAATCGAAGACTTAAACGACGACACACCAGCACTAGTTCAAGAAGAAATAGATGAGGAAATTACTCAGACAGAAGCGGATATACCCTCTGCAGCAGAGGCCGCCCCCCAACCCAGCACACCATCTGAATCAGCAGAAACACAGGAAGAGACACCTGCCAAAGTAAACAGCGGTTCAAGCCGAAGCATCCCGGCAGAAGAAACAGAGACTGCAGGAGACCCTGCCCCTCATACGACCCAAGACCAAAATGTTGAGGAATCATATACAACGATCTTGAATAAATATTTCACACTCGGTGACAAGATCAATGTGTATGCGGGCAGCAAACTGCTTGATAAGCAGGGAACGTTTTTAACAGCCGGACGCGACTTCTTCATTTGGATCGACGCGGATGGATATGTAAGGCTGCAAGTCATCAGCGGCGGCATCAGCATCGGGCAGAAGAAAAGGAAAAAATAAGTTTGGAGAAACAGACATTTGCCCTGTGCTAATGTCTGTTTCGACTATATTACAAGCTACATATACTAAGGTAATAGAGATAAGAATGGGGTGAAAGGAATGAAAGAAACTGTATTGGTCATAGCCGCACATCCAGATGACGAACTACTGGGCACTGCAGGCACACTTAAAAGACTAGTAGATCAAGGTAATAGAGTCATCTCGATCATTACAGCGAACGGAAGGAAAGAAGAAGCCCATCATATTCAGAAGCTTGCCCGAAAAGCAAACAAAGAAATCGGCATTAAAGAAGTGATTTTCCTGGAGCATCCGAACCTGGAGCTTGAGATGATGCCGCTTCATCTTTTTACCAAAGAAATCGAGAAACTAATCAATATCTATCAGCCTGCTACAATTTTTACCCATCATTATGGTGATGTGAACCGGGATCATCAGATTACGTTTCAAGCTGTATTGACCGCTGTCCGACCGGCACCGAACACACAGCCGATCGAACTGATCACATTTGAAACGGTATCCTCGAGTGAATGGAATACCCAAACAAATGATAAACAATTTAAACCGAACTATTATGTGGATGTCTCATCTACGATTGATCAAAAAATTGCTTCCTTAAAACATTATGATGTCGAAATGAGAGATTTTCCACATCCTCGTTCCTATGAGGGAGTCAAACATTTGGCAAGCGTCAGGGGCATGACGGTCGGGGTGCCGTATGCCGAAGCATTCGAAGTCATCAGGAGGGTCTGGATATGAATGAAATGCACTTTCCGTATCCTTACGTCATTACTGCCTTAGACAAACATTATGGAGTCAAGGCCAAACCTGTCACTCTGAAAAAGACGGGTACTGGCAAGGATAAAGGCAAGGTTAAGGACAAGGATTCCAAGCGGAAAAAGAAAGACAAAAAAGATAAATCAATAAAGAAGAAAAGTAAACCAGGAAAGAAACTATCGATTCTCATCGCCACGTTCTGGGATTACCCCCACACCGGCGGCCTCTCAAACTATATTACTACCTTGAAAGCAGGATTAAAGGCTTCCGGGCATAAAGTAGACGTCATCTCTCCAAATCAGTTTTCACCAGCCAAGGTTGAAACACTGCGGGAGGCTGTCGTACCACAGTTAAAGACATTGTTCCAGAATCGTTACGGGACCTACACCAGCAAAATCATTCAAAGCTGCCGTCTCCTCTATATCTACGAACAGATGTTGGAATCGGTCAAGCTCGAAAAATACGATATTCTTCATGCACAGGATTTGTTCACCGCCAATATATTGGGAAGGCTCAATGAATCTCTCGGGAAGCCGCTCTTATTCACACCGCACGGCATGTTCACCTTCAGCCGGGTCAGATTCAACCGGATCGTGAGAGGATCAGAGGAAGAAGTCTACTACAAAGAAATTGAGAAAAAAGCCATCGAATACGCCACTCACATGGTGATCCTGAGCGACTCATTCCGCGAACCGCTCAGCCGGCTTGGCGCGCGCTCCTCTAAACTGACAACGGTCAATACGGGAATCGATTTCACTCCCCTTCCACGCAAGGGCACGAGTGGAAAAGTCGTCATCTCTTGTGTGGCCAGATTAGGCCCGAGAAAAGGTCATTCCGATTTGCTGCTGGCTCTTTCTAAATTAAAAAAATTGAATGAGGATGTGGAAGTGCAGATCGTCGGCGATGGAGAAATGCGCGAAGCACTCGAAGCACAAGTGAAGGAATTAGGTCTCAAAAACGTTAAGTTCCTTGGAAAAAGAGATGATGTCCCAGCGATTTTGAGCAAGACAGATATCTTTGTCCTGCCGACCATCAATGATAACCTGCCGATTTCAATCATCGAAGCCATGCACAGCGGCACAGCGGTGCTGACGACCAATTGCGGCGGCATCACCGAAATTGTTCATCATAATGAAACCGGCCTCATCGTCCAGCCGGGGAATGTCGTTCAGTTGGCAACACAGCTCAAACAATTGATCATAAACGGTGCCTTAAGAAGCAAACTTGCAGAGAATGCTTCCCGATATGCCAAGAACCGTCTCACGCGTGAAGCGATGGTGCAAAGAATCGAACACATTTACCAACATCTATTAACTTCGGGAGGATCCTAACATGCCATCACACCCAGCCGTTGTACTCGATTTAAGTGCTAATGGAGTGGGCATCATCCACGCTCTTGCCCGAAGAGGGATTGATGTATACGCATATGACACAAAAGGTCCTTATTCAAAAGGAAAATCAAGACTCGCTTCTTGCGCGGTATGTCCAAGTCCATTGACGGAAGAAAAAGCGCTGCTCACTTTTTTAAAGGGAGTGGCGATCAAGTTTGACCAGAAGCCGGTGCTTTATGCAGGGGCAGATGATTACGTCGTGTTCATATCGAAGTACCGGGCTGAACTATCAGAGTATTATCTGTTTCTTTATCCGGAGCATTCGCTGATCGAAGATTTACTGGATAAGAAGAAAACCTACGACCTTGCCATGAAATATTCGATTCCAACGGCGAAGACCTTCTTTGTTGAAACCGATGAACAGCTTGACGAAGCCATTTTTCAGCTGGAATTCCCCTGCATCCTAAAGCCGGTCTTCGGCCATGAATTCAGAAAGCACATCAATAAGAAAGCCATTAAAATCCACGACGCCTATCAATTAAAGAGAGTTTTTCCCGTTTACAGCAAATACGGTGAACTGATCATTCAGGAGCTCATACCGGGTGACAACCAAACCTTCTATAAAGTCGCTGCATTTTTCGACGACGATATGAATCTGCTTTCCCTCTTCACACTTCAGAAGAATCACCAGTTTCCTGCTGAATTCGGAACGGGAGCGCATATCGTGAGCAAGCGGGTCCCGGAGCTTGTCGACATTGGGGTTCCCCTGCTGAAAGAACTCGGACTGAAGGGCGTCAGCATGATCGAATACAAGCAAGATCCCCGCGACGGTCAGTTTAAGCTCATCGAAATCAATCCCCGTTTCTGGCTGACGCATAGTTTGACAGGTCATTCCGGGGTTGATTTTGCCTACTCCTATTATCTCTACCTCACAGGAGGGGATCCTGCCCCGCAGCTGGAGCAAATCGATGGGGTTCAGTGGATCTACCTCGTGCGCTATTTCCTTACCTTTTTGGAAAAGCGCAGGAATGGAGAAATGACGTGGAAGGACTTCCTTCGGGGATTTAAAGGAAAGAAGGTATACGCCCTCCTTGCTTTAGACGACCCTATGCCATTCATCAGGAGCACCACATCGCATTTATGGAATGCGTGGAAAAGAAATCGAAAGGAATGATCGCAGTTGCACACACCAAAGGAATTGTATTCTCTTTTTCAGAAAAATGATATTGAAGGGAAGCTCTCTCGTTCACTTGGCAAAAAAATAACCATCCTGGAAGCATCGATACAAAACCTGAAATCAACGAAACGGAGCAGTATCTATCAACTGCAGGTCCAGAATCTGGAAGAGTCCTTCCCCATCATTTTTAAAATCTATCATTCAACCAAATATAAAAATGAAGTCGAAATCAACGTCTATGGCAGGGCCTACCCTTTTTTAAAAGAGTTCCTTCCCGAAATCTACCTGATAGCGAAACACGGGAGTGACACATGGGTATTCATGGAGTTCGTCCGTCAGATCCGCGGACAGCTGACCTTTACACCTAAACATTTTGATAACATCATCCCCACCCTTGCAAAGCTCCATGCCCATACCTTTGAAGACCGATTTAAAAATGAGAAGGACACATTCAAGTCCTGGTTCCCGCTATACAATTCGGCCAAGATGAAGGAAGACAGGGAAAAATTCACCACCAACACCATGAGCTTTCTGGATCAGGCCAAGAAGGATAAACAACTGAAAGACCTCATCAAACCGCACTACAAAGCACTGAAAACCATTTACAGCAAAGGTCCTGATTTCTTCCCGGAATTGATGAAAAGCGGTTCTGCCATCACCCATGGAGACCTTCATATGCAGAACATCTGCTCAAAAGATGTGAGCAGGAATGAGCCATGGAAGATCCAATTCATCGATTGGGAGTCCGCCAAGTACTCTCCGGTCTGGTTTGACATGATTGTCCTGGTGGAAATCTTACTCGCGTTTCGAAAGGATTGGCAAGGTAATGCAGAAGAAATCCGCACACATGCCGTCGAAGTGTATACAAATGAAATGAAGAAACATGGAATTGTATTCAATACAAACCCGATGGACCTATACAAAATGGCCTATCTTCAACGAACACTGGAAAAAGGATTACACACTCAGTTCAGACGATACTTTGAAAACCGCGGAGGCGAACTGCTTCCATATCATTTAGAAAAAATAGCCACCTGGGGAAGTGAACTTGGAATTTATAAGTAGCCACCTGAAAGGATGACACGATGTGAGCAGAATGCCCCCTCTCCATATACATCCGTCACTTCTGGCCGTCATGGATGACTTTTACGGAGTGGACCGGAAAACGGAGGACCCGGTCACACTTCGGCCATTCGGTAAGAAATCAAGAGGCGATGGAAAGAAAAAGATGAAAATCTTATATATTACGTTCTTTCAATATCCTCATACAGGCGGATTGTCTCATTACATCACCTCCATCAAAAAAGGATTTGAACAGCTCGGCCATGAAGTCGACGTCTTCGCACCAAACCAGATGTCTTCCCTTCAGCTCGAGAAATGGGTTCCGCAGGCAGCCTATGAAGCAAGGAGCTTTATGCGCAGCCGCTACGGCACCGTAAATGAGAAAATCGTCAAGAACCTTAGCTATCTCCATGTATTCGAGCTGTTCTTAAAAGAAAAAGATCTCGACACGTACGATATCATCCATGCTCAAGACCTGTTTGCCATCTTCATACTCGGACACCTAAATCAAACACTCCAAAAACCGCTGCTCTTTACACCGCACGGCTTCTTTACAAAAAGCAGGCTGAAATTCAACAAAATGCAAAAAGGGTCTATAGAAGAGGCCTATTTTACTGAACTTGAGAAGGAAGGGATACGTGCAAGTACAGAAATCGTGATGATCGCCGATTCGTTCCGTCCGAACCTGCTGGATTTTGGCGCAAGGGATGATCAGCTGGCTACCGTTCATACAGGGATCGACTTTACACCGATTCCTCCCAGAACCCATGAAAATATCATCCTCACGAGCGTATCCCGGCTTTCCCCCAGGAAAGGACACGGATTTCTATTAGAAGCATTGGCCACGATCCGTGAACATCTTGCCAATGTAGAAGTTTGGATCGTCGGGGACGGGGTTATGAAAGAAACACTCATGAAGCAGGCAGAAGAACTTGAGCTGGATAATGTGATTTTCTTCGGGAAGCGTCATGATATCCCCGAGATTCTTTCGATGTCTGACATTTATGTTCTGGCGACCGTGAATGATAACTTCCCCCTTTCCGTCATGGAGGCGATGTTTTCACGACAGGCCGTCATCTCGACCACATGCGGAGGCATACCGGAAATGGTCCAGCATGAAGATACCGGCATCCTCTGTGAACCCGGGAATGTGAAAGAACTGGCCCAAGCGATCAAGCGGTTCATCGTCAATAAAGAAGAACGCGGCGCTTTCGGTAAAGCGGCGGAAGCTTATGCCCGCCGGCACTTAACAAGCAAGGTCATGACGGGCAAAATCGAAAAGATTTATCAAACGTACGCAGATTGAAAGGAGACTCATCATGAGGGAGAACAATCAGATTCATGATCGATTATGAAAATTCTAGTCACAGGCGGCGGCGGGTTTATCGGCTCCCAGCTCGTTGAAACCCTTATTGCCGCAGGGCACACGCCGATCATTCTCGACAACTTTTCGAATGGGCGTGTGGAAAACCTGCCTGAAGGCGTTACATGCTATCGCCGGGATCTACTATCCGATAAAGTAGAAAAAATCTTTAAAAAAGAAGAACCGGACGTCGTCATGCACCTTGCCGCACAGGTCAGTGTCGCGAAGTCATTGGAAAACCCTGCAGAAGATGCTGCCGTCAATGTGCTCGGCACCGTCAAACTGCTGGGATACTGCACCAAATACGGTGTCAAAAAATTCATCTTTTCTTCGTCAAGTGCCGTCTACGGAACAACCGATGAAGTCCTGACCGAAGAAACCATCGCAAGTCCCATTTCCTTTTACGGGACTTCCAAATTAGTATCGGAATCCTACATCAAACTTTTCGGAACAAGCTACGGCCTGCCCTATACCATACTGCGCTACGCCAATGTGTATGGACCGAGGCAGCGACCCGACGGTGAAGGCGGCGTCATCAGCATCTTTATCGAACAGCTCATAAACGGTGAAACACCTGTCATATATGGAGACGGCACCCAAACACGCGACTTTGTCTATGTAGAAGACGTCGCCCGCGCCAACCTCCTTGCCATCGAACACGCAGACAACGAAATCATCAATATCGGAACAAACAGCCAAACCTCCATCAACCTGCTTCACTCCCTGGTTTCCAGCCAGCTCGATACAATCCGCACACCCATCTACTTGGGGACGCGTGACGGAGATATCAAGCACAGCCATCTGGCAAACATGAAAGCGCTAGACATTCTAAAATGGGAGCCAAAGTATGATTTGATTACAGGTTTGGAGAAGACGGTGGATTATTTCAGGGATGACCCAAAACGTTGAGTTCAGGTCAGATTCTTGTAAGTAACACAGAGACAATTTATATTCATGACCGTTTAGCAATCGGCACCCGTCTTATTTTCCGGGTGTTTTTTTCCATGTAAAAAAACAGCCCTGTTTAAAAAAATCGTCAGAGGGTATCTGTGCTTCTAAGGAGGCGATTCCATTGAATCCTATATTTAAAATATTCCATAATGACGAACATTTGAGTGAATCAATTGATAAACTTCGCAAAAATGGGGTAAACGAAGATGACATTTACATGCTGGCACATGATAACGACCATGATAGGCGTGCAAGAAAGAGCAACGATTCTAATAAAATCGGGGTAAATGTCACAGGATTAGGCACCGCCACCAAGAATATATTTAGAGGAAAGTCTGACAAACTCATTTCAAAAATGAAGGAAATTGGTTTTGAGCAGTCAAAAGCGCAGAAACTTGAAGAAGAATTGGACAAAGGAAAAACACTTCTAGTTGTCAAAAATCAAGATGAAGTAGAATTTTAAAGATCAGAAGATATAGAGGCTCGGACAAAATTATAAAACCACTGTCTAAAGACGAACGTTTAGAGTAGCTTCGAACACCGCTAATGATTTCCGTGCAAGACTTCGCTTTCCGCGGGTAGCCCGTGAGCCTCATCGGCTTTGCCGGCGGGGTCTCACATGTCTAGCTGCAGGGCTTAGAGGCACAGGTCATAAGCCAAACAAGCCAAGAAGGCAAAGAGCGCCTTCTAGGCCGATTCGTCTTATGCCCCACGCCTCTGAGCAAAGCCCTTCCGCTTTTCTTATAAGCTACTTTCCCGCAGGAGTCTTCGTCTTGCACTCCAATCAACCGCTGTAACGAGCAAAAAACCAATCCGAACTATTATGTTGAATTTTACAATACAACACATTAGTTCGGGTTTTTCTTAGAGTAAATCACTTCTGTCCCTGCCTCTTTTCTTGTTAGGACTAGTGCGAGTTGGATTACGGCTCTAACATTACATAAATATCCAAACCAATTCCAGAAAATCATACATTAGCCTCCAGCCTGTTACAATTTCAGTGAACAGCCCTTAAGAGTACCAAGGTTAGATATTTAATTGGGCTTCCTCCTTGCCCTCTGTTTAATCATAAGATTTTTTGGTACCGTCCCTCACCGCCTTAAATTCATCTAATAATATTTTCCTAACATAATATTTTTCTGTTGATTTATAGATTGGGTTGCTTTAAAATGATTTTACAGCAGTTTAGTGCAAACGGTTGCATCTCATTTCATAATCAAATCATTTACAAAACACAGATGCATTCCGCTCTCTCATTTTTAACGTTGAAAATGAAAACGCACACAATTAATTTTGAAAACGAATACACAATAGATATTGGTATTAAAGGAGGAAACAGGATTATGAAGAATTTATTGTCATTTGATTTCTGGCAGAAATTCGGTAAGGCACTTTTGGTCGTAGTCGCAGTTATGCCAGCTGCAGGAATCATGATTTCGATCGGTAAATTGATCGGAATGACGGGTGGAGACATCACTTTAGTGCAAACGATTGCAAGAGTGATGGAAGACATTGGTTGGGGAATCATCACCAATTTACATATCCTCTTCGCTGTCGCCATCGGGGGCTCGTGGGCCAAGGAACGTGCTGGCGGTGCATTCGCTGCACTGATCGCCTTCATCCTGATCAACCGCACGACAGGAGCGATTTTCGGAGTGAATGGAGATATGCTTGCAGATCCTGAAGCAACCGTCTCTTCTCTTTTTGGACAAACATTGATTGTATCTGACTACTTCACATCGGTTCTTGGTGCACCTGCACTGAACATGGGAGTATTCGTCGGAATCATCTCCGGTTTCTTAGGGGCAAATCTTTTCAACAAGTATTACAACTATGATAAATTACCGGACGCTCTTTCGTTCTTTAACGGTAAGCGTTTCGTACCTTTTGTCGTGATCGTCGGATCGGTTGTATCCGCTATCGCGTTGTCTATCGTTTGGCCTTTCATCCAGGGTGCACTGAACGACTTCGGTCAATGGATCGCAACATCCCGTAACACCGCACCGATCATCGCGCCGTTCATCTTTGGTGCCATGGAGCGTTTGCTTCTGCCATTCGGCCTGCATCACATGCTGACGGTTCCGATCAACTACACGGAGCTTGGCGGAACGTACAAGATCTTGACTGGGTCAGGCGCCGGTTCAACCGTTGCAGGACAAGATCCGCTATGGCTTGCCTGGATCGCCGACCTGAACAACTTCCTTCAGGCGGGGGACACTGAAAGCTACAAGCAATTATTGAATGATGTAACACCTGCACGATTCAAAGTGGGTCAGATGATCCTTTCATCAGCGGCCCTGATCGGTATCGCATTTGCAATGTACAGAAACGTTGATAGTGATAAGAAGAAAAAATATAAGTCCATGTTCTTCTCAGCTGGCCTTGCCGTATTCTTGACAGGAGTAACCGAGCCGATCGAATTCATGTTCATGTTCGCTGCTCCCCTGCTTTATGTGGTGTACGCAATCATGACTGGATTTGCCTTCGCGATCGTCGATATCATCAACATCCGCGTTCACTCATTCGGATCGATCGAGCTATTGACCCGTGTTCCAATGATCGTCAAAGCAGGGCTGTGGATGGACCTTGTAAACTTTGTGATTGCGTGTCTCGTATTCTTCTTCTTGAACTTCGCGGTTGCCAACTTCCTGATCAAGAAGTTCAACTTCCCGACACCGGGACGCAACGGTAACTACATCGAAGACGACGCAGCAGCTTCCGGCAGTTCTTCGGTTAAAAAAGATTCACTTGCACCAAAAGTGATAGCACTACTTGGAGGTAAAGAAAACATCGTGGACGTGGATGCTTGCATGACGCGTCTTCGTGTAACAGTGAAAGATACAAGCCTGGTCGGCACAGAAGCCGAATGGAAAAGAAATGGCGCTCTCGGTCTGGTCATGAAAGACAAAGGGGTTCAAGCCATTTACGGTCCGAAAGCCGACGTCATCAAGTCTGATATCCAAGACTTATTGGGAGCCTAATCCATGAAACTGCTGACTCTGAATTGCCACTCATGGCAGGAAAATAACCAGCTTGAGAAAATAGCGATCCTGGCGCAAGATATCGCTGAGAAATCCTACGACGTCATCGCGCTCCAGGAAGTCAGCCAGCTCATCGAAAGCGAAACCGTTTCGGGACTTATAAAAAAAGACAATTTTGCCCTGGTATTGCTTGGCGAGCTTGAACGGCTGGGTGTCACCGGTTACGGTCTCGTATGGGATTTCGCCCACATCGGCTATGATGTCTACGAAGAAGGCGTGGCGCTCCTGACCAAACATGACATCGTGGAAGAACACAGCTTCTTCATCTCAAAAAGCCATGACCAAGCCTACTGGAAAACACGTAAAATCGTCGGGGCTACCATCTCTTATCACGGCCGTCCCCTCACCTTCTACTCCTGTCACCTCGGCTGGTGGCAGGATGAAGAAGAACCGTTCATGTATCAGGTCGATTCCTTGATGGAACAGGTCACTGCTGAGTCGCCGACATTTTTGATGGGTGACTTCAACAACAACGCTTATATCCGCCGCGAAGGCTATGACTATCTATTGGGTAAAGGTCTTTTTGATACGTATGACCTGGCTGGTAAGCGAGATGACGGTGTGACCGTCGAAGGAAAGATCGCCGGCTGGGATGAGAACAAAGTCGATCTCCGGATTGACTTGGTACTGGCTACTAAGAGTTTCGAAGTTACTTCTTCAAACGTCATCTTTAATGGAAAAAATAAACCCGTGGTCTCGGATCATTACGGGGTGGAAGTAGTCATTGAAGACCCGTCTTATTAATAGGCGGGGCTTTTTTTGTTTGAAAACCTGATTTGATAAGCCCTTTTTTTAAAAAATGCATGAGTTTGGGTTACTCTAGGATGAAAAGGTTTGTACGGGACTCTGTTGAAAGGAAATATCCCGAGCTAGATCCAATAATTGCGCCAGTTTCAGGATTATTGCTCCTCTTTTTTAGTAATTGCGCTACTTTATAAATAATTGCGCCTCTTTCCGATTAATTGCGCCACATTTACAATAATTGAGCCTTTTGTCGAATTTTCTTGAGCAGCACACATACATAGAGCAGGTTCATCCACTCAACCTCAACCTGGTCCCAAATCTGCCCAAGTCCACACCACAAACATTTTGAAACCTTCCCTCACCCTCATCCGTATAGTAACCATACACAGAAATAGAGGTTTGAAAGGGGAACACAAATTGGGTAACATATTCTTATTTTCAGTGATTGTCGGATTGATCATGGCGCTGCTTCTGGTCCCGGTCACTTTTACAAAAAAGAAAAAGGAAGGGAACGCGAATCCTTCCGTTGTCGGGATGATCGCAGCTGCGATGATCATTGCGGTCCTCGGGGCGTTTGCCTTCTATTACATCACGAATCTTGACCGCAACTTTACATCGATGTGGATTCTCTTCATCGCCGCGGCTGGTGCCGGTGCTGCTTTCGCGACTGGCAAAGAGCGATTGGTCAAAAGCGGGCTGTTCCTGTTCGGCCTTGGAGTCGGAGCCTACTTCCTTACAGCTTTCGTCTTCAACGCAGATGAAAAATACGAGTCGGCAAAAATGGAAGTCAAAACGGAAATCGAAGCGTTTGACGAGGAGAAAACACCTGCGAGCGTGCCTCCGCAGTTTGCTAGGAACAAAATGAAAAAAGCATTCGGCCAGGTGCCGAACACAAGTTATTATGAGCTTGGCGAATTGCAGATTCAGAAGGTGAACGGGAAGTACGTGTACATCGCCCCCGTCGAATTCTCCGGATTATTCAAATGGCTCAAAGGTAACGAAACGCCTGGTTACTTTACACTGAGCGCAACCGATTCATCAGCGAACCCGAAATTCATGAAGGAATCTATGGTCTACACGCCTTCCTCTTTCTTTAATAAAAACATCGAACGTCATATCCGGATGAACTATCCGAAGCATATTTTCAATGGAGACGTTCAACTTGAGGTGAATGATGAAGGTAAACCGTTCTATATCCGTACGTACGGCGACTTCATCTCCGCCCGTAATGGTTTTGAAGTGGAAGGAATCGTCGTTGTAGACCCGCAAACCGGCGACACGAAGTCGTACACACTAAAAGATGTACCTGCTTTCATCGACGGTGCTGTCTCTCCTGAAACTGTCAGCCTGCAGAACAGCTACTTCGGCAACTATGTCCAGGGTTTCTGGAACAGTGTATTCGGTAAATCGGACGTGAAATTGCCTTCCGATGAAGGAACTGAAGCGAATGTCAGTCCTATTTTCAACGAAGACGGCGAGATGTACTACTTCACCGACTTCACATCTCCTAAAGAAGGAGTGGACTCGATGCTCGGGTATTCCCTGACCAACTCCAGGACAGGTGAAGCGACCTTTTACACAGGAAACCTGGAAGAATCGTACATGGATTCCCAAGGCGCACTCCAGATCATCCAGAAGAAATTCATCGAGAAGAAATGGGACGGCGAAATGCCGGTGCTCTACAACTTCTTCGGTGAAGCAAGCTGGCTGACGCCGGTGCTTGATGCCAACGGCTTCCTGCAAAATTACTTTATCGTATCAGCAGCGAACCCTGAAATCTCGGCCTATGCCGACACGCCGAACCAGGCACTCAAGAAATACAAGACCGCCCTGCAAAAAGGCGGCGGTACAGTGGACGGCAGCTCGAAAGCTGAAGAAAAACAAACAACCGGTACCGTCGTCCGCGTCTACAAAGAAAAAACCGGTGACTACACCGTTGTCTCCTTCTTACTCGACAACGGCAAGAACTACTTGGTCTCTTCCGAAATCAGCCCGCTTGCGATCTACTTGAAAGAAAATGATAAAGTGAGCATCACTTTCATGGATACAGGCGAGAGCTTCCTTCCGGTGAAAGAATTGAAGATTGAAGGATTGTAATAAACTAAGGACGAAACCGATAATGGTTTCGTCCTTTTTATACTTAACGCGTGAAATTTTATTAAAGACCTCCTAAACCCCTACATAACAAAACATGGTAAAATTAAAGCCAGTTAATAACGAAAGAAGTGATTGATGTGAATGAGAGAAGAGAAAGTATAGTCCTTCATCATCAGGAAATGGTCCTGTGGGTCGAGTCGCTGAACTCGATTTCAAAGGAAGAGTGGTTTCGTCCAATTGAAGAAAGTAAGTGGAGTATCGCTGAGGTCATCAGTCATTTCGTACCGTGGGATGAGTTTATCATGAACAAGCGTCTCCCCTATCTTGGAAGCAGCGATCCTCTCCCACCAGCACCTGACCCTCAGATTTTAAACGAACAGTCAGCTTCAAAAGGCCGTGCCAGCGAACAATCAGCCGTCATCCAATCGTTCATCGAAACAAGAAACCGATTAGCGACAATCATTCAGGAAATCCCTGAAGGAGCTTGGCAACAACTGCTGCAGCTGGGTGAAAAAGAACTTACCTTAACCGATTATTTAGAAGGATTGTCCGATCACGACCTTCACCATAAGCACGAAATCGAACGTGTCCTTGCAAAACAAAACGCTCAGAATTGATCTGAGCGTTTTTAAAAATAATCCTCCGCGTTCATATAATAGATTAGATTATCCGTCCACTTCCCGTTTTCATTGATGAAGCCTTTCCGTGTGCATTCATACTGCATCCCGACCCCTTCGGCAAGCCTGATCGAGGGGATATTGTCAAGATTGATATGAGCCTCCACCCGGTGATAATTGATTTTTCCAAAGGCGATCTTCAGCGCACCCCGCACGGCTTCTTTCCCATAACCCTGTCCCCAATGCGTATTATTCAGCGTATAGCCGACCCGGCCCCAATGAAAATTCAGCCTCATCAGCGTGGAGAAATCGATACTGCCTATATAAGCGCCTGTATGCTTCAGGAAGATACCGAAAATATAGACTTCGTCGTTGTTCATCATCTCATTCTGCTGTTCAATCATGTCGCGGAACCAGAATTCCGTGCACTCACTCATATCCTGCACGCCAATATCATATTTATGCTGAGAAGGCAGCTTATTCATATTTTGATGAAGCCAGTTATGATAATCACTCTTCAGGAACGGTCTTACGATCAACCGTGTTGTTTCAATGCTTAAACTCCTTTTATCCACGGAGGCACCTCTCTTTCAGGGCAAAGCCTGTGATCCCTTATATCTAGTTCCCTCTTATTATACCAGTTTAACAGGCGGATCTACTCGTTTCTTTCAATCTCGATTTCTTTTGTAAAAGGAAAGCCGAAATAGGTGTACTTCACACTTACCGAGTCAATCTTCTTACAATGCTCAAGCGCCAATCCATAATGGCGGATCGTACTCCTGACATCAAGCTCATCCAGCTGGATGACCTCTTCACGGCTCAACTTTGGTTCTATATCATATTCATGTATATTGTGAAAACTGATTCCCTCGATCTCATCCTTCACTGCAAATAGGCCGATCACCGCATTTGAGCGGCTGACGCCCAATTCGACTTTATGGGGCACTTCGCCTCCATTGATCAGGATCTCAGTCAATTTAACACCATGAAATCCTTCATTTTGCAGGTCCACCGTAACGATTCCGGGCTTCTCCACACTAGACCCATACCCTTCACTCGTAAGCGGCGGATTCAATTTCAAATAGAGCACCAGGCATGCCAGGATAAAAGCGGAAGCCCCGATGACCCATCTCACCAACTTATTCACTGAGTTTCACCTCACAGGTATCCTCTCCTATCAGCCTACGACATACCCCCGGAAAACGTGCCTATCTTCATTTCCACAAAATTTCCCACAAACGAAAAGAAGCGTTCCCTTTTCAGAGAAACGCTTCGAATCTAATTATTTTTGAGACCACTTTTCCCATTCTTCTTCAAGCTCCTTCTCAATTTCCTCATCCGAAAGGGCGTGATCGTCACTAATATCTAAATGATTGGCGAGGCGGTTCAGTTTCACATTAATCATCCAAAGACTGATCACCACGAACGAAATAATAAGAATAACGAAAAAGTCCATAAACACTTCGAATCCCCTCCTTACCTATTTATATTAGGAAGGACCCCTAAATAGACGAGGGTTCCGAAAGTAGGGACTGAAGAATCAATTCGGGGCATCGGCCGGCGGCGGGACATGGGGTCAGGTACGCTGTCCCGATTATTGACGGGACAGTAACTGCCTGGTGCCTGGCTCAAATCGGGGTAATTGAGCCAGGCTCAAAATTGGGATATTGACCCTGGCTCAAATCCACTCCATTGTGCCCGGCCCAAATCTACTTAATCGTGCCTGGCACCGCCGCTCCATAAATGTACCAGGTACAATTCCATCCTCCTGTACCTGGTACAAACCGCTAACTCTGCCCTCTTCAAAAAACTTCCGCTCGACTCCTAATAAGCCTTAGCCCAATAAACCAGCTTCTCAGCATCTTTCCCGCAGCATACACAAGTGTCCGCCACTTTCTCTTGCTCAAATGGCATGCACCGCGAAGTGGCACTCGTTTCTTCCTTGATTTTCTCTTCACAGGCAAGCTCGCCGCACCACATCGCCTTCACGAATCCGCCTTTCTCCGCCATCACCTGTTTAAACTCATCAAATCCTAAAGCAATAATCGTCATCTCCTCGCGATGCTCCCTCGCTTTTTCAAAAAGGGTATTCTGAATCTCCTCAAGCAGCTCCGGCACCCTTTTCACGAGCTCCCCTACAGGCACTGTCACCTTCTCACCCGTATCACGGCGTGCCAAGATCACCTGTCCGTTCTCGATATCACGAGGCCCAACTTCAAGGCGCATCGGAATTCCCTTCATCTCATACTCATTGAACTTCCAGCCCGGCTTCTTGTCGCTTGCATCAATTCCGACACGCGCCACAGACGATAGCTTCTCTTTCAAGTCGTAGGCAAAATCAAGCACGCCTTCTTTATGCTGCGCGATCGGCACGATCATCAATTGGGTCGGCGCCACTCGCGGAGGCACAACCAAGCCGCGGTCATCACCATGTACCATGATCATCGCCCCGATAATACGAGTCGTCAGCCCCCATGAAGTCTGCTGTACATGCTGAAGTTTTCCTTCACGGTCGGTGAACTGAATACCGAACGCCTTCGCAAACCCGTCACCCAAATGATGCGACGTCCCGGACTGCAGTGCCTTCCCGTCATGCATCAGGCTCTCGATCGTATACGTATACTTCGCACCGGCAAACTTTTCTTTTTCCGTCTTCTGCCCTTTCACCACCGGGATTGCCAGCAGCTCTTCGCAAAGCTCCGCATACACCTCGAGCATCCGCACCGTTTCCTCATGGGCATCTTCATCCGTCTCATGACACGTATGCCCCTCCTGCCACAGGAACTCCAGCGTCCGCAGGAATGGCCGGGTCGTCTTCTCCCAACGCACCACATTCGCCCACTGATTATACAGCTTCGGCAGATCGCGGTAAGAATGGATGATATTTTTATAATGCTCGCCGAACAGCACCTCGGAAGTCGGACGTACACATAGCCTCTCCGCCAGCTCCTCTTCACCGCCGTGTGTCACCCACGCCACCTCTGGCGCGAAGCCTTCTATATGATCCTTTTCACGCTGAAGGAGGCTCTCCGGAATGAACAGCGGCATATACACATTTTCATGACCCGTTTCCTTGATTTTCGCATCCAGTGCATTCTTGATATTCTCCCAAATTGCATAACCATAAGGACGGATGATCATTGACCCGCGCACACTCGAATAATCGACCAGCTCCGCCTTCTTCACCACATCCGTATACCACTGGGCGAAATCCTCATCCATCCCTGTGACGTCTTTTACAAATTCCTTTGCCATTTATAGCACCCTCTTTTTTTTGATAAATAAAAAAAGCCCCGCTCATCATCAGGGACCATCTCTGGCGGTACCACCCTGATTCAAAGCAAAGCTTCACTCTCACACATGATAACGGTATTCAACCGCTGAATATTCAGACTCAGAGGCAGGTTCAAATGATTGTCAATAGGAGCCTCACACCACTCTGGCCCCCTCTCTGAAAAGACAGGTTCACTTTACTGATCCTCATCAATGTTTTTCATATATTTGAAATGATTATATAGAGATTTCCATGTAGTGTCAATTTAATTTTCACCGGATTTCGATCGGATTCTTTTCAACCGTCTTGACCTCTGTCCTGCCGATGGAGTAGACGAATAGTAAAACTGTGACCGACATCATGACAATGGAGCCCACGATCACAACTCCCCGGATGGATACCAGCTGAGCCCCCGCACCAATCAATATAGTGGCAGCAATGACTAGGACTCCTTCCAACCATCCGTACACACTGCTCACACGCCCCATCACTTCGACCGGTATACTCTTCTGAATGAATGTTTCAAATCCAGTTTGAGCAAAAGCCAGCGAAAAGGACAGCAAAGAAAATCCAATGGCAGAAGCCAGGAATCCCCCTGATACCGAATAAACGATGTACCCTGCCGAAACCATCACTGATCCGAATGCAATCAGATGCACATCACGCGCTTTATCTGCGATCACTGTATTCACGAGAGCCCCGAGAAGGTACCCTGCCCCCGCAATGCTCACCAAATATCCATACGTGCTGTTCGACAACCCAAGCACCTCTTTTGAAAAAGCAGCCTCAACTGAATCGACGGCAGCCGTCATCACGATTATGGAACTGAACAACAGGTAAATCACCATCACATAAGTGTAGTGACGGCTGAAACTTCTGACTACCTTCCAATCTGCTTTGATTATTCCTATATCGAACTTCCTTGTCCCAGCTAATGTATCACCCTCAACATCCGGCAGCAATAGCGTCACTAAACCCGACAGAAACAATGCAGCCCCGTTCAAGTATATGGCCGTTGCCGGTGTGCCCATGATGAAAAGCAGCCCGGCAATGGCAGGTCCCACGATGAAAGCACCAGAGCCAACCAAGCTCCGAAGCGCATTGAACCGCTGCCTTTTCTCCCTTGGAATCAATTTCGTCATATATGTCATCGACGCCGGATAAAAAACCGCACTCCCCATATTGATGACAAAGACAACAGCATACATCAGCGGGAGTGATGAAATGAACGGCAGCACAGCGACCAAGATAGCCCGGAATACATCCAGAAACACCATCAACCTCCGCTTATTCAACCGGTCGATCAAACTCCCGGCCCATGCATTCGTAAACAGTACAGCCAGCGGCTTCAGAACATAAAGAATCCCCACCGCCAGCGCCGAACCCGCCTCATCCAGCACAATCAAATTAAGCGCAATCAAGAAAATCCATGCCCCGACATTTGACAACCCAATCCCCATCAAAAGTAAAAATGGATCCTTCCATCTCATCGTCAACATTCCTCCCCGCAATCTTATCCAACACCCGTCCCCCGTCGCGTTAAAGCAACGCGGGACGGGCCTTCAATTTTAACCAATAAAAAAATCCCACCCCCAAGACGTCCCAGTCTTGGGGGCGAGATTCGATCGCGGTGCCACCCCAGTTCGCCAATATGTCGCCATATCAACCTTTTCGGGTACGGTTTTTTGCGTATACCCTAGCTCTATAACAGGAGCTCCTGTCACACCATCCCTCATGGTAAGTTCCGGTGTGCAGCTCAGAGTCTTGGTTCACCGGCAGCCTCCCTTCCCCTTTTCAGCTCCCGGGGCTCTCTTTCGAAGGATTCTGCCGGCTACTCTTCTCGTCATTGCATTTGTTAATTTTTACTATATTATCATCTGACTGACGGGAAGTAAACCCAATTTTCAAATGATTACATAAGGCTTAACTATTTCTTCATACCCCGGTTTTTCCTTAATCATCTTTAATATCATTTCCCTAAGACTATCCAGCTCCCTGCTGTCCTTAGTCGTTGGACAATCCGAATATTGATACTGATAGTACTCCTTGTTCAGCCTAACCTTTATCATATGTATTCTAGCAGTGGAATTGCTACAATTTTCTCCAGAATTAAGGTTCTTCTCTTCCTTAAAATTAATCTCTTCAATCTTCGCATAAATCTCATCCCGTTCTTCTTTTGAAAAGGAGATTGGCATTACTTTATCCCCCCGACTGATGGCCCCATCAAACGTACTGAGCGAAGGCCCATGAGTAGTGCTGATTTCAATATCAAAATTCGAACTGTTAGCAAAAAAACCACTCATCCACTCACTCCCGATGAACCCAAGCTTCTCCCCATTCACCACCGCGTAAATAAACACAAACAGCAGCACAAGCAGAAAACTGATCACCGGAGCATACCAGCGTCTTCGGTAAGGTTTATTCCGCTTCACTTTTTCGCGAACCTTTCCCTTTAACTCAGCATTGAAATCAAGACCTTCCAGTCCCTCATCCGTCATCCTCTTAATCTTCCGCTCCAGCTCCCTATCCATCGTAACCCCTCCCTTCCCCGTACATCCGGTACAGCCTCTCTCTTCCTGTCTTCAACCTCGTCTTGATCGTACTTGGATTCAGCTTCAGTACCTCCGCCATCTCATTCACCTTTAACTCCTGGTAATAATGTAAAAATAAGACCTCGCGATACTTAACCGGCAGCTTGAGCAGTTTCGAATGCAGCTCACTCCGCTTCTCTCCATCAATCGCCTTCGATTCCGGATTTCCACGCTCATGAAGGATCTCACTCACCTTATTCGTAAAAAGAATCTTCCGCGTATCCCAGCGCTTCAAATAATCCTTGCACTGGTTGATCGTGATCCGCATAAGCCACGTCTTCAGACTCGACTCGCCCCTGAACGAATCCATCTTCCCGTAAAACTTCACAAACACTTCCTGCGCAATATCCTCCGCCAATCCATGATCCTTCACATACGAATATGCCATATACAAAACCGCCTGCCCATACTCATCCATGGCTCTTTCAAGCAGTTCATCCTTATCTAATTCATTATCCTGCAGCCGTTCCGCACTCAAAACGTTCCCACCTCAGCTCTCTACACCTTTGACGACACAATTTGTAAGATGGTTTGGTAAATTTTATATTTATATAATTGTACTGGAATTTCGTTAAAATGGGGGGTGTTTCTAAAAGGGTTTTGAAAGGAATCATTCCATTTTTTTGTTAAAGTCAGCATATATCAAAATTTTTCAGCATAAAATGAAAAAAGTCAGCATAAATTTAAATTTGTCAGCATACACTAATATATTTGCTCATAAAACGAAATAAGTCAGCATAAATCCATTGCGATGGCTAAACTCGATCCCATTCCAATGAAATAAAACACCATCTGCCCTCATAACCATAGATTTCCGCCGAGTTTTCACCCTATGCGGGCGATCATTCTGCAAAAAGCCAACAAAAAAAGAGCTCTTACAAAATCTAAGTGCTCTTCTCCATCCTATTAGCTTCCCATTTTACGGCGAGTATTACTCGGCTTCTTGGTTTGCTGACTCTGCATGCGCTGATTTGACGCTAAGCCGTTAGTCGCTTGCTTGCCGCCTGCCTGTGCTTCTTTTTTCTTTGCCAGCTGCTGCTTCATCGCTTCCTGCAGGCTGATTTTCTTCTTTTCCGTCATGACAAAACCTCCTTTTGAGGCAAAACTTTGTTATTTATTCATTATAATACATCATTTAGGAGAAAACAGCTTGTTTTTGGATGCAGCATTAGAAAAAAATAGCTCATTTTGCATCTCATCTATTTAGCCCCTTTACTCTTTTGGACACCTACTTCTAAAGATATTAAGATAGAAGTATCAAAGGAGGAGCCAAAATGAGTAAACGAAATGGA
>NZ_JBBYAF010000009.1:0-105154 GCF_038405515.1 Rossellomorea oryzaecorticis | reverse complement strand
ACTTGTCTAGCTGCAGGGCTTAGAGGCACATGTCATAAGCCAAACCGACCAAGAAGGCAAAGAGCGCCTTCCAGGCCGATTCGTCTTATGCCACCAGCCTCTCTTCAAAGCCCTTCCGCTTTTCTAATTGGTCACTTCTCCCGCAGGAGTCTTCGTCTTGCACTCCAATCAACAGCTGGAACCAGTATAATAAAATAATATGATATTAACAGAGACCAAAAAAGGAAAATATGGTAGAAAATTAACTTATATTAGTTTGAAAATTTCAATTTTTGTGATAATATACACGCATAGAATAACATTTAATTTGAAGTATGCGAGATTATGACAAAGGGGGATATTCGTTTGGCCGACATTTTACAAACTACGATTGGGGATTTGCTGGAGGAGAAAGCTCGTCTTCAACCAAACAAAGAGGCAGTGGTTTATGCTGACAGGGGTCTGAGATGGTCTTATGAAGAGTTGAATCAAAAATGCAGACAAGCAGCCAAGGGTTTCATGAAACTCGGTATTGAAAAAGGAGAACATATCGCCATTTGGGCATCAAATACCCCTGAATGGATAGTAAGTCAATTCTCAACAGGGAAAATGGGAGCCGTATTAGTAACGGTTAATACGAATTATCGTACAGCCGAACTGGAATATTTATTAAGGCAATCAGATAGTACAACCATCATCTTAATGGAAGAATTCCGCGGGGCCTCATATATTGATATGCTTTATGAAATCTGCCCGGAATTGAAGGATTCAAAACCAGGTAAGTTACATAGTACCAAGCTGCCGAAATTAAAAAATGTCATTGTAATGGGAGATAAAAAATATCCAGGGACATTCAACTGGGAAGAGATCATGGAATTTGGCGATGGAGTGGAGGATGAACGTTTAGATGCACGGCTGAGGAGTCTGTCATCGGATGAAGTCATCAATATGCAATATACCTCCGGAACGACCGGATTTCCAAAAGGAGTGATGCTTACTCACTCAAATATTGTTAATAACGCTTTTAATGTCGCGGGTTGTATGAGGCTGACCAATGAAGATCGACTTTGCATACCGGTTCCGTTCTTTCATTGCTTCGGTTGTGTGATGGGGACTCTTGCCTGCGTGACTGTTGGTGCCGCAATGGTTCCTGTTCAAGAATTCAATCCCGAGCAAGTCCTGAAAATTGTACAGGATGAAAAATGTACAGCATTGCATGGTGTGCCAACCATGTTCATTGGCGAATTAAATCTTCCAAGTTTCGGTGACTACGATCTGAGCAGTCTTAGGACTGGAATAATGGCAGGCAGTAACTGCCCGATAGAAGTAATGAAAGACGTAATGAATAAAATGGGGGCTGAAGAAATAACCATTGCCTACGGACAAACGGAATCTTCGCCTGTTATAACGCAAACACGCACCCATGACCCAATTGAATTAAAGGTGGAGACTGTCGGCAGGGCACTTCCTCATGTAGAAGTGAAAATTGTAGAGCCAGGGACCGACCAGGAAGTGCCGAATGGGACACAGGGAGAACTCTGCACACGGGGATACCATGTCATGAAGGGGTATTATAAGAATGAAGAAGCCACCCAAGCGGCAATAGATGATGAAAAGTGGCTGCACACAGGTGACTTAGCTGTAATGGATGAACATGGATATTGCAGAATCACAGGAAGGTTAAAAGACATGATTATTAGGGGCGGTGAAAATATTTACCCACGTGAAATAGAAGAGTTTTTGTATTCGCACCCTAAAATACTCGATGTTCAGGTGATTGGAATTCCTGATGAAACATTCGGTGAAGAAGTGATGGCTTGGGTTATTCTTAAAGAAGGCCAGTCGGCGACCGGGGATGAAATCAGAGAATATTGCAAAGGGAAAATATCACGTCATAAAATTCCGAGATACATTGAATTCACAGATTCTTATCCTATGACAGCATCCGGTAAAATACAAAAATTCAGACTGAAAGAACAAGCGCAAAAAGCGATCGTTCCTGGAAGTTAAATCATTGTGTAAGCGCATTCTTGTGCAGAGGCAGTCCAGCGGTAGAGGGACTGTCTATTTTTTATGCTCATTAATAGTATTTAACTGAAAAATCAAAATGACTTTGATAAAATAGACCTAATCATCAAAATCGCTGAAGAGGAGAGATAGTGTGAACGTTTTTGTTTATGGCACATTAAGGAGACATGAAGAAAATCACTCCCTTCTAAAGGACGCTCAACTGCAGTATGAACAAGCGTGGATAGAAGGAAAACTTTATGATACAAACAAGGGTTACCCAGCACTTAAAGAAGGTGAAGGTACAGTATATGGCGAAGTATATAAAATAAATGAGGAGCTTCTCGTTAAACTCGATGAAATCGAGGATTATATTGAAGGAAGGGAAGGAAATCTTTATAATCGTCAATTTCAAAAAGTTAATACAGATCAGGGTCCGATTGAAGCATTTGTTTACTATGGACTTGAGGAAAAAATGTTTCAGTCTGAAATATCATCGGGGGATTGGAAAGTGCATCGATTCATTCATGAAAAGCCTCAGCGGATATTATATTTTGCTTATGGTTCCTGTATGGACGATGCACGTTTCAAATTGGCTAAAGTAGAGCATCACTTTAAAGCATGTATGGGTGCCGGAACGTTGAATGGATATTCTATGCGATACCTGTTTAAAGTGGATGACGGAGGAAGAGGGGATATCATAGAAGATGGCGGTAATATGGAAGGTGTGGTCTATGATGTTCCCCAGGCAGCCGTAGAATATCTGTTTACAAGAGAAGGAGTGGCGCCTGGCTGGTACAGGGCAGCTTTTGTTGATGTTACGATCGGAGGGGATGTTTATCAAGATGTGCTTACTTTTATAGTTAAAACCAAGTTCGACGAAGTACTCCCCCCAGAGCATTATGCACAGGAAATTTTAAGGGGAAGCCTGCCTCATGTAAGCGCAGCTTATCATTCCAAATTACAGCAGCAGCTTATCGATCTCGGGATGGTCGAAGAACAAGTGAAAAGCCTACTAAAAGAGCGGGAGTCTTCATAATATAGATGGTTACTCATTAAACAATTAGGTAAAACAACATGACAGGCATGTTGGTATCAATCATCTCCTTTTTCAGACTAATATTCTAGTTTCCCGCAAGTTGTTACAGGGTAAAGAACCTTAATATGAGCATTGTTTGGAACGAGTCTTTTTATGGAAACGGGGTGCTTCATGGAGACCTTGCTTGAACTGGTAGACCAATATGGCTATATTGCTATGTTTCTTTTTAGCTGGATCGTATTTTTAGGATTGCCTGTCCCTAATGAGCTGGCAGCTGCATTCGCAGGATATCTTTCTGAATGGAGGCATTTCAATCCATACACCTCGTTTCTATTCATGTATAGCGGATTATTAAGCTATGGCATTTTCGGATTCCTGATCGGGAATCGATTTGGAACGAGACTGCTGCTTCGTTTGTTTAAAAGCAGTAAGACACAAGGACTCATCAGGAAAAGTGAGACTTGGATTGATAAATATGGATTATTCGCTATTTCAATCAGCTATTTTATACCTGGGGTCCGTCTTGTGATGCCTTATATTGCGGGCACTGGAAAGGGCATTACATTGTTAAAATTTATGTTGTATGCCGCGCCTTCTGCGGGCATTTGGGCCATGGTTTACTTTCAAATAGGAAGATACTTTCCATTGAGTTTTCAATCAATGGTGGAAGAAATCAGTTTAAAAGCAGGTTTGACAGCTGGTTTAATCGCTTCGGCAATACTAATGTACTTCTTCTTTCAATTTTTGAAAAGGAAGTATCCTTCACTAATCAGGAAAAGGGTAAGGTACCGAAAATAAATAACCGATTTAACGGGAATCGTTAAATCGGTTTAACTTTGCGGTTAAGTTTCATCATTGATAATCGTGAAATAACTGCCGAATACGCCAATTGCTTTAATGATAGTACGATCGCCGTTTTGGTTCTCGTATATTTTTCCCACAGTATTAAATAACAAATATTCACTCTTAATATTTGAACCTGTCTCAATAACGGTATATACAGAGTTTTCTTCAGCTTTTTTTGTGCAGGAGACCTTCTCTTTGCAGTCAATCTGGTATTCTTCCTCAAGCCATGTATAAAACTGTTCTTCTGACGGTCTGTGAGTAGTCATATAATACGTTAGAAAAATTAGTGAGATAAAAAGAATCTGTAAGGTGATTTTTTTCATTGAGTAACGCCCTTCGGATTATATTCTCCTATAATATACCATATCATTTGAAAGAATGACAGGGTTGTTTGTAGAAGAAAATATTACTCAAGAAGCAATCATCCTATAAAATAAATCAATGAAGTTGACAGTTGAACAAATGACCTGGGAAGAATATACTGATTACATACAATTGTATTAGGAGGATTAAGATGATACATCATACTTGGACAGAAAACAAAGCAGTAAAGTTAGTTAAATGTGTACATACCGATGCCAAAAAATACACAGTGGAAAACGTGCTTGAAATCGGCAAAGAATACGAAGTGAAGAATGAATCTGAAGACTATTACTTTGTTATTGATGAAAGCGGAAAAATGGGCGGTTTTTATAAAGAATACTTTGAAGAAATAAAATAATGGTATCAGACAGCTGGTTTCTTCTTTTGAGTTGAAATCAGCTTTTTTAGAGCAAAAAGGGGGAGATGCAATTGCAGCATCATTCATATACTGTCAGGACAGCGAAACTTGAAGACTTGTCTTTCATTTCTCAATTATTTAAAGAATATGAAACAAAAGTATATGGAGAAACTCAAACGAGCGAAAATGAAATTCGTGAAATTATAATATCGATTGAAGAACATGACCGTAAAGGACTTTGGGAAAATGGTGAATTGAAGGGTTTCTCTATTCTGACAGTGAAAGATCATCGTCTTCCTTCTCTTTTATTAACTTCTCCTGATAAAACTATGAATCTATATATGGACAGATTGCTGGATGAGCTGGCTAAATCAGCTGTGAGAAAGAAGAAGGATAACAAGGAAGAAAAGATTATTGTTTTATCCGCAAATCTTGATATTGAAAGAGATACTCTTGCAGCCTATGGATTCAATCCCGTCCGTCATTGGTTTCAAATGAAATTAGACCTGAACAATTATAGGGCAGATATTCCCCAGAAAGGTTCTCAGGTCACTCTATCGTCCTTCAATATGCGAGACACTGAAGTATTGTATGAATTATTTGAAGAAGTCTTCTCCGATCATTTTGATTACCATCCTTCAAGTCTTGAAGAGTTTAAAAAGAAGTTCGAGAAGGAGTCGTTCGACCCTGAACTGTGGTTCTTGCTAAGGAAAGAAAATGATGTAATTGGCTTTATTTTGTGCAGTATCAGTGAAGAGACGAAAATCGGTGAAATCACTCATTTAGGTGTGCAGAGAAATTGGAGGAAAAAAGGTTTTGGCGGTTTAATGCTGCACCATGCATTCTCTATCCTGAAACAAAAAGGAATGACATCTGCCGCTCTTTCAGTAGATAGTGATTCCCTTACCGACGCACCGGTCGTATATCAGAAAGCAGGAATGCACGTAAATAGAAACTTCACCCGCTACGATCTAACTGTATGAAGCTTGTAAAACATCCGTTAAGGATGTTTTTTTAATGAAAGACTCTTGGTTAAAAAACTGTAATCATTGTGTATTCTTTTGTTGAATGTCATTTATTTTGGATGTCTGTTTAAAGGATATTTTCTTAATAACCGGTTCCAGCGGTTGATTGGAGTGCAAGACGAAGACTCCTGCGGGAAAAGCGAGACAGGTGAGACCCCGCAGGAGCAGAGCGACGAGGAGGCTCACCGACCGCCCGCGGAAAGCGAAGTCTTGCACGGAAATCAATAGCGGTGTATAAGTGCCCAATCAAAAGCTCTTTTTTTGCAGTGAAAGCGCTCTTACATGTATGATGTTTCTAGTAGACGAATTGGAAAGGATGTCATGGATGAATTACGAAACTGCTTTACCGGAAACGGTTACCCATATCATTAACCAAAGAAAAGATCTTTTCAGTAAATCACATTATGGTTATTTAGTGGGGGAGGGAGGATACTCCTCGAGTGATCAAAACATAATTGAAGATAGTATCATATCCTTATCAATGGGGAAAAACCTACTTCTGAAAGGGCCGACCGGTTCAGGTAAAACGAAATTATCCGAAACCTTGTCTTCCATCTTCACGCAGCCGATGCACAGTATTAACTGTTCTGTCGACCTTGATGCAGAAGCTTTGCTGGGATATAAGACGATTACTGATAAAGACGGCAAAAACTCGATTGAATTCATTGAAGGTCCTGTTATCCAGGCGATGAAAAAAGGACACCTTTTATATATCGATGAAATCAACATGGCCAAGCCTGAAACATTGCCGATTCTAAACGGTGTACTCGATTACCGGAGAAGCATAACAAACCCCTTTACAGGTGAAGTGATCAAAGCTTCCCCGACATTTGGTGTGATCGCGGCCATCAATGAAGGGTACGTAGGGACTGTGCCTTTAAATGAAGCGCTGAAAAACAGATTCGTGGTTGTGGATGTCCCATATATCGAAGGAGAAGTTTTGAACTCTGTCATTAAAAGCCAGAGCCAGTTGAACGATGAGAAACTAATTAAAAAGTTTGTGGATCTGTCTTCAGATTTATTGGTCCAGGTGAAAAACGGTCAGGTTTCAGAGGAAGCTGCTTCGATCCGGGCACTCTTGGATGCCTGCGACCTTGCCGTATACTTACCGGCCAAGCGGGCCATACAGCGAGGAATCATTGATAAGCTGGAAGATGAGCGGGAGAAAGCGGCCATAAAAAATATTGCAGAAACCTTATTTGAATGAGGGATTGATTATGGAAAGGTTTATACAATTTAACGATGAAACCATTGATTCATTTTTATTTATGGAGATGGCGGATTTAGCAAAAACACTCGCCAGGAATGGTGAGATGGAATTGAAATATGGTCCTTATTCTTATATAGATTATAAAGAACAAACGGTGTATGTCAGCCATTTTTGGGATCACAGGAATAGAACGGATGAGGTAAATGGATTAAAAAGCGATATTTACCTCCGAACGGTCGGAAACCTTTCAGAAACGAATAAGGAAGAAGTAAAAGACTATATTAAGAAAGTCAAAAAGACGTCCATCCCCAGATTTTCTAAACAGTTATTTATGATGGGCGAAGACTTGCGGCTTGAGGAGATATGCAAGGTAAAGAGACCAGGGACGAAGCAGGCATTTGCGACAAGAAGAGAGTTGTACCGTCAGTATTTTAAGGCTCAATTGAAAGTGAATTTAACGAAAAGCGTGTTCACCGATTCATTGTTCAACGCTTTATTTATTATGTTGAATGCCCAGTCGCCACTGGAAGAGCCTCCTTCCATCAACGAAGAGCTCGACTTAGCCATGCCCTTCTTACAAACTCAGATTACCCGCTTCTATGATACGATATCAACTGCAGAGGTAGTGAAAATTTGCTTGGAAATCATTGATGTTGTCGATGAGATTGTAAATAAAGATATGCTCAATGAGTACTTTCATTTACCGGAAGACGCATACGAACAGACTGAGCTTGCTGGAGAAACCTTTGAAGACCTAAAAAGAAAGGATCCCCTGGCTAATCAGGACGTCCTGGAGGAAGAAAGCACCGGCGATGAAGAAGTGATGGAGGAAGAATTCCGTACATGGCATAGAGAAACAGAGGATAAAGGAGAATCATTTTTACAATTCGACCTGGATCAGGGGTCGCAATCTGATTTAATGGGGGAAGGCGTCCGGGAAGGGGACGATGGAGATCAGGCCCTCGCAATGGTCCAAGGATCCGCTCAGGAAACTGACAAGGAACATTATGAGAATGTGAAAGCAGCTGAGAAAGAACATGAAGAACTAAAAGGAGGCGGGGAAAGTAAATACGGAAAAGATAATCGATATGCAGTTCCTTATTTTCTTTCACCTTCCAATCCGAGTTCTGAAGATCAGCAGCTCTATTACACTTATAAAGCGGAAATCGCCCCTTTTCAAAAGAAACTTCAAAAAATGATTGAGAAAACTCTGGAGCATAAAAGAATTCAGCCACGTTCAGACCTGCATTTTGGACGCTTAAACAACAAGCTGCTTCGTTTTATCACAGATGATAATCCGAGACTTTTTTATAAAAAACAAAATCCATCTTCTGAAATTGATGCTGTTTTTTCACTCTTGGTTGATTGTTCAGGTTCTATGTTTGATAAAATGGATCAAACAAAACTTGGGATTACCTTGTTTCATGAGTCATTAAAATCCGTTCGGGTACCTCACGAGGTTGTGGGATTCTGGGAAGATACCAATCAGGCAAGCAAGACCAGCCAGCCCAATTATCTAAAGCCAGTGTTAGATTTTTCCGTCTCTTTGAAGCCAACTTCAGGAGCAGAGATTCTACAATTAGAACCTGAAGAAGATAACAGAGATGGATTTGCCATACGATTAATGACTCAGAGAATTTTAAGAAGAAATGAAAAGCAAAAGTTTCTGCTTGTTTTTTCAGACGGTGAACCAGCAGCGATGGATTATGATCAAAACGGAATCGTCGATACTCATGAAGCTGTACTTGATGCAAGAAAACAAGGAATTGAAGTGATCAATGTGTTCCTTTCCAATGGACAAATTGATGAAGGTCAACGAAATACGATTCAAAATATATATGGGAATTACAGCATCTTAGTTTCTGATATAGAAGAACTTCCTGAAGTATTATTTCCATTGCTTCGTAAACTTCTCTATAAAAGCATTTAAAATGAATAGACTGAGGGGACTGGACAAAAGTGTTTAGCTCAAGTAAAACCCGAACTAATTCGCCATCTAACTGGCAAATTAGTTCGGGTTTTTAGTTTAAATGTACATTTAGATATTTGCTCTTTCCAGCGGTTGATTGGAGTGCAAGACGAAGACTCCTGCGGGAGAAGTGGCCAATGTGAGACCCCGCAGGGAGGTACGACCGAGGAGGCTCACGGGCTACCCGCGGAAAGCGAAGTCTTGCACGGAAATCATTAGCGGTGTTTAGAGACTACTCTAGAATGTTCGTCTTTAGATAGTTGTTTTATAGGTTTGTCCCAGCCTCATTTTTTGTATGGAAAATGATTCTTTTCATAATATTGTATTAGTTGGTAAGTTTAAGGTTTAGGGGACATGAGATGGGTTATTAATGTAATCATAAGCTGAAGGTTGTTCGATAAGGGAGGTTGTATTGTGGAAGAAATAGATTTCCATCATATTTTTGAGCTCGGACTTATATTAGTGATGATTGCAGCGGGGATCACTGCAATTGCGAAAAAATTAAAGCAGCCTTATCCGATTGCACTAGTCATAGTAGGAGCATTGATTGGGTTATTTAACATTCCCATTCTAGAACCTCTTAAGGAGTTTATTACCGAGGGAGAGGTCTTCAATTTCGTCATCATTACTCTGTTCCTGCCTGCACTGTTGGGAGAGGCAGCTTTAAAACTCCCTTTTTCCCAGTTAAATTCAAACAAAGAACCTGTATTGGCCCTGGCTTTCGGGGGAACGTTCCTATCCTTTATAATCATTGGGTTCTCTGCTTTTTATTTCTTTGACTTTCCAATTCCTGCAGCATTTGTGTTTGGGGCGTTAATGAGTGCAACAGACCCTGTGAGTGTCCTATCCATTTTCAAAAGCGTAGGAGTAAAGAAGAGACTTGCTGTCGTGATCGAAGGGGAGAGTTTATTCAACGATGGTTTGGCGGTTGTATTATTCAATATTTCTGCATTCTATTTATTATCATACATAGACGCTGGATGGGCTGGCCTGGGGAGCGGGCTGTGGGAGTTCATACGTGTTGTATCATTAGGGGTCATTATAGGAGGCTCACTTGGATATGTCTTTTCCCTTCTCACAAAGTACTTTGATGATTATCCGTTGGAAATCATTTTTAGTATAATATTATTCTATGGATCGTTCCTGCTTGCTGAAAGTGTCCATGCATCCGGGGTTATCGCAGTAGTTATTGCAGCTCTCATATTCGGGAATTTTGGCGGGAAGATCGGTATGAGTCCTACGACAAAGCTGAACATCAACAGCTTTTGGGACGTAGCAGCTTTACTTGCTAATTCACTTGTGTTCTTAATGGTCGGGCTTGAAATAACAAGGATCGATTTGATGGAAAAATGGCCGTTGATCTTTGCTGCCATTCCTATCGTACTGATCGCCAGAAGTATTGCAGTTTACACGAGTCTGTCTTTGATCAGTAATTTTCCTCATAAATGGAAGCATATTTTGAATTGGGGAGGTTTAAAGGGTTCACTTTCTGTGGCTCTGGTGTTAAGCCTTCCGAGGGATTTTCCAGCGAGAGAGGATATATTGATTCTGGGATTCAGTGTTGTACTCTTCAGCTTGGTAGTTCAAGGGTTAACGATTAAACCGTTAATTTCTTTATTTGGGGTAAAGGCCAAAGAAGGGGAGCATCAGGAATTTCAGGAACTGCTTTCTCAGGTACACCGCTATGAAACCGCAATTTCTGAAATCCATCGAGTCAAGCAGAAGCTATACATTACCGATACTGTGTCTGAAGAGATAATGGATATGTATAAGAAACGAATTGATATGATAAAGGCACAATTGAATGAGCTTTATGAAAAATATCCTGAGTTAAAGAATAATCAGCTTACAACGTTAAAGAAACATGCTTTATACGCTGAGTACGACGCCATTATGAAACTCGAAAAGGAAGAAATCATTTCAAGTACCCTTGCAGAAAAGCAGTATGATGCAATCACTGATGCGATAGTGAATAATGAGGAAAAATAAGAGGCTGAAGTATTTAATCACTGCTATGAAAGAATAACACCTAAATTGCAATTTAAACTAAAAACCCGGACTGATTTGCCAGCTAGAACGCAAATCAGTCCGGGTTTTACTTTTGAAAAACACTTTCATCCCAGCCAATTATTTTTTCATTTCGATCAATTTTTGTTTTAATTCCTGTTCCATGACTGTCATTTCTTGTTCGGCCTGCTGACGTTTTTGACGCCCCTCGGCTTGGATGGTCAAGGTTTCTTCGATGGTAGCAATCAAATTTTCTTGTGTTTTCTTGAGGGTTTCAACGTCAATGATCCCCCGCTCGTTTTCTTTGGCAGTCTCAATGCTGTTTGTTTTTAGCATTTCTGAGTTTTTCAAGAGAAGTTCATTCGTGGTGCGGGAAACCTGTTTTTGTGCTGTAACTGCTTTTTGCTGATTTAGAAGGGTAAGGGCTATTGCAATCTGGTTTTTCCACAGCGGTATTGCAGTAAGGATGGATGCTTGTATTTTTTCCGCCAGCGCCTGGTTGGTATTTTGAATCAAGCGAATTTGCGGAGCAGATTGTATGGTCATTTGTCTGCTCAATTTAAGATCGTGAATCCGCTTTTCGAGCCGGTCCAGGAACTGCATTGTATCATTGACCTCTTGAAAAAGAAGTTCGTCACCTGATTCTTCTGCTTTTCTTCTTATAGATGGAAGGAGAGTGTGCTGAATTTCATCCCGTTTCAGTTCGGCTGCAACAATGTAAATATTCAGAGCTTGGAAGTAGTCCTTATTTTTTTCATACAGTGTTTCTAATAGTCTATTGTCATCCAACAATGTTTTCTGGGAATGTTCCAGCCTTACGGAAATACGATCGATCTGAGAACCTATCTTTTGATATTTGGACAGGACCTCCTGTAAGGAAGAAGATACTTTTCTGAACAGTTTTTTGAAAATGCCCTGCTGCTTTGAATTCAATTCTTCAGGATTCATTTGTTCCAGCTTTTTCATTAGGTCGCTTAAAACGTCCCCGATCGGGCCGATATCTCTTTTCTGGACATGCTCAAGCATTGAGTGGGAGAAGCTCGATAACTGGTTTTGTGCAGCAGTCCCGTATTTTAGGATAGCTTCATAGTCTTTATAATCAATTTGCTCTGCCAGCTGTTTCGCTTTTGCCTGCTGTTCTTTTGGCAGCCGATCCAATAAAACGGAAGGGGAATTTCCATTACCCTCCATCTCATTGGAAAAAGGGTTGGATAGCAGTTGATCTAACTCATTAATCTCCTGACGTTGTTCCATGATAAAACCTCCATCATCTATTTTAAGTCTTTTTTATGTGAAAGGTGCTGGTTTGCGAAGTTCAATTCTATTTTCAAGTTCTCCATATCATCAGTTAATACCACTTGCAGATCCTTTTCTAATGAATCGATTAATTCATCCAGAGTGGACCGGGTCTGCTGGAGGGATAAGAACGTTTCTTGGCTTTTGCCTGGCTGCGATGCCAAGAAGGTATATTTCTCCGTAAGTTCAACTACAGAATCCAGATGATAGTAGAAGAAAGATTCAGCTGAGTAATACCGTTTAGGCTCTTTATTTACTAATTGAAAGATCCTTCTTGATAAGCGGTTTATTTCAAGGATCTGTTTAAACGCACCTAATGATCGGACTTTTAATTGTTGTTTCTGCAGCCTTTTGATTTTTTCTTTCGCTTCTTTCAAATTCTTGCTGATATACCGATATTCCTTTCTAGTAAGGCCTTTTTTATTCAGCCACAGGTTTCTCTGTATTCCTTTTATTGAAAGAAAGGATACTATCCCAGTGGCAGTACTGAATAACAAGGTTAGGGGAAATCCAAAATCTAATGACAGTAAATAAACAATGAAGCTGGCAGTACCGATTGAAACGGCTAGCACACTTCTTATCATAAAATGCATAAACGTATTCATCTCATCTACCCCTTAAAAGAATGCTTTCCTTTAATACGTTCAAAAACGTGAAAAAGTTTCAAGATAGTTATTCTTATTGTAACAGAATATAGGGTTTGATTATACTTTTCCAGGAGCTAAAACCGTCCTGTTTCTGTAAGGAATTAACTGCATTCTTTCAATTTTATAACATTTAACCAATTCATGATTAAAGAATAATCTTTTTTGATAGAATGATTTAGTAGAATGACGAGACAGGTGTGTGGACAGATGAAAAAAACGATCATACTCATGATGCTTCTGTTTGGATTAACTTCATCCATGGCATCAGCAAATGAACAGGTGATAAAAAAGCCGGATACTCTTTTCAGTAAGTCGGCTGTCATAATAGATTCCGGAACAGGGAGTGTTCTTTATTCGAAGAACGCCCATAAGAAAATGAACCCGGCGAGCATTACGAAAATTGCTACAGCCATTTATGCTCTTGAGCATGGCAATTTGGAAGATATCGCTACTGTAAGTGATAACGCAGCAAATATCGAAGGATCGACAGTATATTTGCTTCCAGGGGAAAAAATTTCTTTAGAGCAGTTGATGCGTGGTATGATGGTGAATTCGGGTAATGATGCAGCGGTGGCAATTGCAGAGCACACGGAAGGATCAGTTCATTCTTTCATGAAAAAGCTGAATGGATTTCTTGAAGATGAAGTGGGTGTAAAGAACACCCACTTTGAAAACCCGCATGGTCTTTACGGAGAAAATCATTATACGACAGCTTATGATATGGCCAAAATCACAAGCTATGCTTTGAAAAACAATGATTTTCAAATGCTATTTGGAATCGATTCGTTTGACTGGAGCTCTGAAGGCTGGGATACGACTCTTTACAACCATCATAAATTAGTGAAGGGTGAACTGCCGTATCCAGAAGTCACGGGCGGAAAGAACGGTTTTATATCAGAAGCCAATCATACGCTTGTTACTTCGGCTGAAAATGAGGGATTATCAGTTGTCGCCGTAACCTTAAACGCTCAAAGCAAACGAGCGATTTATGCCGATACCATTTCTTTACTCGACTATGGATTGAATCAATTCACACACAGTTATATAGCCAAGGATAGTGGATTTCAGACAGATCACAGCTTCTATGAACTAAAAGCGGATTTTCACTACACAAAGCCTATCAACGAAGCAGTAAATGAGGTTGTAGATGAAAAGGGTATGCTGACGATTTACAATGAGGATAACCAAAAGATCGCTTCAACGAAACTTCATAGCGTCCGGAGTGCTGAACAAAGCGAGCAAGAAGTTTTAGCTGCCAGCAGTGAAAAAGAAAGTGAACGAACTGATTCTGAACTTTTTTACCCTGTATTTCTTTATTTGATCATTCTTGTAATGATTGGAATCAGGATGATAAGAAAGAGGGAGCAAAATGATTCTCTTGAAAAGCGGTTGTAATGAATGAGGAAATTCACAGGCTGGTCCTTCTAGATGGAGGAGCAGCCTGTTTGAAATTAATCCACGATGATGTATCCAATCATGGGACCGTTGTTTTCCATTGTTTTATGGGTCTCACATATTAAGCGGTACGTCCCTTCTTTGGAAAAGGTTACATTAACGATGGTTTCTTTTCCTTTCTTTACAGTTCCTTTTATGCTTGTGCCTTCGATATAGAATGGATGTGCATCTCCATTCACTCCATGTATTCGAAGCTGTACCTCATTATCTTTTTCGACTATGATGGTGCCGGGGTCCCAGCGATACACTTCAATCTCTTTTCCATCACTGCTTTGTGTCTTGAATTCGCCCGTCACCAATTCAATTACCTGTACATTAGGTGAGTTTCCTAAGGAAACAGTGGGGTACGAATGTTGGGTTTTATAAGCCCATAAAGATCCGATACTGATAATCAGAATCGTAAAAAAGATGGCAATAAGCGATGATTTTTTCAGAACAAGAAATCTCAAGTGTTCTCCTCCTCTTAAAGAAATGATTGCACTGAACTTATTTCATTGTTATGCAAAGCAGAGTAGGAACTTGTCTACTAAATGAGGTGTACATAATCAAATCAATTTGATTTCGAACCGTAATTATGTAAAATTTGAGAGAGAGAGAGCAAGGAGGGTGGAGCATTGGAAAACACGTGGAGAGTGATCCTGACTAAAAGCGATGCCGAACCATGGTGGTTTTTTGACGATTGGAATCGGGACATAGTGAATGAATGGAAGTATACTGATAAAAACGAAGCAATTAATAAGTACCTGGACGAAAGTAAAAGGTTAAGTATGATTTACCCAAGAATGAAGACGAAGAAATACAATTCCATCGCATTTTGGAACGAAAATGAACTGGTTTTTTGTGAGGGATGCGATGATGACCTTCAGGTATATCATGGCATTATACTATTCGAAAATGAAGAACCAATGGAGATGGATGATCGACAAGAAAAACTTAAGGAAGAAATACAAACATTAATCAACAAAAGAAATTAATGAAAAAGGAATGTGGCTGCTGCTCACATTCCTTTTTGTATAAGCACTAATCGGTAACTCCAGCTTTCCCAGCTTGAGATTCTTACTCATAATTGGGGACGTTTATCAGCAGAAGGATAAGCACATAAATTTGGTGTGAATTGGTTACGATAACAGTGGAGGTGATGAGAAATGAGCAAAAAGAAAGAGGATCCTTCTAAGGCGATGTTAGGTTCTTCCCAGGTAGAAGGACAAGGGACGACAAATCATGAATTATCCCGAGGTACAAAAGCTGATTCTTCAAGATCAAAGAAGAAAAAGTAATCTCAGAATCCGCTCATTGATTATTAACAGGGCGGCTGTGTATATAATTATGGAAGCAAGTATGGTATAATGGTATTAATCGCAGAAAAATCACCTACACTACACCCAGTTTTTCATTATATAACCACTTATATATCTGCTGAGCAACATTACCACAATCAGTTTTTTCGTGCCTGGCATGGAAATCCTGCTTATCTTAAAGGAGGACATTCAATGGCTTTTGGTCGTCGAAATCAAGTAGAAGAAGAAATAAAAACTGAGGAAACAGAAATTTGGGCTTGTTCTTCTGATGATTGTAAAGGGTGGATGAGGGATAACTTCAAGAGCGAAGAAACTCCTAAATGCCCGCTTTGCAACACTGACATGCAAAAATCAACGAAAGTACTGCAAGTAGTGGATAATCCTCATCCAACAATGAAATCGTCCTGAATATAGTGAAAGAATCAATCCTCTGATTGGTTCTTTTTTATTTAACACAATACCAGTATGAAACAGTCTCCAACTCCCAATGAAAATAAATTTGTTCATAAATCCTTAAACGCTTTTTTCATTCCTGAATAGTATGTAGTGTATGCAGGCGTAAAAGGAGGGAGCACCATGTCCAACAAAACCAAAAAAGATAAAGAAAAAGAAGTTCCGACAATACCCGAAAAGAATGAAAATACAATTTGGGACAGCTTTTGGAAACTTACGAGACCTGAAGTGACAGAAACGAAGAAAGAAGAAACTACTTTCAAATGGTTCTGATCTTTTAGAACTGCAGAGGGAAATATGCTCTCTGCAGTTTTTGCTTTAATTGAAACTTTTCAATTGGAATGGGAACCTTATATGAATGTTTTTTTATTGTATTTTCTTTTGAGTTGGCACTTGCATGAATGTAGATTACAATAAAGAAAAGAAAAGTGCTGGGAGGTTATAATTTGTTTAAAGACGCTCAAGATGTACTAAAGCAATATTTCGGATACGATGAATTCAGAGATGGACAGGGTGAGATCATCTCCAACGTTCTATCCGGCAGGAATACAGCCGGCATCATGCCGACAGGCGGAGGGAAATCAATCTGTTACCAGGTTCCTGCAATGCTATTAGATGGAGTCACTCTTGTCATTTCTCCATTAATTTCACTCATGAAGGATCAAGTCGATTCACTGATCTTTCAAGGGATACCGGCCACATACATAAACAGTACCCTTAGTGCATCCGAGGTGGAAGAACGAATGGAAGAACTGGCACTGGGAGAATACAAACTGCTTTACATAGCTCCTGAACGGCTTGAATCTTCGTATTTTATCAAATTCCTAGACTCATTGAACATACCGTTGGTCGCTGTAGACGAAGCACATTGTTTATCCCAATGGGGACATGATTTCAGGCCGAGCTATTTAAGAATTAATGATGCAGTGAATCAACTTTCCTCTTACCCAGTTATTTTAGCTTTGACTGCTACAGCAACTCCACAAGTTCAAATTGATATCCTCAATCACTTACATATTCCTGCGGAAAACAAAGTATTGACTGGTTTTCAAAGAACTAATCTATTCTTTAATGTCTTAAAAGGTGAGGACAGAAAACATTGGGTCGGTCAGTATGTTCAGAGAAACAGCCAGCAATCAGGAATCATTTATTGTGCAACCCGGAAAGAAGTAGAAAATGTCCATGGTTATTTAGTGAAAAAAGGAATGTCTGCCGGAAAATATCATGGCGGCCTCTCTGATTCATTAAGACTCCAACAGCAGGAAGCTTTCTTGAGTGATTCGGTCATGGTGATGGTTGCTACGAATGCTTTCGGGATGGGGATTAATAAATCAAATGTGCGCTATGTCCTCCATTATCAGATCCCTAAAAATATGGAAGCTTACTACCAAGAAGCAGGAAGAGCCGGGAGGGACGGGATGGAAAGTGAATGCATCTTGCTCTTTTCACCACAGGATATCCAGACTCAACGCTATATCATCGAACAGAACGTGATGAACCCTGATTTACATCGCAATGAATTGCAAAAATTGCGGGACATGGTGGATTTTGTCCATACAGAGTCGTGCCTCCAAAATTACATTCTGTCTTATTTTGGGGAAGAGGCAGATGCTGAATGCGGTCACTGCAGCAATTGTCTCGACGACAGGGAGACAGAAGATGTAACCGTTAAAGCCCAAATGGTACTGTCATGCATGATCCGGATGAATGAGCGTTTCGGCACTTCCCTTATAAGCGGAGTTCTGACTGGTTCGAAAGGGAAGAAAATAGTCGATTTCGGCTTTGATAAATTGACGACATATGGATTGTTGAAAGGTGAATCACAGAAGGAAGTCGGATTATTCATTGATTACTTGATTGCTGAAGGAATAATTGATGTAGAAGGCGGCAGCTTTCCAATATTGAAGGTTTCCAGTAAAGGAAAAGAAGTCTTACTTGGGGAGAGGAAGGTTTCAAGAAAGAAACAGGTAAATCCTGCTCCGGTACTATCTGATGACGATGAATTATTTCATGTACTCCGGAAGCTGCGAAAGTCCATTGCGGACGAAGAGGGTGTACCGCCATTTGTTATTTTCTCAGATAAAACATTACATGATATGTGCTTAAAACAGCCGGCAAATGATACGGAGTTTCTGAATGTGAGCGGAGTCGGTGAAAGTAAACTAGAACGATATGGAAGTCTATTTATTAATGAAATGAACGCTTTCTTAAAGAAAAATGAGGACTATACTCGTAAGGTTGAACAGAAAGAATCAACCCCATCCTCGACGCATACAAGAGCAAAAACCGATGAGCCGTCTCATAAGTTTACGTATCAGTTGTTTCGAGAGAATAAAAGTATAAAAGACATTGCAGCAGAAAGAGAAATGAGTACCACTACCATAGAAAATCATATTATCCGTTCCTATGAAGAAGGAATGGGCAAAGATTGGAAGGTTTTCTTTACGGATGAAGAGGAAGCCATGATTGAAGAGGCTGTTCGCAAGGTTGGCGAAAAACCATTGAAGCCGATCAAAGAGGAACTTCCTGAAGAAATTTCATATTTTCAAATCAAAGGGTATTTAGCCAAAAGAAGAATGTCGATTTAAAAAGAAAAACCAATCAGTTGTTACACTGATTGGTTTTTTGATGTGCTGCTCCATTTAAAGACATGTAGCGATTCAGTACTTATGCCTTCTGAGTACCTTTCATTTCAAGGAATTCATCATAAGAAGTCTCCTTATCGATGATTCCTCCATCTGTGATTTCGATGATACGGTTTGCAACTGTTTGAATGAACTGATGGTCATGGGAAGCGAAAATCATTGCTCCTTTATATGCGATCAATCCATTATTCAATGCCGTGATGGACTCAAGATCCAAGTGGTTTGTGGGCTCATCCAATAAAAGTACATTTGAGCCGCTTAACATCATCTTGGATAACATACAGCGGACTTTTTCTCCCCCTGAAAGTACACTTGGTTTCTTCAGCACTTCTTCACCTGAGAACAGCATGCGTCCTAAGAAGCCGCGAAGGAATGTTTCACTCTCGTCTTCTGGGGAATATTGACGCAGCCAGTCGACAAGTGTCGGCTCCGAGCCCTCAAAGTACTCAGAGTTATCTTTAGGGAAATAAGCTTGAGAAGTAGTGACTCCCCACTTATAAGAACCGCTGTCCGGCTCCATTTCACCTGCCAGGATTTTGAATAAAGTCGTTTTAGCAATTTCATCCGCCCCGACAAGAGCGATTTTATCTTCTTTATTCATGATAAAGTTGACGTTGTCCAGCACCTTTACTCCATCGATAGTTTTCGTCAGGCCTTCGACTCTTAATACATCGTTCCCGATTTCACGTTCAGGCTTGAACTGAACATAAGGGTAACGGCGGGAGCTTGGCTTAATATCGTCCAGCGAGATTTTCTCCAATAGTTTTTTACGTGACGTCGCTTGCTTTGACTTTGATGCGTTAGCAGAAAATCTTGCAACGAAAGCCTGAAGCTCCTTGATTTTTTCTTCTTTCTTTTTATTCTGATCCTGAGCCATTTTGAGTGCCAGCTGACTGGACTCGTACCAGAAATCGTAGTTACCTACATAGACTTGAATCTTTCCAAAATCAAGGTCGGCAATGTGGGTACATACTTTATTTAAGAAATGACGGTCATGGGATACCACAATAACCGTATTTTCAAAGTTAATAAGAAATTCCTCAAGCCATTGAATTGCCTGGATATCCAGGTGGTTGGTAGGCTCATCCAGTAATAGAACATCGGGCTTTCCGAAAAGTGCCTGAGCAAGAAGGACTTTTACCTTTTCGCCACCAGTAAGCTCCGACATTTGCTTGGAATGAAGGTCTTCACTTACTCCAAGACCTTTTAATAGAATAGCCGCTTCAGATTCGGCTTCCCAGCCATTTAACTCAGCAAACTCACCTTCTAGTTCAGCCGCTTTCATGCCATCTTCATCAGAGAAGTCTTCCTTCATATATATGGCATCCTTTTCCTGCATTACTTCGTATAAGCGGGTATGTCCCATGATGACGACTTTCAATACTTCAAACTCTTCATATTCGAAGTGATCCTGCTTCAACACAGCAAGGCGCTCACCTGGGGACATGGAAACATTTCCAGTTTGTGCTTCAATATCACCTGAAAGGATTTTAAGAAATGTAGATTTTCCTGCTCCGTTCGCTCCAATTAGACCGTAACAATTTCCAGGAGTAAATTTTATATTCACGTCTTCGAATAACTTTCGGTCACCGAAACGTAAGCTTACATCTGATACTTGAATCATAAATAATACCTCCCAATACTCAATCTAAAAGATTATAACATGTGAAAGGGTTAAAAAGATAGCGTTTAGAAGAATCAAGCTTCGAAGTGAATATGTGGCTTTCGTTTTTTTATTTTGATTAATGCTGTTAATTGGAGTACACTATAATTACGTTAATTCCTATAAGAAAGGTATGAATTTAAATGGCGTTTCAACATTCGATACCAAAACCTTTAGTAGACTTAAATCAGTGGTTCATTGTGAGTAGTGTCATCCTATCTTGGATACTGCAGCTTCAATGGCTGCTATATATACCATTTCTTGCGATTCTTTCTGGCTTCTTGTTCAACTATAACCCCATAATGAAACTGGGTAAGAAATTTTTAGGGAAAGAAGCTTCTGCTTATCAGCCGGAAGATGCGGGCCAGCAGAGATTTAACTCAGGTATCGCTGCCTTTTGCCTCGGGGCTTCCTTGATCAGCGGATTTTTCCAATGGACTGCAGGATATTTTTTCTTTTCGGGTATGGTCTTCCTGGCCGCATCGATAGCACTCGCAGGGTTCTGTATTGGGTGTTTTATCCGCTTTCAGTGGCACAGGCTGCAATATAAATATAAATATAAATTCATTAAAGATTGAGCCCACTGTAGCCGCCTATCAAAAAGGACGTACCTCATTAAATCCGAGGCACGTCCTTTTCTATGTTTAACTTTTTCCTTTATAGATTAGTGAAAATGTAAGAAAGAATAATTCCCAAAGAAGAAATAAAGCCCACAACAGGGCCACCTTCTTCAAATGCTTCCGGAAGCATGGTAGATGAAACCATGGCCAGCAGTCCTCCTGCACCGAAAGCTCCTATTAAATACTCTGTACTTTCGGGGGCGTTTTGTAAAAATGTGTAACCTAAGAGAGAACTCAGGGACGATACGACCACGACACTTCCCCATAGGATCAAAATTTTTCTAGTGCTATATTGATCAAGCTTCAGACCAATACTGCTTGATAAAGCTTCTGGAAAATTGCTAATGAAAATCGCGATAATGAAAACCCACTGAATGGACTGGCCGCCCAGAAAACTAATCCCGATGATGATAGATTCCGGTATGGCATCCATAAGGGTTCCGATATAAATGGCCAAACCGGAGTGGTTATTTGGATTCTTATTTGAGCGCTTCCGCTGACTGCCACCTTTGCGGGATATCCATAATTCAAATACAGTAAAAATGGCAGCGCCTGCCAAAAACATAAAAGTAATCGACAAAAGGTCTGCATTCCCCTTGGCTTCGCTAAGTAAATCAAAGGTGGCAGAACCAGTGATGAGTCCAGTTCCAAATGCCATGATAAAAGCTGTAATTCTTTTTGGTATGGTAAATAAAATGCCAGCTAAAGCGCCTAGAAACAAAGATAAACTTGCAATTCCACCCCAAAGTGCTGCCTGATACAAGGAACTCCCTCCTTTATGTTATTAGTATGGAACTAACTGAAGTCACCATTCATGAGAATCATTCCTCGATATATGGATTTTTTAGTATCACTCATTCTTTTGAATAGATTTCCAACTTTACGGAGATAGTAAAATCGAATAATACATTAACAGGAGGGTAAAACATGAAAAAATTTATCTTGATTTCCATAATCGGTCTTCTTTTTTCAGGGATGGCTGCAGGTTGTGGCATGAACAATGATGACATGAATGAACAAGGAATGAATACAGGCATCGATAACGACCTGGAACGGGTAGGGTATGACCAGGAGAAACCGAGGGATACCATGGACATAAACGATCCGGGTACACGTGATACGGTGAGGGAAAATTACTCCATTTCCAATGAAGCTGCTGATAGAGTTGCAGATCTGAATGAAGTGAGTAGCGCATACGTCTTAACAACTGAAAGAAGTGCGTACGTTGCAGCAGTCTTTGAAAATGGTGAGAATGGGCAAGTAAGTAATGAAATGAAAGATAAAATTGCAAAACAGATAAGAAAAGTTGATGCAGGAATTAAAGATGTTTACGTAACGACAAATCCTGATTTTGTCGATCGCATGAGAAATTATGCCGACAAAGCAGAGGGCGGGAAGCCGGTTGAAGGGTTTGGCGAAGAGTTAACCGATGCCCTGCAAAGAGTGTTTCCCGATAGAAGATAGGGTAGAATCAATGAATAAGCCGTTGAGCGTTTATATGCTCAACGGCTTTTTTTGAGTTCAATTTTCCAAAACGATTCAAAAATAGATCGAGTTTAAGTATAATATTTAGCATATCGAAATAAATAAAAGGGGGTAGTCTTTTGGCTCAAGCCGCGGTGAAATCCGTACATAAACAAAATGCCACGATTTACGGCATCCTTTTTGCAATCAGTTCAGGGCATTTTATCAATGATACATTGCAGTCTGTGGTTCCTGCAATGTTTCCTATTATAGAAAGATCTCTTCAATTAAGTTATACACAAATTGGCTGGATTGCATTTGCATTGAACATGACATCATCTTTATTACAGCCCGTGTTCGGATACTATGCAGATATAAAATCAAAGCCATATTTACTTCCGCTGGGAATGCTGTCAAGTTTGATGGGCCTTATCGGTTTTGCTTTATCAGGCCATTTTTTTTGGGTGATTATATCGGTTTTATTCATCGGTTTCGGATCAGCCATTTTCCACCCCGAAGGCTCGAGGGTCGCATATATGGCAGCGGGGCAGCGAAGGGGCTTGGCTCAATCCATCTATCAAGTGGGGGGGAATACCGGGCAATCATTAGCACCATTGATCACTGCCTTTGTCTTCGTTCCATTCGGCCAAAAGGGAGCGCTTTGGTTTTCAGTAGTTGCCATTGCGGGAATCTTGGTTTTGTTAAACGTATCCAAATGGTATTCAAACCAATTACAGACGAAAGAAAATATAAATTCAAGATCCAGAATAAAAGGGAAGACTCCACCTATCCATAATAAAATTAAATGGGCGGTGGTTTTGGTCGTATTCCTGGTATTCGCCAGATCCTGGTATGGGGCAGGATTATCGAATTACTATCAATTCTATTTAATAGAAGATTATGGGCTTTCAATCCAGAAGGCACAGGCTTATATTTTTGCTTTTATGTTTGCCGGGGTTCTGGGTACTTTTTTTGGCGGACCTCTGGCAGATCGATTTGGAAAAAGGAATATTATTTTCTTATCAATGCTTGGAGCAGCGCCATTGACCTTGGCATTGCCGTACCTTCCTTTATTTTATGTGTTCCCGGTCATTTTCTGTATCGGATTTATCATTTCTTCAAGCTTTAGTGTAATCGTTGTATACGCGCAAGAACTATTACCGAAGAAGATAGGGATGGTTTCAGGGCTGACTGTCGGCCTTGCATTTGGAATGGGAGCAGTCGGCGCCGTTCTATTCGGAGGATTGGCGGATTTATATTCGATTCGTTTTGTCATGATATTATGCAGTTTTCTACCGCTATTGGGAATGCTGACATTCTTACTTCCCACAGATGAAGCAGTGAGAAAATATAATAAGGTTTAATACAAAGAGTGCTTGGTTCTGATGAATGAATTCATCAGGATCAGGCACTTTATTTATTAATAAGAGGCTGGGACAAAAGTGTTTTAGTCTAAGTAAATCCCGATCTAATTAGCATTCTATGAGGCAAATTAGTTCGGGTTTTAATTTGTTCAAATCGATATTTAGATTTAGCTCTCTCTAGCGGTTGATTGGAGTGCAAGACGAAGACTCCTGCGGAAAGCGAAGTCTTGCACGGAAATCATTAGCGGTATTAAGAGACTAACCTGAAATTGTTCGTTTTTATGTGCTTATTTTTTACTTTCGTCTCAGCCTCCATTCACATTTGTAAAAGCTGTTTGTTATAATTAAATGAGAATAAATGCATCTTATAAAAGATTGTGAATTGAATTTATTATATTCGAAATTGAATGACTATTTTCAGTGAAAAATAGGCACTATACATATAGAATAAAAAAAGATATATTAATTCAATATACACTATGAGTAATGAGTGGAAAAAAGCTATTACCATTGAACTGGAGGAATTTGTTAATGTCTTCGTTGAAACCCGGAACGGTAGAAGAATTATTCGTTGATCAGGAAGTCCCATATGGCTTCTTTTTAACAAATGATGTTGATCGCGTGCTGCTTCATCATTCTGAAATTACAGATGAAATACAAGAGGGGGATTCCGTTAAAGTATTTCTCTATCACGATAAAGAGGTTAGGCTTACAGCAACTATGCGTATACCGAAGATACAAGTGGGGGTTTACGGATGGGCCGAAGTAGTGGATAAGCGTGAAGATTTGGGAGTGTTTGTTAATATCGGTTTGCCAAAGGATATTCTCGTTTCTTCTGATGATCTTCCAAAATTCCTATCATTGTGGCCTGAGCCCGGTGATCAATTATTCTTAACATTGAACCGGGACAAGCAGGATCGATTATATGGAAGGCTTGCTACTGAAAATATTATTGAGCAAGTGGCAAGAAGGGCATCTAAGGAGATGTTGAATGCAAAGGTTCAAGGTAGAGTCTATCGGTTGCTGCGTGTAGGTACGTTCTTTTTATCTGAACAGGGTTACCGATGCTTTGTTCATGAGAACGAGCGTAAACAAGAGCCCCGTCTGGGAGAACTTGTAGAAGGAAGAGTCATTGATGTAAAAGATGATGGAAATCTTAATTGCTCCTTCCTTCCGCTGAAACAGGATAAAATGCATGATGACGCAGGAGTGATACTGGAGTATCTTCAGCAACGAAATGGAGCGATTCCGTTTTGGGACAAGAGTCAGCCAGAGGAAATAAAAGAGCGTTTCAATATGAGTAAAGCTTCATTTAAACGTGCTCTAGGAAAGCTTATGAAAGAAAATCAAGTTTACCAAGAAGAAGGCTGGACGTATTTGAAAAAATAGAAAGTGTTGGGGAGTGCGGAATTATTCTGCCTCCTTTTTTTTTGATTACAGATCTTAGAGCACTTGAACTAGACCATAAAGTTGGTTGTGGTAAAATAAGGATAATGATCAAGGTAGTTGTTAGAGTTAAGTTTTAAAGAATAACTATTTTAAAGATTATTGTTTATCGAACGGGTGGAGATAGGGGTATATACGGAAATCAGGGGGAAGCTGTAATGACGGACCATACATTTAGAACGTTTCTTGAAGATTTTTTAGATGCTTGGAAACACTCATCCATAAGAGAGCTGGAAAAGTTGATATCTAAAGACTATCAGGCCAGGGAAATCACAGATGGAGAAATTGTTGACTTTGGCTATGAAGAATCCATAAATGGCTGGAGACAAGGATTTGCCTTCGTAAAGGATAACCGAGCACAATGGGAAGTAAACGAAATCTCAATCATCCCTCTAAGGGAGAATGAAATCCTCGCCACCTTATCAGCTACCATTATCGTGGAAGGAAAAACAATGGACACAGTGAATCTTTTTTTTAATACTTATAAAAAACTGAATGGGAGTGATTGGATGTTGATGAGGAGCTACATAGAAGCGGGCGTTCCGGTGGAGAATGTGAAAAAATATAGCTAAGGATATAGGGAGTGTGACATTATTATCTGGTTTATTAATTAAAAACTTTAAAACGAAGAACTCTTAATTTATATAAGATGACATCATTGCAGGCTTTTTTCATACACTATTTTTGAGGTGAAAAAAATGCCCAGAGTCAAATACACAGATGCAGATGTTGCCTTAATGGCAAGGATGATGCGAGCGGAAGCTGAAGGCGAAGGAAAACAAGGGATGTTATACGTTGGAAATGTCATCGTTAATCGTGCTAAAGCGGATTGTCTTGACTTTAGAGATGTAAGAACCATAAGACAAGTCATTTTTCATGTTCAAGGAGGAAATTATTCTTTTGAAGCTGTTCAAAAAGGGAATTTATTTTATAACCGGGCAAGGTCTGTTGAAAAAAGACTAGCAAAAAAGAATTTGGATTATTGGAGTCAACATCCGGCGAAATATGCACTTTGGTATTTTAATCCATATGCCCCATGTCCTCCTACATGGTACAATCAACCTTTTTCTGGTCAATTTAAAAATCATTGTTATTATGAACCGGCAGCTGGATCTTGTGACAGTGTTTATATCGGAGGCTAAGCTTACTCATTATTTCACTCACAAGTTTTGACTCACAAAATAAAAAGGGGAGCATCCTGGTGTTCTCCTTTTTATTTTGTGAATTTTTTCATGAAATGAAGTGGCTTTGCCTTCTTTGAACAGAAACTGTCCATCAAATCAAAACAGTAGGTTGGAGATATGAAGTGGACGGACCCGATAATGAAGCCGATGCACATATGCCACCCAATGTGAAAATACCGAACCCACTCGGTGGGAATGGGCATTTTTTCTTTATAGTGGAGATGAGATATTTTATACCCTGCTTTATGAAAACACTGAATAAAACTTTTTAACAATTAAAATATATTGTATCATTCATATATAAGGAAGGATGATGGAAATGAAAGAACTACATACCACTAATGGAATATCAAGAAAAGAGAGAGCAGTGTCATTTCTTCAACAGGTAGCCTCAGGCGACGTCCGGGAAGCATTCAAGATTCACGCAAGTCCAGACTTTTACCACCACAATCCCTATTTCAGAGGGGATGCAGCATCACTAATGGAAGCGATGGAAGAGAATGCTGCAGAGAATCCGGACAAGATTTTCGAGGTCAAACATGCAATTGAAGAGGGAGATATTGTTTCTGTTCACTCTCATGTGAAACAACATCAAGGAGATCTAGGAGCAGTTGTTGTGCATATCTTTCGATTCCAGGAGGACCGGATTGTGGAAGCGTGGGATGTAGGTCAGCTCATTCCGGTAGATTCCCCTAATGAGAATGGTGTTTTTTAAGGGTTTTTTTGGCATATGAATGGAATTCAGGTGCAAGACTCTCGCTGAATTGTATAAGGACGGTTCTTTTGCTTGCATGTGGCATGTAGGGGGATCGTTCTTTAAATGTGATTAATTGCTAAGGGACCTTCTGATTTCTCGTCCAAATAAGTAAAAGAAAAGGGACCATTAGAAAGATAATAAATGATCATTAACAAAAAAAGCTTAGAGATTACACTCCAAGCTTAATAATGTGTGATTGACCTTGTTATCGTAATAAATTCCCTTAAAAATCTTGATCCTTTTTCGATTTATTCCTAAAAAACTTTATGGTTACTCCAATCAGGATTAAAATAATGATCAGAGGAAGAATGAGATATAAAGAAAATCCTGTTGTTCCAAGCATTAATATTCCTCCCAGTTATTCTTAAATAGTATGGATAGCCTCCATATTCCCTGCATTACTTTTTTTAAAACTTCGAAAATGTGATACATCAAGTATATTCTTTAAGTCCTGCACCTCCGATATTCTACGCTGCTCAATTCTCCTCATTACCCTTATAGGCATTGAAGAGAGAAGAACGCATTGATAATAGTTAAAGCCAGGGAGAAATATAATGAAACTAATTCTACTAATCTAATTAATTTTCGGTATAATATTAGTAAATAGTATCTATTTTCTGTTAATTATTTCGACTTAACATAACGGAGGCATTCCCAATGGACCATTCTGAGTTATTCAACGGTTTGCTAATTAACCTCCTTGTCATTCTGATTATTATCCTATTGGTAAACTTCTATTATCTATCGAAACAAAAAGTGTATAAGATTCACCTCAAATCTTTTTCGGTATTTATCATCAGCACAATTTTAATATTTCTTAGTGTGATGTTATCCGTCCCGCTAAAAGAGGGATTAATATATGATTTGCGATTCATCCCTTTTTTATTGGGAGGGGTTTACGGAGGTAGAAAGGTGCTGCCCTGGTTAGCAGTGACTATGATCGCGATCCGTTTCACTTTCATGGGACAGGGGATCGTATTGGCAGCTGTACTGACCATCCTTTCAAGCATCGCCATCTTCTATCTGAATCCTAAACTATCTGAAAAACCATGGGTGACGAGAGTGTGTTGGTTCACTTGCTTCTCATTCTGTTACTCTATTCTTGCTTTCTTGCTGCCCTATTTGATTTTTGGTTTCAGTGATTACTCTTCGTTTATCATTTATTCACTTACATTGACAGGCTCGACATTCTTTGTCTTTTACTTGTGTGAAATGATCCGGACCACCTATATTCTACAATTAGAATCTATTAAATATGAAAAGATGCAAGTGGTCAGTCATCTGGCTGCGAGCATGAGTCACGAGGTAAGAAACCCGTTGACGACTGTAAAGGGATTTCTACAATTGATAAATGAGAATCCATCAGATATTCGGGTCAATTCAGAACTTTCAAAAATAGCCGTCAGTGAAATCGACCGGGCAACAGAGGTCATCAATCAATATCTGAACTTTGCCAAACCTCATCCTGAAATGGATATCGATGTGAATGTTACCGGTGAAATCAAACGTTCCAAGGAAATCATCATGCCCCTTGCGACCAAAAAAGGAATCATGATGGAGACAGAGCTATTACATAACCACTTGATCAAAGGTGACCCCAATAAACTGCAGCAAGTGCTGATCAATTTGATGAAAAACGGCATTGAAGCGATGGAATCTGGGGGAGTCTTGGATATTTACAGTTATGAAAAAGGCGGCCAGCTCTTCATTGTAATCAAAGACACTGGAATCGGTATGACTAAAGAACAAGTCACGCGCCTCGGCGAACCATATTTTTCATTGAAAGGAAAGAATGGCACCGGGCTGGGGATGATGACAGTCTTTCAATTGGTCTCTGGCATGAATGGGACCGTGAAAGTCTTTAGCAAGAAAAATAAAGGAACCTCCATCATATTGTCCTTTCCTGTATCGGTCGAAGATTATGACAGGGAGATAGGAGTTATCTAATTAGAGGCCCGTCCCTCGATGCATTAATGTATTAACGCATCGAGGGACGGGCCTTGTTTATGGGTAGATGCACATTTGCTCCTTTCAGGCATAAGATATCGTGGTGAAAATTTGAAGGGAATGAGTGAAGGTGTATTATCCATTTCATAATCTTAATTATATGAATCCACATCACCCGGATGTTATGACGAGAGAACAAGAAAACCACCAGCAGGAATTGGATGTTTTACTGAATGGGATCGCAGGAAAAGCTTCGGCGGTTGATTTCTACAGCCGGCTGGCGAATGCAGCACCAGATGAAGAGCACAAAAGCCATCTTGTTCAAATTACCGAAGAAGAAAGAGCACAGTGGGCGCAGTTGACTAATCTGTATACCTCGTTGACTGGCGTTCAGCCGATGTACCAAATCGAACAGATTCCATTTTATAGCTATCAGGAAGGTCTGATAAAAGGGTATGAAGCAGAATTGGAGAGTTATGAACACTACAGGATAGGGACTTTGATTACGCAGGATCCTTCAATATATGAAGTGTTCTTGAATGCCTGCAAGGGGGAATGGGAGCATGCGAACCGTTTGAGTTTTCTTGGTAACGAAGGCGCTGAGCGTATGGATTATGGCCCGCAGCCGTTCACTTTTAATATAGACGAGGCGACAGTCAACAATAATACATTCCGCACCGCCGTCTGGACAGGGGAACATCTGCAGGTTACGTTGATGAGCATCGATGTCGGGGAGGATATCGGACTGGAAAACCATCCTGATCTTGATCAATTCCTCCGCATCGAGCAGGGGCAGGGTGTTGTACAGATGGGGAATGACCCGAATAACTTGACTTTCCAGCGAAACGTGAAGGAAGACTTTGCGATCCTGATCCCTGCCGGTACGTGGCATAACCTGACCAATACGGGCAGTGAGCCGCTGAGGCTTTACTCCATCTATGCGCCGCCGCAGCACCCGAAGGGCACCGTCCATGAGACGAAGGCGGATGCGATGGCTGCTGAGGAAGCGGAAAAATAGTCGAGGCATTCAAGCGTTTGTTGGTGATAAAAGATATAAAAAGAGAAGGTTTTCTGCTGATATCAAGCAAGAGAACCTTCTCTTTTTGGGCATTAATTATACCCTTTGCCTTTGAGGTGAAAATTCTTCAAGAATATGAGTAGAATGACATTCTTTCGGAAGTGATTTTGCACTCTCAGAGTTACAAAGCCGGCCGCTCTGTACGTCGTTTCTTATCGTTTTTTCACCAAGTAATAAGCAGTGATCCACGAAGTGACCGGGATTGCCAGGGCCACCCCGATTCCGGCAGAACCAATGAAGATCATTTCAGAACTGAATACTTTTGAATTGACGATTTCCCCGATGGAATAAGACAGGTCCTTAAACCAGATAAGAAGGGCCATATAACCTCCGAAGAAGGCAAAGAACAGCGTATTGGTACTGGTTCCGAGGATATCCCGCCCTATGCTTAATCCAGAGGCGAAAAGAGATTTTCGGCTGATCGATGGATTGTGATATGCGATTTCACGCATGGGGGAGGAAATCGAAATCGATAAATCAATGATGGCTCCGATTGTGCTCATGATAATCATAGAGGCCCCTATTTTCACAAAATCCACTCCTACAAAAAGGGAGAATGCTCCGATTTCCTCAATTTCTTCTTCGCTGAACCCCTGTATCATAGCCTTGTCGGTTAACATCAAGATGAAGAAGAGCAGGCAGCCGGTTGTTATAATCGTCGAGATGAAAGCTGTTACCGTCTTGATGTTAATTTCACTGATAAAAAATAAAGAGATGCAGCTGATAAGGATACATGCGATCAGCGTCAGGATAATCGGATTCATATTCGGGTCATTCATGAGGATGATGGCAAAAAGGAGGACCCCGAAGTTAAGAAATAAGGCAGCAAAGGACCTGGCACCTTTCTTTCCTCCGATTCCTATCATTAAGATGAAAAGAACGGCTGCCAGCCATAATTGTACAGTCATTGTCTACCCCTCTTTCGGTTCACAAAAAAGATGGAAGTATAGATGGCGATCGGGATGGTCAGTACAATACCGATTCCGCCTGTCAGGGCCCTGGCCGTCTCCAGTGAAAGATTCATGGAAAGCGTGAATCCCAATGGAGAAGCATTTTTGAAGAATAAAATGAGCATTGGGATGGCACCGCTGATATAAACAAAAAATAAAATGTTAGTCATCGTTCCCATAATATCCTTGCCGATATCAAATCCCGATTTTGTCAGTGCTTTGATGGAAATAGCGGGATCCTTTTCATATAACCCGAAGATAGACGACGATAATGTGATAGCTACATCCATTACAGCTCCCAGGCATCCTACCAGGATCCCCGCCATGAACACTATTTCATACGGACGGGTCAGGAATTGCATCTCCTCATATCGAAGACCATTCCCGGAGGTAGCCCCTACAACAATCGAGCTGATCAACAGCGTCGTGAATGTTCCAATGAGTGTGGCCACCACAGCAGCGTACGTCTTTTCATTAAAGCCATTGACAAGTAACAGGGAGATGGCGGTAAATAATATAACGCCGATACTGCTTACAACCAACAGGCTCAGCTCATCGGATTTCAGATAAACGTCCAGTGCATAAGAAAGGATAACAGCATTGACCCCAAGGGTGATAAGGGAAAACAATCCTTGCTTTTTACCGACAATCAATAAGAGAAGAATAAATACCCATGCGATGATCATCAGGTGTTTATCGCGTTTGACGTCTTCTATGTGGCCGCTCAACGCTTCTTTTCCTTCATTTTTATTATCAATTGAAACGAACAATTCGTCCCCTGGTTTATATGCCTGATCATAAGCACCGGAAATAGAATATTCATTAGTCAAACGGATAATGGATCCTTCCTGCTCCCCATTTTTCAGCTTGGCAGTGATATGCTGAGAGTGCAGCCGATCCTTATTTCCGTTCATATCCTCCATGTCCGTCGTCTCCTCAACCTTCGTATTGATCACTTCTGCAATCGGCCGATCATAGAATCCATGGTTGTGAAAAACGAAATAAAATGAAGCTGAAACACATAATGCCAGAAGGATAAATAGAAGTGATTGTTTATAATTCATCTTTTTGAATTCGGTTAATTTAGCTAACAAAACATACCTCCAGCGTACTGTATATGTAGTGGTTAATAATCACAAAATCATTCCGTATCATAAATGGGACTTAGAGCAGAGGTGTGCTGAATAATATTTATTCATTATTCCATAGAAGGGGGGAAGAATCAAAAGAAAGTTAGGGAGTGTTTGGATTAGTCGTTCAGTAGATTCTGATCAATAATAGTTGGTCGGTTTCACGTAATTAAGTAGAGGGAAGATAATTCAAACACCCAATTTACAAATTAATGAAAAAGTGAGATAATCAAGAAAATGACAAAGGGGGAAAGTAAGTTTATGGAACCAACTAATTGCTAATTATTAATTTATTTTTAAATTAATTGGATTTTATTTAGAACGACAATGCCTACTGCTGATAGGTTTATTTGTTATGTTCTTTATGGAATCAGGCAATTTAGAAGGTACTTACTTACTTTGCTCAGGTAGATCATGAATAAGATAAAGAAGCAATTTTATTAACGCGGCCTTGCATCAGACGAACGCAATGCGGAGTTTCTTTTTGCTACTTTTATTCAATGATTCAATAATCGAGTATACAAGACTGTAAGAAGGGTGATTTTCTTATGGTCTTTTTTATTTAATTTGAATAGGTAAGAAGTTCTTCTGATGCTGTCCATAAAAGCGTAACGCATAATATGGATGAAAGAAGGAATTAGTATGGTTGAATTATCATTAAATGGTGTAAAAAAATATATGGATGCCACATTGGTTTTGGAGAATATCACATTTGAGGTATTTACAGGGGAAAAGGTCGGGATCGTAGGTGTCAATGGGAGCGGGAAAAGTACCATCCTGAAATTGATTGCGGGGATCGAGCCAATGAATTATTATCCAGGCTACCCCCAAACTTCCAGCTATGGATATGACGAAGGGTTTGTGAATGTGCCGAAAGACGCTGGGTCTCGTTTCTTGAACAAATGCCCCAGTTCCTGCCAGGTCTGAAAGTCATCGATGTCTTGAATCTGGCTTTTGAAGAAGTTCACCACATAGAGAATCAGATGCGTGAAATAGAGGAAATGATGAAAAAGCTCCATGGTGATGCTCTTGAAAAGACACTCCTAAAATACAGTGATCTAGTTCAGTTGTATGAAGTAAAGGGTGGCTATGAGATTGAAGAGAAATTAGGCAGGATCTGTACCGGGCTGAAGTTTGATGAAGGATTTTTGAACAGGGATTTCGATTACTTGAGCGGCGGAGAAAAAACGACCGTCATGCTCGGGAAGCTCCTGATTCATGGTCCGGATCTTTTGCTGCTGGATGAGCCGACCAATCACCTCGATATGGAATCGATCGAATGGCTCGAGGGCTACCTGAAGAGTTATAAAGGAACCGTCCTCATAGTCTCCCATGACCGCTACTTTCTCGATCATGTTGTCATGAAAATCGTCGAAATCGAGGACATGGAATCAAAGACCTACAAAGGGAACTATTCCTCCTTTGTCAGGCAAAAAGAAGAAAATATGCGGATTCAATTCGAGCACTTCCGCGAGCAGCAAAAAAAGATCGGCAGCATGGAAAAGCAGGTCAACAATCTAAGGGACTGGGCGCTTCGAGCCGATAATAATAAATTTTTTAGAAGAGCTGCCAGCATTCAGAAGAAGATTGATAAATTGGAACGGATTGACAAACCGGTATTTGAGAGAAAGAATATGAGGCTTAATTTTAACGATGCCGAGCGGTCCGGAAATAAAACGATCAATGCTGTAAGATTGTCGAAGAGTTATCATAACAAAGTGATTTTTGAAGGTGCCGACCTAATGATTCATTTCAGTGAAAGAGTCGGGATGATCGGATCCAATGGAAGCGGAAAGACGACATTCCTGAAGATGCTTCTTGGAGAAGAGCAGGCAGATCAGGGAGTCGTTGAAAGAGGTGCCAATGTGAAACACGCTTATCTGCCACAAAAGCTTAATTTTATTAATGAAGAGTTGACCGTGCTAGAAGCTTTTAGGGAAGGTATCTCGATTTTAGAAGGAAAAGCACGTGAGTACTTGGCGAAATTCATGTTTTATAAAGGCAGTGTCTTTAAAAAAGTGAAACATCTGTCAGGTGGGGAACGAATAAGGCTAAAGCTTGCCATGCTTATGTTTCAGGATATCAATTTATTGATTCTTGATGAGCCTACGAACCACCTGGATATTGAATCAATTGAAACTTTGGAAGAAGCACTCGAGGAATTCAAAGGAACGATTCTCTTCATCTCCCACGATCGTTATTTTATCAATAAGATGAGTGAGAGGGTAGTAGCGATTGAGAATCATGGCTTTAAAAGCTACACTGGAAATTACGATGATTATCGAGAGGAAGTCGAGAAAACAAAGAATAGGCCGTTAATCAAAAAGCCTGTTGAAAAGGTTATGAAGCCGCAAAAAAAGGTTGTTGATCCTAAGAAGGAAGAATAAAAAGTCTTGGCGAAGGTGGAAGCGCTTGAGAATGATATCATTCAACTGGAAGAAGCAATGGGCGGTGGTGGGATGGAACATGAGGAACTCGACAAGCTGTATAGAAGGAAGCGGGAGTTGAGTGAAGAACTTGAGTCAACCATGGAGGTTTGGCTGAAGTTTGCTGAGTGAATGTCAAGGGAAGACGGGACATCGTTTCTGTCCTTCCCTGTCCACAGAGGAAAAAAGTGATATGGGGACCGGACTTTTAGCAGTTGAAAGACAATGCTGCATCTTTCACACTAACAGAACTGTACGGAAAAAGGACAAAGTTTCCAAAATTGTGATATTCAACGCGACCACTCATGAGCTATATACGTTATGATAGAAATAACCAAAAAATTCTAAATGAAACGAGAGGATCGCGGATGAATACTAAAAACGATGAATTATATGAATTTATCTTGCAAAACACGGATGATCTGACCAACACTTGGTTTAAATCTAAAAAAGCTTCAATCGGCAGTATCTATTCAGAAAGTGTACCAATTACCATTGAAGAGAAGCTTCGTGCACAGAACAAAAAATTCATCATGTCGATCGCACAAATATTTAATCATCGTGATGATGAAAAAAAGTATGAAGCGATTAAACAATGGGCAAATGAGGTGGCCAGAGACCGAGTCTTAACGAATACTCCTCTAAGTGAAATAATCCATCAATTTAAATTGTTCAGACAAATTTACTGGAATAAAATCAATGGATTCACTCAAACGGATCCTTCAGGTATATCTCCGGCCCACCTGTTAGAATGGTCGAATCAGTTCAATTTTGCTTTTGATTCCGTGATCGAGGAATTTGTCATAACCTATACAGATTTCCATCAAGCCACTGTTGCAGCACAAAAAGAAGTGATCATGGAACTGAGCTCACCTGTCATCAAATTGACTCATTCGATCGCTGTCCTGCCTTTGATCGGCAATATCGATACTCATAGAGCAAAATCATTGATAGAATCAAGTCTGGAACAATGCCAGAAGAAAGGCATTGAGTGCCTGGTGATCGATATTTCTGGTGTGGCGATTGTTGATACCATGGTAGCAAATCAAATCTTCTTGCTGGTTTCTTCTTTAGATTTAATCGGCGTGAAAAGCATCATTACCGGTATGAGACCGGAAGTTGCACAGACAGCTACCCAGCTGGGACTCGATTTTTCAAAGATTGCCATTTACTCTAATTTGGAAAGAGCGATTGAAGATATTAAGGGGATTTTTGAAAGTTCATATGACATCAAATAATCGCATGTTTGATTAATATATGAATTTATAGTTGGTTAAAACATTGTAATTAGAAAAACAAGAAATTTCAGTGTGCGAAAACAAGAGGGACAGAAGTAGAGTAGAATCCAGTAAATTCCTTTTAAAAATATCTTTTTTTTCTGAAAACTAATTGCTATAATGTTCATACAAGTGAAAAATGATTGGTGAAGGCGCCATAATAGATGAACCAGCTTGGTTGATTTATTATGGGGCTTTTTTTGTTTTCATTAGTCCTTTGTTGTAAACGCTTTCTTATAGAAGTTTTGAAAATGGATCTTACTAACGAAAGGTGGGAGGAACACATATGTATACATGTTCAGTCAAGAATGTACGATTTCAATTTCGTTCTGTTAGCGAGGTTTTGGCAAAAGCGAGTGAGGAGAAGTCGGGAGATACTATGGCAAAAATCGCCGCTGAGTCTTATCTGGAAAGGATGGCAGCAAAAGTCGTCTTGAGTGAGATGCAGCTGAAAGACATTTATGAAAATCCGGTAATTCCATATGAAAAAGATGAGATTACGAGGATCATTTATGATGATATAAACCACTTCATTTATAAAGAAATTTCGGCGTGGACCGTCGGTGAGCTTCGCGATTACATCCTAGCTCATAATACAGGTACCCCTGATTTATTCCGGCTAAGTAAAGGGTTGACTAGTGAGATGATTTCCGCGGTGGCGAAACTGATGTCAAGCATCGATTTGGTGATGGCCTCGCAGAAGATCAGACCGGCTGCACACTGCAATACGACCATCGGAGAAGCAGGCCGCCTGGCATTTCGCTGTCAGCCGAATCATCCAACGGATAATCCAGAGGGAATCCTGGCCTCTATGAAAGAAGGGCTGTCCTATGGATCGGGAGATGCAGTGATTGGTGTGAACCCTAATAACGATTCAGTTGAATCGGTTTCGAAGATTTTACACATGACGCATGATTTTATGCAAAAGTGGAAGATTCCAACCCAAAACTGTGTACTTGCCCATATTACCACCCAAATGAAGTCACTGGAGAGGGGAGCTCCGATTGCGCTGATGTTCCAAAGTCTTGCAGGTACTCAAGAAGCAAATGATGATTTCGGAGTATCGAAGGAAATTCTGGACGAAGCCTTTGAGATGATGGCTAAATACGGTACTTCTACAGGACCCAATCAGCTTTATTTCGAAACGGGGCAAGGGTCTGAAGTGTCTCTTGATGCCCATTCGGGAATCGACATGCAGACACTGGAGGCACGGACTTACGGGTATGCCCGGCACTGGAAGCCATTCATGGTGAATAATGTATCAGGATTTATCGGGCCTGAAACACTTTATGACGGAAGGCAAGTGATTCGCGCTGACCTTGAGGATCTTTTCATGGGTAAATTACACGGATTGCCGATGGGGATTGCTCCTACCTACACGAATCATATGCAAATGGATCAAAACGATCAGGAAATCGGCGGGATGCTGACAGCACTTGCCGGGGCTAACTTTTACATGGGGGTGCCTGGAGGAGACGATGTCATGCTAAGCTATCAGGATACAAGTTACCACGATGATGCAAGCCTGCGGGAAATGCTGGGTCTTCGTCCATTGGCTGAATTCGAAGTCTGGCTTGAGAAGATGGGTATCATGGAAAATGGCAGATTGACAGAGCGTGCAGGAGATCTATCTATATTTAAATAGAAAGGAGGGGAATGAATATGGATATCCAAACGATTGTAAAACAGGTACTCGAAGAATTGGAGAAAGCTGAACAAAAGAAGACGCCGTCTCAAGCGAGTGTTGATAAACAAGTCGGCAAGGACTACATGTATGAAAAACAAAAGTTGGTAAGGGTAGATAATCCTTCAGATCATGAGGTGGTTGAGAAAGCCCGGGCCATTACTCCCGCGAGAATTGGGATCGGACGGACAGGGACCAGGATGAAGACGAAGGAGTACCTAGACTTCCGCATTGACCATGCCGCGGCACAGGATGCGGTATTTAAAGGAGTTAAGGAAGAATTCCTGAAAGAAATGAAGCTGCCTGTCCTTCAGTCCAAATCTGAATCGATGGATGAATATTTAATGAATTTGGACAGCGGACGCCAGCTTGATGAGAGCTCAAGAAAATGGGCAGAGGAAAACCTTTCAAAAAATAAGCAAGTGCAAATCATCGTTTCCGATGGACTCAGCTCGTCGGGGATAGAAGAGAATATCCCGGATTTACTTCCTGCACTGGTTCAGGGTTTGAAAGGGAAAAATATTACGCTTGGAGAAACGGTCTTTATAAAAATGAGCCGTGTGTGGATACAGGATGAAATTGCCTCCGTCACCAATTGCGATGTGGTGATTTCATTGATTGGTGAGAGACCTGGTCTTGCTACCTCGAAGAGTATCAGTGCATATCTTATTTATCGTCCCGGTGAAGATACGGTCGAGGCAGATCGGACGGTCATTTCTAATATACATGAAGGGGGGATCCCCCCTGTGGAAGCAGGTGCTTACCTGGCTGATTTGCTGGAAGATGTATTGCAAAATGAGGCAAGTGGAGTGAAATATGCAAAGCTTAAATGAGTAAATAATTGATAGAAAAAAGTTACTAATCTAGTATCTGTTGACCTATTTTATTATTTCTTTCCATTGACAACCCTAAAAAAAGAGAAATATAATGTTCTATATTCAGAATTTTCTGTATGGACAGGGGTTTTATACATGGCAAACAATTCACTGGAATATTTATGCGGTATGCATACGGATCTATCCAAGGTTGATATAAGAAAAATCCAGGAAATAGCAGCAAACCTTCCGTTAATGGCTGACTTGAATAAAGCACATGTATTTGTGGATTGCCTTACAAAAGAAGGAATGCATGCAATTGTAGTAGCAGAAGCTGCACCAACAACATCGAGATCGATTTATAAAAATACCGTTGCAGGAAAGTTCGTCTATGAACCATTTGAGCCTTCCGTCTTATATACGTTAAGAACGGGTCAGCCCGTGTTTCATAACCGGGCGATCACACAGGAAGGGAAAACGGTTGAACAAAGTGTCGTCCCGATTAGAGGAATAAATGATAACGTCATTGGTACCCTGATTATGGAAAAGGATATAAGCGAACAGCTTCAGCGTCAGCGAAAATTGGAAGCGTTATCAGAGGCTACGGAAGCATTGAGTGAAATTCTCATAAGTGCGAGTGAGAGTCATCCGATCATTCCTGAAGTAATTGAAGAATCCCTATTCTTTATTGAGAAGGATAGCAAAATATTGTACAGCAATTCTGCTGCTTCCAATATGATTCAGGAGCTCGGGATGGGGGAATGTATCGCAGGTGATTACTTGGTTCAATATTTTCCGGAGATAAAGGAAATCCTGCATTCATCTGAAGAATTACTCGTAAAAGAAATTAAATTCTACAGCAATGTCTTTAAGGTTAAGAAAATACAGCTCGGACAGTCTGATCGACCGAACGGAACATTTATCATCTTTAAGAACATTACAGAGCTAAGAGAGAAAGAAAGAGAATTGATAGTAAAATCAGTTGCAATCCGGGAAATTCATCATCGTGTCAAAAACAATCTGCAAACAGTCGCAAGCCTGCTGAGATTACAAATGAGAAGAGGCCTCCCAGAAGAAAGTAAAGTACATTTTGTCGAAAGCCTGAATCGTATTTCAAGCATTGCATCCGTATATGAAATTATTTTGGCAAATTCGAGTGTGGACGATGTTGATCTTTATAGTTTGATTGAGAAGATCGGGAATATGCTGGTGTCAGAAACAGAGGAGCAAAAGAAGATCTCAATCTCGTATTCCGGCCCGCAATTACTGATTAAATCGAATAAAGCTGTGTCGGTGGCCTTAATATTAAATGAATTGATTCAAAATTGCATGAAGCATGCCTTCAAAATCATGAATGAAGGTGAGATTGATGTGGTCTTCCAGCGAAAAGCGGAGAATTTGGAGGTTCAGGTCATTGATAACGGTTCAGGTCTTTCTCCGGACTACAAGTCTTCACTCGGCCTGGATATTGTACAAATGATGATCGAGCATGACTTGTCAGGGCAATTCCAAATTGAACGAACCCAGACTTCCGGAACAGCGGCCTTAGTCAAATTTCCGTTAGAAAGGGAGGAGGCTCTTGTATGAGTAAACGAATCATGATCGTTGAAGATGAGTCGATCGTTCGGCTTGACGTTTCCATGATGCTTGAGGATGCCGGCTATGAAGTCATCGCCCAGGTTGGAGATGGTGAAACTGCTATTGAAAAAGCTTTTTCATTACATCCTGATTTGATTATCATGGATATCAAAATGCCGAAATTAAATGGCTTGAAGGCTAGTGAAATCATTTCAAAACGTACGAGTATTCCAATCTTGCTTCTCACTGCATACAGCCAGCGGGAATACATTGATAAAGCAAAGCAGGCGAATATCATGGGCTATCTTGTAAAGCCGGTGAAAGAATCCAGCCTGATACCGGCTGTTGAAATCGCCTTGCAGCAAGCAGAGAATGCCAATGCCTTCCGGCGGAAGGTAGAAGATATGAAAGAAGAGCTGTCGGGGAGGAAAATGATTGAAAAGGCAAAAGGGCTGATCATGGAAAAGTTCCATGTTCCTGAAAATACAGCCTACAACAAGATGCGAAAAATCAGCATGGATAAGCAGGTAACCATGGAAATGGTCGCAAAGAAGGTCCTCCATAAATATAAGAGTTAAGCATTTTAACAAGTGAATAAAAAAAAGCGATGGTGCTAATGCGGTTTTTGGTCCATGAAACCGTAAGGCACCTTTTTGCTTTTTTTTAGATATATTCATGAAAACATCACCAAGGGTTATTCATAAATTTCTATTAAACAAGGGGGAAATGTTATGGAAATGATAGGGAATGTTGTGATTTACATCATCATGGCGTGTGCTGTACTGGGGGCGTTTGCCGCCATCCGCAATAGTGATGACGGGCTTGGGAAACAGTTTATGGAAGGTCTGCATGCTGTCGGTCACATTTTTGTGCCTGCGGCGGGGATCATGGCTTCGATTCCTTACCTGTCATGGTTTATTGACAAGGTCTGCGGTCCATTTTTCGCAGCGATTGGGGCAGATCCGGCAATCGCAGCGACATCCATTTTAGCGACGGATATGGGAGGCTATCAACTAGCCGAAGTACTAAAGGAAACACAGGAAGGATGGATCATGGCGATGATCGTCGGGTTTATGGCCGGGGCGACCATCGTATTCTCCATTCCAATGGGTCTTGCGATGCTTGATAAGCGTGACCATAAATATATGGCGCTCGGAGTGATGTCAGGAGTATTGACGATTCCGATTGGTGCGCTTATATCAAGTACGATCATAGCCTTCTCGAATTCAAATGTACGTGATTTCATTTCAACTTCAGGAGAAGCCAAGTTTCAATTTGCTTTAGGATATGGGCAAATTCTGTTGAACTTGAGCCCGCTTTTGATTTTCGTTGTACTCATCGCAGTAGGGCTATATTTCCTTCCAGACCTGATGATTAATGGATTCATGTGGTTTGGGCGGATACTTGATGCTGCGATTAAGCTGGTTCTCGTATTTTCAATCGTTGAAATTTTCACCGGTCTCTTTTCAACGGTATTCGGAGGGTGGGGATTCCATCCGATCATGGCGGATGAAGCAGATCAATTCCGTGCCCTTGAGACTGCCGGATATATCGGGATCATGCTAGCCGGGGCTTTTCCAATGGTTTATTTACTTCAGAAATATGCCGGCGGCCCGCTTGAAGCAATGGGAAGAAAAGTAGGACTCACTAAAGAAGGAAGTGCAGGAATCGTTGCTACGATCGCTAATATCTTGGCCATGTTCAAGCTGGTTAGGACGATGCCTCCTAAAGATAAGGTCATCAATATCTCTTTTGCCGTTTGTGCGGCATTCTTACTTGGAGATCACTTGTCCTTTACTGCCAACTTCCAGCCCACATTGATTCTTCCGATAATTGTAGGGAAGATTTCTGCAGGTGTGATCGGAATCGGCCTGGCTTATTGGCTCTCTGTACCGAAAGCGCTGGAGCTGGAAAAGAAGGATCGTGCAGCCGGGATCATAGGTGAAGATGAATATTTAAATAAAACTGAAGAGGATAAAGCAAAAGCAGTTTAAGGTGACTGCGCTGCAACTAAGGGAGTGCGAAATATTCATGGATGAGAAGAAACGATTTATACAGGAGTTCGTACCTGGAAAACAAGTCACACTGAGTCATGTGATTGCTAATCCGGATCCAGGCATGTTTGAAAACTTGGGGATTCAGCAGGCGGGGGCATTGGGGATTCTAACGTTGACACCGAGTGAAACGGTCATCATCGCAGGCGATCTAGCCACAAAGGCTGCCGATGTGGATTTAGGATTCCTTGACCGTTTTACCGGAAGTCTGGTTATCGTCGGAAGTGTTTCCTCCGTAGAAATGGCCATGGAGGAAATCAATCGTTTTTTATCAGAGACACTGCAGTATACCCCTTCAAAAATCACAAAATCATAAGGGGGAAGAAGAATGAGGAAAAATCGCGCGATGCTGATCGGTTCGATCGGTGCAGGGAAATCGACGCTGACAAATGCCCTTTTGGAAAGAAATGAAAAAGCGGTCAAAACACAATCCCTAAATTATTCTGATTGGATTGTGGATACGCCGGGGGAGTATACGGAGAATCCTTTTTATTATAAAAATATCATGGCGACCTCACTAGAAGTTTCCCATGTGATGTATTTGCAGGATGCCACCAGAAAAAAAATGATTTTCCCGCCTAATTTCAGTACTGGAATCAATAAACTTCCGATCGGGGTTGTAACAAAGAGCGATAGTGACAAAGCCGATGTAGAGGAAGCAGTGAGGCAATTGAAAAGAGTGATTCCTTCGGGACCCATCGTGATTACGTCCTCGATTACGGGAAGAGGAATACAGGAAATTCGAAATCTTGTAAAATGCAATTCCCTTATAGAAATGAAAGAGTATGTATCAACCCAAACGGATGGGAACATCTTCTTTTCTTGAAAGCCTTTACAAAATTCAAAAAATAGACTATATTCAAATTATAAAAAGATATTCGAGCAAAGGCGCTCAGTACAACCGTCATGAAAAAGGATGACGGTTCGTATTGGGCGCCTTTTTATCTATTTTTAACTCCGGTAGCAGGGGGGTGAAACCTTTGAAACGTTATGATCCTCAAAAAGAGGAGATTCTGAGCGCAGGTATTGATATTGGAACGAGCACCACCAAAGTCGTCATCAGCAAATTCTCTCTTATGAACATGGCGGGCGGCACCCACATGCCCCGCATTGAAATCATAGATAAAGAGATTCTTTATAGAAGTCCCATATTCAGAACGCCTCTTCAATCCAGAACTTCAATTGATATCGAAGCAGTGGAAAAACTCGTGAAACAAGAATATAAACATGCAGGAGTCAACCCAAGTGATATTAAGACGGGGGCGGTGATCATCACAGGCGAAACTGCTACGAAAGAGAACGCAAGGCAAATGGTTCACCAATTATCCGACCATGCAGGTGATTTCCTTGTCGCAACCGCCGGGCCTGACCTGGAAGGAATCATCGCAGCCAAAGGTTCGGGTGCTTATGAGTACTCGAAGAAGATGGGGAAAACCATCGCAAATATCGACATTGGCGGCGGCACCGCGAATGTGGCGGTCTATAAGTCCGGCAGGCTTTGCGGGACCTGTACACTTCATATTGGCGGAAGGCTGATTGAGTTTAACGGCGGTAACATCCAAAGTATCTCCCCTCCCGTTCAAAAACTCTTGGAATACATGGGCATGTCTCTCAGGGAAGGGGACAAAAGAGAGGAATCAGAAATCAAAAGAATGACAGATTTCATGGCAGAAATGATCGCAAGGATGCTGAATCGAAGCCTATCCGAAACCGACCTCTCCCTTCTTCTGGGGCATAAGCCAAATTGGCTGGAAGACATCGACGCCATCATGTTTTCGGGCGGAATCAGTGAATGCCTCTATGAATATGAAGAGCATGCTGCTTCACAAACTCAATATGACGACATCGGACAAATGTTGGCAGCCTCTCTGAAAGAATGTAAAGCGTTATTGAAATGGGAGTGGGTGACGCCTGTTGAAACAGTCAGGGCTACCGTTCTTGGAGCGGGAACACAGACAACCGAAATCAGTGGTGCGACCATTCATGTCGATAGCAGGGATCTCCCCCTGCGGAATCTGCCAGTCTATCAAATTCCGTTCGGCCATCAACTGGAAGAGGGCCCTGCTCGGATATCCCAAGCGGTAGAAGAAGCCGTGGATGTCTATGATTCACAGCGGGAAGGAATCAATTTCGCTCTCTACCTCACGGAAATCCCTTATCTCGGATTCCGGGATGTTCAGACGCTGGCACAAGCCCTGATTGACGCCGTCAAAACAAAACCGAAAACAGACCAGCCCTTAGTCATCGTCCTTGAAAGCGACCATGCAAAGGTTCTCGGTCAGACGCTTAAGACGCTGAATCCCTCTCAGACGGTCATTTGCATCGACCAGATCAATGTAGAGCATGGGGACTATATCGACATTGGGAACTTGCTTCAAACCAGTGTGGTCCCAGTCGTCATTAAAACATTAACCTTCCAACATTGAGAAAGGAGGCGCGGGTTGTGAACCTTAAAACAACTTATTTAGGAACTGTATATCAATTTTCATCTTTAAAAGAATTATTCGCAAAGGCAAATGAAGATAAGTCAGGGGACCGCCTCGCGGGAATTGCAGCGGAAACCGTGCAGGAACGGATTGCGGCGAAGGAAGTGTTGAGTCAACTGACACTTTCCGATATCAGGGAGCATCCGCTGCTTTCTCCCGAAGAAGATGAAGTATCCCGGATGATTGAAAATCAGGTGAATAAACCGGTCTATGAATCAATCAAAAACTGGTCAGTGGCTGAGCTGCGGGAATACATCCTGGATGACACCACCTCGGGAGATGATTTAAAGAGGCTGGCCAGAGGCTTGAACAGCGAAATGATCGCGGCAGCTGCAAAGCTCATGTCGAATCTTGACCTCGTTCACGCAGCAAATAAGATTGAGGTTTTATCAAAATGCAATATTACAATCGGTTATCAAGGGACACTCGCTTCCAGGCTGCAGCCGAACCATCCCACAGATAATGTCGATGGGATGATTGCATCTTTAAAGGAAGGATTAGCCTATGGGATGGGAGACGCAGTCATCGGAATCAACCCTGTCGACGATTCAGTCGAAAGTGTCAAACGGCTGCTTCACGCGACCCACGGCTTTATCAAGGACTGGGAGATTCCCACTCAAAACTGTGTGCTTGCCCATGTAACGGCCCAGATGAAGGCGATTGAACAAGGAGCCCCGGCCGATATGATCTTTCAAAGTATAGCAGGTACGGAAGCCGCGAACCGTTCGTTTGGCATTAACGCATCTTTATTGGATGAAGCGAATGACTTGGCGAGGACGCTTGGGACGGGAACCGGACCGCAGCGCTTATATTTTGAGACAGGACAGGGTTCTGAACTTTCAGCTGAAGCACATTTTGACATAGATCAAATGACGCTTGAAGCAAGAAACTATGGATTCGCTGCCTGCTACGATCCGTTCATTGTGAACACGGTTGTAGGTTTCATCGGTCCTGAATACCTATACAACAACAAGCAGGTCATCCGTGCAGGGCTCGAGGATCATTTTATGGGGAAAATGCACGGCATCCCGATGGGAGTGGATGTTTGCTACACCAACCATATCAAAGCCGATCAGAATGACATTGAAGACCTCGGGGTACTCTTGACAGCTTCTGGAGTTAATTTCGTCATCGCAACACCAATGGGGGATGATTGTATGCTGAACTATCAATCTCTCAGCTATCATGATGTCGCTGCCCTCAGGCAAACCATGAAGAAGCGTCCATCCCCTGTTTTTGAAGAGTGGCTTGAGAAAATGGGGATCTACGAAAACGGCAAGCTAAGCAAGCTCGCCGGAGACGCGACCATTTTTTCACAATAGGAGTTGAAACGAATGAACCCAGAGCTTATCGAACAAGTAACAAAAATGGTAATAGAAAAAATCCAAAGCCAGCAACAGTCAACAGAAGAACACGGTACTGAGAAAGCTTCAACGGTTAAATTTTGGGATCATACATCGGCTTCTGAAAATAAAAGCGATTACCAGCGTACACAAGATCAGTCTCAAACTGAAAGAGATGGAAAGCTCATTAAGTTCAAAAGCTACACGGGCGCTGCCACAACAAGCAGGCAGAAAACAGAAGGAAACGCAGTGGAGAGCAGCCAGCATCGGGAAGCGTCTTCTGTCTCTGAAGAGCTTAAAGATCTGCAGGATAAGACTCCGGCAAGGATTGGAGTTGGAAGGGCAGGGGTGAGGCCAAAAACGAATACGTGGCTGAAATTCCGTTTTGATCATGCTGCCGCTGTCGATGCCGTTTATGGGGATGTAAATGATTCATTATTATCGAGGCTCGACTTATTTAAAGTAAACACCCTGGTTGAGGATAAAGAGGTTTACATCCGCCGGCCTGATTACGGAAGGAAGCTTTCAGAAGAAGCGAAGAAGACCATATCGGTGCGCTGCAAAACATCCCCGACCGTACAGATTGTCGTATCAAACGGCCTGAGTTCAAGTGCAATTGAAGAAAACGTGGAAGATGTCTTTTTCTCATTGAAACAGTCACTCACAAGTTTGGATCTCGACATGGGGACCCCCTTTTATATCGAAAAAGGAAGAGTGGCAGTGATGGATGATGTCGGGGAACTCTTGAAGCCCAAAGTGGTGGTCTTGTTGATCGGTGAACGACCGGGTCTTGTCAGTGCGGAGTCGCTGAGTGCCTACCTTTGCTACGAACCAAGAAAGGGAACGATCGAAGCCGACCGGATGGTAATCTCGAATATCCATAAAGGCGGCATTCCCCCTGTTGAAGCGGGGGCGTATCTCGGGACGGTCATCCAGAAGGTTTTGAAATATGAAGCCAGCGGTGTATCGCTAGTGAAGAAAGAAGAATAGGAGGGGACGAAAATGGCATTGGAACGAATTCATGCAGACATCCTGGCCATTCGGGTCATTCCCAATGTAGACAGCGGATTAGCGAAACATTTCAATCTTAACCCCCATCACAGGAGTCTGGGGATCTTCACCTCGACAGTAGATGACATTGGATACACGGCTCTTGATGAAGCAACAAAACGGGCAGAAGTGGAAGTGGTGTATGCCCGTTCTTTCTACGCAGGCGCCGGTCACGCTTCTGGTCCTTTATCAGGGGAGATGATCGGGGTGATGGCCGGACCTTCTCCCGATGAAGTGAAAAGCGGGATGGAAGCGGTGCTCCACACGGCGGAAACGGGTGCTTTCTTTGAAGCCCTGGACGCTGAAAAGAGCCATGCAATCTATGCGCATGTTGTGTCGAGGACAGGCACATATCTTTCGAAAGAAGCAGGAATCAATCAGGGAGAACCCCTTGCCTATCTGATTGCACCGCCGCTTGAAGCGGTCTATGGCCTGGACGCTGCCCTGAAGGCCGCTGATGTCGAACTTGTTAAATTTTTCGGTCCTCCCTCAGAAACGAACTTCGGCGGCGGACTACTGACAGGTTCCCAATCAGCCTGCCAGGCGGCAGCGGATGCTTTCCGTGAAGCCATCATGGATATCGGTCACAATCCAACAAGATATTAATTACCGAGAAAGAATCGAAAGGAGCGTGGTAAAGTGCAATTTGATAACGATCTCCAGTCCATTCAGGAAATGAGGAACGCTGTCAAACGGGCAAAGGAAGCCCAGGCAGAGTACTTGTCCTACAGCCAGGAACAAGTCGATGAAATTGTGAAGAATGTGGCAGAGGCCGCTTATGGGAAATCACTAGAGCTTGCCAGGATGGCAGTGGAAGAAACCGGGATGGGGCTTGTAGAACATAAAAAAATCAAAAATGAAGTCGGATCCAAAGACGTCTATGAATCGATAAAGGATGAAAAAACCGTCGGCATCATCGGAGAGGACCGGGTCAATAAAGTGACGGAAATCGCCTATCCGTTCGGAGTGGTGGCAGGCATCATCCCGACGACCAATCCTACGTCGACGGCTATTTTTAAAACACTGATTTCCTTGAAGACGAGAAATGCGATCGTCGTCAGCCCTCATCCACGGGCAGTGAACTGTACAGTGGAAGCATTGAAAATATGCAGCGATGCCGCCGTTAAAGCAGGCGCACCTGATGGGTTGGTGGGATGGATTTCGAAACCATCCATGGCTGCGACAAATGAGCTAATCAAACATCGAGATATCGATGTCATCCTCGCAACTGGGGGAGGCGGCCTTGTCCGTGCGGCATACAGTTCGGGGAAACCGGCTTACGGTGTCGGTCCGGGGAACGTCCCGGTTTATATCGAGAAGTCAGCGAAGGTCAACGAAGCTGTCTCTATGATCGTCGACAGCAAATCCTTTGATAACGGTACAATCTGCGCAACTGAGCAGGCAATTGTCGTCGACAGGAATATTCAGCAAATGGTGATGCGTGAACTGAGGAATAATGGGGCATACATCCTCAATGAAGAAGAGAAATTCGAACTTGAAAAAATCATATCTCCTGCCCCCGGAAAATTAAACCCAGGAATCGTGGGTCAGCATGCAGTAAAGATAGCAGACATGGCAGGTATAAAGGTTCCTTCCGACACACGGGTGTTGATAGCAGAAGAGACAAGGGTCGGAAAACACATACCGTTCTCCATTGAAAAATTATCGCCGATTTTTGCTTTATACACGGCTGAAAGCTATCAGGAAGCCAAGGATTATTGTATGAAGCTGCTGAATCTTGGCGGAAGGGGGCACAGTCTCTCGCTTCATACAACAGATGACGGTGTAGCGAAGGAGATGGCCCTCGAAATGCCGGTGTCCCGGATCATGGTCAATACCCTGTCATCCATCGGAGCGGTAGGGGCGACAACAGGCTTGAAGCCTTCCCTGACATTGGGCTGCGGCTCGTTCGGAGGGAATATCACATCCGATAACGTTTCTGCCCGCCACTTAATCAATATTAAGAGAATGGCCTACGGAATAAAGAGTCCTTCAATCCCGAAAGCCTCTACTTCTGATCTCCCGAAAAAAATCGAAAAAGGGAATCAAGAGGTAGAAGAGATTGTGAATCAAGTATTGAAGCAGGTACCGGAGCACAAGCACGAGATAAGCCCCGAGAAGATTACTGAAATGGTGAATAGTGTGATTAAAAAATATCAACTAAATTAATTGGAGGAATGAAAAATGAGCAGAGAATTAACAGCATTAGGAATGATCGAGACTAAAGGATTAGTGGCATCAGTTGAAGCAGCGGACGCAATGGTAAAGGCTGCGAATGTGCATTTAGTAGGGAAAGTCCACGTAGGAGGCGGGATCGTGACGGTTCTGGTACGAGGAGATGTTGGTGCAGTCAAGGCAGCTACTGATGCAGGGGCGGCAGCAGCACAGCGTGTAGGAGAAATCATGAGTGTCCATGTCATCCCACGTCCTCACAACGAACTTGAAAACATCCTTCCGAAGCTAGAGGTAGAAGTCTAAAACCTGCATCACAGTTAGGAGCATGAAGAATGAATAATGAAGCCATTCAAACAATTGTGGAAGAAGTCATGTCCCGATTATCAGCTGGGACAGAGAAGAAAAACTCTGTTCCGTTGGCGGTTTCAGCCCGGCATTGCCATGTAAGTCAAGCAGACTTGGAAGCCCTTTTCGGAAAAGGATATACACTGACAAAAAAAGCCGATTTATCTCAGCCTGGTCAATTCGCAGCAAACGAAACAATAACAATCGCCGGACCAAGAGCGAGCCTTGAAAAAGTGCGCATTCTTGGTCCGGCGCGTCATATGACCCAAGTGGAAGTGAGCCGGACGGACTCTATTAAACTGGGAGTGAAGCCCCCATTGCGGGAGTCCGGGGACATTATTGGCTCTGCCCCCATTACTCTCGTTGGCCCCAAAGGGAGTCTCTATAAGAAAGAGGGTCTGATCATCGCCCAGACGCATATTCATATGACCCCCGAAGATGCCAAGGGTTTCGGGGTGGAAAACGGAGAATATGTGGAAATTAAAGTCGGCGGCGAACGTCCGGTTACATTCGGTAAAGTCTTAGTGCGTGTATCTTCCAGATACAAGCTTGAAATGCATGTTGATACAGATGAAGCGAATGCAAGTTTGCTAGCGGGAAATCAGGCTGGTAAATTGGTGAAAATCGAGGGGATTTCATGATTGACCGCGAACTGGTTGAACAAATCGTCATCGAAGTCTTAAAGACACTCAATCTTTCAGAAATCCAGCCGGAGAATCACTCTAATGCAAATCTCCTGATGATAGGGGATAAATCCCGCCTGGAACCCGACCATCTATCAAGGATGGAGTCCAGATGGAACCTGATTTCCTGTGAATCTTTGGAACAAGCAGAATTGCATACTGCTGAAAGAGTTATGTTCCTGGACGCCCCTCAGGATTTAATCGTAAAAGGTGCTTTGGGAATAGGGGATACACCAGAAAGCGAACTTCTGTCCCGCTGCATCCTGGAATATGTTCCCGTCACCATTATTCCAAAAACGCATTTAAACAAGCATTTGTTCAATGAATATCAACAGAACTCAGAATATATCAAGCAATTGAACTCTTACACAAAGCTCTTATTGAAATTTGGCGTGAAGGTTGAAGCGTTGAACTCTTTTCTGGGTGAAAAGAATGAAGAGAAAAAACAGTCATCTTTATTAAACGGTAAATCAAAACAGCTGTTGACACAGAGAGATATTCAAGATCATAAAGAAGAGGAAGTACAAGTGACGAAACAAACAATCATCACCCCTTTAGCACGTGATGCTGCACGAGAACTGGGGAAACGCATTATCGTAATTGAGTAAAAAGGGGAGAAGTCATCATGCAATTAGGGAAAGTAATTGGCAACGTATGGGCAACCAGGAAAGAAGATGATCTGAAAGGGTTGAAATTCTTAGTCGTTAAACCTGAACTGCCGGAGGGAACTTCCAAAGAAGATCCTTTCATTGCAGTGGACCGAATAGGAGCAGGTGTCGGGGATCAGGTGCTGGTTACCCGTGGAGGTGCAGCTGCCAATATGTCCACTGAACCTAAGTTGCCCATCGACGCTCTCATAATCGGAATAATCGACTCGATCGATGTGGAAAAAGAAAGAGGTGAAGGATGATGTCTAGAGCACTGGGATTGATCGAAACAAGGGGACTTATCGGTTCCATTGAAGCGGCGGACGCGATGCTGAAATCTGCCGATGTCACATTGGTCAAACAGGAAAAAGTGGATGCAGCCCTCGTGACAGTGCTGGTCCAGGGAGATGTAAGTGCTGTTCAAGCAGCTGTCGATGCCGGAAAAGAAGCAGCTAAACGTGTGGGAGAGCTGGTATCTGCCTTGGTCATCCCCCACCCGGATGAAGAGATAGGGAATGTCCTATTTAAAGATAAGAAAAAACCCGAAGTCAAGATAGAAACAAAGGAGCCCCAGCCTAAAGGCAAACGTGCTCCAAAGAAAAAGCCGGAAGCACAACAGGCAAAAAATACGGCCAAAAAAGCTGCTGACCCCAGTGAAAATCAACCACCAAAAGCCCCTTAATCACATGATTCAGGGTGAGAGAACGGAGGAAAAGCATCATGGCATTTAAAAGGAGAAAAATTGCAGTGATCGGAGCGGGCTTCACAGGTACGACGGCTGCATTGATGCTCGCTCAAAAGGACTTGGGAGATATCGTGATCGTCGATATCCCATCACAAACCAACTCTACCAAAGGAAAAGCCCTCGATATACTAGAAGCGGGACCTGTACAGCGGTTTAATGCCAAAATTACAGGTACGTCAAACTATGAAGACATTCAGGACGCAGATCTTGTTCTCATCACAGCAGGGCTGCCACGAAAACCTGGGATGAGCCGGGACGATCTTGTAGCATCTAACGAAAAAATCATGAAAGACGTTTCAGAAAACGTGAAGAAGTATGCTCCGAAAAGCTATATCATCGTTCTGAGCAACCCTGTTGATGCGATGACATACGTATGCTTCAAAACTACGGGATTTCCTAAGAATAGAGTCATCGGACAGTCAGGTGTACTCGACACGGCTCGTTTCAATACATTCGTTGCACAGGAGCTGAACGTATCCGTAGAAGATGTCACCGGCTTCGTCCTCGGAGGACACGGAGATGATATGGTACCGCTTGTGCGCTATTCCTATGCAGGAGGGATCCCGCTCGAAAAAATCCTCCCACAAGACAGAATCGATGCCATAGTAGAAAGGACACGCAAAGGCGGCGGTGAGATCGTCAATCTTCTCGGTCAGGGGAGCGCATACTACGCCCCCGCAGCATCAATGGTCCAAATGGCAGAGGCAATCTTGATGGATAAGAAAAGAATTATTCCCTCCATCGCCTATCTCGAAGGGGAATATGGGTACAATAACGTATACCTTGGAGTGCCGACTGTATTAGGAGGGAACGGAATAGAGAGCGTCATCGAAATCTCTCTTACTCCCGAGGAGAAAGATGCTTTGGACAAATCGGTAGAATCGGTTGAGAAGGTGTTGGAGCTGCTTGAGGTATAAAAGTAATTGTTTTTTTAGTGGTCATGGGGACAGGTCCTGTGGCCTTTTTTGAGTTGTTGGTAAATGTGTATCTGTGGTTCTGTCATTTTGCTATAGCAAAACTTTAATAGAGATAAAAATTTGTACTGTTTTACAAGAGCCTCATTCCTATGATTCTTTTGTTCTATGAAATACATGTAAAAATTGGTACAATGGCGTAATATCTGTTATTCAAAAGGGGTGAAAAGCGTGCGGCAGGAAATTGCATTAGAAAAAGTGGCTGCCAGCTTAAAAGCAGATCCGAGTGTTAGGAGTATTTTCTTAAAGGGGTCTATGGGCAGGGATGAACATGATGAGTATTCTGATATCGATTTATATTGTCTGGTTGAAGAAGGGAAAGAGAAGGAGTTCCTTCATAGACGACTGGATCATATTAAAGCTTATAAAAAGTTGATCTTCTATGATGACATTTTCATTATTGCTCCGCAAATCATTGCCATTTATGAAGACTGGCTGCACATCGACCTGTTTACCGTGACGGAAAAGACCATTCAAGAGAAGGATTTCTTTAAGGTCCTTTATGATCCGGAAAATCTTATGAAAAAGTATGAAGCTGCTCAACACCTGACGATATCCAAAGAGGGTTTCAAAGACAGCGTGCTGGATGCCGCTTGGTTTCTATTTCAATATAAGAAAGCAGCAGAAAGAGGCAATCATACCTGGGCTTCTGAAATGCTGCGGCATACTATGAGGAATTTGACGACCATTCTGTTGTCGAGATACGCAAGAAATCGGGCTCTTCTAGGATTGAAAACCATTCACAGGGACTTGCCACAGGAACAACAAAATGAAATTGTGGAGATTTATGAAATGATGACCCCGACTCATCACAAGATGGCTGCTAGTTACATCGCAAATCTCTTAAACAATGAGCTTCAATGGATTCAGAAAGAGCTTGATGATGAAGGTTTACAGACGTGTTCTTTTATGAAATTGATGGTGGAGACAATTTTGAAAAAGGAAGATGGGACTAATTGAAAGGCGAGGTGACATTTCAAAGAAGAACTCCAACTTTAAGAAAAGGGATGGTTTTCAAAACAAACAACCCATCCCTTTTCCTTGTTTTACCTCTTTTCATTTCAGTTCAGGATAATCACAATACTCAATAATCGTCCCTTCCGTATCAGCAGGATTCAAATAAATCAATCTTCTCCCATGCTTGTTTACGCGGAGACTATCTTCTAACACACGAATGCCTTGCTGCTCCAACTCCTCTAAGGCAGCATCCAGGTCATCGACGCGGTACGCGATATGATGGACACCCTTCCCTTTTTGCCGTATGAACCGCGCAATCGGTGAGGTGTCATTATTCGTGGGTGCAAGCAGTTCTGTCCTGTCACCCTCCACGTCCATGATGGCAATTTCGCTCTCCACGCCCTTCGCATCACTTCTGTACCGGTCGATCAGGGTGGCGCCAAGTACATTTTCGTAGAAGTGGATGGTGTCTTCAATGTTCCTGACGGCTACGCCAATGTGGTCTAACGTCTTTTCCATTTCCATTCTCCTAATCTGATTAGTGTGTTCTTTATCTTAACATATTCTTGTTGATACATATAAAGGAAAGAGTGGTGAACATTGCTCTCCCAAAAATTGTTGAAAAGGGATCCAAGGCCAATCATCTTTTAGAAACTTTCAAATAAATTAATCTTTTTTTCGATAACATAGTCTTTTATCGGAAAAGGTGTGCTGGCAATCTTTGGAACCATCGCTATATTCCAATCCAATACAACTACGACCATCATGGACATCATGCTATAGAATGAAAACATAATGGTGAATAAGTTGTTTTAGACCTTTTTTAAAAATCTTTGTGCATATTTGGATAAAAATGTTCATTATACGGATACTACTCCTTGAGTAAACATTATGAGGTTCAGCTTAGGAAGTGATGGAGCGAATCTCTTACCATCGTTTACAGTCACTTATCAGGAGGTATGATGAATGAAAAAGAAAAAATATTTGCTGAGTTTAATGATGCTGATGCTGGTGTTCATGTCAGTTTCAACTGGAGTGCTTGCACAAGAGGCTCCACAAGGTAAAAAGGATATTGTTGACACCGCTGTAGAAGCAGGACAATTCAAAACTCTTGCGGCAGCTCTTGAGAAAGCTGGTCTGGTTGAAACGTTGAAGGGGGAAGGCCCGTATACCGTATTCGCTCCGACAGATGCGGCTTTTGCGAAGCTTCTGAAGAAACTTGGCATCACAGCAGAGGAATTATTAGCAAGGGAAGACCTAAAACAAATCCTTCTATATCATGTTTTATCTGGTAAAGTTCTGTCCAGTGATTTAAAAGATGGAATGAAGGCGGAAACACTTGCTGAGAAAACAGTAGATATCTCACTTGATCCAGTGCGAGTCAATAACGCAAATGTTGTTAAAGCGGATATCGAAGCTTCCAATGGTGTTATTCATGTTATTGATGAAGTTCTAGTTCCTTAAGATATCAAAAGACAACCAACAATCTATAAAAAAGGCTGAATTCTTATCGGGATTCAGCCTTTTTATACTTCCAGTTATTCAATTACTACTATAAAACTTCTCCCCTAAGTGGTAAGCTAATAACTCAATGGCCTTGATGAGAATGGATACTTCCCAAATGGGCATGTGTCGTTGCGGACTACACTAAAGCGATAAAAATTTAAAGCGCTAAAGGCCCGTCCCAGCGTACGTTAAAGCAGTGAAGGACAGTCGGTAATTTTAGGAGGTTTAAGAGTGAATTTAGATAATAACGATATTTTGATTCGATTGCGTTATGCTTTGGATATAAAGAACATAGAGATGGTTGAAATCTTCAAACTTGGCGGTATAGATCTCTCAAAAGAAGAAGTGATGAAAGTGCTCACGAAATCAGGTGATGTCGAAGGCCATGATGAGGAGATTCTTGAGGATGAAGAGCATATACCCTGTGATGATGAGATGTTCGAATCATTTTTGAATGGATTCATTACGTTTAAGAGAGGGAAGCAGGAGACGAAACCGGGACAGCCAGAAAGACCGGCGCTCTCTTACGAACATGTGAATAATCTTCTTTTGAAGAAAGTGAAAATCGCACTTTCCTTGACCAGTGAGGATATAATCGAGACTTTGGAAAAAGCGGGAGTCAGGATTACAAAAGGTGAATTAAGCGCTCTCTTAAGAAGAGAAGGACATAAGAATTATAAGGTGTGCGGCGATCGTTATGCGCGGAATTTCCTAAAAGGATTAGCGATAAAATACAGGGGATGAAGCATGAAGGACATGAACCATACTTATTCTGGCGAAACTCTCAGTTTTCAAATAAAATACAAAAACCGCACATCAATCGGTATCTATCTGGACAACTATGGAATGATTGGAGTCCATGCTCCTAAAGGGACGCCGGATGAAGCTGTCTTCCAATTGATAGAGGATAAATGGGATGTGATTCAGCAAAAATCACAAGAAAAGAAAGATAGATTGAGGGGGCCCGTAGAGAAGGTTTATGCTCAAGGAGAACCGTTTCTTTATCTCGGAAACAACTATCCCATACGACTTCATCAAGATTCAGCGATTACTCAAGATCATGTGGTGTTCGACGGTGAAGTACTTCAAATTCAGGTAAAACAACTTGAGGATGGAAAAATTCAACAGGCTCTGAAACGTTTTTATTATCAGCAGTGTAAAGCATTAGTAGAGAAGAGTATTTCTACTCACCAAAATAATTTCAAATTGAAACCGCGCTCCATCCGTATTTCTGACAGCAAAACAACATGGGGAACCTGCGACTCAAGAAGGCATCTGACCTTTAATTGGAGGCTGGCTATGGCTCCGCGTGAAGTAATTGACTATGTAGTCGTACATGAAATGTGCCATATGGTTCATCTGAATCATGATCGATCCTTCTGGCGGCTTGTTGGAAAAATCATACCTGACTACAATGAGATGGAGAAGTGGCTCGCATTGTCCAGCTGGAAGATGACGGTTTAGGAGATAAGAAAGAATTTTAAAGGGCAGCATCCATTCAGGATGTTCCCTCCCTGGTGTTTAAAGAGATCCAAAAACTATGTATTAAAAATTACAAGATTGTTTAGAATCAATCAATAAATATAAGGCGCCATTCCCTCACTTTTTTATCTTAATGCAGTGAGAGATAGCACCTTAATGAATGGCAGACGAATTACAGACTAAAGTGATTTTTTATCCAATTACTGACTCATTAGTATGTGTCGCTGCTGCTGCCTCCGCTGCCACTACGGCATCTTCTTCCGAAACAGCAGTCCCATACCCTTTGGAAGAGACAAAAACCGAATAGCAGAATTGCGAAAAATCCTACTACCCCAAAGAATATGCTCACAAAACTAGCAAGGGAACCGAGTCCAATTCCTATAAGAGCATCGGCGATTACTCCCAATACTGCAAGCAGGAACCAAATCAATCCCGTCAGCACTCCAAGGAATACGTCAAAAACACTGCAGCCTGATTTTTTATGGCTTTTAATCATACATCTCACCTCCCATCAAGAGAAATGCTTGTTCACCAATATAGTATGCTGAGGCTTGTCATCTTGTTTATTAAAAGGAAAAAAGAGGCTAAAGCCACGTAGACAGGTCCCGCGGTCTTTTTTTCGGGAACACAGACCCAAAATTAGGTAAATGGTGTACACTGGAATTGTGGTAAAAATTTCTTTTTCACAGGAGGCTGAACAATGAATCTAGGAGCATTCTCTGTAAATTTGAACGTAAAAGACATCCACAAATCGAAAGAATTTTACGAAAAAATAGGGTTTCAGACTCTAGGGGGTGACATCTCCCAAAACTGGTTGATTTTAAAAAATGACAATCACATTATTGGTTTATTCCAAGGGATGTTCGAGAAGAACATTCTTACATTCAACCCCGGCTGGAATCAAAATGCCGAGAACCTGGAGTCATTTACGGATGTCAGAGACCTCCAGAAAGAGCTTAAGGAAAAAGGGATTACCCTTTTGACAGAAGCAGATGTAACAAGTGAAGGACCTGCAAGTTTGATGATTGAAGACCCGGATGGAAATCCGATTCTTATTGATCAGCATAGATGATCTGAGCAGTAAAGGGAGGCTTCTTAAGTTAGTGAAAATTTGAATTTCTGAAGCTTCTCATGGCGGCTTTCATCAGGTTTTTATTTTCTAAGTTCGTTAGAGGTCCTGAAAAGCGGGATTATATAGTGCGAGCTAGAATCATAGATTGATTACCGAACGAAAGGAAGCTTATCTGAAGTGAGATAGCTTTCTTTTTTTATTGCATTATCCATTGAATAAATTCACAATATTTGAAATAATTGGTATTGAGATCTGGATGATTCAAAAGAACACAGTGAAAATGATCTAACCAATAATAAGTAACAATGAGTCATCAACTTTCGGGGGGAGGGATCCTGTGTTTAAAAAAATCCTCAAACGCTTATTAGTAAAATGGGAAATGGTTTATTCAACGCAGAATGTAGCCGAATATTCCACTATCAAAGGCAAGTTTGAAAATAATGCCATCCCTTATAAAACTAAATCGATCAGCTCAGGCGGGGGTGAAGGCGGAGGGTATGGCTTTGCCACGACATACCAAGTGTTGGTGCCTAAGGAAGAGGCTTATAAAGCAAATGAAGCCATCCATCATTCAAAATCTTGATGCAAATTGAAGTATAACGAAAAAGGAGAAAGTCTATGAAACTGCAAGTGGACAAAGCTGTCTTAAATGAAAACGAATTAAAGAGAATCTTAATCAAAATCAATTCCGGAGACAAAGCATGGAATGATGTAGATCGAATACTAGTAGTGGAATCGATGATCACCCATATCGGTTCACCCGATGCTGAACTAAGAGACAAGTTGATTTACACTTCTTTTTTCCGCCTGATCATTGAGAATAACCAACTTGAATCTGAGCTTTTAACTGAACTGTTGGATATAAGTTTAGATGACTTACTACTCAAGGGCATCGGTGAAAAAGGAACGGATACCGTTTTTACAAGGGCCTTTACTACACTATTAATCGCTCTCATTTTATATAGAGATAACGAGGACAACTTCCTGGGACAGAAGCGCATTGATAGAGTGAAAGATCAATTGATCTTATATATTAGTAATGAAAAGGATTTAAGAGGGTTTGTATCCGGTAAAGGCTGGGCCCATAGCGTTGCGCATGTGGCAGATGCCTTTGACGAGCTTGTCAAAAACCCTAAAATCAGTTACGAGCAATACCCATTAATCCTTCAGCCGCTATGGAATGTGATGTTTGTAACAGACAGCGTCTATATTCATGATGAAGACGAAAGAGTGATAACACCAATCATACAAATGTTAAACAACGGGTTGGACGTACAAGAAATCGAACGTTTGGTGAATGACATAACGACTGAATTGGAAACGCAGAAGAAACAGCTTGATGAAGAAAAATATTGGTTCTTGGTCTTTAACAGTAAGTCATTCTTGAAAAGTTTTTATATGAAAATCAGTGGTGATTCTAAATTTGGTTCAATTCAAAAGAGTATTGAGCAGTGTCTGTCTGAAATATAGACGTTCTTATAACTACATATAAGGAGAGGGTCATGTATGTCTAAAGAAACAATCAATCAAAAAACGATAAAAAGCCTAAACGAAATCAAGTTAGTCGGATTCAGGGTCTTATGCGAAGGAGAAAAGTATATCGAAGAAATTCCGAAAGCAGCCAGGTTGCTGAAGGAGCGGAGCGGTGAAATAAAGAATGTTTTGGACTTGGAACAGCAGATCGGGTCATTTGTAGTGGAAGAGTCAACTCCAGATGAGGATGGGTATTGGATTGGTGTTCAGGTAGAAGAGTATGAAGATATCCCTGAAGGTATGGTGACTTTGAATATTCCTTCTCAAAAATACGCTGCTATTATCCACCACGGTCCTAATGACCGGATTAGAAGCAGTTACGAAGAATTGCACCAGTGGATTTCTGAACAAGGGCTTAAACGTGCAATTCAGGGCTGGAATTTGGAGGTTTATCAGAAGGAAAATAATCCTGAGAATCCCGGAGATGTTCGGGTGGAGTTGTTGGATTCAATTAGTGATGATTAGAGGATTAGAGGAGATATCCGTGACATACAGGTTTGAAAAAATGACACAGCAGGAAGCGGAAGAAATTGCATACAAATGGCACTATGATGGGGAGTATTCCTTTTACGACATGGAATCAGATAGAGAGGACCTTGCTGAATTCTTGAACCCCGAATTGCGAGGTGACTCGGTGTTCACCGTTTATATAGGGGAAGATATCGCAGGTTATTATAGCGTTAATAGAACAGCTGCGGAAACTTGTGATATCGGGCTTGGAATGAGACCTGATTTGACCGGGAATGGCATGGGATTGGACTTCCTGGAAGCTGGGATGGACTTTGTGAAATCTCGATACAAGCCCCAAAAAATCACGTTATCCGTCGCGACGTTCAATCAAAGGGCCATCAAGGTATACAAAAAGATGGGTTTTATAGAGTTAGATATGTTTATGCAGAAAACGAATGGTGGTACATATGAATTTTTACGGATGGAGTATAAATGTTGAATGAACAACCGTGACCTCTGTTATCCTGCTTTTAGGACGTCACTTATAGAAATATTGTTGTGACCTACTCAGATGAACACAAACGAAAGCGGCAGACAGTATGAAGCAGAGTAAGACTTTCAGAAAATTAGAGGAGTAAACAATATGAAACTAGGAAACCCCATTGCTTCAGGCAACACAGCGGTAATTTACCTTCATGAAAACAATATTATTAAAGTTCTAAAAGACTACTTGCCTGATGGAGAGTCTGAATACGAAGCGAATAAACAGAAGTATGCCCATTCGTGCGGTCTTTCGGTACCTGAAATTATTAGCGTCACAAAAATAGGCGACAAACAGGCAATCATCATGGAATATGTAAAGGGTAAAACAGTTGGGGAAATCGCGGCGGGCGAGAATGGAAAAGCAGCCTATTACTTGAGCTTGTCTGTCGATATTCAGTTAAAGATCCATTCAAAGACCGCCGATTCCATTGAACCGATGAGAGAAAAACTAATCCGTCAAATTGTATCCACCGGAAAATTGTCACAAATACAAAAGAAAGCTCTGATGAAAAAACTAGAATCTATGGCATTCGAGAATAGACTCTGTCACGGGGATTTTCATTTGAATAACTTGATCATGTCAGATGACAATGTGACCATCATCGACTGGATTGATTCCAGCAGTGGAGATATCCGTGCCGATGTTTATCGCACATACCTGCTTTACTCCCAGGTTTCATCGGAAGTCGCTGAATTGTACCTGCGGCTTTATTGCCAAAAAAGCGGTCTGTCCAAAGAGGAAATACTCGAATGGGCGCCAATCATAGCGGGCGCAAGACTATCAGAAAACGTTTCATCAGAAAACAACGAGCGATTGATCGAAATAGTCAATAATGGCTGACCCTTAATTCAAAGGCCCGTCCCAGGATGCGTTAACGCGTTAACGCATCCTGGGACGGGCCTTTATATTTATAAGATTCACTATTGACCAATGTGGTCAAATAGGAGTAGAATGAAATTGACCACATTGGTCAATAATTTGTCCCACAAAAGGAGGGATCCTTTTATTTTGTTCAAGACGTTGAATATAGATGCAGAAAAGGAAGACAGGATCATCAATGCAGCGACGAAAGTATTTGCTGAAAATGGTTATAAGCGGGCATCGACGAATGCGATTGTAAAGGAAGCTGGCATTTCAAAGGGAATCTTATTTCATTATTTCAAGAGTAAAAAGGATTTGTATTTGTCTCTGTATGAGCATTTATCCGAGATGTTCGCTGAGAAGATCTATGCTCGACTGGACTGGGAAGAGAGAGACATTTTTGAAATCATACGGCAGGTGTCGGTCATCAAGTTCGAGATGTTTTCAACGTATCCGGATTTGATTAACTTTCTGAACAGCGTCTTCCATGAAGAGGATGTGGAAGTGAAGGAAGAGGTTGAGAAGATCAGGGAGTCCCTGACTGACAGCAGTTTTACAAAGTTATTCAGCAATATCGATGCGTCGAAGTTTCGCAAAGGCATCGATGTGGGGAAGGCGATTCAAGTCATATATTGGACGTTCGAAGGATTTGCGAACCAGCAGCAGGCGAAGGCTAAATCGATGTCGGTCGCCGATATCTATAAAGAGGATGTCCTCGCTGAGCTTGATTCCTATACAGAACTGCTAAAGAAATCATTTTATAAATAGAAAAGGGGAGGCGGAAACACATGAATGTGATTGAAATTAATGGTCTTACAAAAACATATGGAACATCCAGAGGCATAAACAACATCAGTTTCAACGTGGAAGAAGGGGAAATCTTCGGGTTCATCGGACCGAATGGAGCCGGAAAGTCCACGACGATCCGCACACTTCTTTCCCTGATTCAACCGACAGGCGGGAGCGCGAAGATTTTTGGGAAAGACTGCGTCGATTATGCTCCTGAAATTGCAAAGGATGTGGGCTATCTGCCTTCCGAAGTGTTCTATTATGACAACATGAAGGTGATGGACCTACTAAAGTACTCGGCAAGTTTTTACAAAAAAGACTGCAGCGGAAGAATTAAGGAGCTTGCTAAAAAGCTTGATTTAGACCTGACGAAGAAAATCGATGACCTCTCCCTCGGGAATAAAAAGAAGGTAGGTATCATCCAGGGTCTTCTTCACGAGCCGAAGCTGATTATTCTTGATGAACCGACTTCAGGGCTCGACCCGCTTATGCAGCAGACATTCTTTGATCTCCTGAAAGAAGAGAATCGCAAGGGGGCGACCGTGCTTTTTTCATCACATATCCTGAGTGAGGTACAGCGTATGTGCGACAGGGTCGCGATCATTAAAGAAGGTGAGATTGTCCAGGTGGAGAAAATCAGTACACTAAAGGAAAACAATCATAAAAAATTCAAAATAGAAGTAAAGAACGAAGTAGAGGCAGGTTATTTCGACATGCCGGGTGTTAATAATCTAGAGGTGCATGAACACCACATCAGCTTCTTGTTCAGGGGCGATATCAATGAGGTCATGAAAAAAATCGCTGAGATCGACATCTCAAATCTTTGGATCGAGGAACCGGATCTTGAAGAAATCTTTATGCATTATTACGAAAAGGAGGCCTGATCCTCCATGAATATGTATTTGTATGAATTGAAAGCATACCGTAAGAATACACTTTTGTGGACACTTGCTCTTATCGGGCTCGCGCTCTTGTTCATGTCGATGTTTCCGCCTATTGCAAAGGAGATCGACGAATTCAGGAAAGCGCTCGAAGGTTTTCCGGAAGGCGTACGAAAGGCTTTGGGTCTGCAGGTTGAGACCATAGGATCTGTCAATGGATACTACTCATATACATTTATGTATATTGCGCTTTGCGGGGCAATTCAGGCGATGACACTCGGGATATCCATAACATCGAAGGAAATCCGTGAGAAAACCGCAGATTTTCTTTTCACAAAACCAGTCACACGTTCAAAGGTGTTAATTTCGAAATTGCTTGCGGCTTTAACGAGCATTATTTTTACTAACATCGTGTATGTGTCAGCAGCAGTGGTCATTGCAAATGCAGTGGCAAATGAGGATTTCAGTTTGACTGCTTTTCTATTAATTTCACTGAGCCTCCTGGTCATCAGTTTGATTATGTTTGCATTGGGTACGGTGCTTGCGGTTCTTTTTCCTAAAATAAAATCCGTCGTCAGCGTTTCGCTTGGCGTAGTGTTCGGATTCTTCGTGATGGGCATGGTTGCTGGTCTGGAAGAAACAGGCCGTTATTTCTCGCCATTCAAGTACATTGATTATGCGTATGTGATGAAAGAAGAGGCCTACGAATGGTCATTCTTGGTTGTTGGAGCGGCTATCATCATCGTTTGTTTGATCGTCAGTTTCCTCGTGTATAAGAAAAAGGACATTCATACGGTATAGAAGGAGGGGTTATTCGTGAATATGTATTTGAGAGAACTGAAAGCGCATCGTAAATCATTGATCATTTGGTGCATCGGAATGATGGCGCTGATTGGGGCAGGAATGAGTGAATTCGGGGCTTTCACCTCATCTGGCCAGTCCATGAATGACTTGATGGAGAGCATGCCGAAAGCGATGCAGTCCTTCATGGGGGGCGGCGGCTTGGATTTGTCAATTGCGGTGGGATACTACGGCCTTTTGTTCCTTTATGTTATCCTCATTGCGACGATCCATGCAGCGATGCTCGGTGCCACCATCCTTTCTAAAGAAGAAAGGGATAAAACGGTGGAATTTTTGTTTGTGAAACCAGTGACCCGCAGGAAAGTAGTGGCGGTGAAGATGCTGGCGGCATTGACCAATGCGATGATCTTGACCGTGGTTACATGGGCAGCTTCAATTGCGATTGTCGGACACTATGCCGAAGGGAAGGACATTACGGGTGATATCGGCAGCCTCATGCTGGGAATGGTGATCCTTCAAGTTTTATTCATCGTCATTGGAACTGCAGTCGCTGCTGTGACCAAGCGGCCCGGAAAAGCATCTGTAGTGGCAACCAGCATTCTATTAATCACTTTCATCCTATCCTTCGCCATCGACTTGAGCGAAAAAATAGAAGGAATGAAGTACTTCACTCCTTTTAAATACTTTGAAGCGAAGAATTTGCTTGATGATGGACTTGAGCCCCTGTCTGTGGGACTCTCCTTTGGAATGATTATCGTTCTCGCTGTAGTTACTATTTGGTATTACAAAAAGCGTGATTTGAAGGTGTAGCAGGACATGGGGCATTCAGATGTCCCTTTTTTGATAGAAACCCCATTTTTAAAGGCCCGTCCCAGCCTGCGTTAATACGTTAACGCAGGCTGGGACGGGCCTTTAATAGTGAACGGATCCCAGAATATCAAGCCTGTCGTGTTTACCAGACACAAAAAAACTGCCTGGCGTAAGCACATCCATACGTCAGGCAGTCGTAAATTAACTCTTGATTATAAGTGTAGGTTGTAATAAAATAAAACAGAAACACTTTAAAATAGTAAATAAGTACAAACTTCCTCAATTTTAATTTTACAACATGATTGATAACTGTGTCAACCCCGAAATTTTGACTAACAAAAGGAGTGCTTGAATGAAGCCTGAAATTCGCCATGAGCAAGAACGTGTGGATCGAGTCATTGAGACCATTAAAGAGCAAATAGGAAGTCTAGAAAATGAAACCGGACGGCGTCAAGAAGAAGTCGTTGAAATCCGCAAAAACTTTTGGGATGAGGTAAAGGTCAACACGGATACGTTCGACGATTTTCTTGAGACAGTACTGAGTTTGAGACAGCAGGCACAAGTGCTGACTGTTAGTCAGGGCACACACCAACAGGCTGTAAAAAAGCTGGCCTCACTGCGCAGAATGAAAGAAAAACCGTATTTCGGGCGGATTAATTTTCTTGAAGACGGTGAATCGACTGCAGAAAAGGTGTATATCGGTATTGCAACGCTGACAGACAAAACAGGGGAAGATTTTCTCATTTATGATTGGCGGGCACCGATTTCAAGTGTGTATTATGACTATGCGCCTGGTCCCGCTGAATATGAAACACCCGGCGGCTTAATCAAAGGTAAATTAGTGAAAAAGTGGCAGTACATCATTAAGGATGGGAGTATTGATTCCATGTTCGATACAAGCCTGACCATCGGGGATGAGATTCTGCAGCAGGTACTCGGGAAGAGAACCGACAACTATATGCACAGCATAGTCGCCACCATACAACGGAGACAAAATCAGATTATCAGGCATGATAAAGGCCGCCTGCTCATCGTTCAGGGTGCAGCAGGGAGCGGCAAGACTTCGGCTGCCCTTCAGCGGATTGCATACTTGCTTTACAAATACAGAAGCAGTCTGAACGCTGATCAAATCATCCTGTTTTCTCCCAATGCCATGTTCAACAGCTACGTGTCCAATGTGCTCCCTGAACTAGGTGAAGAAAACATGGAGCAGGTGACTTTCCAGGAATATTTGAACCATCGATTAAGCTCGGAATTTCAGGTAGAAGGGCCTTATGAACAATTAGAATATGTATTGAATGAAACAACTGCCCCTTCGTACACGACGAGGACGGCAGCCATCCGATTTAAGGCATCTACCCGATTCTTTGAATCGGTCAAATCGTATAGGCAGTCTCTTGAATTCTCCGGAATGAAGTTTAAAGGCGTCAAATTCAGAGGGGAATCGATTGTTACACCAGAACAGGTCAAAGAACAATTTTATTCGTACGATCCTTCCATCAAATTCTATAATAGAATTGAGAAGCTGACAGAGTGGTTGAATGGAGAACTTGATAAAGCTGAGAAGCGTGAACGGAAAAAGCCATGGGTGGATGAAAAAATCGAACTGTTGAGTAAAGAGGACTACCAGAAGGTTTATAAGCATTTACAGAATAATAAAGGGACCAAAGAAGACTTGTTTGATGATTATGATGGTGAGCACGAGGCGCTCTCCAAGATGATTGTACGCAAGCGGTTCAAACGGCTGCGTAACAAGATCGAGAGGCTTCTTTATGTCGATATAAAAGGGATTTATCATCAACTTTTTGCAGATCCGGAGACAATCGATTCCTTAATGAACGGTTCACCCCCCAAGGAATGGGAGGATATTTGCCATTCCACAGTGAGCATGCTTTCCGAAGGAAAACTGTTTTATGAAGATGCTACTCCATTTTTGCTATTGAAGGAATTGATTCTCGGTTTTCAGACAAACACTTCGATCAAGCATGTGCTCATTGACGAGGCGCAGGATTACTCTCCTTTTCAATTCGAATTTCTGAAGAGGCTGTTTCCCTCCGCCAAAATGACGGTGCTAGGCGATTTTAATCAAGCAATTTTTGCCCATGCCAGGGAACATGTGGATTTTAGCACATTGACGGATCTGTACGGACAGGAAGAAACCGATACGATCAAGTTGACCCAGAGCTACAGGTCGACCAGGCCGATCATCGAATTTACGAGGGGACTGGTCCCTGACGGATATAGGATTACAGCTTTTGACCGCGAAGGTGAAAAGCCGACGTTGACCAAAGTGAAAAATCATCATGAACTTCATGGTCATATACGATTGAAGGTAGATGAACTCCTGAAAAGTGGGTACCATTCAATCGCGATCATATGCAAATCCGCAGCTGAAAGTGAATCTGCTTTTACTGGGCTGCATGCAATAAGGGACCTCAATAAGATAAAAGCCGGTTCACTTGAATACGAACAGGGTGTGGTCGTCATCCCGTCTTATTTAGCTAAAGGAATTGAGTTCGATGCAGTCATCATTTATGATGCATCCTCCCGTCAATACGGAGATGAAAGCTTACGCCGTTTATTTTACACTGCCTGCACAAGGGCAATGCATGAACTGCAGCTCTTCAGTGTCGGTGAACCGACCCCTTTTATAGAAGAAAAAGAAATACACTTGCGTGAAATTTAGCAAATATGTAATTCCGTTCAAAAGGCCCGTCCCAGCATGCTTTAACGCGTTAACGACTGCTGGGACGGGTCTTCGTTCCTGCCGCCAAGACAAATACATTGTAAACACCTCATTGCTTTGCTAAAATCAACAAAGATTTATTACGACTCAAAGCGATCGTCAGAAAGGTGTTTATTTCATGAACCAACAACCAACCGGTAAAGAACGGATCGGGCTCGCGTTTCTCCTTGGGATGCTTGGGATCCTCGGTCCTCTTAACATCGATATGTATCTGCCAAGTTTTCCAGGGATAGCTGCTGACTTAAACGCCAGTGCTTCCATGGTGCAGCTAAGTTTGACTGCCTGTTTGATTGGTCTTGCAGTCGGGCAGATTGTCATAGGGCCGATCAGTGATGCAAAGGGGAGAAGGAAGCCTCTATTAATCTCAATTTTTCTATTTGCGTTATCTTCGATTCTTTGTGCGCTTGCACCGAATATCTTGATGCTGATCGCAGCCCGTTTCATCCAGGGCTTCACTGCTGCAGCGGGGATCGTCCTGTCCCGTGCTGTGGTGCGTGATGTGTTCAGCGGGAGGGAGCTGACGAAGTTCTTCGCCTTGCTGATGGTGATCAATGCCACTGCACCGATGGTCGCTCCGATTACAGGCGGGGCTATCCTGCTGCTCCCGTTTGCTTCATGGCATACCATTTTCTATTTTCTTGGATTAGTAGGTTTAGTGATTGTGTTGACCATCGCTATGAAGTTGAAGGAAACCCTTCCGCCTGAAAAAAGGATCCCGAGTTCGATCGGTGCTTCACTAAGGACGATGGGAAGCTTGTTGACGGATCGTTCATTTGTCGGCTATGTGCTTACAATCGGACTCATCCACGGAGGAAGCTTCGCCTATGTAGCAGGTACTCCGTTTGTGTACCAGGGGATATACGATGTATCGCCTCAGGCCTTCAGCATCCTATTCGGCATCAATGGGCTGGCAATCATTTCGGGAAGTATCATGATTGGACGATTCAGCGATATCATCCCCGAGAGAAACCTGCTCCGAATCGCCGTGATCACAGCTGTATTCGCCACTTCTGTCCTGTTGATTGCGACCATCATACAAGGACCGCTTGCAACGCTCGTGATTCCTATTTTTATTTACATGACATCAATGGGCATGATTCTGACAAGCACCTTTACTCTTGCTATGGAAAAACAAGGCCACCGAGCGGGGAGTGCGAGCGCCATGCTAGGCATGCTCCCGCTAGTAGTCGGTTCTCTCGTCGCACCGCTTGTAGGCATAGACGAAACTACCGCAGTTCCCATGGGCGCCGTGTTATTTTCGACTTCGTTTCTTGGTGCCGCTGCATTTTTCTCACTTACGAAGCGGGACGAAGAGAAAGGTTCGCTGCCAGGTGTTAAATAAATTTCCTGAAAATAAACATGAAAAGACCCCTCCTCAATTGAGGAGGGGTCTTTTCCAATAGTTGAACTTACATTGAGGCCTATTGGTAACATTCCGTTGGGGAAATCTTCTATCTCTCCGGTCCTTCCTCCCACCACTTTAGTGCAGGGAACGGACCCTCATGAACGAATACGGTTTCCCCAATCATCGGTGTAACAATCCTGACGCCTTCTTTCTCAGCAGCCTTCGTCACACGCTTAACAGGATCCGTCCATTCATGAAAGGACAGGGTGAAAGCGCCCCAATGAATCGGCAGCAAGAGAGTGCTTTTTACATCAATATGAGCTTGAACGGTTTCCTCGGGGAGCATGTGTATAGATGCCCATCTCGAATCATATTGTCCGCATTCCATCAGGGAAAGATCGAATGGACCATAACGTTCTCCAATCTCTTTGAAATGAGGTCCATACCCGCTGTCACCACTGAAAAATATACTTGACTCCTTCCCCTGTATGACCCATGAACACCACAAGGTGCTGTTTCGGTCATGAACACTTCTTCCGGAGAAATGCCTTGCTGGTGCAGCGGTCAAGCTAACACCGTGAAATTCGTATTCCTCCCACCAGTCAAGTTCTACGATCTTGTCAGGGTCAATGCCCCAGTGCTCAAGGTGGCTTCCCACTCCAATTGGAACAAAGAATTGTTGGACCCGTTCCCGCAGTTTATTAATCGTTCCGTAATCAAGATGGTCGTAATGATCGTGAGAAAGAATAACGGCATCGATTTTTGGCAGAGCTTCCAATGAAAAGGGTAATTTTTGACTGAATCTCCTGTTTCCCAAAAACGGGAAAGGGGACGGGTCATTCCCAAACATGGGATCAAGGAAGAGGTGTTTGCCGTCAATCTCGATCATACAGGCAGAATGTCCAAACCACGTGATGTTCGTTTTATTATAAGGATGATTCAGTGCAGGGAAGTCTGTGATCGGGAGTGGATGCTTTGGCTTTCGGTTTGCATCTTTCTTGAACAGATCCCGAATCATGGTGAAGGAAGACTTCCAATCTGTATTCATAGAAGTGGGCATGGGATTCTTAAATGATCTGTTGAAGTACTGTGATGAAGTTTGGACTTTGCTTTTAGATGGCTTCTGCCCAAAAGCAGGGTGACATTTCAGAAGTAAATAGACTGCCGTGATTATTACACATAGAATGAGCAGAGCAGGTATCATGCCGGGAATCCCCTTTGATTAGTTTTCGAATCTATATATAACTATCTCAAATAATGATAATGGTGTCCAAAATTAAGGGGCTCTAAAGGTGTAAGGACTTGAATTAAGCTGATTTGATGGGGTTAACCTGCTAATTCTTCATACCATTCCTTTGTTTCCTCAGGCGAGCCGCCATTAATGAACACATGTTGGTCCCCGACTTTTATATAAATATATGGTGACTCCTTTTTTATGAACAATAGGCTTCTTCCGTACTCTTTCACCTTAAAAACACCCTTTGCCGTCGTTGAAAGTCCGTATCCGTTGATTTTCCACGTGACTTCCGGCATTTCATCGAGCAATGTAACTTCTTCAATGTCTTCTATTTTCCACTTATCCCCGTACATGCCGGTAATCTCAAAAGAATCTTTGGCAACAATCAACTCATTTTTTTGATAGCCGGCAAAGGTGAGCCCCCGATCATACCAAACACAACGAGCATTAGGAGGGAACTGGTCCAGTAGCTTCGCTTTCTTTTACCAGGGACTTCATAGCGGGATAAATAAATCATTCCGCCCATCAGAAAAATCATCATGAAACCGAATTGCACTTCCATCGTGTAGGTGAAGGAAGTGAAGGCAAGAGGGAGCAGGAAAAGCATTCCGGCTGCGGTCAAAATCAGTAATGAACCAATCTTTTGCGGATACCCGTTCTTGATTAGATATTCTTTTTCTTCCTCCCGTCTGTCTGAAAATCCGGAAATCAATCCATACATCTTTTTAACCCGGATCGCCCAGCCCAGTAGTAAGAATAACGCGATAACAAATAATTGTATTCCTATCAGGATGCCCATATTTTCCCCTCCAGGGTGAATTAACTTTAGTATTAGATACGGTATTCAGATGAATTTGGTTTCATCTAAGAAGAAGTATTTTTCGGAAAAGCTCTCATAGTTTACTGCTTATTCTAATGGGTATCAGGTAAGAAGAAGGCCATTTAGAAAGGATGGGAGAGATGATCAGAGCATTATTTCTGAACTGTTCGCTGAAAAGCGGGAATGAGCAGTCTAATACAGCTGCATTGATGGACGAGGTCATTGATATTTTTGAGAAAGAAAGAGTAGAATCCGAAGTTGTACGATTGGCCGATTATAGAATTTCGTATGGAGTAACACCTGACGCTGGAGAAGACGACCAGTGGCCGGAGATCTTCGAAAAGGTAAAACAGTCTGATATAGTCATAATCGGGACGCCGCTTTGGCTAGGTGAAAAAAGCAGCATCGCCACACTTGCGATAGAACGCCTTTATGGCGGGAGCAGCCTGACAAACGAAAAAGGACAGTATCTCTATTATAATAAAGTCGGCGGGGCTATTGTAACGGGGAACGAAGATGGGGCTAAACATGCTTCAGCCTCCATTCTTTATGGGCTGTCCCATATCGGATTTACGATTCCGCCAAATGTGGAAACCTACTGGGTTGGAGAAGCTGGTCCTGGTGCTTCCTATATTGAAGCAAATGGAAAAGAAAATGAATTCACCCAACAGCATGCAAGAATCATGGCATACAATCTACTCCACTTTGCCAGACTATTAAAAGAGCGGCCAATTCCTGCAGAAGGAAATATAATAGAATAACATTCTTATTGTGACCCTTCCAATGTATTGATTTAATGGAAGGGTTTTATTTTTATCCCGGAAGCAAGAGTGATTATGGTAAAATTCTCTTCGTAAACAGTCTGTGGCAGTCTAAAAAGGGGAGTGGTTCTGTTGGAAATGAAACAGGATAAAGAAATTGGAAAAGAAGCATCTGAACTGATTATGGATCATCTTTATAATATGGCTCTGCATTCACCGCCTGAAAGCAGGCATGCTCTGAATATAGATGGATTGAGGCAGCCGGACATCACATTTTGGGGAGCGTGGGAAGGAGAAGTATTGGTCGGCTGCGGAGCGCTTAAAGAATTGGACGCGGGGCACGGCGAAATCAAGTCTATGAAGACATCCTCCTCTCATCTCAGAAAAGGCGTGTCCAAGAAAATCCTCATCCACATCATTACAGTGGCAGAAGAAAGAGGCTATAAGCGATTGAGCCTCGAAACAGGATCTATGGCAGCATTTATCCCCGCAAGGAATTTGTATGAAAGCTTTGGGTTCACCTATTGTAAACCATTTGCTGACTACAAAGAGGATCCCAATAGCCTATATATGACGAAACAGTTATAAAAGGAAGGTGGACTTTCCATTTTTATAACGTAGGAAAAGGGAAATGCATGTTTAATTTAGACACATGCCCACATTGAAGTATGATACATCATCTGTAATGGAATCATTGTTAAAGGAGGAAATCTGAGAATGAAATATACATATCAATTAGACCCTGTACTGCTTTCGGATTTACAAGGGAAGAAGGAAACATTTTGGCCGAACGGCCTGCTAAAACCTTTCAGTCCTGTGGAATCGCAGGGCATTATTGACGCAGAACAAAGGCTTTTACGATTTGCTCCATATCTGAAAGAAGTGTTCCCCGATACCAGGAAGACGAACGGAATCATTGAATCACCCATTAGATACCTGCCAAGGATGCATGAGGTCATGCAAGGATATTATCAAACAACCATACCAGGTAAGTTGATGCTGAAGTGTGACAATCAGCTGCCGATTGCGGGCTCCATTAAAGCACGGGGCGGTATTTATGAAGTGCTGAAGCTGGCTGAAACACTGGCATTGAAATACAGAATGCTAGAGAAAAAGGACGATTATTCTAAATTAGCAAACAGCACGTTTAAAGATTTTTTCTCTCAATTCTCCATCGCTGTCGGTTCAACCGGCAACCTTGCATTGAGTATCGGCACGATGGGGGCCGCACTGGGTTTTAAAGTGACGGTGCATATGTCTCAGGAAGCCAAGGAGTGGAAGAAGCAGCTTCTCAGAGAAAAGGGTGTCGGGGTAGTTGAACATGAAAATGACTTTTCCTTTGCGGTCGAGGAAGGAAGAAGGCACTGTTTGAAGGAAGAAAAATGTTTTTTCATTGATGATGAAAATTCGAAGGATCTGTTCATGGGTTATGCTGTGGCTGGGTTAAGACTCAAAGAACAGTTGAAACAAGAAGGCATCAAAGTAGACCAAGACCACCCTCTCATCGTTTATTTGCCTTGCGGAGTCGGCGGCGGACCCGGCGGAGTGACCTACGGGTTGAAACATGTATTCGGGGACTATGTCCATTGCTATTTTGCTGAACCGGTGAATTCCCCTTGTATGCTGCTCGGGCTTGCTTCCGGAAAACATGAAGCGATTTCAGTTCAGGATATAGGTTTGAGCAACAAGACAGAAGCAGATGGATTAGCCGTCGGCCGTCCTTCAGCCCTGGCAGGGAAAATGGTGCGAGAACTGCTAAACGGGGTGTACACGGTCAGCGATGAAAACCTATATAAAATGCTTGCTCTTTTACATGAATCAGAGTCAATTTCTCTGGAGCCATCTGCATTAGCGGGTATGATCGGCCCAGCCATGCCCCGAATACGGGCGCACCTCGGATCATTGTCACTTACTGACGACCAGTTAAGCCGGGCGACCCACCTGGTATGGGCAACAGGGGGGGATCTGGTCCCGGAATCCATCATGCAAGAATACGTGACTAAAGGAAAGAGGTATCTTTAATGGGCTGAAGGCCCGTCCCTGAGTGCATTAACGCGTTACCGCCACCGCCACTGTGTTGACATTTTCAGGCGGCCGGCATACAATGAGGGAGTAAATATAACTTTGTATATAAAGGGAGTATGTTATATGTTAGGTGTCGTTCTTAACTAACCGTGAAATGAATACGGACATTTTGCCGGCATTCGTCTTTTGAAAATAAAGGCGGATGATACGCTTATTTAGCTGTGCCTGCAAAATGTAGTTAAGAACAATGGTCATAGCCTGTACATCCCCTTTTACTTAAGGAGAGCTGTGTCTTTTGTGCACAGCTCTTTTTGTGTACAAAAAAGCGTGTGGAGTGACACGTATATTTCCATGCAGCCATAAAAGGGACCTTGTATACAAGTCATCAAGACCACAATGGACATTGTTCTGTTGTGGTCTATTTTTTTATTTATTGGAGGAGAACACATTGAACGAAAAGACATTTCTAACATTGGAATTTCACCGGGTGAAAGAAGAATTGACGAACTTCGCCCTCACTGAGGAAGGGAAAAAAGAAATATTGAACATGATGCCATCAACGAACAAACGTCAGATCGAGATGCGTCTCGATGAGGTGACAGAAGCAGTACAGATACTTGAAAAAAGTGCCAGTGTACCGATTCACGGCATGGATGGTGTGGGAAAAATCGTTGCCAATCTTAACAAAGGCGTCCCATTAAGGCCTGATCAATTGTCCAGTCTGTACTTTTTTCTGGACGCCTGTAAAAAGTTGAAGAAATTCATGACCGACAAGCAATATATAGCACCAAGGGTGTCGGCATATGTATATTCCATCGAAGACATACCCGAAGTTGCCGATGAAATCAACCGCTGTATAAGGAACGGACGGATAGATGATTACGCAAGCAAAGAATTGCTGCGTATCCGAAAGCAGTTGAGCATCCAGAAAGACAGGTTGAAAGATAAAATTCAATCAATCGTCAAATCAGCCAAGTACAAAACATTCTTGCAGGAGGCAATCGTCAGCCAGCGGAACGGCCGGTACGTTCTTCCGATCAAAAAGGAATACAGAGGAAAAGTGAAAGGGGCTGTCCTGGATTCATCCGCATCCGGTTCCACCCTCTACATCGAACCGGAAGAACTGAGCGTCCAGCAGGATCAGTTGCTCATGTATAAACTGCAGGAAGAACAGGAAATTGAAAATATCCTGTGGGCATTAACCGGGCTTGTCCAGACATATCAACCGCAGCTTAAGCTCGCAATCGAAACGATGGTTCACTATGACGTCCTTTTTGCAAAAGCCAAATACAGCCGCTCGATTGATGGAGTGAGCGCAAGAGTCAACGAAAGTCATAGGATTCATTTGAAAAATGCCGTCCATCCGTTATTAGGAATCGAAGCTGTACCACTGACAATCAAGATGGGAGATACGTTTCACGCCTTGGTCATCACCGGGCCCAACACAGGAGGAAAGACCGTGACCATCAAGACGGTGGGGCTGCTCACCCTCATGACACAATGCGGTCTTCACATTCCGGCAGAAAAAGGAAGTGAAATCAGCATATTTGAAAGGATTCTACTGGATATCGGTGACGGGCAAAGTCTGGAGCAGAACTTGAGCACGTTCAGTTCTCACGTCAAAAACATCATCGAGATCCTGAAGGATACAAACGACCGGACGCTGGTACTTCTGGATGAGCTCGGCTCAGGAACAGACCCGATGGAAGGTATGGGGCTTGCGACCGCAATCCTCGATCAGCTTTATGAAAAAGGGGCAACTCTCCTCGCGACGACTCACTACAGTGAAATCAAGCATTTTGCAGAAGAGCATGAGGGATTCATGAATGGCAGTATGGAATTTAACATCGATACCCTGCAGCCGACATACAGGCTCATCGTTGGAAAAGGCGGGGACAGCCAGGCATTCTCCATTGCCTTGAAGCTTGGCATGCATCCGGCCATCATAGAAAAAGCTCATGGAATCACTTATCGGGAATCAAAAACCTACTCTATAGAAGAACAGGACTTTCATGCCAAGAAAGAGATGGAGAAGCAGGTCATCGTAAGCAAACATAAAAAAAGGGATCACAGTAAACAGGCACAAACCAAACCAACAGTGCCGCAATTCTCAAAAGGGGATAATGTGAAAATTTCACCAGAAGGAGAATTGGGCATCATCTACGAGGGGCCGGACGACATGGGTCGGTTCACTGTGCAGGTTAGAGAAGAGAAGCGTTTAATCACGCATAAACGCCTATCCCTCTATATATCAGCAGCCGAACTGTACCCTGAAGACTATGACTTCGATATCATCTTTGAAAGCAAAGAAAATCGGAAGAAAGAAAAACTGATGGGGAGAAAATATGTGGAAGGATTGACGATAGACAGGGAATAAGACTTAAGTGAGAAAGGATATCTTCCTTTTTATGACCGTTCCAAGACTTCATTAACGGTTTAACTTGTTGAGGACAGATAGTGATAAGAACTTTCCCAAAAAACAAAATCCTAGTGAAGAAAAGAGTCACGAAGGTCATCTCTAGAGGAAGTGGTCAGTATAAAAAAATAAGATCTGCCGATGATTTTACGCAAAACAAAGGAATCGAACTGTAGGAGGACAGGGAAAGTTACTCTGTCTTTCTATTTTTCTGACCAAAAAACATTCAGGAATTCACCAATTTTTGAAATAATTGGTATATAATTATAGGCAATATATCAACAAGGAAGCGGTGACATAATGAATTTCTACATAGCATCAAGCTTTAAAAACATCGATAATGTCCGTTACATCAGTGAACAGCTGAAAGCGGCGGGTCACAATCAAACGTATGACTGGACCAAACATGATCGGGCTGCGTCATTTGATGAACTGAAAGAAATCGGGCAGAAGGAAAAAGAGGCTGTCATGAAATCGGATGTGGTCATCGTGCTCCTGCCCGCAGGAAAAGGCAGCCATATTGAATTAGGGATCGCACTCGGCCTGAATAAGAGAATCATTCTTCATTCACCCCGTGGAGAAGTGAATGACTTTTCTGAAACAAGTACTTTTTATCACTTAGCGGAGGTAGAGAAATTTCTCGCTGACAAGGATGAGTTAGTGAATTTTATTTTGGAAAAGAACCCCGCCCCCAATTAAAAAAGATTTAACCATAAAAACGATTATCTCTTCACCATCACTTCTGTATTATTGGTGGTCCTTATTGGAACGGGTTTTGGCGGATTGTTTGGATAGGTAAAAAGTAAATAGAGATAGGGGGAGAACATGTATACTGCAAAAGAAAGAGAACAGTATTTTACAAGAATCATCAGCCGATTAGAGTCTTCGCATTTAATTGAAGGGGTCGTCCATATAGGCTCAGGGGTTGCAGGATACAAAGATGAACGATCGGATATCGATTTAATGGTGGCCGCTGCAGGCATTGCCGATGTGGAAAAGGCCAGGTCATTCCTGCATCAGTATTTCCGGGAAATTGGGACTGTCTACATAAAGGAATTGAAGCTAAGAGAACATATCTATCTTATCATCGCCATCCTGGAGAACGGTCTCGAATTCAATGTATCGATTCTTTCCAGGGAATTATTAAGTGTCAAGTCGCCTTTATGGAAAGTCGTCGTGGATAAGACAGGGAAGATTATAGAGAAGATGGAGGCTGCCCATAAGCATTTTGAACGAAAGAAATATGACTTCAGCGAAGACGTGGCTTTCGATTTCATTTACAGCATGAGGAAATTCCAAACAGAACTGAAGCGTCAGAACCTTATCTACGCCTTAAAAATGCTTGAGACGATGAGGGATAGTACACTTCGGCTCCAAGCCCTGCTTGAAAACAAGAAACTTCATCAGTTCAAGGCGTATGAAACACTGGATCCGGAGTTCGTAAGGAAGTATCTTCAAACCTATCCAAATCAAATCAGCGAGGAAACGTTATTGATAGCCGCTGATAGATTGAAAGTGTTGTTTTTTGAAACGATCAACCGCAGCAAATCACATTCAGTGGATGAAGGACTTACTCGTATTTTGAGATAATTTGTTAAGGGATAAATACATTAATAAAAATCCTTCAAGCGTTCAATGACTATAAAAAACGACTCGTTCATTATGAACGAGTCGTTTCTCTATCCCTGATTTTAAAACGGATTCGTTGCCCACTGCAGCGACTGTTTGATGAATATCCTTGGATGCAGCTTCAACTGAGCCACCATCTGTTCCGCAAGATCCTCAGGCTGCATATATTTCTCCTTGTCCGCTTCATCCAGCTTGTCCCCGAAGGTCAAATCTGTTGCGACCAGGCTTGGATTCAGTGTCATCACTCGGATGTTGTGCTTGCGGACTTCCTGCATGAGGGCTTCCGTCATGCCCTGTACAGCAAACTTCGATCCGCTGTAAGCGGTACTGTTCGCAGTGCCCTTCAAGCCGCTGCTCGAAGAAATATTGATGATGTCCCCGCGGTTCTTTTCTATAAGTTGTGGAAGTACGGCCCGGGTCACATGATAGGTCCCGAACACATTCACCTCAAACGTTCTCTTCCAGTTTTCGGGATCGATTTCAAGGAACTTGCCGTAAGTTCCGATCCCTGCATTATTGATCAGGATATCCGCCGGACCCAGTTCGTCCTGCAAACGGGAAATCGCCGATTCCACCTGCTCCATATCCGAAATGTCTGCAGCTGCAACACTGGCTTTCACCCCAAGTGACTCCGCTTCCTCCGCTACCATCTCCAATGCGCTCTCTGTCCGGGCGATTAAACCGACATGGACGCCTTCACGCGCAAACTCCAGTGCAGTTGCTTTCCCTATCCCTCGGCCAGCACCCGTAATATAAGCGATTTTTCCTTTGATCGATTGTGCCATCATGACCCATCCTTTCAAAATTACTATCTATTACAAGTGTACGGGTTGCCAGCGTGAAGAAGCAAATGTTCTACTCATTAGCTGTAAAAAACACTCACCTGAAATAAAAGATGAGTGCTATTCCACTTTTAACGGGGGGGTATTTTCCTCATCATTCCTCTGCCTATTCAAATTCAATTTTCACTGGCAATTCAAGTTTTTCGTTTATCCCGTGAAGAACGCTCTTCAATACCGCTGAGGATGGCCCGCTCAATTTATAGGTATCCGTGTCTTCACCAGGTAAAAGGCTTTGGATATATCCTTTGTTATCCTTGGATAGCCATAAGTGATAGGACTTCATCTTTCTATCTTCATTGGTGTATTCATAGCGCAATAGCGGTTCTGTTTTAATCACTTTATCTAGTTTTTCAACAGTGTGAGAGGCACTTACAAATGAGTTAATAGCTTCCCGATCTTCAATATGCTCATCTTCCGCCTGATTCCAAAATCGAATGGTAATATCCTTTACCCATGGTTTCATTTCAAAGGAGTTACTCAGAAGAATCTTCTTATCTTTACCTCTGATTCTGATTTTATAAGATTCGCCTTCTTTTAGTAGATTGGGCAAATCATTGGATTCAATAATATCATTGGTCAGTCGTATCCACCGTTCCAGTTCAGCCCCGTCGTAGTTTGACTTGGTAAAAGAAGATTTCAAGATATATTTTATGGGATTTGGGTGAAAATCAACTGCAACCCCAGTATACTCATCGCTTTCTTTTTTCAACTGTTCATCAATTTCAGAAGAAGCAGAAAGCCACTTGCTTTGATGATACGATTTTTCAAAATCAAAGTTGTCCACAGAAACGAGAACCTCATCCAACTCTTTTTTCTCTAATTCAGCTTCTACGTATTGTTTTGTATCTTTCATTATACTTTCATCGTCCTCTGCTATCTGCACAGAAATCTCATTATTTTCCGGCAGGTACGAAATAGAACCAACATTAACGCCTTTTGCACGCAACTCCTCTGTTAACTCAGTGAAATACGCTTGGGAAATTTTCGGTTTCTCTTCGTTTATTTTGTAAACCGTAAATCCAATCAGTAATAATGCAGCTAATGAAGAAAGGACCGTCAATTTCTTTTTACTCACTATTCATCCCCCTCCTATGAAAAATGCTTTATCCTAATTTTACCATAAACGAAAATGTTCACCCGCATTTTTTCACCTTATACATGAATTTAATATAAAGCTGTCTTTAAAGAATCATTCTTTTAGAGCTAGGGTCGGTCAGAGAAAAATCAAAAAACCTTGTCTGAATGAGGGAACCTTATTCCCTAAAACCCGCGTGGTTTTGAGTCAATTGTTCCATTTTCGACAAATGGGCAGGATTATTTCGCTCTTGTCTAGAACCTATCAAGGCGAGGGGAAAGTCTTTAAAACAAAGAATGGGGTGGCGAGAGTTAAAAGTTAAATGAACTACGCTTGTTATTTTCCGAATATTCTATCATTTTTACATTCTGTAAGGGTTATTTACAATTTCGGAGACAGAATGTCTAATGAATAATACGCTTTTTCAAAATAAACTTAAGGATAAATCAATTCAAAGGGTGCAGCCGGTATCTTTCGTAACCACTACACCAACCTCAAGTACCCACATACCATTAAAAGCATCCTCGCAACCACTTTATCAGCCATCAAGACTTCTTACACAAAAAACATCAACCTGTTCAATAAAACAAAAGGGGGATTCACACGATGTCAATCAAGGGAGAACGATTAAAGCAGCATCTCGAGGAACTTGCCGAGATAGGGAAAATCGGAGAGACCGGCGTCTGCCGACTGGCTCATTCGAAGGAAGACCGGAAGGCAGTCGAAGTCGTAAAACGCTGGATGGAAGAAGCCGGCTTGACCACAAAAATCGATGGATTCGGGAACTTGATTGGAAGAATCGAAGGCTCACAGCCAGACCAGCCCATCCTCATTCTCGGCTCTCATATCGACTCCCAGCCTTATGGCGGACGTTTCGATGGGACGGCCGGAGCACTCGGAGCGATCGAAGTCGTCCACAGCATGAAGGAGAATGGTGTCAATCCAACGCGCACGATCGAAGTGATCTGCTTCTCCGATGAAGAAGGCTGCCGGTTCAATAAGGGGATCTTCGGGGTCAGGGGACTCGCCGGGATGCTGGAGGAAGGCGAACTTGAACGCCAGGATAAACAAGGAGTGACGAGAAGGGAAGCTCTGAAAGAATTCGGTGTCGACTCTGACATGTCTCCGAGCCCTGTTTATCAAAAAGGAGATATAGCCGCGTTTCTGGAACTGCATATCGAACAGGGACCGGTCCTCGAGCAGAAGAAGAAGCCTGTCGGAATCGTCTCCGGCATCTCGGGTCCGATCTGGCTGACAGTCACGCTTGAAGGGTTCGCCGGTCACGCAGGATCGGTGCCGATGCAGATGAGACAGGACGCCCTTCTCGGTGCATCCGATATCATCCGTAGATTCGATGATCTCGTGAAAAGGGAAGGGACCGAAACGACAGTTGGGACGGTCGGCAGCATGCAGGTATTCCCGAACTCCAGGAACATCATTGCAGAAAAAGTGGAGTTCACGGTTGATCTGCGCGATATCGACCTCGAAGCACGCACACGGCTTGAAGAAAAATTGTATAAAATCATTGAAGAGTCGACCGCGGAATACAAGCTGAAGGTAGAAATCAAAGAGGACACGCGCAGCGAGCCGCGATACTGCGCGGATTGGATCAAGGATATCATGAAAGAGGAAGACGGGAAGCTCGGATTCGATTCTCCCACCTTGATGAGCGGTCCATTTCATGACGCACTGATCATGTCTTATATAAGTGATTACGGGATGATATTCGTCCGCTGCGAAAAAGGGATCAGCCATAATCCGCTCGAGTTCGCTGAGATGGAGGACATCGAAAAAGGGGTTCAGCTTCTTTATAGAACGGCCGTGCGAATCAGCCAATCGTGACCTTACCCCTTGGCTCGAAATCGAAATAAACCAGGAGGTGTTGATGTGAGCGCGACAATGCTCTTAATAAATGGGGAAGTTGTCACTGTTGATTCCGAATTTTCCGTAAGTGAAGCGGTGGCCATCAAGGATAATAAGATTATCGCAGTCGGAACGAATGAAGAAATTCTTGCATTGAAGAGTGAAGAGTCAGCCATCATCAATTTGGATGGGAGGAGCATCCTGCCCGGGTTCAACGATGCGCATGCCCATCTCGAGCTCTACGGGACGAACAAGCTCGGGGTGAACGGAAAGGAAGCGGGGAGTATTAAGGAACTTCTCGCGAAATTGAAGGAGAAAGCGAAATCGACGCCTCCAGGGAGGTGGATTAGAGGGTGGGGCTATAACCAGAATCATTATGAAGAAGGCAGGCATCTGAGCCGATGGGATCTCGATTCAGTGTCCACCGAGCATCCGATCATCGTCGTCAGGACGTGTGGTCATATTTCCTGCGTGAATAGTAAAGCGCTTGAGCTAGCAGGGATCGACCCGCAAGCGGAAGACCCTTCAGGAGGAAAATATGTGCGGGAGGACGGTGAGCTGACCGGACTTCTTTTGGAATCTGCCCATATGCAAATGTTTCTGTTTGCGAATTATTCAGAGGATGAGGTGCAGCATGGGCTCTCACTTGCTTCAGAAGATTATTTGGCAAAAGGGATTACGAGTGTCCATGATGCTGGAGGCTACGGTCCGGATCATATTCGTTTCCTTCAAAAAGCCGTCTCGGCAAAACGGATTAAACAAAGGATCTTTGCCTTGTACGGATCGCTGCATGACTCTCCCGGAATGGTCAAAAAAGGTCTTGCAAGCGGCATCGCGACAGGCCTCGGAGATGAATGGATGAAAATCGGCCCTGCTAAGGTCTTCATCGATGGAAGCAGCAGCGGTCCCACTGCGAAGACAAGGGAGCCGTATAAAAGCGATCCGGAAGATTCCGGTATTCTTTATCTGAATCAAGAAGAATTGAATGAATCCCTTGGAAGCGCGCATGGAGCAGGCTGGCAGATAACGGCGCACGCAATTGGAGACGAAGCGGTTGGAATGATGATTGAAGCCATCCGGGCTGCACTTCAACGCGATCCGAGGGAAAATCATCGCCACCGGATTGAACATTCGGGCATGACCCCTCCAGATCTTATGCAGAAAATGAAAGACCTGAATATCATCTCTATTCCGAATCCAGCCTTCATCTATGAATTCGGTGATGGATATGTGAGAGACTATGGCGATCGGGTGGACGTCATGTTTCCATTGAGGAGCTTTTCGGAAAACGGTGTCCCTTTTGCTATGGGGTCTGACAGCCCCATCACGTCAGCCGACCCGATACAAGGCATCTATTCGGCAGTCACCAGGAAAAGCAATTCAGGTAACATCATCGGTGCCGGACAGAGGATCACCGTCCAGGAAGCAATTAAGGCCTACACATGGACCGGGGCATATGCTAGTTTCGAAGAACACTTAAAAGGCAGCATCGAACCTGGGAAATTGGCAGACCTGGTCGTCTTGAATGATTCGATTCTGACGTGTGAACTTGATAGTTTGCGAGAGTTAAAAGTAGAGCTCACCATTTTAGATGGAAAGATCGAATATGCAGCAAAAAAGGAGGGCGTCAAATGAGTAAAAGCCGATTTACGAAATTGTATTGCATTTCCCTGGGTATTCCATTCTTGCTATTGATTTTCCCCTTGTTTTCATTAGGGAACAGAGCAACGCCAGTCGTGTTGGGCATGCCATTCTCGGTGTTCTGGGTGATTTTATGGATTATCATTACCTTTCTGATTGTCCTTGGGCTCTATCGAATTGATCCCGACAAAGATGAAAGGGAGGTAAACTAATGGCAGATTGGCAGATTGCAATGATTATGATGATCGGCTACCTGGTGATTGCTCTCATCGTGGGTGTGATGGCGGGCAGGGGGCATGACAAAAATTCACTGGATGAGTTTACGGTTGCCGGCGGAGGGCTCGGCCTGGTTGTGATGTGGTTCCTGATGGGCGGGGCCGTGTTCAGTGCCTTTTCATTCCTCGGTGCTCCCGGTTGGGCGTATTCAAAAGGCGCTCCTGCACTTTATATTTTGACTTATACCGCATTTGCGATTCTCCCTTGGTATATCATCGGACCTAAGATTGGGAAAATCGGCCGAAAGTTTAATATTTACACCGTGGCAGGCTTCATGAAGAAGCGATATGGCGGCAAAACGCTGCCAATCCTGGTCGGAGTCATCGCGCTGCTTGCCTCGATTCAATACCTTGCCACTCAGATGAAAGGGATGGCGTACATATTTAATATCATGACGGAGGGACGGATCCCGCTCTGGCTTGGTGCACTGCTCGCGTATGGGATCGTCGTCGTGTATGTTGCAACAGGCGGACTCCGGGCAGCAGCATGGTCGGACGTCTTCCAGGGACTCCTTATGATCATCATCTCATGGGTAGTCGGTCTCGCCATCGTCAACCAGATGCATGGAAGCGTCGGGGGAATGTTCACCAATCTCGTCCGGGACAACCCTCAATTCCTTGAGATCGGGAATGAAGGCTCGACGATGTCAGGTACGGCCTATACGACAACGATCCTTGTGTCGCTGATCGGATTCTTGATGTGGCCGCATCTGTTTTCAAAATCGTACGCGTCCAATGCTCGCACGATTAAGAAGACAGTACTGGTTTATCCAGTATTTGCCCTGTTTTTGATTCCGCTTTTGTTCGTCGGTTTTTCTGCTGTCAATGTGGTCAACCCGTCCGATATCGGTGCACCGGATGAAATCCTTCCGTACTTGATCACCACAGTCCTCAGTTTGCCAGGCTGGGTGTACGGACTCGTCGGTGCCGGGGCGTTGGCGGCAGCAATGTCGACAGCCGATGCCATCACGCACAGTGCATCACTCGAATTCACAGACGGCGTCATCAAGAACATGAAACCGGACCTTCCGGATAAAACGACGTTGTTCCTCATGAGAGCAGGCGTCTTCCTGGTCGGAGGACTTGCATATGTCATCACCGTCTTCGGCGGCCAGGGACTCATCGCCCTCCTGCTGGGGGCATACGGATCGATCGTCCAATTCGCCCCTGGCGTCTACGGGGCCCTTTATTCGAAAAAAATAACCGGCCCGGCCGTCATCACCGGCCTCATTGTCGGTACATTCGTCAACTACTACTACCAGCTCGTCGCAGAAATCACGCCATTCGACATCCACGCCGGCATTCTCGGCCTGATCTGCAACCTCATCATCGTCGTCGCAATCAGCGCCTTTAGCCAGCAAAAGAGCGGGAAAATGGCAGAGGAGTATAGGAATATCGGGTAAGACGGGGCATTGGCTCGAACAAAATTAAGGCGGGGAACTTCTCCCTACAGACAAAAATAGCAGGCTGATTCCTAACTGAATCAGACCTGCTATTTTCTTTGTGATTTTTACTAGACCATTTATTGGATATAAGATGAGCAAAAGGAAATTCAAAGACCTATTGGAGATATCTTTGTAAACAGGAAGTTTAAACACTCACTTCCTAAGAGGGGGAAGCGAGTGTTTGATATGGGCTATGCTGCTTCTGTTTCGTTTTTGTGATCATTTGCTTTTGATTTGAAGCTGATGAAAAACAAGATAGCTAAGATGATAATGATCGTTGAGAAAACAATAATATTAGATTCAACAATTTTTATGAGGTTACCGAGCACAATTCCGACCAACCCGAAGTCTGCATCTCCAAATGTTGTTCCCTGGAATCCTAGTGAGCCTAAAACCGGTAGCAAGAGGGCTGGGAGGAAGCTGATCATCACACCATTTGCCATCGAGCCAATGACGGCCCCTCTTCGGCCGCCTGTTGCGTTACCGAAGACTCCTGCAGCTGCACCTGTGAAGAAGTGAGGAACAAGTCCCGGAACGATTACTTTCAATCCTAATAGAGGTAAAAATAGCATGCTGACAAGACCGGCGATGAAACTGAACAAGAAACCGATAATGACGGCGTTTCCTGCGAATGGGAAAATGGCTGGGCAATCAAGTGCCGGCTTAGCATTCGGAACGATTTTATCCGCAATTCCTTTGAAGGCAGGAACAATTTCACCAAGGAGCATGCGTACCCCAGCCAAAATGATATAAACACCGACCGCGAATGTGATTCCCTGCATAAAGGCAAAGACAAGGAAGTTCTGCCCGCCGCTTAATTCTCCTTCAACAAAGGCGGGACCTGCTGCACCTGCAACGATAAAGAACAGGATGACCATCGTCAGCGATACCGAAACGGATGTGTCTCTGAGAAAGCCGAGTGATTTAGGAACTTTGATTTCCTCTGTCGATTTGGAGCCTTTACCTACAGCCTTACCAACTACGGCGGAAACCAAATAACCAATTGATCCGAAGTGGCCGACGGCAAAGTCGTCCGATCCAGTGACCTTGCGTGTGAAAGGCTGGAGCATCGCCGGTGAAAGGACCATCAATGCCCCGAGAATAATCGAACCAAGAATGATCAATGATAGACCGGAAAATCCTCCAGTGGTTAAGATGACAGCAATTAAACAGGCCATGAACATGGTATGATGTCCGGTTAAAAAGATATATTTAAAAGGACTGAATCGTGCAATGAGAATGTTGACAATCATACCGAACAGCATGATCATCGCTGTCTCTGTACCAAAGCTCTCCTGCGCCAGGGCCACAACCGCTTCATTGTTCGGGATCACTCCGTCAACTTCGAAGGCTTTATTGAACATGCTGCTGAATTGTCCCAGCGACTGGACGAGTACATTCGCCCCAGCTCCAAGTATAACGAAGCCCATCACTGTTTTAAGGGTTCCGGAAACGACATCCCCTGAATTTTTGCGCTGGACAAGGAGTCCGATTAAGGCGAAAAGACCGACAAGGATTGCAGGAGTTCCTAAGATATCCTTCATTATAATATCTACCATTTGTATCGCTCCTTCGTTTTATAGTGGACTACATATTTTGTTCTAACGCTTCACGGAGTTCGTTCTTATCCATTAAGTTCTTCAATTTCACCACATGTTTACGGCCATCTTCCAGGCTTTCTACAATATCCTCTGAACCTATGAAGAGATCCGCCTGTTCCGTCTTGGCTGTAGCCAGGTCTGTGTGGGACACGTCCGCTTCTTTACCCATTTCCTTAAGGGCTGCTTTGACATTCATTTCTACAATCATGCTGCTGCCTAATCCATTTCCGCATACAACTAATACTTTTTTCATCTATTTTTCCTCCTCAAATTTAAACTTCTATTGTTTGGTTGATTAATTCAATGACGGTTTTCTGATCGCTTGCTGAGATTAACTGCTCCACATTGTCTTCATTGGATAACAGTTCTGTGAGCTGTGCCAATGCTTTCAAGTGGGTTTGATTATCAATCGCCGCCAGCACGATGATCAGCTGAGCACGATGTTTTTCTTTATCCGAGAAAAAGACGGGTTCTTTGAGCCGCAAGAAACTCATCCCCAGTTGTTCGACACCAGTCTCCGGACGTGCATGGGGGATTGCGATCCTTGGAGCGATGACAATGTAAGGGCCCAACTCCTTCACGTTCGAAATCATGGCCTCGACGTATTCCGGCCGAATCGATTGCTGGTCGATCAACGGCTGACCAGCTACCTTTATTGCTTCCTCCCAACTCTCTACCTGGTCTTTGAGCTGTATCGTTTGTTCTGTCAATAATTCATTGAGCATAGGCTTTCTGAGCTCCTTTGTTTGGGGAGTATTTTGTTCTAATAAGCGGACCAACTCATTTTTTAGATCGTCCTCTTGATGGATCGTCGCATGGCGTTTTATCACATCCATGAGGTGATCGGTCATATTCTGTTCCGGTGGCTTCGAGTCAAATAGCTCATTCATCCGTTTTATGACCCGTTCCTTTTCGAGATTGGTCAAGATGGCAGGAACATGGACAACGGGAATGTCCTTTTCCTTGATATAATTGGTGGAAAAAATGACGTCTGCCGGGTAATCAGTATTTCGATATTCCCTCATGGAAATCGTGGTGATGACATTCAGCCCGGCAATCAAGTTTTCTAATTGAGTGAGGAGCATATTGGAAGTACCGATTCCATTTTCACAAACAATCAAGGCTTTGAACTTCGTCTCTACCTTCTTTTTTTCTTTTGTCAGCCATCCTCCGAAGTGCAGGGTAATGTAGGCTGCTTCTTCATCCGGTACGGTCTTCCCGACATACAGTTCCAAGTGCCTCATCACCCGTTTAGTCAAATGAAAGATGTCCGGATAGGTCTTTTGAATGCTGTCAGCCAGATCATTCGCGATATGCAGCCCGTACTTAAGCCGATAGTACGTCGGTTTAATGTGGGAAATCAGATTTTCTTCCAGTCCATTTTTGTCATCAAACACCACACATGAGTAAATTTGAAAATCATCAATCATTTGTTGAACGACTTCCTTCAGCCCTGATAATTCCTGTTCCGTGTAACGGTTAAAGTTATCGTGCTGGACCTTTGACCCCAACAGGTTCATGGTAATGAAGCAAACTTCATCATCAGGGAAAGAGACTTCCTTTACCTTTTCAAGTTTATTCGTGATATGCAAAGCTGCCTTGTATGCTTCTGTTTGCTCCAGGACCTGCTTTTCCGCTTCTGGAACCAGAATATACTCTTGCAGCTCTATTCGTTTCATGATCATCAAGATCTGCAGGGACAGGATCTCTACCATTTCATCTGTCAGCGTCAAACCTAATTCTTTTTCCGCTTCAATAAGAATTTCCCTTACCACGCGTCTTTGATCGGTTTCATGTGACCAAGTGGCAGCTTCCGGATGGATCATCTTATAGACTTCATTCCGGACGTTCTGCCAATCCGGTTGAGAGAAGATGGTTGCGAGAATATTCGAAAGCAACGTTCTTTTTGCATCCTCCGGACCACGCAGCCGGTAGCCTGTTCCTTTCTTGTAATACAATTCCAAACCAGCTTCGTTGAACTCCCGCCTGATCACTTTGATCACCTTGGCGATCGTGCCTCGGCTCATGCTCGTTAAATCCATAAAGCTTTGCATCGATGCATCTTGTTCTTCTAATAATATCTTGGCTTTAATCAGGACTTCGCGTTCCTTCTTCGATAATTGATAATGCCAATCTTCAAAACTGTGATCCTTATAAACCATCAACTTCGATTTCGATGAAGAAGGCAAAAACAAACCCTTTCCATGCTTGCTTTCAATTGGTTCTAACTGCTGGGTCCTTAACCAATCATTAATTTGATCGAGGTCGTAATAAATGGTCCGTTGAGACAAATTCGTCTTGGCAACCAAATCTTTTGTCGGGATTGGTTCAGTCGAATGTTGAATGATGGATAATAAGTGTGCACGTCTTTTATCCAGTACCATGAGGATCCCCCTTGCTTTATTTCATCTGGGTGATATTTGCAAATTTATATTGATATTAATTAGATGATCATCTTATAAATCTAGTATATAGGCTATTTAAAAGTTATGAAAGGGGTTTCAGTGTGCAGAATTTGTATGAGGTATTTTTGCAAAAGTGAACAGATGAACGATCGTGCAAAAAGGGAGTGTCCAAATAATAGTCATTCCAAAGGGTAAACGAATTCTTCAATTTCGATGAGTTGTAAAAGATGATGACCAATATACTCTAAAAACGGAGAATACTTTCAGCTTTTTCGTATCCCTTCAAAATCAAGCGGGGGATTTTCATGAATGATAAGAGCTAAAGTGAATATGTATATAAAAAGACTCATAGTACAAGTTCAATTATTGCACTTGCCTCGTTATTAAAGCTCTGGATTGGGGCTGATTCTTTGTATCGGAATAAGCGGAGTTCACTTGTGAATATTTCCATCTTCATTTTGGTTTTCTTATTGATCATTCATGTCATTCGTTTCATCTTCTACGCAAAAGTTTACATCGTCTACAGTATGGGGCTTGGCCCGATCTTACTGATGGGGTTGATTGTTTTTCTTATTTTGTATCTTTATTTGAAGGGATGAATGAGAAAAGCTGGAGTTCAGGACAATACTGATCTCCAGCTTTTCTTTTTTATCGTTATTGGGGATTTCTTGAGTGTTTGTTTTCCTTTAAAGGTCCATTTAATGGGAATAAGTGTTGTGGGGAATTAGAAATTAATGGATAATGGGTATCGTTAAAGGGTACGGATTTCTAATCATAAGGAGAGAGGTCATGAAACAAAGGAACTTAATAACGAAAAATCATATAACGGATGATCTGGTGAAACTAGGTGTGACAAAAGGAATGACTGTAATTGTGCATTCTTCCTTAAAATCAATAGGAAGAGTGATTGGAGGTCCTGTTTCTGTCATCTTAGCTTTAGAGGAAGTTGTCGGAGCAGGTGGAAACATTGTCATGCCCACACAGACCGAGCAGCTTTGTGATCCGACAGTTTATGGAAGCGGTTATACAGATGAAGAGATTCGTATAATAAGAGATCACATGCCGATTTACCACCCGGATTTGACGCCTGCCTGCTATATGGGCTTTATACCTGAAACGTTCAGGAAGCAAAATGGGGTGCACCGGAGTTCCCACCCTCACACATCCTTTTCTGCATGGGGAAAAAATGCTGAATACATAACAGAAAATCATGATATGAACTTTGCGTTAAATGAATATTCCCCCTTAGGTAAAATGTACGAATTAAATGGATTTATACTGCTGCTTGGTGCGCCGGCTGATTCAAATACTTCCTTGCACCTAGCGGAATACAGGCAAGAAAATAGTTTCATCAAAGAAAAAATATGGGATGTAAAAGTTGAATTACATGGTAAAGAAATATGGACAACGTATCAAGACATCAACAATGACTCAGATGATTTTGACAACATATTTGCTGACTTTCATAGAGAAACAAACTATGTAATTGAAGGAAAAGTTGGTGAGGCAAGAAGCTACTTAATGCCGATGAGGCAAATGGTTGAGTATGCGGTTAAGTGGATGAATGCTAACAGAGGGTAAATTCAGGGCTAAGAAAAGCGATTTAAATTTGGCTTAGCCTCAGTTAACCAGTTGTTGAACTGAATCGCAGGAGAAACAGACTTTGGAGGAATTGTATGTCGACAACAATGATTTATATGGTAAGACACGGAGATTCACCTAAGGACGGTAAAGAAAGAACAAGGGGATTAACTGGAAAAGGTCTACTAGATGCTCAAAGAATAACTGACAGATTGAAAGAGGAAAAAGTTGATGTTGTTGTTTCGAGTCCGTACCTGCGCTCAATACTAACGGTTGAAAAAGCTGGACAACAAATAGGAAAAGAAGTAGTAGTAATTGAAGATTTGAAAGAAAGAATATTTTCATCTGCAGCCGAGCGAGTATCTGACAAGGAATTAGTTCCACTGTTGGAGAAATCGTTTTTAGACCCTCAATTTTCATTACAGGGTGGAGAGTCAAATGCTGATTGTCAAAAGAGAGCAGTAAACGTATTGAAAGGTCTATTGGATACTTATAGGGGAAAGAAGGTGGTTGTCGGTACTCACGGCGCTATTATGACGTTGATGATGGCACACTTTGATCCCCGCTTTGATTTGAAATTTCTGCATCGTACTTCCAAACCAGATATTTATAGAATGGAATTCGATGGGCAGGAATTAGTGAATGTACAACGTTTATGGGAGGTATCTACTCCTGTACAATGAGGAGTTGAGTTTAAATGAAGGCAGGTTTATTGGAAAAAATAAAAATTATAAAAGGAGAAGGTTTTGTAACGATAGAAGATACAAATCATTTAACGAATAAAGAATTCAATGACTTTATACCATTCTTTATGAATCTGCCGTATGTTAAAACAGCGAAGAATGTAAACATCCTTGTTGACTCTAAATTTAATAACGAGGTGGACATAATGTTAGAGGAATATGGATTCCGTCTTCACGATGAAAACCTTTCTGTCTATAAAGATTTAAATGAATCATCTGAGCAAATATCCGACTTTTCATTAAAGGATTTAGAAAACATATCTATAAATGAATTTAAAAGGGTATGGGAAGAATCCATGAAAGGTTCACTGAATTCGCCATCCTCATTAACGATGGAAGAACAAATGCGAAGCGTGGAAGTGGAGTTAGGTCCGAGGTATAAGAGATCCTGTATGGTTGCCTGCGAGAACAATCAGCCAATAGGTGTGGTGATTCCCCATATTGAACCTGGGACATTGAAAGAAGGCAGGTTATTCTACTTTGGACTTATACCTGAAGAGAGAGGCAAGGGAAAGAGTCTACCTCTTCACCAGCACGCATTGAATGTATTAAAGAATGTCTTTAAAGCTGAATATTATATAGGGTCCACAAGTCGAAATAATGTTCCAATGGTAAAGACATTTGAGCATAACGGTTGTTCTGTTTTGACAAGGAACAGAGTTTACAAGAAGAATTATGAAGCATTTAATTAGTTATGGCATATAAGGTATTGCTATTAAATTTATAAAAATAACATTCTCCCCGTATCTTTTATTCTCCTAACTGTGTTTATAAAGTGAATGGATAGAAGGAGGAAGTGTCAATGAATAGACTTGAATCTGTATCAAGTGATATGCGAGAGCTTAAAAAGAAGTTTGATCAACTAATTATCCCACACAGGCCGGCACTATGGAAATATTGCAGGATGATCACCAGTTCGCCTTGGGATGCGGAGGATTTAGTGCAGGAAACACTTTTAAAGGCATACAGCGCTTTACCAAGAATATTTCAACCGTTGATTCCGAAAAGATACTTATTTCGAATCGCGACGAATACTTGGTTAAATCAACAAAGAAAGCAACATAGGATCATTTTAGAAGAACATGCCGAAGAGTCATATGAGGACTTGGATCCGTTTGAGGTTAGGGAAGCGATTGAGAGGCTGGTAACCTATTTGTCTCCAAAACAGCGTGCTGCTGTCTTACTTTTTGATGTTTTTCAATTTCAAGGAAGTGAGGTGGCAGAAATGATGGGATTATCGGAAGGGAGTGTGAAGGCGCTCCTGCATAGAGCCCGTACAAATTTGAAAAAACTAAATCAAGAGGAGCATCATTCTGAACCTAAACATGAAAGTTTTTCTTTGAAAGATACGGTTATTGAAGTCTACTTAGACGCTTTTAACCGGAGAGACCCTGATGCAATTGCTAGTTTGCTTGATGATAATGCTGTGAACGATATTGTCCATACTTCATTTGAATACGGGAGGGAAACAATTAGAAATCATTCTTTAGAAGGATGGGCAAAGGATCCAATGCCTATGAAAGCTGTTTACCAAATGCTCTGGGGCAAACCAGTTATTGTTGTTATGACAAAAAAAGATGGAAATGAAGCGGTGTACAGTTTAATAGAATTGGAGCTTGATACGGATGTAATTGTTAAAAAACGTACTTATTACTTCTGTCAAGACTTACTGAAGGCAGCCGCCGAAGAATTACAAGTACCAGTTCATAAAAATGGGTATGTCTATTTTGGCTCATAAATGTAAAATGCGTATAGAATAAGCTGAAGATCGGCAGGTGTTCTTCAGCTTGTCTTTATTTCATAAAATAAGTATAGGGGGAGCATCTGAAAGTGGACGTTTTGAGTTTTCAAGAAAAACCAATTAATGCTATTGAACTTATTAAACTTTATAAAGGAGCAGGTTGGTGGGAAGGAAGAAAAGAACAAGATATTGAAGAGATGCTAAAACAGGTGAATTCCGTTGGCGCTTGGAACAAGGGTGAACTTATAGGGTTTGCAAGAGCTGTATCCGACGGTAAATTTAGAGCATACATAGAAGATGTTGTCATACATAAAGACTTTCAATATTCAGGTATAGGAACGAAGCTTCTGGCCCAATTATTAGACGAACTTTCACACATAGATATTATTAGCTTGTTTTGTGAAGAGGACTTGATCCCATTTTACGAGAAGAATAACTTTAAGATAAGTAAATCACAAATAGTGATGCATAGAAAATAATATCAAACCAAACTCACCTTAAAGTGGCTTATCCGTAACAGAGTAGCCTTCTTTTTTTGAAATAAACGATTGAGTTAACTGTCTTTATTTGAAATAATTGGAATTGAGATAGTCTGCCGGTTTGATTATTTAAATGGATAAGTGTCAGGAAGATAAGATGGAAAGAACAAAAGAAAATGGCATAGGGAGGCTACCAATGATTCATTTCGAAAGAGACCATATTACAGTTTTTCAAAGTTCCTTGTATATGACAACAACAGCCATTATTCAAACAGATGATGTAATGATTATGACCGATCCTAATTGGTTACCAAATGAAGTTCAAGAAATAAGAGAATATATCGATAGGCACAATGGTAATAAACAGCTTTATATTGTCTATACACATAGTGATTTTGATCATATTATCGGTTCGGGGGCATTTCCAGAGGCAAAGGTTATTGCTGCTGAAGAATTTCAAAATAACTTACAAAAAGATGAAACGATTAAAAAGATACATAAGTTCGATCAAGGTTATTATCTGAAAAGAAATTATGAGCCCGTGTATCCTTCTGTGGACTACCCAGTCTCGTCGGATGGGGAAGTATTAGATTTAGGGCAACTTACATTAACGTTTTATAAAGCACCAGGGCACACCAATGACAGTCTTTTTACTGTAATAGAACCCTTGGGAATATTTTTATCCGGAGACTATTTATCGGACGTTGAATTTCCCTTTATATTCAGCAGCTACACAGATTACGTGAAAACTTTAGGTACAGCTGAGTACATTTTAAGTAGGCATAGTATTAATTATCATATCCCTGGACACGGCTCCGTAACAGAAAATCAGAAAGAAATAGAAAATAGAATCAATGATTCAAAGTATTATTTATATCAACTCTTAGTTGATGAGAGAATGGTAGAAAAACATTGCCGAGAAAAATATGCTTTTTTCGAAGCGACAGAAAGTATTCATTTAGAGAATATAAAGAAAGCGAAGAATGAGGAAGTAGGTAAAGGCCATTCTTTGCTATTTTATAAAGAAAGTAAATATGGAAAATAAAACATTGAAAGATCACATATCACTAAAGGGTACCAATGAGCACGTAATTATAGAAGAATATACTGCTGCATCGTAAATAGCCCTTAGGAGGATGAGTACTTGAAAAATGTACTTAACAAGTTAAAGGAAATACAAGAAGAAACAGTCGGTATCTCAGTCTATTCAACAGATAAATCTATTTTCCTGGATTCCATGAATGAAAACATGACAGTACCTCTTGCATCAGCTGCAAAAGTTGCTATAGGCTTTTGTATCGCTGAATGGGTTGAGGAACGGCAAGTCAGCTGGGATAACATTGTTGAAGATATTTCTTTCAACCCCGCGGAGGACAGTTCAGAATTGTACCCTCATTTTCAGCTAAGGAAATCCTTATCCCTGGGAGAAGCCATTGAAGTGATGATTGCCTGTCATGACAGCTTCATCGCAAATCGTATTGTCCAATATTGCGGGGGGTGGGATAAAATAAATAAATCAATTCAAGATAAGTTCCCGACAATGCATGTTACTGAAAATCCCAGGGATAGTGAAAACAAAGGGGAACTCGATCAAATACTCCATTTATTCATACATATCTTTCAACAATATAAACAGAATCCCCTTACTTGGACACCGATTATGAACGGACTTGTAAGACAAAACGGGGAGGTGGAGGGAATCCCACACTTTCACCTCAACCATATGACAGGCGGATTAGAGAATGCTGTCGTCGATATAGGTATTCTGGGAGACTTTAAGGACAAGCCCCTACTATTCGCTTTGGGAGCTTCTGGACTGCCGAATCGAAACACAAATAAGGCTGCAGATGAGAAAATAATGGAAGCTATGAAACTACTGTATAACGAGTATAAAGGGATGCGAAGCTAAAACAAAACATATCACTAAGGACTGAAATTGATGATTCAACAATCACTTGTACTGATCGGGAAGCAAAAATTAGAATGGAGAAGAAATGATGTAAGGCAATTAGAAAAGCATGAGATCTTAATCCAAACTATAGCTGGAGCAATCAGTATTGGCGCTGAATTGCCGCAATATAATGAATCGGATGTTACTGATTCCAATCCCCATTACCCACGGGAAACAGGCTACGAAAGTTATGGCAGAGTCATCGACAAAGGAGAAAATGTGGCAGACATTGAAGTGGGGGATCATGTACTGGCATTCTATGGGCATAAAAATGCTGGAATAGTAAAAGCCAATAAAGTAATCAAGGTTCCGGAGACAGTGGGATATTTGCATGCTCTGCTAAATACGCTATCTTGTGATACAGGAAAAGGAGTATTGAAACTCCAACCTGGACCCGAAGATAAAGTTCTTGTCACTGGTGCAGGGACAATCGGATTATTGACCGTTCATTTTTTGAAAAATTATATGAATGTAAAACATATCGATGTTTTGGAACCGGATACCTCACGAAGAGCACTGGCGAATGATTTTGGTGCAGCAAACACCTATTCTGATAGAATGCAGGTTCCTTCAGACTTCTATAACTGCGGGCTGGAGTGTTCGGCGAGTGGGGAAGCTTTTCATACCCTGCTAAAATCATTGAAGCATCACGGGGAAGCTTGCATTTTATCTGACGGCAATAAGGATCTTTTCTGCCTTAATGAAGATTTTTACACTAAGGAACTGAGAATTGTTGGTTCAAGTGACGGTTGGGACTATCATGAACACTCAAAATGGTTCTTTAAGGAGAGTATAGAAGCCCCCTATTTAACAATGGTTTTTGAACAAGAAATCACCTCAGACCAGTTAATCGATTGTTTCGAGGAGCTCAGTGGACAAACAACCAGGCCATTAAAGGTGTTAGTAAGATATTTTTAAGTAAGTAAGAAACCGCGAAGAAACGTCACGGAAGTATCCTGGTCAAATTGAAAATAAAACCAGTGACATTGTCTACTCAGTCTAAATTACATTTTTCAAAGGGGAAAATATATGGTTATCGGTCTAATTATTCTTGGTTTTATTCTTTTAACAATAGGATTTATTACACCTATCTCTACAGTATTAACCTTATTAGTTTCTGTAATTGTATTTATTTTAGCTATGGTGCTCTCACTTAAAAAGAAGGGCAATAATCGAATTCTGAATTCATAACGCTCAATTAACTTAGCACAAAATCAAATAGAAGAGATTGAGATTTGTAAAGTAGAGAGGACAGAGGAGATAAATATATAAATGAGGTTAAAAAAATGAACATCAGAAAACTGACCAAAGCTGAAGATCTCCCATTGGAATTGTTATTATTGGCAGATCCTTCGGAAGAGATTGTTGTGGAATATGTGAGTAGGGGAGAATGTTTCGTTGCGGAACAAGAGCAGAATATTGTCGGGGTGTATGTTTTGCTTCCAACAGGACCTGAGACGATCGAGTTGGTGAACGTTGCTGTTGCAGAGGAGCAGCATGGAAGTGGAATCGGAAAACAGCTGGTGATGGATGCGATCAAGGCAGCCAGGACCAAGGGCTACAAAACAATTGAAGTAGGTACTGGAAATTCAGGTATAGGGCAACTGGCTCTTTATCAGAAATGTGGCTTTAGAATCGTAGGGGTCGATCAGGACTTCTTCATAAGACACTACAAGGAAGAAATCTACGAGAATGGGATACAGTGCAGGGATATGATTCGCTTGTCTCTAGATTTGGAGAGCAGTTACAGCGTATAAAATGAGGTGATGAAATAGATAATCGTTGGAATGAATTCATCTATAAAGTTTGGTCTCCTTTTTACGATCGTTTTTTTAACAGCGGGCATTTCCTCAAGGCACGAAAGAAGATATTTAGCGGATATAATTTTGTGGAAAACCAACATATTCTGTTTGTTGGAGTGGGAACTGGAGCGGATTTGGAACTGATTGATCACCACAATTTAACGATTACAGCAATAGACTACTCCGAGGATATGCTTGATAAAGCGAGAGATAAATTCAAAGGATCTGCCATTCATTTCATTAAAATGGACGCTCGAGATATGAGTTTACGAGATAATCAGTTTGATGTAGTTGTTGCGAGTCTCGTATTATCGGTTGTCCCTGAAGCCGACAGATGCCTCAAAGAAATGATGAGAGTATTAAAGCTGAACGGAGAAGTGATCATCTTCGACAAGTTTGCCCCCAAAGACAAAGGACTTTCTCCATTTAAAAAAGCAATTAGACCAATCATCAAGCTCTTGGGAACTGACATAGGAATCAAATTTGAAGAACTGTGTGAGAAGAACAAGGATACTGTATATGTCAAAGAAGATACGTTACTAATGTTTAGTGGAATGTATAGGAAGATCGTCCTGGGCAAAATAAATGTTTAAATATCGTTCATAAGGAGAATGCCTCAAAAAGAAATAAAATAAAAAATAGGAAAGGTGGGAGATATCCCGTTATCTTTTGTTAGTTAATGATTGAGTTATTGAGATTAATTTGAAATAATTGGTAGAGAAGGATGCCGATATTCTCAGTCGAGTGAGAGGAAGATTATTGTAGAATCCTAAAAAAATTTGATCATAAATCAAAAAGATATCATGACGGAATAGGTAGTATACCCCAATCATAACGTGAATTAAGATAACCATAATATCGAAAATAAATATTCGAATTGGAGGCTGAAAACAGTGATATATATCATCATTGGCATCATCATCGCTTTAATCGTCTTGATGAAGGTGAAAACATCGAGAAAGGTACAGAAGGTGGATAACAGGTATGAAATTTACACTTATGTGGTGATGGAAAAGGAAGATGAAGAGAAATTTAATGAGGCGGATCAAAAGTTGTGGGAACTTACGGAAACATATCCCTTCCTTTATCCTGGACAAATTCTGTGCAAGGAAGACCGCGACCACTCGATTTTTCAGGATGAATGGGACGAAGTCAGGAAATATTCCAGCTATACAAAAGACAAAGAACCCTATTACATCTTCTTTGATGAGTACCGTGCGGATCCGAAAAGGCATACCAGAATGCCATGGGATCAAAAAGTGCTGGAAACGAATGATATTGAAAAGGTGAAGCAGTGGTGCGGGGAGTTTGAGGATGAGCTGTTTGAAAAGCACGGGGAGTATGTTGGGAAGGTGAGTGAATATTGAATCCGACAATGTTCGAGCATAACGAGGAAAATGAAAATGTCTATTGATCAAGTAAGAGAAACATTGTTATCGCACTATCGCAGTACGTTTCCATTAAAATGCCGTTTGATTGTGGGGATTGATGGATTAGGCGGAGCCGGAAAGACGACGTTTGCTCAGAATCTAAGAGATGAATTAAACCTAGCAGGTTGTCAGGCTACAATTCTTCATATGGACGATTGCATAGTAGAAAGACATAAACGATATGGAACTGGCAATGAAGAGTGGTATGAATATTATTTTCTTCAATGGAATATTGGATTCTTGCAAAAAGAACTATTCCAAAAGCTGCAACAAAACTGCGATTCTCTCATTTTTCCTTTCTATGATCATCACTCTGACACAATCAGAGCGAAGCCCATCCACCTTATTCACATCACAATTATTCTGATGGAAGGCGTCTTCCTGCAAAGAAAAGAATGGCAGGGATTCTTTGATTTCATGATATTTATCGAATGCCCGCATGAAATGCGAGCAGAAAGAGTGTTAGGTCGTGATGTCTATCTCGGGGATTACCAAGCGAGACTTGATAAATATATAAGACGATATTGGTTAGCTGAAGAGTTTTACATCCAGCATGTAAATCCAGTTGGGAATGCAGATTATGTTTTCAAATATGACAAGGGCACTGGATAAGTTATCTGGCTTTCGTGATTAAGACAGGAAGTTATCAAGAAATTCAATATGAGGAAATTTACATAATACATTGCATGGATTTGTAGGGGGAACTATGGAAACTAAGCTAATAATCATACGAGGAAACTCTGGAAGTGGAAAAACAACGACCGCGAAAAATCTTCAGAATCATTTGGGGCTCGGAACACTCTTGGTTTCACAGGATAATGTTCGCCGTGAAATGTTAAAGGTGCACGATAGAGAAGGTAATCTTTCAATTGATTTAATACGCCAAATCGCTGAATACGGAAAAGATAAATGTGAATTCGTTATTGTGGAAGGAATCTTTTATAAACCTCGTTATGGTGAAATGCTTCATAACTTAATCAAGTTCTTTAACCAAAATGCATATACATATTATTTCGATTTACCTTTTGAAGAAACAGCAATTCGACATAACTCAAGTTCGAAAAAGATGGAATTCAATGAAGATTCTTTACGAACATGGTGGAATCCCAAAGATTATCTTGATGTTGCAGGAGAAGTGAAATTGACTAAAGATATGTCCCCGGAAGATGTATTGAAACTGATTTTAATTCAACTGCAAGGTAATTATGCTGAATTAATGGGAGGTCCAAATACGTAACTTTAAAGGGTTTTTTCAACGTAAGAGTCAAGGATACCTTTTGTCTTTGGTTTGAAATGTTGTTTAATAAACTTAGATTTGAAATAATTGGGATTAAGTGAAAGGTGAAGATTATTAATAGATATATAGGGGGAGCATAATTTGGAATATAGGCTAAGACCGGCTGTATTATCCGATTATGAAGGTTTGAAGCCGATACATAAAGAAGTTCATGATCTTCATGTGGAAGGCAGGCCAGATAAATACAATCCCGCGGATAATACCTTGGACTGGGAGTATTTCAAAAGCTTGGTCAGCAATGAAGAGGGAATAATTTATATGATTGAGTACAACGGAGAAATTATTGTTTTTGCAATATTAAGGAAAAACAAATCAACTGAGCGTGAAACTGTGGTTAAACAATCCTATGTATTTATGGAGGATTTAGGAGTGAAAGAAACTTTCAGAGGCAACGGATTGGGCCGTCTATTGTTTGAGAAAGCAATTGAGTTTACAAAAGAAGTCGGGGCAGTAAGCCTCGAACTTGGTGTCTGGGAATTTAATGAGACTGCTATTAAATTCTATGAAACTATGGGGATGAAAACGCAGGCGAGGAAAATGGAAATAAGACTCAATTAAGAAGTTATTTTAGAATTCTAGGGGGAATGACATGTTTTTATTCATCGCATTGGCGCTGCTATTTCTAAATGTCGCGTTTCTTATCCTGAAGATCGTGGCGCCTTACTCTGAAATGATGAATTCATTTAAAACGGTGAATGGATTCTGGAAAGCTCAAGCAGCTTGTTTGGCTTTTGTGGTGCTCTTCGTCTTTCTTCATTACTCAGGAGAAGAGAGGGCTAAATGGCATACCAGCCCAGATTATGTTTCAGAAGGTAATTTGTATTTGGGTGATGAGAAAGGGAGCATCGAATATAATTCATTAATTGTAGAGGGGAAAAACTTTGAGACAAACCTAATCCTGCCCGATGAAGCTATAGGGGCAGATAAAGTGCGTCTTTTATTCACTCACGATGGGCATGGGGAAATAGAGCCTAGGGCGGTGTCGCAAACGAATGAGAAAGAACAACCAGTGACGCTTTGGTTTCCTTTAAGCGGTAAATGGAGGATGGACATTGAAATAGACGGTTCAGTATATTCTTCTGTTGTGCTGCCTGTCAAAGAAAAATAACGGACCACGCAAGCCATGGTGACAAGTTCCGTGGCTCTTTTTCCAATGGACCTCTCCCTGGGGTCTATTTTTTCTGACAAATACGAAGGTAAATTATGTTAAAATTAAACCGGGAGACAGGACTGGAAAAAGGAGGAGCCGCGTTGAACAAGATCAAAGAGTTATGGATACCCCGCAATACCAGAGTTATTGTCATTTCAGATATACACGGGGAATTAGAGCTTTTTAAAGATTTATTGAAAAAAGCAGCTTTAAGCCCTGAGGATTATTTAATCATAAACGGTGATCTTTGTGAGAAAGGAAGCAATAGTCACGGAGTTGTACACTATATTATGGAACTGTCAGCGACTAATCCTAACGTACATGTCACGGAAGGCAATTGTGACACACTGGTTGAAGATCTAGTGGAAGAAAACCCCAAACTCCTAAACTACTTAAGAACGAGGACCCGTTCGATTATCCATGAGTGGCTTGACCAAATTGGTTTCGAATTAAACGAAGATACAAAGATCGAAGAGGTAAAGCAATGTCTGATGGGCCCATATTCAGAAGAAATCAATTGGCTTATGGGGCTGCCGACTGCAATCGAAACAAACGACTATATTTTCGTCCATGCCGGTCTTGAGGATGTGGAAGATTGGAAGGAAACTGATCGAATAAAAGCCATCACGTACAGGTCATTCCTCGACCACGCACACACTGCTGACAAGTACGTAATCGTCGGGCATTGGCCGGTAGTCAACTACTCATCCGAAATTCCGTCTCATAATCCGATTATTGATGAAACACGAAAAATCATTGCCATCGATGGAGGTAATGTCATTAAGAAGACCGGACAGCTGAATGCCTTAATCATTGATCGAACGACCGATAAAGACACATTTTCCTATAAATATACCGACCATTTTCCCGAATGTGAAGTGCTAGAAGATTTTCATGCAGATCCAGTTCTGACAGGTTCGATTTCATATCCGTCCTATGAGCTCGTCCCCATTCGCAAAGATGAACACTTCACCCTCTGTGAACAGGTCGAAACCATACATAGACTATATGTAAAAAATGAATATATCAAGCAGAACGAAAATGGGCAAACCCATGCGAAAAACGATCTTTCCTGTGCACAGATCAATGTGCAAAAAGAAGACATCGTATCTCTGGTAGATGATAGCTGCAGCGGATTTGATTTGATTAAAAAAGACGGAGTAGAAGGCTGGATTGTTAAAGGGATTCTCCAAAAGGTAGATCAACAAGTAACAGGTAAAGTTCATACGAAGGTGACGTCCTATGTCTGAAATTAATTGGTCAATCCTGATAGATAGTTTTGCTGCGATTGTTATTTTCATTAGCTTCTCTTTTTGAAATTGCTCAAAACTTCCTCTTCATTAACCGAGAGAGAATAGGCATAGGATTCAACCGGGTGTCTTCCGGTGTCGCTCTGCTGGCCGTCGCATGAGCGAACGCTGAAAGTTATTTCATCTGAACTTCAGCTTTTTTTATAACAACCAATATTATCAAGTGGTTGAATATGGTAATATAGACTCATAGAATCCATTTTCATACTATTTCGTCATTTCGTGATAAAACATAAGCATTGAAGGGGGACAAATAAATGATCCCGGCAAGCGGAAAGACAGATCCCTTTGTGATCAGCAGGATCAGAGAAAAGGACATAGAGTCCATCATTGATTGGGTTGAACAAAACCAGCAATCATTCTATACACTAGGCTGGTCATATCTCAGGAATCAGCTGCAAATGGAGGAACTTTTTTACAACGCCATCACTAAGATTCATGAGGAACTGCCGCGTTTTAAGAGAAAGACATCATTTGAAATCTGGGCGTCGTCGATTTTCATCCAGACATGCCGAGAGTTTTCAAAAGAGAATCAAGTTCAGGATTCAAAGAGGACGGAACCGAGGCAGGACGTATTCAATGCCCTGGATAAGCTGAAATCAGAAGACAAGGAAGCAATTGCGTTTACATACTTAAAGGGATTATCCCTTGAGGATTCGGCACATTTTCTGCCTGTTGATGTCGAGACCGTGAAGGAACGAATATTTTCTGGAATCCAGTCGTTTAGAACAGAAATGGGATACGGGTCGAACTTCAACGGCTGTATGGAATACCACCAGCACTACCTCGACTACTTGGGGAGGACCCTCGATCGTCCGCAAAAGGTTGAATTAGAAATACATATCTACAATTGTAAGGACTGTCAGGATGACCTCGCCTCGTTCCAAGATGCCATGCTGACCCTAACCGGCATCACCGAAGATTTCGAAGTCCCATCCAGTGTAATGGATAACGTGAAAGTCAGGCTGGAGAAAAAGGAAAAACGCAGGCAGCTGAAAAAAAAGAAACGTAAAAACATCGGGCTTGCATTTGCAGGTGTCTTTGCCTTGCTGTTGTGTACCGGCTTTGTCACCGGAAGCTTCAGCAATCTCTATTATTCCTGGACAGAAGACAATGAGGAGCTTCGTACCTATCTTCAGCATGACCTTGGGGAACGGCTGAATCTTGAAGCGGAAAGCGAAGGCGTGCATATCAAGATCAAAAGTGTGATTGCGGATGATGTGCAGACACTTGTCTTCTATGAAATCACCGATATGAAAAAAGACAATCAATACGTGCTGAATTCCCAGGACGGTGTATTCGTACAGAACGAAAGCGAGATCATGAAGCGGGAAGCTTACCAAAGGTACTCACCTCCTGTCAATCCAACTGATATTCACGATAAGGAGAATGTCTATGAGGGGCATATGAGTCTCCTGCCTCTCAAAGAAGATAGCGGGACCATCGAATTAAGAATTACGAGATTACAGAAATTTGTTGATGACCCCGACCATCCAGGTGAGTTTCGTCCTTGGTCCTACGAAGAGCCCGAATTTGCCCACGGAGAGTGGACATTCAAACTACCGGTAAAGAAACACCCTTCCGTTGTACATAAACTCTATCAAGATACTGAAATTGAAGGAATCATAGTGCGTTTCGACAAACTCACGATTGCACCTACAGCCACACTCCTCCAATATAGATTTAAGAATGATCAGCCGGAAAAAAAGCGGATTGAAATCCTCAACTTTGACAGTATCCAGGCAGGTGATAAAAGATTGGAGTCAGACCTGTACGGGAGCTCGTTTGTGGAAAATCCGGAAAACATGGAATGGAATACATTCCAAGCACATTTTGACTCTGGATACGGTGAAAATCTGAAAGGATTGTCCGTCCGGTTCGGTGCCATTCAAATGTCTGTACAAGAACCGAAATCAATTAAACTCGATGCATCTAAAGCTTATCCGCAAACTTTCGAGTATCTGGGAAGTACGATCTCGATTGATAAGGTGGAAATTGGATTCCCAACGGAAATCAGGATCAGCAACCGTGACCTGAAGAATCGCAAGTATGACTCCCTTCAATTCCATGTGACCGGGGAGAATGAGTATGACCAAATGTCAATGGGGATGGGCTCAGAAGGGGTCGTGATTGATAAGCATGGGAATGAATATAATCCTCAAGAATTATATTTTCCATTTGAAGAAATCGAGCAGCCGCGCTTTTTACAAACTGTTCAGAGCTTTGAGTTACGCAATAACGAAACAGGTGAAAAAGTCATCCCCGAAACGCTTGAAATCCAAGGATATAATACGACAAAATACGTGGATGATACGGTGAAGCTCGAATTGTAGCCGGAAAAAAATAGTAAGGGGTCTATCCGATAGCGGGATAGACCCCTTTTTTGATGAGCCATGAAGAAGTTCTCACAACTTCCTGTTCTCCTCGAGGTCAAGGCGTGAGGGTGTGTACGGTTTAATGGTAAAATAGAGATGGACATTACAGGAGGTTTCCATTTTGACGTCTTTATTCATCTTTATGTGCATCATTTTAATCGCATCGATCCTGCAGACAAGTACAGGATTCGGCTTCTCGATCATGGCGACACCGTTTTTACTCCTGTTGTTTCAGCCGAACGAAGCCATCCAGATCAATCTCATCCTCTCCTTGCTGATTTCACTGACTCTCATCTGGAAAATCAGGAAAGCCATCGATTTTGATTTAATGAAGAAATTCATCGCTGGAAGTGTGGCAGGTGTCCCGAACGGTATATTCATCTTTATGACCATCAATGATCTCACCACTTTCAAGATAGCAGTCAGCATCTTGCTATTAGTCCTTACGGTGTTGCTCGTGTTGAGATTCCGAATCAAACGGACACCATTCCGCGACTACCTGATAGGAGGGGTATCGGGGATGCTGACGACGAGCATCGGAATGCCCGGCCCGCCGTTACTGTTGTATTTTGCAGGGACAAGTACAAAAAAAGACGTCTTGCGTGCGACGACACTCGCATTCTATCTTTTTATTTATTTCATCAGTTTGGCAACCCAGCTGATGTTTACAGGTACAAACCGGGTCATCTGGGAAACGAGCCTCTATGCGATCCCGATTGTCCTTCTGGGACTGTTGATCGGCCAAGTTCTCTTCAATTGGATCAATCAGCGGATTTTTACGATTTTCACCTATGTGCTGTTAAGTTTTACAGGGCTATACCTCTTATTTGAAAGTGTTTTTTTCTAAATGAAGCTGGGACAAAACTAATAAACCACCATATAATTATGAACAACTCAGTCTAGTCCCTTAATACCGCTAATGATTTCCGTGCAAGACTTCGCTTTCCGCGGGTAGCCCGTGAGCCTCCTCGGCTTTGCCTGCGGGGTCTCACATAAGCTAC
>NZ_JBBYAF010000008.1:0-106981 GCF_038405515.1 Rossellomorea oryzaecorticis | reverse complement strand
GCTTTCGCAAAAATCTCTGGTCTGGTAGTTCAGTTGGTTAGAATGCCTGCCTGTCACGCAGGAGGTCGCGGGTTCGAGTCCCGTCCAGACCGCCATTTTTCTTGAATGGTCTTAAAATTAATAAGGCTCAGTAGCTCAGTTGGTAGAGCAATGGACTGAAAATCCATGTGTCGGCGGTTCGATTCCGTCCTGAGCCACCATCTATTTCACCTAGTGCCGGTGTAGCTCAACTGGTAGAGCAACTGACTTGTAATCAGTAGGTTGGGGGTTCAAGTCCTCTTGCCGGCACCACTCAAGAGATGGAGGGGTAGCGAAGTGGCTAAACGCGGCGGACTGTAAATCCGCTCCTTCGGGTTCGGCAGTTCGAATCTGCCCCCCTCCACCAAGCTTTTTTACGAAGCGGCAGCGTAGTAAAATAAGCATCCTTAAACATTGTGCAGCATTGCTGAGCATTAAGCTTACAAGCGAAGTGTAAAATATATTTCATAGGGGCATAGTTTAACGGTAGAACGAAGGTCTCCAAAACCTTTGGTGTGGGTTCGATTCCTACTGCCCCTGCCAATTTAATTTTAGTATGGCGATTGTGGCGAAGTGGTTAACGCACCGGATTGTGGTTCCGGCATTCGTGGGTTCGATTCCCATCAGTCGCCCCATTATAGTCACATTTTCAATTCTGTGACATATATTATCAATGGGCTATAGCCAAGCGGTAAGGCATCGCACTTTGACTGCGACATGCGTTGGTTCGAATCCAGCTAGCCCAGTTTATTTGCGGAAGTAGTTCAGTGGTAGAACACCACCTTGCCAAGGTGGGGGTCGCGGGTTCGAATCCCGTCTTCCGCTCCATTTATAAGGCGCCATAGCCAAGTGGTAAGGCAGAGGTCTGCAAAACCTTTATCACCGGTTCAAATCCGGTTGGCGCCTCCATAATAATGCCGGTGTGGCGGAATTGGCAGACGCGCACGACTCAAAATCGTGTTCCTCTGGAGTGCCGGTTCGATCCCGGCCACCGGTACCATTCGCGGGTGTAGTTTAGTGGTAAAACCTCAGCCTTCCAAGCTGATGATGAGGGTTCGATTCCCTTCACCCGCTCCAATCATACATACTTTAGACTTTCTCGTTGTGAGGAAGTCTTTTTTGTCATTTCTTTGTTCCAGAGGATCTTGTTGAAATTGTAAAGAATTGATCTGTGATTTCGTGGGAGCAAGCAAGTTGCAGGGAGACAATTCTTTTTTATAATAATTCTAAGTAGCGCAATAATCCGGAATGTGGCGCAATAAATAAAATTCCGGCGCAATTATCGAAAAAGTTGCGCAATAAATGAGATTCCGGCGCAATTAGTAACAAACTGGAGCGATTACTCAAGTATGACTGGAATTCTGTCTGTCACAAGGGGATATTTACACCAAGGGAAAGTCAAACTATAGAATTTTGTTCCGCTTTTGTTATATTTAAGGCCTTTTCAGCTACTTTTCAGCTAAATAGCAATGCAAATTGTTTTGGTTACCGTCATCCACCTTCTCGTTAGAAAATAACCATCTTCAACTCCACACACCACTCTACTCCTTAAAAGCCAATCGAAAAACCAGCCCACTTCCATCCCATAAAACCCACTTCCAGGATGATCAAAAGCCATATATCCAAATCCAACAATCAATCAATAATTCAACTAGTCAAAATATTGCACCTTCTTTGTCAATTTTGTTGACCTAAATAAAAACCACTTCACCTTATAATGTAAGAAAGCGGTTACATAAAAAGGGGTGGTGAGACGTGTGGAACCAACGATAAAGACCGGACCGGTAAGTACCCAAGCACAGATCAAGGCAGTGTCAAAAAGGAAATTTAAATATAAGAGTTTGTTGACGTACGCTGCATTTGTAGGACCTGCACTACTCTTTTTCCTTGTGATTCAGATTCTTCCCTTTTTAATGGGAGTCTATTATTCTTTCACTTCTTGGAATGGAGTCAGTTCTGTTGTCGAGTGGGTGGGTTTTGAGAATTATAAACAGATTTTTACGAATGACAAAACGTTCTTAAATTCATTTATGTTTACGACGAAATTCATGTTTGCCGCGGTTATTATCAGTAACTTAATTGGTTTTGGTTTTGCATTGCTTTTAAATGCTGCACTTAAAACACGTAATATTCTAAGAACGGTGTTTTTTATTCCAAATGTCATTGGCGGATTATTATTAGGGTTCATCTGGCAGTTCATTTTCGTAAAAGGATTTGCTTCTGTTGGGAACATGACGGATATCGCGTTCTTTAAAATGCCGTGGCTGGGGGATGAAAAGACGGCTTTCTGGGGGATTGTCATTGTGTTTGCCTGGCAGATCAGCGGCTATATGATGGTCATCTATGTAGCGGCCTTGCAAGGGGTGGATAACTCATTGTTGGAAGCTGCTAAGATTGACGGGGCATCAAATTGGACGCTGTTGACAAAGATAATTATTCCATTGATTCTTCCTGCTTTCACGATTTGTTTCTTCCTGACGATTTCGATGGCCTTCAAGATATTTGATTTGAACATCTCATTGACTGGCGGTGGTCCTTTCAATTCGACTCAGTCTGTTGCGATCAACATCTACCAGGAAGCATTCCAGAATAACCGGTATGGCCTGGGAACGGCAAAGTCAATTCTATTCTTTGTTGTCGTAGCGATTTTTACGACCTTCCAAGTGATGATGACGAAGAAGAAGGAGGTTGAGGCATAATGGGCAATCGGTATACAAAAAAGACGTTTGTACTTGAGATTATCGGGATTGCGCTTGGTATCCTTTTCCTGATTCCTTTTTACTTTGTATTCATCAATTCTGTCAAACCGTTTGCGGCCATTCTCATTGATGCTGCAGCGTGGCCTAAAGAATTCATGTTTTCGAATTATGCCAAGGTGTGGGAGATCATCAACTTTCCAAGGGCATTCTGGAATTCTCTTGTCATCACTGTAGCCAGTAATATTGGTTTAGTCATTATCAGTTCGATGGCTGCTTGGAAGATGGTGCGTACACCGGGCAAGTTCAGCAAGATTCTCTTTGTTATCTTCGTATCTGCGATGGTCATCCCGTTTCAGACAGTGATGATTCCTCTTATGAAACTTGGAGGCGCATTGAATCTCACGAACAGCATACCGGGGCTTGTCATCATGTACTTTGGATTCGGGGTTCCTCTTTCTCTATTCCTTTATCATGGATTCGTGAAAACAGTCCCGGTTGAAATTGAGGAGTCTGCAATGATTGACGGGTGCAGCCAGTTTGGGGTGTTTTGGAGAATTGTATTTCCCCTCCTTAAACCGATCACTGTTACAGTCATCATTTTAAATACTCTTTGGATTTGGAATGACTACCTGCTTCCTCTCCTTGTTTTACAGGATGCTGAGCTGCGGACGATTCCGCTTGCTGCAAGTTCATTCTTTGCACAGTATACAAAGCAGTGGGATATGGGACTGGCGGCATTAGTGCTGGGCATAGCGCCGATCATCGTTTTCTTCCTGTTCTTACAGAAACATATCATCAAAGGAATTGCTTCAGGGTCCATTAAGTAGATATAAAGGTTCTGTATTCCATGCAGAACTTTATATACAATAAGATTATATCAAGGGGGTAAATCCAGTTATGAAACGTATTGTATTATTATTCACGTCTTTGATTTTAGTTTTTGGTATCATTGCCGGTTGTTCATCCAAGGACACTTCATCAGGAGGCGACGGGGATTCAAAGTCGGGAGATGATGTCGTCACTCTTAACTTGTTCCAATTTAAAGTGGAAATTGCCGATCAGCTTCAAGAGATGATCAAGGAATTTGAAGCAGAACACCCAAACATTAAGGTTAAACTTGAAACTGTTGGCGGCGGAGCCGATTATGGAGCTGCGCTTAAAGCGAAATTTGCCTCCGGTGAAGAGCCTGACATTTTCAATAACGGTGGTTTTAAAGAGTTAGAGCTTTGGCAAGAGAAATTGGCTGATCTTTCTGGTGAGCCGTGGGTGGACCATGTTCTTCCCATCGGTAAAGTTCCGATGACTGCTGAAGACGGCAAGCTGTATGGTATGCCGGTAAACCTTGAAGGATATGGATTTGTGTACAATAAAGATTTATTTGAGAAAGCAGGCATCAAAGAAGCTCCAAAAACGATCGATGAATTGAAGGATGCGTCTAAAAAGCTAGAAAAAGAAGGAATCACACCGTTCTCAGCGGGTTACGGCGAATGGTGGATTATCGGGCAGCATTTACTGAATATTCCTTTCGCGCAGCAGGATGATCCTGAAGCATTCATCGCAGGATTATATGATGGTTCTGAAAAAATCGTCGGTAATGAAAAGTTCAAGCAATTCAAGGAAGTACTTGATACTGAGCTTAAATATGCTAATGACAATCCATTAACAACCGATTACAACACGCAGGTAACGCTTTTCGCTTCTGGTGAGACAGCGATGCTTCAGCAGGGTAACTGGACGGAGAATATGATCACTGAGATCAATCCTGAAATCAACATGGGCTTCCTTCCTATTGCAGTAAATAATGAAGAGAGTGCAAACAGTCTTCCTGTCGGTGTACCGAATAACTGGGTGTTAAACAAAAACTCAGAGCACCTTGAAGAAGCAAAAACGTTCTTAAACTGGATGGTTTCTTCTGAAACAGGAAAACGTTATATCACTGAAGAATTTGCTTTCATCCCGGCATTTGATAATATCGAGCCTGCAGGACTAGGTGACCTTGGTACGTCAATCCTTGACTATTCTAAAGAAGAAAAAACGATTCCTTGGACTTGGTTCAGATGGCCGGATGGAGCAAACAAAGAATTTGCTGCTGCAATCCAGGAATATGCTGCAGGAAAAATCGACTATGATACTTTACTAGAGAGATTCCAGCAATCCTGGGATAACTTGAAGTAAAACAGAATAAGCGGAAGCATGTCTGAAAAGGCATGCTTTCTGTGTATTCTATAGGTAAATTCCAGGAGATATAAACTGGTTCTAGCTGTTGATTGGAGTGCAAGACGAACTCCTGCGGGAGAAGTGGCCAATGTGAGACTTGTCCAGCTCCGGGGCTTAGAGGCACATGTCATAAGTCAACTCGTCCAAGAAGGCAAAGAACGCCTTCGTGGCCGATTCGCCTTATGCCTCCCGCCTCTGAACAAAGCCCTTCCGCTTTTCTACCCGCAGGGAGGTACGACCGAGGAGGCTCACGGGTCACCCGCGGAAAGCGAAGTCTTGCAAGGAAATCAACAGCGGTGTTTAAAGAGAGCTCCTTTTTAGAAAAATTTCATTATTTCGAAAAAACTCTTCATGTATGTACAAGTAGGTATTATACTAGGGATAAGCAAAATGTGGAGGTACCTTTCCTCATGTTAAAGAACAGTATCCGCAATAAACTGATTGTTCTCCTTTTGATAACGACCATTGTACCTTTTGGCAGCTCAATTGTGATTACATATTTGTACACGAAGAATTCGATTGAAGATCAGGTAGTTTCAGAGAGCAGGAATTTGTTATATCAGGGAAAAGTTAATTTAGAGAGTTATATCAATGAATTGAATGATTTGACTTTATCTCTATATAACAATCCTGATTTTATAAACTATATGAGAAACCCTGGTCAGGGGAATGATTACCTGACGATCGGAATTGTAAAGAATGTGGTACAAACGATTTTATACACAGGGGATACAATCAATGGGGTCAAGATTTCTTTTGCGGAAGAAGACAGGGTGATCTCAGCTACGAAACGTTCTACCGTCGTTTTCTCGAGTAAACGGAAGGACGCGAACGAAGAAGCATTTCTAAGGGCGCAGCGGAGTCCCTACAATATGTATATTGAACCGACATATCCACAGAAGGAAAATGAAATCAAGCGTTCCAGAAATATCATCACGTTCCACAGGGCCTTAAGGAACATCCCGGATGATGAGGTTCTTGCTTACATATCCCTTGAGATATCACCCGAGAAAATCATTGATTTAAGCCGTAATCTCTATACAAGCGAAACGGAAGAATTCTATATTCTGACACCACATGGAGGAATGATTTACAGCTCGGACCTTGATGTATCGGATGATAAGAATAACCAGAAGTGGATAGAGCGGATCGTTGAGGGAAAAGAACTCGCCGGGGTGCTGGAGTGGAAAGAAGATGAGTTCAATGGGGTGATCATGTATGATCAGCTTCCACTTTCATCAGGAGGATGGATCCTTGCGAAACGGGTCAGTTATGCGAACCTTTACGAAAGCGCCTTCAGTGTTGCGAAGATCAATATTCTATTTGGAATTCTCGGTTTGACGCTGGTCGTACTTGCCACGCTTTTCGTGTCATTTAAAATCACGTCGCCGATACGTGTGCTTCTTCGTAATATCCAGCAAGTAGAAAAAGGGAATATGAATGTTGAGTTCCCGTCATTCGGTTCTGATGAAATCGGTTTGCTGGGGTTCAGGTTTCAACAGATGATCGAACGGATCAACACACTGATCAATCGGGAATATAAGCTTGAGCTTGAGAATAAAAACAATCAATTAAAAGTGCTGCAGTCACAAATCAACCCCCACTTTTTATACAACGCGCTTCAATCCATCGGAACGGTTGCGTTAAAGAATAAAGTTCCGCAGGTCTATACGCTCATTACGTATCTGTCAAAAATCATGAGGTACGGAATGAATATGGAAGAAGATATGGTGCCGCTTGATAAGGAAATCAGTTATACAAAAGCTTTTCTACTTCTCCAAAAGGAACGGTTCGGGGAAAATCTCGACTACATCATTGAAGTGGATGAATGTGTAAGTGAAGCATACGTACCCAAGATGATTCTTCAACCGATCATTGAAAATTACTTCAAGCATGGCTTTGATATTCGTGATGGAATCGGCAAAGTAGATCTCATCTGTAAACGAGAAGGCGATGAGCTCGTCATTACCATACGGGATAATGGCGTCGGCGTGTCAGAAGAAAGATTGAAGGAAGTATATGAACATTTTAAAGCGGCAGCCTTAAATAAAATCGGGGATTCAACGAACATTGGATTGAAGAACGTATTTGTACGCTTGAAGCTATATTATGATAATGAAGCCTCTTTACTGCTTGAAAACCATGTGGAAGGTGGATTTATGGTTACTATGAAGCTGCCAATAAAGATGGAAGGTGAAGCGGATGAAAGCAATCATCATTGACGATGAAACACACGTGCGTGAAGGGTTACTTTTATTAGCGGAGTGGGATCGATTCGGGATTCATACCATCCTTGAGGCAGAGGACGGGGAGCAGGCGAAGAAACTGATCATCGAACACCGGCCGGAAATTATTTTTACAGATATGAGGATGCCGAAGCTTGACGGTATCAGTCTCTTAAAGTGGCTGCACGCTTCCGATATCAAAAGCAAAACGATTGTTGTAAGCGGGTATGATGACTTTGAATATATGAGGAATGCGATTTTTTATAAGAGCTTTGATTATATTCTCAAGCCGATTGAACCGGATGTATTGAATGAAACCTTGGAGAAAGCAGTCAAGGAATGGAAGGAACAGGCACGTTCACGAAGATCCCTCGTGGAGGAAAGCCGGGTAATCAATGAAGTGAAGCCTCTTTATTGGGACAGGATGTTTTCGAACCTGTGCAATGATCAAGGTCTCCACGATACGGCAGAAGAGAAGATTGAAAATGAATTTGGGGTGCGGTTTAGTAAAAAACAAAAGACTGTTGCCCTCATGCCAATCAAGCCAATCGTCATGAAATCGTTTCAAGGAGATAAAGAACTTGCCTTCTTTACGCTGACGAATATTTGTAATGAGCTGCTGAAAAAGCATAATGATGGGGTTTGTTTCAGAAATATCCATAAAGACGAAGAGCTTGTCATTCTCTTCTGGAACGATAAGAACATGATGTTTTTACTGGATGAACTTTATTCGTTGATCTATCAATTCAGCAAGATCTGCATAAAAATCTCTCTAGGTGAAAAATCACTGAACATGAGGGAGGCTTATGCTTCCTCTTTGGAAGTATATTTAAAGCATGACTTAAGGGATCCGGATAGAATCATAACGGCCAAAGAAGCTAAACCTATACCGCTTCTGCACTTACTCGACTATTCAAATGATCTGAAATGGACGATTCGTACAGGGAGTCCTGCCGGGGTTGAATCCTCACTTCATCAAATCTTTCAGGCTTTAGAAACCAGGCATGCGCTCTCAATGGAGCAGATTCAGGTTTGGGAAAATCAATTTGAACTGCTTCGAAATAATTGGTTGAAAGAATATGAGATTGAGAGTCGGTCTTCTTTTTACCAGGGAGTGGATTATTGGAGTGAAGGCGGGGAATTTTCACTTCAAAAGTTCAAAGAAGAAAAGATGAAAGAATTTAAAGACCTGGTCGAAACATTAACAACGAAGAAGTATCAGAAAGAGAAAAACAATATGCAGAGAATCGAAGAATACTTGAATCAGCATTATCAGGAGGATGTGACCTTGCAGGAAATAGCCGATACATTTTTTCTGAGCAGGGAATATATTTCAAGGAAGTTCAAACAGGAATACAAGCTGACGATCACGGATTATTTAACGAATATCCGTATGAAGAAAGCTATGAAACTATTAGAAAATCCATATCTCAAAATATATGAAGTAGCCTATGGGGTTGGGTATGGAAATGAGAAGTATTTCAGCAAAGTATTCAAAAAGCAAGTTGGTATTACGCCTAATGAATTCAGGCAGTCTCTTCTAAAACAAAACTGATGGAGGTCAAATCATGGTTAACGTTACAGTATGGAATGAAAATCGTCATGAACAAAAAAGCGAAAAGGTGCGCGAGGTGTATCCTGAAGGGATCCACGGAACGATTGCGTCATTCCTGGGTGAGGAATCCTTCAGCGTCAGGACCGCAACATTGGATGAAGAGCAGCACGGACTGACAGATGAGGTTTTGAATTCAACGGATGTCCTCCTTTGGTGGGGGCACATCGCCCATGATGAAGTTTCGGATGATGTAGTTGAAAAAGTGAAGCAGCGCGTCCTTGACGGGATGGGACTGATTGTCCTCCATTCCGGCCATTTCTCTAAAATTTTCAAAGAACTGATGGGAACATCGTGTGACCTGAAATGGAGAGAAGCCGATGAAAAAGAACGCATCTGGATTGTCGACCCGAGTCACCCGATCACTGCGGGACTGGGGGAATATATTGAACTTGAAAAAGAGGAAATGTACGGGGAGCATTTTGACATCCCGGCACCTGATCAACTGGTGATGGTGAGCTGGTTCGAAGGCGGCGAAGTATTCAGGAGCGGATGTACCTATTTGCGCGGGAATGGAAAGATCTTTTATTTCCGTCCAGGGCATGAAACATACCCGACTTATTACAACCGTGAAGTCCAACAAGTGATCATCAATGCAGTGGAATGGGCAAAGCCTGTAGCACGCAAGAGACCCGTATACGGGAACGCAAAGCCGTTGGAAGAGATTAAGGGAGCTAACTAAAGGAGGAATTAAAATGAGTAAATTAAAAATTGGTGTCATCGGTTGTGGAAGTATCGCCCAGCATCGCCATCTGCCTGAATATGCAAGCAACAAAGAAGTTGAAATCGTTGCGGTATGTGACATTGTGGAAGAACGCGTTAAAAAGACAGCGGAGAAGTATGGAGCTGAAGCTTATACAAGTTATAAGGAGCTGCTTTCTAACCATGAAGTCGAAGCTGTAAGCGTTTGTACACCGAATTATTTGCATGCCCCCATCTCGATTGCCGCACTGAACGCAGGGAAGCATGTGTTATGTGAAAAGCCGATGGCGACATCAACCGAAGAAGCGGAAAATATGATTGCAGCAGCTGAAAAAAACAGCAAGAAATTGATGATTGCTCATAATCAGCGCTTTGTTCCTTCGCACCAGAAAGCAAAGGAGTTAATTGAAAAAGGTGAAGCAGGAAAGATCTACAGCTTCCGTACAGCATTCGGCCACGGCGGTCCCGAGGGATGGAGTGCCGATGGGAAAGACAGCTGGTTCTTTAAGAAAGATGAGGCGTTTATCGGTGCGATGGGAGACCTCGGAGTACATAAGACCGACTTGCTCCGCTACGTGCTGGGTGAAGAATTCGTGGAGGTCGGAGCTTTTGTAGAAACGAGTGCAAAGGAGAATGCCGATGTGGATGATACAGCGGTCTGTGTACTGAAGACAGAAAGCGGGACGATCGGGACTCTTGCTGCCAGCTGGTCGTATGTATCAAAAGAGGACAATTCAACGATTATCTATGGAGAAAAAGCGATCCTTCGTTTAGAGGATGATCCGGTTCATTCACTTGTTGTTCAGTACGCGACAGGTGAAGTGGTGAGATATGAACTTGGCGGCATCCAGACGAATGAAGACGGCGGTCAGACGAGTTCACGTGTGATTGATCAATACGTCCAGTCCGTGCTGAAGGACACCGAACCGCCTGTGAGTGGAAGTGAAGGATTGAAGTCCCTGCAGGTCGTGTTGTCTGCACTTGATTCAAATGAAACAAAAACAATCGTAAAACTGTAACCTGAGGTGATGCATCATGTCAAAGCTCCGTATGGGGATCATCGGGGTCGGCGGAATCGCACAAAACCGCCATATCCCTGCGTATAAAAAATTGGCCAATACGGTCACGATTGAAGCGGTCAGTGATATTAATGCATTGACTGCCCGGACCGTGGCTGAGAAGTTCGATATTCCAAACGTATACAGTGATTATCGCGACATGTTCGCTCATGTCGATGCCGTCACGATCTGTACCCCGAATAAATTTCACGCTGAAATTTCGATTACAGCCCTGCAAGCCGGACTCCATGTGTTCTGTGAAAAACCTATGGCAATGACGCCTGAAGAATGCCAGGCAATGATCGACGCGGCAGATGAATCGGGAAAAGTACTGGCGATTGCCTATCACTATCGGTTCATGAAAGATTCCAGGGCTGCGAAACGATTCATCACAGCAAACGAAATCGGCGAGCCGATCGTGGCAAGGGCAAGAGCGATCCGCCGGCGCAAGGTGCCTGGCTGGGGCGTATTCACGAACAAGGAGCTTCAGGGCGGGGGGAGTCTCATCGATTACGGCTGCCACTTCCTGGACCTGTCACTCTGGCTTCTTGGGAATCCGAAGCCTGTCGAGGTGACAGGGACTGCCTATAACAAGCTGAGCAGAATGCCTGGAGAAGTCAATCAATGGGGAGACTTCGACCGCGAGAACTTTGAAGTCGATGATCACGTGACAGCTTATATTAAGTTTGACAACGGTGCATCGATGCTCTTTGAAACATCCTGGTCCGCCAATGTGAAGAGCGATGAAGAAAGCTTGAGCATATCCGGTGAAACGGGCGGTGTCGATCTGTTTCCGCTGCACATCAATCAAATGAAGCACGGAATGCTCCTGAACAGCGAGGCTGACTGGATCCCAGGTGAAGACGATCCGAGTCTTCCACAGGCAGAGAATTTCATCAACAGCTGTCTCGGCGTTGAAGAGCTGATTGTGAAGCCTAAAGAAGCAATGGCTGTATCGCAAATCGTCGATGCCATTTATAAAAGCAGTGAAACACGTCAAAGCATCATATTGAAATAGGGGGAAGCATAGATGAAATTAGGTGTATTTACCGTATTATTTTCTCAGAAAAATCTTGATGAAATGCTTGATTATGTGAAAGAAGCCGGTTTGAGTGCTGTCGAAATCGGAACTGGGGGCTATCCTGGAAATGCTCATTGCGACCTCGACGCCCTTTTGGAAAGTGAAGAAAAACGAAATGAATACTTACAGAAGGTGAGATCGCGCGGCCTCGAAATCAGTGCCTTCAGCTGTCACGGCAACCCGATCTCACCGGATACGGCATTTGCAGAAGAATCACATGCAGCACTTGAGAAGACCATCAAGCTCGCCGGATTGATGAACGTGCCCGTTGTAAACTGCTTCTCAGGAACAGCGGGCGATCATGAGGGTGCCAAGCATCCCAACTGGCCTGTCTCGCCGTGGCCAAACGAGTATGGCGATATTTTAAAATGGCAATGGGAAGAGAAGTTGATTCCATATTGGAAGAACATGGGCCAGCTTGCAGAGGAGCATAATGTGAAAATCGGTCTCGAGCTGCACGGAGGATTCCTTGTTCATACGCCATACACGCTCTTGAAGCTGCGTGAGGAAACATGTGAAGCAATCGGTGCCAACCTGGATCCAAGTCACCTGTGGTGGCAGGGAATCGACCCGGTAGCGGCAATTAAAATCCTAGGGAAAGAGAATGCGATCCATCACTTCCATGCAAAAGATACATACATTGATCAGGATAACGTTAACATGTATGGTCTGACTGATATGCAGCCTTATGGAAGCATCCAGACCCGTGCGTGGTCGTTCAGGTCGGTAGGCTGCGGCCACAGTCTTCAGGAATGGTCCGATATGATGAGTGCCCTGCGCACATTCGGATACGATTACGTGGTAAGCATCGAACATGAAGATCCGATCATGTCGATTGAAGAAGGCTTCGGGCGTGCAGTCAAAAATCTGAAATCGATTTTGATCGAGGAGCAGCCTGCGGATATGTGGTGGGTATAGGGATTTTGAGATCGGGGAGAGGACCTTTTGGGGTCCTTTTTTTGAAAAGTTGATAATGTTTGCAATATTTGTTAAAACGAGAGATTAATTCTGTTTTCTCATAGATTGTTGCCGATTTCTCATAGTATAATGGCCTTTTCACGTAGATTAATGCGTAAAACTCATAAAATAATCACCAATTCTCGTAGAGTAAAAAGTTTTTGTCCACCCTCAGCACTCTTTTTAGACAAATAAAGCCGGAATCCCTGCTTTCTGACAGAGATTCCGGCTTTCAATTTCAAAAATCATCCGCTTACGACTTCATATGTTCCTTCACCGCCGTGAATCCCTATAAACATCTCCATCAGCGATTTCGTCAGTTTTTCACCTTCTTCTTCAGGAAGGGAAGGCTTTAAGAAGATGATTTGCACTGCGTTCTTCGTTGCATTTCCCACTGGGGCACGATCGGAATCGACGAATGGACTTCCAAAAGCACCTCTATCATCGGCAGCCACGAGCAAGTTTTCCAGGGAATTTTCACGACCGTTCAGACCCGTATAGGTTTCCCCTGGCGTTCCCACTCTTAATTTGATGCTATCTCCCTTAAGCCGGTCAAGATCATAAATTCCAATCGGCACTTCATACTGTAAGGAGAAAAAGTTGTTGGAATCGATTGCCGAGTTGATCGGGGCAAGATAGTTCTGCTTTTTTATACGGCGGAAAAGGGCTTCGGCCGAATGACGATAACGGTTCGGGTCTTTGCCGGTTTTTTTGAATACATCCCGCCACTCGGCCACCCCGGCGATATCGGTTACATTTTTGTCCTGAAGATCAAAGAAGATTGATTCCTGAAAGAGCTGAAGTCTCCCTTTCAGCATTTGAGGAGAATCGCCGACTTCGATATCATGATAGTGGATGATGCCTATTTTAAAATCCGGAATGGTTGAAGAGATTGAAGAATCGATTGTGATTTCCATTATTTTTCCTCCACATTTCGTTTCAAATAGTTTATCATAATACTCGGCTGTAATCATTTTTGACGAATTCATATGTTTTTATATAAATGGAAAGGAGGCTGCTGCAATGGATTTCGATCAGTTAAAACAGGATATCATCGACTACAGTAAAGAAATAGGGATTGATAAGATCGGCTTCACGACATCGGACACGTTTTCTGAAATGAAAAACAGGCTGTTGAGGCAGGAAATGCTCGGGTATCAATCAGGCTTTGAAGAAAAGGACATAGAGAAGCGGGTCGACCCTTCACTCATATTCGATGGTCCTAAATCGATCATCGCCATTGCACTTGCCTACCCTTCCAGAATGAAGGATGCCCCTCAAAGCAAACGGGGGGAAAGGCGCGGGATTTTCTGCAGAGCTTCATGGGGAACCGATTACCATCATGTGCTGCGGGACCGTCTTGCTAAATTAGAAGAATATATTGTTTCGCGTGTTCCAGAGGCACGCTTTAAATCAATGGTGGATACAGGTGAGCTGGTTGACCGGGCAGTGGCAGAACGTGCCGGGATCGGCTGGAGCGGTAAAAATTGTTCCATCATCACACCCGAGTTCGGTTCGTATGTATACCTGGGTGAAATGGTTACAAACCTGCCATTTGCACCGGATGAACCGATGGAAGATCAGTGCGGGACATGCAATAAATGTGTCGACGTATGTCCGACTGGAGCCCTGGTCGAAGGCGGACAGCTTGATGCGCAGAAATGCATCGCGTTTTTGACCCAGACAAAAGGTTTCCTTGCAGATGAATACCGTGTCAAGCTCGGAAATCGGTTGTATGGCTGTGATACCTGTCAAACCGTCTGTCCTGAAAATAAAGGGAAGGACTTTCATTTTCATGAAGAAATGGAGCCCGACCCGGAAATTGCGAAGCCGTTGTTGAAACCCCTTCTTACGATCAGCAACCGTGAATTTAAAGAAAAGTACGGGCATGTTTCAGGTTCATGGAGAGGCAAGAAGCCGATTCAGCGGAATGCGATCATTGCGCTCGCTCATTATAAGGACGAGACAGCGATAGAAGATTTGATTGAAGTGATGGCTAACGATGTCCGGCCGGTGATTCGCGGGACGTCTGCATGGGCCTTAGGGAAAATAGGCGGAACTGAAGCAGAAAAAGCATTAGTGAAGCAGAAAACAATTGAAAAAGACGAAGACGTGCTCGCTGAGATCGACAAAGGTCTTCGGCTGCTTGCCCCTGACGCGGGATAAGGATAAGTCCAATTAAGAGTTGGATTTATCCTTTTTTGTTGTGAAAAATGCATGTTCCTCATAGAAATGAAAAGAGGAGGGAAGGCGATGATCAGAAAACTACTGATGGATGACATCCAACATGTGATCAGTGAGTATACAACGCGCGGGCAAACCCAATTTCAGCATGATAAAGTAAAAAGAAAAAAAGAATCCTGTGAGAAACGGAATGCAGAAATCGTGAAAGTCGAAGCGTCCGGCAAAGTGAAAGAAATTTCAAGAATGCCCGATGATACCCAGACTGTCCTCTATGATGTTCATTATAAATACTTAATGAAGCATGGTTCTTTTATATATTTAGAGGAAGAAGTAGAAAGTCGGAGAGCGGTCTATTATGACCGACGCATATACAATGATGAAGAAGTGTCTGCTGTCGTCGATGGTCTCGACATAAAGGAAGAAATTCCTGAAGAAAAAAGGGGAGGAAATCTCTCGTTTAAGTATGACCGTTTAAAAGCTGTTCAGTATGCAGAGAAATGGTGGAACACGTTCAACCCTGCTTACAGGAAGTTTGAGAATGACTGTACGAACTATATTTCTCAGTGCCTTCATGCAGGAAATGCCCCGATGAGAGGGTACCCATCACAGGGAAAAGGCTGGTGGATGAGAAATAACAATTGGAGCTACAGCTGGACGGTAGCAAACGCGATGAGGCTGCATTTGCCCGCGTCAACCATCGGCCTTCGTGCAAGAGAAGTGGAAGGTCCGCATAAACTGAAACTTGGCGATGTCATCTGCTATGATTTTGAGGGAGACGGCCGTTTTGATCACACAACGATTGTGACAGGAAGAGATGCCGACGCAATGCCATTAGTGAATGCCCACACATTCAACAGCAGGATGAGATATTGGAAGTATGAAGACTCCACTGCCTATACTCCGAACATCAAGTATAAGTTTTATACGATTGTGGATGACCGTTAAGTATTGTCCTCCCGCAGATAAATGGTATAATGTCACATAGAGTTTTATGAATGAGGTGACATACATGGGAGTACATGTTGTATTATATCAACCAGAAATTCCAGCAAATACAGGAAATATTGCGAGAACATGTGCAGCGACAGATACAACGCTGCATCTGATCCGTCCACTTGGTTTTTCGACGGACGATAAAATGCTGCGCAGGGCAGGACTAGACTACTGGCAGTTTGTAAATATCGTTTATTATGATTCTCTTGATGAATTCTTTGAGAAGAACGAAGGCGGAGAATTTTTCTACTTAACCAAATATGGAAAAACCCCGCATTCTCATTTTGATTACAGTGTGGAGGATAAAGACTACTACTTTATTTTCGGCAGGGAAACATCAGGATTGCCTGATGACGTGATCCAAAATAATCTGGACCGTGCACTCCGGATCCCGATGAATGAAAATGTCCGTTCGTTGAACCTGTCCAATACGGTAGCCATATTGATCTACGAAGCATTAAGGCAGCGCAACTACCCAGGTCTTCATAGAGAATTGCCTAAGTAATAAGGAAGGAATGAGAATCATATGATTTTCATTCCTTTTTTCATTTGGCTTATACTATAGGAAGAGCCAAGTGAAAAGGAGATATACATATATGAACCAGACGATTGAAACCATCTTGAATCACCGTTCGATCAGAAGTTTTAAAAATGAACCATTGACGGACGAACAGATTCATACCATTGTCCAAAGTGCCCAAGCAGCAAGTACCTCGAGCTATATTCAGGCATACACCATCATCGGGGTGAAGGATCCCGCTAAAAAGAAAAAACTTGCCGAGCTCGCGGGGGGTCAGAGCTATGTAGAAGAGAATGGCCACTTTTTCGTATTCTGTGCCGACTTATATCGCCATGAAAACATCGGGAAGTGGGAGGATGCAGACGTGATTTCTTCTTTAGAGAGCACAGAGAAATTCATGGTCGCGATGATCGATGCGTCATTGGCTGCACAGAACGCTTCGATTGCAGCTGAATCGATGGGAATGGGGATCTGCTATATAGGAGGAATTCGAAACGACTTGGAAGCAGTGAGCGAAGTGCTCCAACTGCCGCATCGCGTGATCCCGTTATTCGGTCTGGCTGTCGGGCATCCAGCTGCAGATTCCAGCGTCAAGCCTCGCCTGCCGCTGAATGCAGTGTATCACGAAGATGCATATATGTCTGATGAGGCCGGGATGAAAGCGGAATTAGACCGCTATGATGAAACGATTTCTTCCTACTATCATGAACGTACAGGCGGCAAGCGATCCGACCGCTGGACAGAACAGATGGCAAAAATGCTGTCAGGTAAGAAGAGGATGTATATGAAGGAGTTCGTGGAGAAGCGCGGGTTTGATAAGCGGTAGTATGAATCAACTGCGGTGATTAGCTGAACAATCCAAAAAACCCCGGAAAAGCACAAGCTTTTCCGGGGTTTTTTGTCCAGCGGCAGCGCCTAGCCCCTCGAGACGTTTCGGTCCGCCCACTGAAGTCAAAGAGCGACTTCACCGGTCGGTCCTAGAGCGTTGTCGGGGCTGAACAAGGCACTTCTGCTTTTCTGACAACTAATTAGTTAGAACCTGGCTTGTCGTTATAACCAGCAGTGAAGATAGCTGTTAAGAACGCCGCAGTCACACCTAAAATCATTAAAGTACCCATAGTTGGTAACCTCCAGTTTCATATTCCACAGTCTGTCTTTAGTATAGCCTATTTTTTCAAAGTTGTGAATGAAAGAGGAATATTTTTGTGACAAATTCATTAACTTCCTTTAAGAATAGAAAAGTATCATCCCTGAAATAATAGTTCTTTTATATAAGGACGGGGATCTTGTCAAATTCGCTGCGGCATCTCCCGAGTAAATCAGAACGAAATACATCTTCTTAACATGTTAGAGTGAACAAGCGCATACAGTATATTAATCGTCTCTCATTAAGCGACAGGGGGAGGTCCATATGGATATTTTAAAAAGGGTTGAACAGTACAGAGAAGAAGAAGTAAAACTGAAATGGGAAGGGACGTTTGCTCAGTATCTGGAGTTGTTGAAGGAAAAGCCTTGGATTGGTCAATCAGCTCACTCTAGAGTCTATAATATGATCAAGGATGCTGGAGTCGAAGAAGTAGATGGGAAACGACGATATAAATTCTTCAGCAATCAATTATTTGGCTTGGAAGAGGCGCTTGAAAGACTGGTGGAAGAATATTTCCATCCTGCTGCTAAACGATTAGACGTGAGAAAGAGAATCCTGCTTTTGATGGGACCGGTCAGTGGTGGTAAATCGACGCTTGTATCCATGCTGAAACGCGGTTTGGAACAGTATTCCCGAACAGACCGAGGAGCCATTTTTGCCATTAAAGGCTGTCCGATGCACGAGGATCCGCTTCACTTGATTCCACAGCATTTACGGGAGGACTTCCATCAAGCATACGGAATTCGGATTGAAGGGAATCTTTCACCGTTAAATACAATGCGGCTTGAAAAAGAATACCAGGGCAGAATTGAAGATGTTCAGGTAGAAAGAGTCTTTTTCTCAGAAGACAAACGTGTCGGGATCGGGACGTTCAGTCCATCTGATCCAAAGTCACAGGATATTGCTGATTTGACGGGAAGCATTGACTTCTCGACGATTGCCGAATTCGGGTCGGAATCCGATCCGCGTGCTTACCGTTTCGATGGCGAGTTGAATAAAGCGAACCGCGGTTTGATGGAATTCCAGGAAATGCTTAAATGTGATGAGAAATTCTTATGGCATTTATTATCCCTAACTCAGGAAGGGAATTTCAAAGCTGGACGATTTGCGCTGATATCGGCAGATGAGCTGATTGTGGCCCATACGAATGAAACGGAGTATCGCTCCTTTATTTCCAATAAGAAAAATGAGGCATTGCATTCGCGTATTATCGTGATGCCGGTTCCATATAATCTGAAAGTGACCCAAGAAGAGAAGATTTATGAAAAAATGATCGGGGAAAGCGATGTATCGAATGTCCACGTTGCGCCTCATACATTACGGGTGGCTGCAATGTTCACCATCTTGACTCGATTAAAAGAACCGAAGCGCGGTGACATTGATCTGATCAAGAAGATGCGCCTATATGACGGAGAAAGCGTCGAAGGCTTTAACTCTGCCGATGTGGATGAAATGAAGAAAGAGTATCAGGACGAGGGAATGAGCGGTATCGATCCGCGTTATGTAATCAATCGGATTTCATCTACGATCATTCGTAAAGAGATACCGACCATTAACGCGCTGGATGTTCTAAGGGCACTGAAGGAAGGGCTCGATCAGCATCCGTCGATCACAAATGAGCTGCGTGAAAGATATTTGAATTTCATTTCGATTGCCCGTAAAGAATATGATGATATCGCGAAAAAAGAAGTACAGAAAGCCTTTGTGTATTCATATGAAGAGTCGGCTAAAACGCTTATGGATAATTACCTGGATAATGTCGAGGCATATTGCAACAAAGCAAAACTGCATGATCCATTGACAGGTGAAGAAATCAATCCGGATGAAAAGTTGATGCGCTCAATTGAAGAGCAGATCGGTATTTCAGAAAATGCGAAGAAAGCATTCCGTGAAGAAATCCTGATTCGTATCTCAGCTTATGCCCGTAAAGGGAAGCGATTTGATTACAATTCACATGACCGTCTGCGTGAAGCAATCCAGAAGAAGCTGTTTGCCGACCTGAAGGATGTAGTGAAAATCACAACCTCCACCAAAACGCCGGATGAACAGCAGCTCAAAAAGGTCAACGAAGTCGTTGCCCGCCTAATCGATGAGCACGGATATAACTCAACGTCAGCCAATGAACTGCTCCGCTATGTAGGAAGCCTGCTAAATCGTTAACAAAAGGATATCAAGAACGGGGTGTGATAGCACACCCCGTTCTTTGTTGTTTACTAAAGAAAAGAGAGGGGAAATGTAAAAGGTAAGAGGTGATGATAAAATGACCAAGAAACATGAAGTTAATAAAAAGCAAGAACTGGATAAAAACTATGAACCTGACAACGGCTCGATGGCACACGATATGCAAGAGATGGAGCAGCTTGGAAAACAGATGGACAGGCTCCGTACGAATGATGAGCTGAAAGAAGACGATAAACAGCCGGATCCCGTTCAATATAAAGAAAGAGATAAATAACACATCTATTGACAGAAAAATCAGAATATAATAAGCTGTAGATAGAGAGTCGGACCCATTATTCAAACGAAAGTGGGTGAAGGGGATGTCTTCTAAACCTCAGTCTCGAGAAGAAGCAGAACCTTTTAACGGAAGCATGGCCTCCAATATGGAGGAATTGATCAAGCTAGGCAAGCAAATGGAAAAATTGCGTTCCAGCGGAGAGTTGAAGAACAACAATCGAACACAAGATCCGGCTCAATATGAAGAAGAGTAGGTAATCAGGTGAAATCGCCTGGTTATTTTTTTTGAAAAAAAAGAAATGCCCGCTGAGAATCTATAATAGATCCTCAGCGGGTGATTTACAAATATGTAATAAATATTCTCCTGCCAAACTTACATATTGTCAGGCATAACTGTATACATATCATAGTATTCATTTACAGGAAAAAAATAGGCTCGTCCAAATCTGAAAAGATCGTTCAATTGTCGAAATTATTTGTAAATTTATCGATACTTCTGCATAGGATAGAGTAATCCCCGATTCATTCATTTAGGGGAAGAAGTACTAGTTTAGGCAGTCAACATAGTGTATGCAGCGTAAAGAAAAAATGTGAAAAAATTTTTTAAGGAGGGGAATAGTTTGAGTCAAATGGATAATCATCAGTTTGTCATTTCCAAGGAAGATTGGGCCCTCCACCGCAAAGGTCACGATGATCAGCAAAGGCATCAAGAAAAAGTACAGGATGCGATAAGAAATAATTTACCTGATTTGATCACCGAAGAAAACATCATTATGTCCAATGGCCGTGATGTCGTCAAAATCCCGATTCGTTCATTAGATGAATATAAAATCCGTTACAACTATGATAAAAATAAACATGCAGGGCAAGGCGACGGCGACAGTCAGGTTGGAGATGTGATCGCGAGAGACGGCTCTCAGCAGCAGAAAGGACCCGGTAAAGGTCAAGGAGCAGGAGATAAAGCAGGAGAAGATTATTATGAAGCCGAAGTGTCTCTCATGGAAATTGAAGAGGCATTATTTAGTCAGTTGGAACTTCCTAACCTGAGAAAGAAAGAGCAGGATGTCCAAACCGTGGAACACATTGAATTCAATGATATTCGTAAAACAGGGCTTATGGGAAATATAGATAAGAAGAAAACGATGATGTCTGCATTTAAGAGGAATGCCATGAAAGGCGCACCGAGCTTTCATCCGATCATAACGGAAGATTTGAAGTTCCGAACCTGGAATGAAGTATTGAAGCCAGAATCAAAAGCCGTTGTGTTAGCGATGATGGATACGAGCGGAAGTATGGGCGTATGGGAGAAATACATGGCGAGAAGCTTCTTCTTCTGGATGACACGATTCTTAAGGACAAAATATGAAACTGTGGAAATAGAGTTCATCGCCCACCATACTGAAGCGAAAGTCGTTTCTGAGGAACATTTCTTCTCAAAAGGGGAAAGCGGAGGGACGATCTGTTCATCTGCTTACCGTAAAGCGTTGGAACTCATTGATGAAAAATACAATCCCGGAAGATATAATATTTACCCCTTTCATTTCTCGGATGGCGACAATCTAACGTCCGACAATGTCCGCTGCGTCAAGCTTGTTGAAGAATTAATGAAAGTATCCAGCATGTTCGGATACGGTGAAGTAAACCAGTATAACCGTCACTCAACCCTCATGTCCGCTTACAAAAACATCAAGAATGAAGACTTCCGTTACTATATCCTCAAGCAAAAAGCCGATGTATTCCATGCCATGAGAAGCTTCTTCAAGAAAGAAGAAGAAAAAGCATTTGCGTGATAAAAACCAGCCGATGAGGCTGGTTTTTTATTTGTTTGTCCGGGAATGTGCTGGTACTTGAAAAAATGATACTCTTTCAGTGAAGATTGGTGCTAAAATAAGGGTATAAAATAATTTAATATGGTGAGGTTTAGAATGACAAACGAATTAACGCAAATCCATGAGCTGAAAGAGGAAATTTCTCAACTTAAAAAACAACTGGAAGAATCAGAGGAATTAATCAGGGATATTTCAGCACCAATCATCCCATCCATCGTTCCGGAAACCATTCTCGTACCGATAACCGGGCGCCTTTCACCTGAACGATTTGAGATGATTATCACCAGAATCCTAAATGTTTCTTATCAAGAAGATATTAATACAATCATCATAGACTTCTCAGCTATTTCAGAAAGAGAAATTTGTGAAATGGATGTATTCGGCACGTATGTCGATAATCTGGCAAAAGCTATTTCCTTGATGGGTATAGAGGTTCTCTTTGTTGGATTCACCCCATCCCTTACTCAGATTATCGTAAATTCCGGAGTACAGCAGATCTTGGAAGTGAAAAGCTTCCTGACGTTTAAAACCGCTCTTCAATATTTAATGAATCAAAGAGGATTAATATTTCAGAGTATCAAAAAATAAGAGACCAGCCTTCAGGGGCTGTTTTTTTTGTCCGTTTTTGAAGTCTTTGGTTTGAAAATGTTGATGAATTCAATCGGCTGAATAGGTACGAAACAGTAACAGTGCCGTAATAAAAGGAATCCCGTGAGAAAAAGTAGTATATTTATAGTAGGACAAAAATTAAAGAAAAAGAGGGCTGATATGGAATATATCTACTTTTTGAAACTGATTCCGCGATTACATAAAAAAGAGAATTGGACGACTGAAGATGAAAAAGTCGTTTCGGACCATTTTGCACGTTTAAAGGACTACAGAGATCGCGGTGTGGTCATTTTGGCGGGAAGAACATTGAACGAAGAAGAAAATGCATTTGGGATCGTGGTATTTGAAGCTGAAACTGAATCAGAGGCAGAGGAGTTCATGAGGAAAGATCCTGCAGTAAATGAAGGAATCATGACCGGAGAACTGTTTCCATACCGTGTAGCTTTATTGAAAGAATAAGGAGATCACTCACTACTGGATAAGGAGAATAAAAGATGGAACAATGGATAGAAAAACTGTTCAGTTTAGAGCTTCTTGAGGCAGCGGCGGCAAAGTATGGGTGTGATGCTTCACATGCAAAGAAGCTGGGGGATTTTGAAAACTATGTGTATGAAGTCCACAAGGGAGGAATACCGTTTATATTGAGATTGACCCACAGTTCCCACCGCTCCCGAAAAGATGTGGAAGCGGAGTTCGGCTGGATGAATTATTTACATGATAAAGGAGTCAATGTGCCGCTTGTCAATCAATCGGCGGAAGGCAGATTGGTTGAAGTACTGGACACAGGGGATACCTGTTTTTATGTGTGCTTATTCAATAAGGCTCCCGGCAAGCCGGTAAGCGTCAAGGATGACCTGTTCAATGAAGATTTGTTTAAAGAGTGGGGGAAAACCACCGGCAAAATGCATCGGATAACAAAGACATATGAAGCAGGAGAGTTCGTGAGGGCAAGATGGGATGAAGATGATATCATGCACTATTCGAAATATCTTTCCTCAGACGATTCCCTTATAATTGAAAAAGCAGAGCGGAACAAGAAAGAAATTCAGAAACTGGAAGAGACTCCTGAAAACTTTGGGGTCATCCATTCAGATATTCATCCGGGGAACTTTTTTTATCATGATGGCGAGATTCATGTGTTTGATTTCGATGACAGCATGCAGTTTTTCTTCCTGAGTGATATAGCGATTCCTCTTTATTATTCTGTGTGGTGGAAACACAGAAAGGAGAAGCTGGAGGTGCGTTCTGAATTTGGTGAATCCTTTTTAACGGCTTTTCTGCGCGGATATTTGGAAGAGTATTCGCTGGAAGAAGGATGGATCGAGCATATGCCGTCCTTTTTATTATTGCGGGATTTCACACTTTACACGGTTTTCCACAAGAAGTGGGACCTGACCAATTTATCAGAGATTGAGGAATCGTTACTGACAGGTCTGAGAGATAGGCTGATGAACGATGAACCAATGGTCAGCCTTGATTTCAAGGCGATTCTGCGAAAAGCAGGGGAATAAGGGAGTATGATCTGGGCGCTGTTAGTAACGGGTTTGGTGATCGGGCTGCTGGTCCGTCTGACAATGAGAACGTTTAAAAGCGGTTATGGATTGTCTCAGGATTTGTTCGATCATCCGCAGTATGTGAAAACCTGTCCTCGCTGTCATAAAAAACTTCCGGAAGATTATACAAAAACACTTTGTCCGCATTGTGGAAAATTGACTGAATAAAGAAGGATTGAGGACTTGAGGAATCTTGGATTTCTTCAGGTCTTTTTTTGTTGAAAAGGTTTTTGGAGGGAGCTTCATAATTGGGCAAGTACAAGTGCGGTGCGGGGAAAGGTGGTCATTTCCGATTTCTCTATTATTCACTCAGGTGAAAAAGTTTGTTATGATTCTAAAGATGATAGTTAATGACAGAGGTGAAGCATTATGAAGAAAACGATAGGTTTCATTGGGTGCGGAAATATGGCACAGGCCATTTTAGGTGGAATACTGCAGGCTGGGATTGTAGATAAACGAGCAGTCATGACCAGTGCGAAATCAGATACAACAAGAAGGGAAGTGTCCAAAGAATTTCAGGTTGAATGTACAGCTGATAATCTGGCTGTTGCAGGCTTCTCGGATATATTGTTTCTTTCCATTAAACCAGATCAATATAAAGAGGTTATTTCACAAGTAAAAGGTACCGTGAAAGAAGGCGCGATTGTTGTGACGATTGCTGCGGGAATCACGCTGGAATGGATGGAAGCTCAGTTCGGCAAAAGTATAAAGATAGTCCGCACGATGCCGAATACGCCTTCATTAGTAGGGGAGGGGATGACGGCTTATTGTGTGAATGAACAATTAACAGAAAAAGAATTGGATGAGGTTTCTATCATTTTACGAAGCTTCGGCAAAGCAGAACGGGTGGAAGAAAGCCTGATGGATGCGATTCCTGCAGTAAGTGGATCTTCACCTGCTTATGTGTTTATGTTCCTCGAGGCTCTCGCAGACGGTGCAGTTCTTCAGGGCATACCGAGAAATCAAGCGTATGAGCTGGCAGCTCAAGCTGTACTTGGTGCAGCCAAAATGGTGATTGAAACAGGCAAGCATCCCGGAGAACTGAAAGACGCTGTCTGCTCCCCGGGCGGAGCCACCATTGAAGCAGTTTCAGCGCTTGAGAAAAATGGATTCAGGGGAGCAATCTTATCCGCCATGGAAGCATGCGGAAGTAAATCAAAATCACTGGGCGAATAAAATGCAAAATCAAAGGTCCGTTCCTCTACTGCTTTAAAGCGGTGAGGGACGGGCCTTTCGTTTAATAGCTTCGGTATTCTGCTGTGAGGGAAGCCGTTACTCCGATCTGGCCGGGCTGCAGGCTTGTGCTATCTTCTGCTGCTTGAACGAGAGATGTGGAAGCAAAAGGAATCACCGCTGCGCCCGAATGTTCTGTAATGGATTTGGGATGCGGATCCAATTGCTGCCCTGATTGATTAGACAGGGTAAGTGCTTTTTCATAGGCCTTTTTATAAGCCGCTGCAAGTGCCTGTTGGTAAGTCTTTGCAGGATCAGAGTTTACAAACTGAATATTTTCTACCCGATTTGCCCCGCTTTTTATGGCGTCGTCAATTATTTTTCCGAGAGATTCGATGTCATTAACCGTGACGCGGAAAACATGCCTTATCTCATAACCCGTGAAGATCTGCTTTCCATCTTCGTAATTATATTTGGGGAAAATTTGATAGGTGGAGGTTTGGATGTCCATTTTTGGTATCCCATTGTCCACCAGTGATTGTACAACCCGGTTTGATATCTCCCGGTTTTGTCTTTGAGCTTCTTCCAAATCTTCATCTTGGGTAACGACTCCAAGTGATACAATCGCCTGATCAGGATCTACATACATCGTATGTTCTCCAGTGACTGTAATCTTTCTAGATCTGACTTCGGGATTTGTACGAAAATAGGAAGGATAGGAATACATATTCATCGCCTACACACACGTAAAGGATTGGATATTATCTAAATCGATGCCGAAATATACCCATCTCCAGCCGATCCATCTCCAGCCTGCAATCGAACGGCGGCCAATAAATATCGGATAGAACCAAAACTGATCTCTTTGCAGCCATATATAAGTGTATCGGAATAAACAGCGGCGGATCGCCCCGGGGTCTACAGCGAATACGCTTGGTCCGCCCTGCATGGTTGTCATCTGGGGCGTGAAGCTTGGCGGCGGCCCCGGTGGAGGCTGATTACCTCCTCCTTGCTGTCCTCCAGGCGGAGTTGCGCTCGGTGGGCCGCCTCCTGGGAAACCGCCGCCGGGGCCACCACCCGGAAAACCGCCGCCTCCAGGAAATCCAGGGAATAACTGTCTATCGTCGTACATAGAAGAACCTCCTCATAAACGAATTCTCAATAGTTTATGAGGAGGTTTCCTCTGCGTGCGTGTCTATGTCTTGTGCTCAGTCCCCGAAGGCTGTCTGCATGACCTCTTTTAACGTCTCGGCAGAATGTCTGAATTGACCTTGCTCTTTTTCATTTAATGGAAGCTCTACTACTTGGCGGATTCCTTCACGGTTGATGACTGCAGGAACCCCTATATAAATGTCCTTCTGGTTATATTGGCCGTCAAGCAGTGAAGAAACGGTCAAGATACTGTTTTCATTGTTGAAAATCGCTTTCGTGATCCGTGCCAGACCCATGGCGATTCCATAATATGTGGCACCCTTCCGTTCTATGATATGATAAGCGGCATCCCTTACATTGATGAAGATTTCATCCAATTTCTCTTGAACGTCTTCTTTATCCATATCAATCAATTCACTTAAATGACTCGCCCCGACCGTTGTATGACTCCATACAGGAAACTCGGTATCACCATGCTCGCCCAAAATGTAAGCATGAATATTACGGGTATCAATGTCGAAATGTTCACCTACAAGATAACGGAGTCTGGCTGTATCCAGAATCGTCCCTGAACCGATGACTCGTTCTTTAGGCAAACCAGAAAATTTCCAGGTTGCATACGTTAATATATCCACAGGGTTAGTTGCGACAAGGAAGATACCATTAAATCCGCTGGCCATTACCTGCTCGACGATGCTTTTAAAGATTTTAATGTTTTTTCCTACTAAGTCAAGCCGTGTTTCACCGGGCTTTTGATTTGCTCCGGCTGTGATCACCACGATATCTGCGTCCTTGCAATCACTGTAATCACCAGCGTGAATCTTCATTGGAGAAGCAAAAGCAAGTCCATGATTAAGGTCGCGTGCATCTCCATCCGCTTTTTCTTTGTTCATATCTATCAATACGAGTTCGTGGGCAATTCCTTGATTCAATAGGGCAAAAGCATAACTTGAACCGACAAACCCGGTTCCAATAAGGGCCACTTTGTTTGTGCATTTGATTGTCATTCTTCCTCACACACCTAACGTAATAGAAGTTTTTAATGGAACTTGTTCGAAAAAAATGTGAAATAATTCACAAACTAATGATAACATGAATACTTGGCTTATTCTACTTCTATCCATTTAAAAAAATACCTAAACAATCAAAATATCATTCATTTTCACCTGATTGTCAAAAATTCCTTGCGTCAGTAAAAGTATGAAAAATCCTTTATTACAATCCAGCGCTAAAAGCCCGTCCCTCACTCGACTAAAGGATTGGAGGATTTCCGGCGGGTGGAGGTGAATAGTAATAGAAGGATGGGGGTATGAGAGATGGAAATCTGTAATGGAGATATAGAGATTCGTCCGCTTAAAGAGGACGATAAGTACATATTGGCGAAATGGCTGTCCGATCCTGAAGTGCTTCAATATTATGAAGGCAGGGACTGTCCATTTACAATTGAAATGGTTGAAGAAAAGTTTTTCGTTCAAAGTGATGAAGCATTCCGGTACATGTTCCTTTTTGAAGGGAAAGAGATTGGATACGTCCAATATTATCCGATTGAAGAAGAAGAACGGAGCAAATACGGATACAATCATTCCAATGAAGAAATCTATGGAACCGATCAATTTATCGGGGAACCGGACTACTGGAACCGCGGAGTCGGCACCATGCTGATCAATGCATTGCAGAAATATTTGATCGGCACATTGGGAGTCGACCGCCTTGTCATGGATCCGATGGTATGGAATGAAAGGGCGATAAGGTGTTATGAAAAATGCGGGTACAGAAAAATAAAAATCCTGCCTAATAATGAACTGCATGAGGGAGTCTGGCATGATTCATGGCTCGTTGAGTATAGCCCTAAACAAAGCAGACATGGAACAATTGAAGAGAGGATCAAAGAAGGTGTTAAACTGAGAGAAGAGGGAGATATACAGGCTTCGATTGATCTTTTTAAAAATTTGATACAAGATTCACCTGATAATGGAAGGGTTCAATATCAATGTGCATGGAGTCATGATACCCTCGGAAAGGAACTTGAAGCCATACCTTACTATAAAAAAGCATTGCAACTCGGTTTAAATGAAGGTGAACTTCAAGGTGCTTATTTGGGACTAGGAAGCACGTACCGCACATTAGGGAAATATGAAAATGCCAAACAGGTTTTGAGGAAGGGAATAGAAAGATTTCCTGCGAATAATGCACTCAAACTCTTTTATAGCATGACTTTGCATAATTTAAATGAACATAGTGATGCAATGGAGATCCTTCTTACTCTTTTGGCTGAGACGTCTGGGGATGCAACGATACAATCTTATCGAAAAGCGATTATGTTTTATGCAGGACAGCTTGATAAGATTTGGGATCAGTAAATAAATGAAACCTTTTTTCTGAAATTTCGTATGAAGTATTGATAGTAAGGAAAAGGTTTTTTGGATGCTGCTTTCATATTGGCTGTGTTAAAGTTTAATTTTGTTTTTAACCTATTCCAGCTGTTGGTTGGAGTGCAAGACGAAGACTCCTGCGGGAAAAGCGAGACAGGTGAGACTTGTCCAACTCTTGCGGCTAGCCCCTCGAGGTCATAAGCTAAATGGGCCAAGAAGGCAAAAGACGCCTTCCCGGCCCATTCATCTTATGCTTGTCGGGGCTGAACGAGCCGCCTCCGCTTTTCTGACCCGCAGGAGCAGAGCGACGAGGAGGTTCACCGGCCGCCCGCGGAAAGCGAAGTCTTGCACGGAAATCAACAGCGGTGTTTAACAGAGCTTTCATATTAGTTATCATCGGCATTATGATGGGCTTTAAGATGGCTGCACGGCAATAAAGGAATTGACCTCAATTCAAAAGAAGTTGAATGCCCAAAGTGCCATAAACGAAAAAAAAGACAAAAAACAGCTCAGCAATGCTCCCATTGCTATACAAGCTTTTAAGAAAAGAAGTGAAACGATGAATACATGTATTTATTTCGTCAGACATGCCCACTCTGTTTATACTCCGGAAGAATTGGAGAGACCGCTTTCTGAAAAAGGGGCGCGTGACGCTATAAGGGTGACAGCACTCCTGAAGGATAAGAATATTGATGCAGTATGCTCAAGCCCCTATAAACGGGCGGTGGAAACGGTGGAGGGAACCGCCTCGATACATAAACTGAAGATTGATATTTATGAAGATATGAAGGAAAGGACACTTTCCAGAGAACCTGTCGAAGACTTTTCTCAGGCGATCGGGAAAGTGTGGAGAGAACCTCATTTTTCTTTTCCGGGTGGTGAATCCAACCTTCAAGCGCAGAAAAGAGGAGTACGTTGCTTCCTCAACATGTTAGATAAATACGCAGGAAAAAGTGTAGCAGTAGGGACACACGGCAACATCATGGTACTGATCATGAATCATTTTGATGACCGTTACAATCTCGATTTTTGGAAGGGTCTCGAAATGCCTGATATTTATAAGATGACCTTCGATGGAAAAGTACTGGTTGAAGTGGAGAGAGTGTGGGAGTGAGGCAAAGCCTGAGTCGTGAATTCCTAATCAAAGCTATAAAGAAAATCGCCCGGGGAAATTCCGGGCGATTTTCTTTATAACTGCAAAAGTATAAATATAATTCGAGAATGGTCCAGCTCCAGCGCCTAGCCCCTCGAGACGTTTCGGTCCACCCACTGAAGTCAAAGAACGACTTCACCGGGCGGCCCTCCAACGCTTGTCGGGGCTGAACAAGGCGCTTGCGCTTTTCTTTAATGCGGCAGAAATGCCAGTTGATAGAAGAATAATACCGCAAAAATATAAACAAGCGGATGTACCTGCTTCCATTGCCCTTTGAATGCTTTTAACAATGGGTAAGAGATGAATCCAAGTGCTATCCCGGTTGCAATGCTTGATGTGAGAGGCATGCTCAGGATGATCAGGAATGCAGGGAACGCTTCATCAAGCTGATCCCACTTAATATGAGAGATGCTCCCCATCATTAAGCTGCCGACGATGATCAGCGCAGGGGCTGTAATGGCAGATATCCCTGAAAGTGCGCTGACAAGCGGACCGAAAAAGGCAGCGGCAATAAATAGGATCGATACGGTCAATGTCGTCAGGCCGGTTCTGCCGCCGGCGGAAACACCAGCAGAAGACTCGATATAGGCGGATGTCGGGCTTGTACCGAACATAGCCCCGATTGTCGTCGCCACAGAGTCTGCAAGCAGTGCTTCACGTGCTCTTGGCATCTTGTTGCCTTTCATCAATCCTGCCTGCTGGGCAACCCCGATCATCGTACCGGTTGTATCGAAAATCGTCACGAGTAAAAAGGAGAAGACTACTGCATACAATCCGTATTGAACAACATCTGCAAACGCGGTTAGCGGATTGCTGATGATGATGCCTTCAGGAAGATGAGGGATGGCAAAGAATCCTTTATCAAAAGAAAGTTCACCTGTAAAATAGGCGATCAATGCGGTAACGATCATCCCTATGAATAACGCCCCGTGGACATTCATCACCATCAGCACAAGTGTCACAGCAAGCCCGGCAAGTGCCAGAAGTGCAGACGATGAGTGCAGATCCCCAAGCTGCACCAAATTGGTTGGATGAGCTTCGATCAAACCTGTCAGGCGTAATCCGATGAATGCGATAAATAATCCGATTCCTGCCGTGATACCATGCTTTAAATTTTCCGGAATCGCTTCAATCAATTTTGCCCTGAAAGGGGTAAGTGAAAGGATAACAAATATAATACCAGCAACAAATACGGCAGAAAATGCAACAACGTACGAAATATCCTCATTCGCACCTACCACCGAGTAAGTAAAGTAAGCATTCAATCCCATACCTGGAGCAATCGCTATCGGGTAGTTTGCGAACAACGCCATCCATAATGTACCGACGACGGCTGAAATAATCGTGGCCAAGAAAACTTGGTCAAACGGTACACCGGCATCCGCCAAAATAATCGGGTTGACGATCACGATATACACCATCGTCAGGAACGTCGTTAATCCCGCGAGTACTTCTGTTTTAGGAGTAGTGCCGTTCTCTTGTAATTTAAACATTGTGATACCTCCATAAAAACGAACATTAAAAACACACAACTAATATAATATTCGGTATTAGAGCTGAATTCAATAGTTAATCCAAAAAAATAATAAAAAATAATTTTGAAACCCCTTCCAAAACGGTTGCTTTTTCGTTAAGATGTTATCAATTATAGAGAATATTTATATAGAAAGGAGCGGTCCTAACGTGCATCTACAGTTGAAAAACAAATCGATCTCCGAGCAGATTGAACACATCACACGATCTTTAGTCGCTCTGAAAAGCTATAATGGCACAGAAGGGGAAAGCCTAAAAGCTCAGTATATATATGAAATCATCCGTTCGTTTCCTTACTTTCAAAAGAATCCTGATAAAGTCTGGATGCAAGAAGTTCCGAATGACGGGGTTGACCGGAAGAATGTATTTGCCCTCCTGGATGGAGAATCGGCAAAGACCTTATTATTCCATGCCCATTACGACACGGTCGGCACAGATGATTACGGGGCCCTTCAGGAAATGGCCCATGACCCGGATTTCCTGCAGAAATTCTTTATGGATTATGAAGGGGAAGAAAGAGTGAGGGAAGATGCCCTTTCGGGGAATTGGCTGTTTGGAAGAGGAGCCCTTGATATGCAAAGCGGCATCGCCGTTCATCTGGCTAATATGCTTCATTTTTCCGAACAAAGTCAGCCTCCTAAGGGAAATCTATTGTTCTTATTCAATGGTGATGAAGAAAGTGAGCATGCCGGACTGATTGCTGCTTTAAACGAGCTCGACCGCTTGAAGAGTGAAGGGCTTGACTATTTGGCCGCCATCAATACAGACTTTATTTCCCCGATATATGACGGGGATTGTAAGAGATATATTTATACCGGAGCAGCGGGCAAATTTTTGCCTGGCTTTTATATTTATGGAAGAGAAGCACATGTCGGGGATGTACTGACCTCCATCGATCCAACGGCAATTGCTTCAAAAATCAACCTGGAAATCAATCAGAACCTTGATTTTGTCGAAAAAATACCCGGTGAATTCACCCTGCCGCCGTCCTGCCTTTATTTCAAAGACGACAAGACAGCATATAATGTGCAGACTCCTTTAAGCACGTCGATTTATTTCAACTACTTTGTATATGAAAAAACTGCACGTGATGTATTATATGAAATGAAAAAAGCAGCGATGAAAGCGGTGGCGCAACTTGAAAAACGCAGCCATGAGCAGTATGAAAATTACCGGAGCTATCACAGCTTTCCTAAACGGGAGCTATCCTGGAAGGTGGATGTCCTGACGTTAAGGGAATACATCTTCTGGCTGAAGGAGAGAGGTCTTGATCCGGAGCCTGTCATGGAGGAAGTGTATCGCGGCCATGAAGGGGAGGATCGAAGGACGATTGCCTACAAAATGGTTGAAGCACTGCAGCACCTCGATCCTGATCGGACACCGAGAGTCATCATCTTCTTCGCTCCGCCATTTCTGCCTCATAACTATTTGAATGAAGAGAATGAGTATGGAAAGAAAGTGAAGGAAGTGCTGGGCTGCTGTCTGAATGAAATTTCCCGGGAGACGGGGGAAGAGTTCGTAGTGAAACGGTTCTTTCCTTATCTTGCAGATGGAAGCTTTCTATCGCTTCATGAAGAGGATGAAGACATCGAGGTTATTAAGAAGAATCTTCCGATGATTGACAACCTGTATCCGGTGCCGATCGATACGATCCGGAAGCTGAATATTCCTTCCATTAACATTGGTGTCTACGGAAAAGACGGACATCAATGGACAGAACGAGTATATAAGCCTTATACGTTTACTGTTCTGCCTGAGATTATCCAAAGGGTGACAAAGGATTTAATAAATATATAATTCTTATTCAAATCAAAAGCCACATCGCTAATGGATGTGGCTTTTCCTTTTATTCCGCCCAATCAATTAAATTGCGGATATCGAGGCGGTCAGTTTTTCTTGCTTCCTTAAGCGGCTTGCCGATGGTGATTAGCATGATTGGCAAGTAGCGATCTGAAATATTGAAATCTGATACAAGTGCAGAGGGATTAAAGCCGCCGATCGGACAAGTGTCCCATCCTTTTGCTTTGGCTGCCAGCATTAACTGCATGGCTGCAAGTGATGCGTTGCTGAATGCGGCATCTCTTGGATATTGATCCCGGCTGTAGGCACCCTTTATCTGCTTTGTCAGGATCTCTTTCAGTTCAGGTGTCATCTCGCCTTTTTTTACTGAGGGGTCGAGAACGGGGTCGATATTTTTATCGGCCTCCAGGTCGCCCAGTACTGCAACAACTGCTGACGCATCGACGACTTGCTGCTGATTATATGCAATCGGAAGCAAGCGCTCCTGAACATCCTTCTGATCAAATACAAGGAATTTCCAATGCTGCAGGTTCCATGCAGAAGGTGCCCTTCCTGCAGTTTCAAGAATCTCAACCAATTCTTCACGAGGAATTTCAACCTCTGGGTTGTACACTTTCGTTGAGCGGCGTTCCTCTGCCACTTGAAAGAAGTTTGCCATGATATTGCCTCCTTGATGTGAGAAAAGTGCTATAATATAGGTTATATTTGGATGATGCTTACTTTTTGTAAGTAACTTTAATAACATGACCACTATAACGGACGTATTTTTTTGCGTCAAGCATTGAGGCTTAAAGGAAGTGTGTACCATCATGAAATCAACCATTTGTCCTAAATACGAAGCAGCTTTCTCCCTATTGGGAAAACGCTGGATCGGAATGATTATAAAAGTATTATTTGACGGAAGCTGCCGTTTTAAAGATCTTAATGAGCGAATCCCAAATATTAGTCAGAAGGTTCTTGCTGAGAGATTGAAAGAACTGGAAGGATGCGGGCTTATCCAGCGGGAATGCGGGGATGAAAAGCCGGTGAAAATCATATACAGCCTGACACAAAAAGGGAGAGATCTTCAACTGGTTCTTGAGGCAGTTGGCACATGGGCGGAGAATTGGATGAATCAGTCCGATCAGCATTGAAAAACTGCTCTCCCGCAGGAAAGCAGTTATTTAAGCATTACATATTATGTCTTTTGAACAAAGGTTCGAACGGGTCACCTGCATCTGTCTGCGTGAAAAAATCAATAGGCTTTAATGCCAAATAACTGCCCCCTACAATGATGAAACAAAGAATGGGGAGATACAAAATACCAAGCATAACGCATCCTCCTTGTCGTTCTTGTATTTATGGATTAACCTTATCTTGACTATAATCTGTGAAACGCGTTTCAGAGCAAGCACTTACTGAAGAAAAAATTTCTTTTGAAAAGAGGGGAGGATATCATGACTAACATTCGTAAAATAGCCCAGCTGGCCGGTGTCTCGGTTTCAACCGTATCTAGGGTCTTAAATGATCACCCTTATGTAATAGAAGAAAAGAGACAAAAAGTTCTGGCCGCCGTAAAAGAACTGAATTACATAAAAAATGCTAATGCCGTCTACTTATCCAAAGGTAAAACGTATTGTATAGGGGTTGTTCTTCCTTTCTTGAATCTTCCATACTTTGGTGAAATACTGGAGGGAATCGCTGGAGAAGCATTGAAACATGGGTATCACCTGAAAATCTTTCAGACCGATTATGAGAAAGATGCAGAACTGGATGCGTTCCACCGCCTCCAAATGAAAGAGGTAGATGGTCTCATCATCACTTCAAGGGCTAATTCTCTCGATACGCTCCATTCATTCATGGAAGGGTTGAATGTCGTTTTTTGTGAAAACCTTCATGGGGTGGCGAAAAAAGTATTTATCAACCATTATGAAGCGGTCCGAACCGGAATGGACTACCTGCATTCAAAAGGCCATACTGACATTGGGTTATGTCTTCATCGGACTTTTGGAACAAATAGTGAGGAACGGGTTCGGGGATTCTATGATGCTGCTGAAGCAGCCGGGAATGAGGTGCGGGAAGACTGGATTTTCAATGAATGCATCCACCTAAAGGACGGAAGGGATGTCGTTGGACAGTGGGAGGCTTTGAAGGATAAGCCTTCCGCACTCATCGTGACAAGTGATCAGGTGTCCGCCGGGATCGTATCTCAAGCAGGCAGGAAGGGCATCGTCGTTCCTGATGAACTGGCAATCTTAAGTTTTGATAATCATCCCATATCGGATGTCTTTGATATTACTTCGTTTGACATGCCGATCAGACAGCTGGGGGAGGAAGCGTTTCGACTGTTTTTTGAGGAAGATCATCTCTCCCCCGTCATTCTTGAAACCTCTCTGCACGAGCGTAAAACGGTGTAGTAAGTGTTGGAAGCTGAATCCGGGGTAAAACTATATTACACTGGGTAATGGGTAAATTACAGGGAGGCGAATTAGTATGCTTGGTAATAAAGAAGAAAAAATCCTGGTCATCGTCATGTTTGTTGTTGCCTTATTCCTTCTTTTTGCAATCGTAAGAAAGTATATTATGTAAAAGCACAATAGCGAGCCGGTCCGGATAGGGCCGGCTCATATTTTTTAGGCTGAGGTTCAAGTTCGAACCTCAGATTGTCCTCATACCTGCCTGGTTTCAGCCATATGATTTAATAATGAAACGGCAGGTGAAGGGATGATGTGGAGAGAATTTAAGCAGTTCATTTCAAGGGGGAATGTCTTCGATCTTGCCATAGCGGTGATTATCGGAGCTGCGTTTGGGAAGATGGTAGAATCCCTCGTTCAAGATATCATGATGCCCTTTGTCGGCATTCTTTTCGGCGGGATCAATTTTGAAGGACTGACATTCAAAGTGAAAGCTGAGGTGATTGAAATAGGAAAGTTCATTCAGACTACAGTCGATTTCATCCTCGTTGCCGCCAGTATTTTTCTTATGATCAAACTCTTCAACCGCTTAAAGGGAGGGGAGGAGCAGTATAAAGTCAAACAGACGACAAATCTTGAAGTCCTGCAGGAAATTAGAGATCTGTTAAAGGTGGAGAAGGCGAGTGAGCCGCTCCAGTTGAAAGATTCAGCACAGCCCTCCATCACCAAAAGCGGTATGAAAATACACATTAAGAATAAACGGCAAGTGAAATGAATACTCGATTTTGACAATAATCCTACTTTTATAGTAGGATTACTTTGTATTTAAGTCAGAATTAGTATCTTACTATGAATGAGGGAATCGCAATGAAAAAAATTTACGTGATCCATGAAAATAGTGAATGGACCAACCATCTGGCAAATCGGTTGGATGAACTCGAGCTTCCATATGAAGAATGGTTCCTCGACCAAGGGGTTGTCGATTTAACAGCAGCTCCTCCACAAGGGGTATTCTATAATAGAATCAGTGCGTCATCCCATACACGAAACCATCGTTATGCACCGGAACTGACGGAAAGTGTTCTGTCCTGGCTGGAACGGCATGATCGAAAGGTTTTGAATGGGACCCGTGCACTCCGTTTAGAAGTCAGTAAAGTGAATCAATATATGTCATTGAATGCAGCTGGAATCAAAACACCTAAGACCATTGCTGCGGTCGGAAAAGAACACATTATTCAGGCTGCCGAAAAGCTTGGCACGCTGCCGTTCATCACAAAGCACAACCGTGCCGGTAAAGGACTGGGCGTACAGTTATTTCATTCAGTAGAAGCGCTGAAGGAGTATGTTTACAGTGATTCTTTTGAGGAACCATTAGACGGTACAACGTTAATTCAGGAATATATTCAATCACCTGACTCGTCCATCACCAGATGTGAGTTTGTCGGCGGGAAGTTTCTATATGCCGTCCGCGTAGATACATCCGAGGGCTTTGAACTATGTCCAGCTGATGCCTGTCAAATCGATGAATTATTTTGTCCGGTGGGAGAGAAAGAAGAAGCACCGAAGTTCCGGGTGATCGATGATTTCGATGACGGAATCATTTCTGACTATCAATCCTTCCTTCGTGAAAATAAAATTGATGTCGCCGGTATAGAATTCATCAAGGATGCTGACGGATCTTTGTATACGTATGATGTGAATACGAATACCAATTATAACAAGGATGCTGAACAGGCTGCAGGGAAATTTGGCATGCTTGAGCTTGCAAAGTACTTGGGAGAAGAATTGGACAAGGTTGAATAAAGTACATGTGGATTGTGGCGGCCCCTCTTTATAGAGGGGATTTTTTGTGCTTCAGATAGACGGTTTATTGGAAGTGAATTGGAAAAACGGATGAATTACTTGGGAAACTCGAAGATTATCGGAGAAAACTCGAAGATTTTCAGTGGAAACTAAAAGATTATTGGCACAAACTCGAAGATTATGGTCCGAAACTCGAAGATTCCTGTTGAATTTAAGGAGGGGAATGAATTTTTCACTTTATATTTTGGAAGAACTGTCAAATCGAGTATCAAACTGACCTCAATTTGAACTTTATCCGTACATATCTGGTGTCCAGGTCATTAACTCTTGCTTGTCGGGGCTGGGCGAGCCACCGCAGCATTTCTTATTGAACTTTTACCAATTATCTGATAATATATATTTCTGCTCCCAAACGCCTACATAATTTTTACAGATTTCTATAGTTCTCATTTAACGTGTTAGACCGCACGGGAGTCGTTACCCCGGCGGCATGATTAAGACGTTTATTTCTCCATTGCGTAAAACCACATTCGAAAGGAGAAAGCTATGACGAAGGAATCAGCATTACACCCCGATTTTTCAAATGAATCTGAACGACTGGAATTCACAAAAAGGTATATTGACGTGGTGATTGAAACATCGCAGTCAAGCAAAGAGAAGTACAAAGAAAATATGGAAAAAGCATTTGGAGATGTCGATTGGGGAGAGTCGAGTGCGGCCTACATCGACATCCTGACAAACTCGAGCTTTTTCGAAATGTCGAAAGAAGAATTGGAATCTCTTCTGAAAGCAAAGAATAAACCGTATTTTGCCCGAATCGATTTTAAAAATGAGGGTTCAGACAAAACAGAGAAGCACTACATCGGAAAGACATCCTTGTATCAACGTGAAAACCAGGAACAAATCATCGTAGACTGGCGTTCGCCGATTGCTAATCTTTATTATGAAGGAAGGATTGGTGATGTCTCATACGAGGCAGAGGGTGAAACGTATGCGGGGGATCTTTCCTTAAAGCGCCAGTATATGATTGAGGACGGGGATCTTGAAGAGATCAGGGACATCGACCTGACCACGACAGATGAGCTGCTTCAGGATTCTTTAGCCAAGAGTTCCAGCAATCGACTAACCGAAATCATTTCCACCATTCAAGAAGAACAAAACAGGATCATCCGGGCCGACCTGAACAGACCGATTATTGTGCAGGGTGCGGCAGGCAGCGGGAAAACAACCATAGCCCTTCACCGGATTTCCTACTTTATTTATAATTACAAACAGCATTTTGATCCGAGGCAGCTGATGATTCTTGCTCCGAGTAATCTCTTCATCGATTACATCTCGGAAGCATTGCCCGAGCTTGGCGTGGAAAGAGTGAGGCAGACGACTTTTTCCGATTATGTCATGACCTGTCTCGAAAAGAAGTTGAAGCTGGTTGAAGATGACAAGCTGATCAGGCTGATTGAGCAGAATCGTGATTCGGCGGTCCAACAGGCTTCATGGATTTCTGGGTTCAAGGGATCAAAAACCTTCAGAAAAATCCTCGATCACTATCTTGAAGAAATCGAAAAAAGGTTCTACCCATCCGAAGACTTCTATGTGGACAAATACAAACTCTACTCAGCAAAGAAATTCACGTATCTTTTCAAAGAAGAATATACTTATATGCCTGTCTACCGCAGACTTGAGAAGCTGAAATCCTTATTGCAGAGCTATGTACGTACGAATAAGAAGCAAATGATCGAGAAAGTGGAGACCTTCTTTGACGGGAAGATTGAGAAAGCACTTTATCAGCGTACGGGTGCCGCTAACCGGAAAGAGTATATTTCCAAAGCACTGGATAAGAAGGCTGAAAGGCTCGAAGAAGTGAAGAAGGCAGTCAGGACAAGTGTTTCCCAGTATATGAAGCAGTTTGAAAAGAAAAATCTGGAACAGTATTATTCAGAGCTCTTTTCAAATCCGGAACGGCTGGTGAAGTACTCGCATGGCGAGCTGGATATGAGTCAGGCGGAGGATCTTTGCTTCTATTCGGTGAATCTCCTGATGAAGAAGAAATACGAGCTGGAGGACCTTGCACCGCTCCTATACTTGCAGACTCATCTGTTCGGAATCGACAAGTTCTATAAAGCAAAAAACATCGTAATCGATGAAGCACAGGATTACAGTTATATGCAGCTATATGCACTGAAAAGGGCGTTAGAAACCGATATGTTTACCTTGGTAGGGGATCTCGCTCAAGGCATTCATTCCTACAGGGGGCTTCAAGCATGGGATCCCGTCTTCAAGGAAGTATTTCCGAGAGCCACATATACTGAGCTTCAAAAAAGCTACCGTACGACGATTGAAATCATGGAAGAAGCGAATAAGCTTCTGAGCCTCCTGCCTTATGAATTTCCAAAGGTGAAGCCGGTTGTCCGTCACGGGGAAGCCCCTGATTCTTATACGTATAAGAAGAGAGAGGAGCTTTCAGTCATAATCAGAGACAAGGTATCTCAAGGTAGAGAAGAAGGATTCCAAACATTTGCCGTCATCGGGAAAAGCATGAAGGATTGTAAAATGATCTATAAAATCCTCGATGAGCAAATGCCCGGGAAAGTGAAGCTATTGGAGGAGCAGGAGTCAATACCAAAGGACAGAATCGTCGTGGTCCCTTCCTATTTATCAAAAGGACTGGAATTTGATGTCGTCATGATTACGGTCATCGACGAAATATTCAGCAGTCAGAACGAACTGGACATCAAGCTGCAATACGTTGCGATGACCCGTCCGCTTCACAAACTTTCCTTCATTGGAAAAAACATGAACCAATTCATCAACAGGTAAAAGTTTAAGGCCTGTCCTTCAGTGCTTACATGTACTGAGGGACGGGTCTTACATATTATAGGTAATTTGTCATGGTTTTGTAGTATAATAGAGGCAAAGAGTTTTGGCATTATCTGACTTTGAGTGAAGGAGCTTGCTTTCTATGTTCTCTGCGGTATCTATTATGCTGCTTGCAGCAGGTGCGGTGGCGGTCTTGATTCTGATTGTCTTTGTATGGAAAGTGGTTGTACATTATAAACAAAAGATAGCCAATATGGAGAGCATCTATCAGCTTGTAGAACGTTCTCAAGATATCATCTATCATTTTGAAATAAAGCCTGATTTTGAATATAAATATTTGAGTCCTTCCATTGAAAAAGTATTAGGTGATAATTTAATAGAAGAAAGCAAGAAAAATCCTTTAACTGCCTTTGATCGAATTCATCCAGATGATTATTCGATTCTTCTGCGAAAAATATCCGGGAAGCTTGATTATACGAAGCCGGTCAGACAGAGGTGGAAGAATGATGAGGGAGCGTATATTTGCTTTGAGGAATTTGTAACACCGATTTATGAAAATGGGGAATTGACTGCGATACAGGGAATCATACGCAATGTGGATGATAAGGTAGCCCTTCAGAACGAACTGGAATATAAGGCGACGCATGATTCGTTGACTCAGCTGTTTAATCGTGAATACTTTGAGACTCAAATGCAGAAATTTAACCACTGTGAAGACATTCCTGCAGGCCTGGTCATCTGTGATCTGGATAACCTTAAAATGATAAATGACCGCTGGGGTCATAAAAAGGGAGACTGGTTACTTGTAGAAACAGCAGGCATCCTACAGTTGATCTCAACTGAAAATATTTCAGTCTCCAGAATAGGCGGGGATGAGTTTGCAATACTAATTGAGTACAGCACACCGGAATTCCTTGATGAACTAGTTCATCGTATTCAATCGAACATCTATACCTATAACCAAAACAACGCGAATTTCAATATAAGTATGTCAATCGGTTATGGCCATGAGGACTCATCCTGCGGAATGATGGAAGAACTCTTTAAAAAAGCCGACCAGCAAATGTACAGGCAAAAACATCACCATAACAAGGCCCGTTCTTCAGTGCATTAAAGCAGTGAGGGAGGGGCCTTGAATTATTTGTGAAATCATATCATTCGCCTTTTCACTTTTTGTTTTAGTAAAATACAGGAAGGAGGGATGCTAAATGTTAAAGAATTTACAAAGTAAAAAAACGTTACATAATGGAATAGAAATTCCTTACGTCGGACTTGGCGTCTTCCAAATGAAGGATCCCCGTGAAACGGTTGAAGCTGTGAAGACGGCGATTGATTCAGGGTATCTTTCAGTCGACACGGCCGCGGTTTATAAGAACGAGGAAAGTGTCGGTGAAGGGGTCAAGGAGAGCGGGGCAAGAAGAGAAGATCTCTTCATTACTTCAAAGGTATGGAATAGTGATCAAGGCTATGATACTACCCTGAAAGCCTTCGAAACGAGTTTAAAGAAACTGGATATGGATTATATGGATCTTTATTTGATCCACTGGCCTGTTGAAGGGAAATACAATGATACATGGAAAGCCCTCGAAAGACTGTATAGTGAAGGATTGGTGAAATCAATCGGGGTGAGTAACTTCCATCAGCATCATCTTGAAGACTTGATGAACAACAGTAATGAAAAACCGGTAATTAACCAAATCGAGTGTCACCCCCGTTTGAATCAGGAAAAACTCCGGACATTCTGTCAGGAAGAAAATATTGCTGTGGAAGCATGGTCTCCAATTGCACAGGGCAGAGTCCTTGATGAACCTGCCTTGAAACAAATTGCTGAAAAGCATGGAAAGTCTTCCGCACAAGTCATCCTGCGCTGGCACCTGCAAAACGATGTCGTGATCATCCCGAAATCGGTTCATGCAAACCGTATCAAAGAAAACGCAGATTTATTCAATTTCGAACTATCCACAGATGAGATGAACCAAATCAACGACATAAATCAAGACGAACGCTTCGGCCCAGATCCCGACAATTTCGACTTTTAATTTGAAAAGCCCGTCCCACTGCTTTAAAGCGATGAGGGACGGGCCTTTGTTTGCGAATTTATTTTAAATGTTGACAGGTGAGGAGTTGGTAAGATACAATTATCTCGAAATCAAAATAAATGGCACTGAGATATATTTTTTTACATCAATGTCTCAATTTCAAGATATTCAAATAAACAATAAATGAATTTGAAACGTTTTATTTTGGTTTCCTTTGGGAAGAGATAAAAGAGGAAGTTTTTAGTGAATGAAGAATTATTTAACTGCAGGAAGCTGCAAGAAGCATTGAGATTCAATGCCTGCTTGGTATGTAAATGAAAACGAAGGTTTATGTATTACAGCTTACCAGCATACTTACTTATGTGCATCATCAATTTTTTATATAAAAAAGGAGAGATAATTATTATGTCTAACGTAAAATTAGCAATCATGTATTACAGCTCTACTGGTACGAACTATCAAATGGCAAAGTGGGCTGAAGAAGCAGCGAAGGAAGCAGGAGCGGAAGTGAAATTACTACGTTTTGAAGAAACGGCTCCAGAAGCAGCGATCTCTTCAAATCCAGCATGGGAAAAGCATTATAATGAAACTAAAGACAGTGTTCCGGTCGTCACTCTTGACGATTTAGAGTGGGCAGATGCATACCTTTTCAATGTTCCGACCCGCTTCGGGAATGTTCCTTCCCAGGTGAAATCTTTCTTGGATACAACAGGGGGCCTTTGGTTCCAGGGGAAATTGGCGAACAAAGTAGTGAGCGCAACATCATCTGCAAGTAACTCACATGGCGGTCAGGAGCAGACAGTTCTGGCACTATACACGACAATGATGCACTGGGGTGCGATCATTGCAGCACCTGGCTACACGGATGAATCATCGTTTGCTACCGGAGGGAATCCTTACGGAACCAGTGTAACGGTTGACCAGGAAGGCAATATGGTGGAAAGTGTAGAGCCTGCTGTAAAACATCAGACACGCCGTACGATTCAAGTAGCGGAAGCGATTAAAAACGGATTAAAATAATATGTGAAAAAAGAGTACCCGGCTCACAGCCGGGTACTCTTTTTATTGGATTGAATACAGATTTACAACCCTATATCATCCAAACACTCAGCCTCACACTCAATCCTTTCACCAGTCATTGGGTGCGGAAATGAAATCCACGCAGCATGCAGGGCCTGACGGTTGAATAAGGGCTTGCCTCCGTATAAAGTATCGCCTGCGAGCGGATGTCCGATGTGACTCATATGAACCCGGATCTGGTGGGTCCGTCCTGTATCGAGCACCACTTCGGTAAGAGTCATATTATCTCTGAATTCTAATACTTTATAGTGAGTGACTGCTTCCTGACCTGAAGGAGACACTCTTCTCCTTGTATTATGATGACGGTCACGGCCGATTGGCTCTGAAATGGTGCCATTCTTCTGCTTGACCCTGCCGTGAACGAGTGCCAGATAAGTTCTTTTCACTTTACGCTCAATCAGCAGCCGGTCAAGAATGGCTTTACTTAACGGGTGTTTGGCGAAAATGACCGCTCCCGAAGTATCGCGGTCAAGCCTGTGGATATGCATCACCCGGCAATGCTCCCCCTTTGATTGAAAGTGAAAAGCAATCAAGTTCGCAAGTGTACCCGTATCATCCGAATGGTTGGGGTGGGTATCGATCCCGGCTGGTTTATTTACAACAATTAGATGATCGTCTTCATACAAGACATGCAAATCACCATACGATGGAGGAACATCATAGTCTACTTTTTTGAATAAATTAATTTGCAGAAGATCGCCGGTAGATAAGGGGTTATCCCAAGGGAAGTATTCTCCATTTATTTTGATATCCTTATCCATTCTCATGGAGTGAATAAGTTTTTTCGGGGCTTGCCACTGATTCTTAAGGATGTGCTCTATCGTTACATTTTTCCAATTTGCTGGTATCACCACTTGATAGAGTGAACCTTTTCTCATTGTTTTCATCAAAAAGCTCCTTTAAATGACAAAAATCTTATACATTAATGGGTATTTACTACCATTCAAGCACCTGTTTTACCAAATTCATGGGTATAATTACCACACTTGATGGTTCTTATCTATGTTATTCTAAATGTATCTATTACAGAGAGATTACAACCATTACAAAGGTGGGTTATTTGGTGAAGGTATTACTAGCTGCAACGCATGAACAGGACAATAAAATCCAGGAATTAATCAGTCATATGTATTGTACTATTTTCCCTGATTATTTCACAGACGAAGAAATTGAGCAATTTGAAGATATGGAAATCTTACATACTACGAATAGAAACTTTGAATATTGCGGTACATTGAAGGAAGCTTTCCAGGTGATCTCAAGTCTGCAGACGCTTATATCGATTGTGGAATGTGGAGTGCGGGATGAGGTTTATGAGGATATGTTCTACCACAATGTTCAGATACTCCAAGGTTTCGGGCTCTTCTTTCCGTTGTCTTTTGATCAATTCACAGATGAATCTGAATGCAAACACTCGCTGAGTGTCTATTCAAAGGCTGCCAATCAGTTGTTAATTTAGTGATTGTTTAGAAAATTAGATTAATGAGTTTATTTCTTAATCATCGGGGAATATATCAAGTAATCAATTTAATTTGAGGATACAGCGTATCTTCTCTTGAAATTCCTCCTCATTGACAGGGGCCGACGATTTGAGTCGGCTCCTCTTTTTTTGGCTAGTTATTTTAAACACCGCTGTTGATTTCCGTGCAAGACTTCGCTTTCCGCGGGCGGCCGGTGAGCCTCCTCGTCGCAAAGCTCATCAGGGGTTTGAAATGTCCAGCTACAGGGCTTAGAGGCACATGTCATAAGCCAAACCGACCAAGAAGGCAAAGAACGCCTTCCAGGCCGATTCGTCTTATGCCACACGCCTCTGAGCAAAGCCCTTCCGCTTTTCTAATAGGAGTCTTCGTCTTGCACTACAATCAACAGCTGGAGCCACTTTAAATCAACAAGTTGCTTCAAAAACGGCCCTACCTCACTTCTATTATCAGCGAGGTAGGGCCGTATCCGTATCAATTTATTTCACATTTCTCTCAAAGAAGCTTCTGAATTCTTCTTCAGGCTGGCTTCCGACGATCCGGTCGACTTCTTCACCGTTTTTGAAGTGAACAAGGGTAGGTGTGGCTTCGATTTGATAGTCCGTCCAGCCCTGTTCGAATTCCAGTACATTGTATTGGACCATATCCACTCCCATTTCTTCAGCAAGGGGGGCAAGTACAGGTGTCGTTTCTTTACAATGCGGGCATGTGGAGCTGTAGAAATATACCGTCACATCTTCTTTATTTTCAAGCTTCTTATCAAGTTCTTCCGGAAGGATGACATTTTGATAATTGGGGTCATCCATTAATTCCACGGTAGCAGGGTGAAGCTTATCCTTTTTGAACTTGTTTCCTTCTGCTTTTTGACTGTTTTGCATGTTTGTCACTATGGCGATCGCCGCAAACAGTCCGACGACAACGGCTAAAAAGATAATGATTTTCTTCAATCTAATGGTCCTCCTTTAATGCTTTAAGCGTTAGTAGACTTGCAATGAAGATAATAATGAATCCTAAAAGTGCCAGGAACGGAATCGTCATGAATCCCATCCAATTTATATATTCGCCTGTACACGGCACACGCCCGCATGAAGGAGCGCTTTCGGAAAGAAATGAGATTTTCTGCAGAGAATAATGATAAAGGGAGATAGCAAGTCCGATTCCGGATAAAATCAAAGAGTATATAGCAGCTTTGAAATCTTTACGGACATAAGCAACCCCCAGCAGTATGACCATTGGATACATCAGTATGCGCTGATACCAGCATAACTCGCATGGTTCATATTTCATCACTTCTGAAAAAAACAAGCTGCCGAGTGTGGCTGTAAGTGAAGCGGCCCATCCCAGAAAGAGAAGGGAATCTGCTTTTTTATTCATAATGAAATCCTTTCTTCACGTATTTTCTCTTTCTATTATAACGGTAACTCTCTCAAGTCTGTTATGAAAAGTTGATCGTTTTTCAACAATTTTATGTAGTGCTCCATCTATATAGTAAGTTTTATTCAGGGGATGAGCAAATCATCTGCGCCTGCCGGTTCAAAATCCTTCAAAAATGTTTCTTTCTTTTGGTAAAATAATATAGATTGCCATTCAAACTTTGTTGGCATGCACTCATGAACTTCGTTTCACCCGTGCATGCTAAGGGTATGAAAACAGTGTATAAAGGAGTGATTCACGTTGGCAGAAAAATTGGATTTATCTCAATTTGAGAAAAAAATGATCATACGTCCAATGGAACATAAGGACGTTAAGCATATAATCAGCATGCAGGAAGTCTGTTTCCCCGGCATGGAGCCGTGGAAGGTAGAACATTTGGAAAGTCATTTGGATGTATTCCCGGATGGTCAGCTTGTGGCAGAACTTGATGGCGATATCATCGCATCCTGCTCGAGCTTGATTATCAACTTTGACGAGTATGATGATCGTCATACCTGGGATGATGTAACAGACAACGGATACATAACGAACCATAATCCGGACGGCTATAACTTGTATGGAATCGAAGTGATGGTCCACCCGGATTACCGCCGCATGAAGGTGGGGCACCGTTTGTATGAAGCACGTAAGGACCTTGCACGCCAATGGAATCTTAAAAGCATCATCATTGGAGGGCGGATCCCGAATTATTATAAGCACTCTGATGAAATGTCACCAAGGGAATACGTCGATGCGGTGGGCCGCCACAAAATCTATGACCCTGTTTTGTCTTTCCAATTACTAAACGGATTTACATTGATGCGTATCAATCCGAATTATCTTCCGGATGACAAGCGCTCGCAAAAGTATGCTACTTTGATGGAGTGGAACAATGTTGATTATCGTCCATCAAGCAAACGGCATTTCAAAACGAGTTATCCAGTACGGATCTGCGTCGTTCAATATATGATGCGCAAAATCAACTCGTTTGAAGAATTTGCGAATCAGGTAGAATATTTTACCGATGTGGCTTCTGATGCGAAATCTGACTTTGTTGTGTTCCCTGAAATTTTCACAACCCAGCTTATGTCATACCTGAATATCAAATCGCCAAGCCTTGCTGTGAGAAAGCTGACTGATTTCACAGAGGAATACATTGAACTCTTTACAGACTTGGCGGTTCGCTACAATGTCAATATCATCGGGGGATCGCATTTTGTAAAGGAAGAGGATGACGAAATTTATAACATTGCGTACTTATTCCGCCGGGATGGGACCATCGAGAAACAATATAAAATTCACATCACACCAAATGAACGGAAATGGTGGGGAATCAGCCCTGGAGATTCAGTCAGGGTGTTTGATACCGACTGCGGAAAAATTGCCATTCAAATCTGCTACGACATTGAGTTTCCTGAGCTTGCCCGCATTGCGACGGACAAAGGGGCAAAGATTATCTTTACTCCTTTCTGTACGGAAGACCGCCAAGGCTATCTTCGTGTAAGATACTGTGCGCAGGCACGTGCGGTTGAAAATCAAATCTACACGGTTATTTCGGGTACAGTTGGAAACCTGCCGCAAACGGAGAACATGGATATCCAATACGCGCAATCAGGGATTTTTGCACCGTCCGACTTTGAATTTGCGCGCGATGGGATTGTCGGAGAAACCAACCCGAATATCGAGATGGTCATGATCGGCGACGTCGATTTGGAAGTGCTGCGCCGCCAGCGCCAGTCCGGAACGGTCCGCCAGCTTAAAGACCGCCGTCATGACGTGTATGGAGTGAATTATAAGAAATAGTAAACATTGAAAGACTCAAGGAATCAGACTTTTTCCTTGGGTCTTTTTTGTAGGCGGAGCGCAGTATAATAATGGAATGCTGAATAATTCATGATTCCATGAAAAACAATAAATTAACTCAGGATAGTTAAAGGAGGGTCTATGATGCTCAATAAACTTATACTATGGTTCATTCTAATTGCCCCCTGGTTTTCATTGTTCTTTTTAAAAAAAGAAGTTGTTAAGCGATTTATTCCAGTTTCACTCCTTGCCTCTTTCATCATGATCGTTTATAATCTCGTGGCTGAAAATCAGAACCATTGGGAGATAAATGTTTCAATCATCCCTTCCTTGGAACCTGCTTTTGTGTCTGGTGTCTTTGGGGCATTTCCTGTCATCACCCTGTGGATATTCCATTTTACTTTTGGACGTTTCTGGAGATATGCAGTGACAAATGTGATTGCTGATTTTATGTTTGCTTTGTTTCCTATTCATTATGTTTTACAAGATGTTTTGGGCATTTATACACTGGTAAACATCAACCCATTTGAAAGGTTCATTCTATTTGTTGCATTTGCCATGATTCTTTATGGTTTTCAGGCCTGGTTCGATAAGGATGATGATCCCCTGTCAATGTAACTATCATAGAACAATACAACTTAATACCTCCCCTGGCTATAATGAAATTATGCTAAAATAAGAACGGTTACATCTTGTCGGATTGTGACGGAAGGTTTTAAAAGGAAAACGGGTAACTATGGTAGAATTAATTATTATACAGCATTAGGAGGGGATCGTAATGAGTTGGGAAACAGCTTGGAAAAAATGGAGTGACTACCTACATATCGATCGTGAAATCAATGACCTTTTAGTATCAATGAAAGACGATGAAAAAGCACTGGAGGATGCATTCTATAAAAACCTTGAATTCGGGACTGGAGGAATGAGAGGGGAGATTGGTCCTGGAACCAATCGCATGAACATATACACGGTTCGCAAAGCCTCTGAAGGTTTGGCCCGTTATATAGAAGAAGAAGGTACTGAAGCAAAAAGGAGAGGCGTGGCCATCGCATATGATTCCCGCCATAAATCTCCCGAATTTGCAATGGAAGCAGCCAAGACACTTGCGACACACGGCATTCAAACCTATGTATTCGATGAACTTGCCCCTACCCCGGAGCTGTCATTTGCACTACGGTATTTAAACGCATTCTCAGGAATCGTGGTCACGGCAAGTCATAATCCCCCTGAGTATAATGGATATAAAGTATACGGTGAAGACGGGGCCCAATTGCCTCCACATATTGCAGACGCAGTAATCGAAAAAGTGAACGAAGTGGAAAACGAACTTGAAATAGAAATCAAATCCGAAGAGGAATTGAAGTCACAAGGTTTGATAAAAATGATTGGCGAAGAAATACACCAATCTTATCTTGATCACTTGATCTCCATTTCAGAAACGCCTCAAATCAGCAGAGAAGTTGATTTGAAAATTGTGTTCTCACCTTTACACGGTACGGCTCTCGAGATGGCTGACAGAGGATTGAAGGCCCTGGGTTATGAACAAGTCCATATTGTAAAAGAGCAAGCAAAGCCTGACCCTGAGTTTTCGACTGTTAAATCTCCGAATCCAGAGGATAAAGAGGCTTTCGAATTGGCAATACGTGACGGAAAAGAAATGGATGCCGATATCTTGATTGCAACAGACCCGGATGCCGACCGCTTGGGAGTGGCGGTGAAGGGGGACGACGGGGAATACGTGCTGCTTACCGGCAACCAGACAGGCGCTGTTCTCTTGAATTACATTCTTTCACGCAAGCAGGAAAAGAACATGATCCCTGCCAATGGACGTGTATTCAAAACGATTGTTACCTCTGAGTTAGGAAGAAAAGTGGCCGAACATTATGGTGCGTCCGTAGAAGATGTCTTGACAGGTTTCAAATTCATAGGAGAAAAAATAAAGAAGTATGAAGAATCGGGTGAATATACATTCCTGTTCGGATATGAAGAAAGTTACGGCTATCTAATCGGAGACTTCGCACGAGATAAAGATGCGGTTCAAGCGGTCTTGATGGCTGCAGAAGCTGCCGCCTATTATAAGAAACAAGGAAAAACCCTTGTTGACGTCCTGAACGATCTGTTTGAGCGCCACGGCTACTATCAAGAAGGCTTGAAGAGCCTGACGCTGAAAGGGAAAGAAGGAGCGGAGCAGATACAAGGGATCCTGAAGAAGTTCAGAGAAGAGCCCCTGGCTGAAGTGTCAGGCCTGAAAGTGTTATCAGCAGAAGATTATAAATCGAGCAAAAAAGTCGAACTTGCTACAGGAACGGAAACGGCAATCACGCTTCCAGCATCGAATGTATTAAAATATTTCCTTGAAGACGGTTCATGGGTATGCCTTCGTCCATCAGGGACTGAGCCGAAAATAAAGTTCTATTTCAGTGTCATCGGCAAAACTCAGAAGGAAAGCGATGAAAAATTAGCTTCCTTGACAGAAGATTTAATGAAGAAAGTAGAAACCATCATTCAGTAATTGCTATGGTCTGTCTCTTGTTGTTGTGAAGCAGTGAGGGACGGGCCTCGTCTCTTTTCAGGATAACGCAGAGTATAACAACTTCCGGGGAAGAGATGATAGAAATATAAAGTCATCAAAGAGTGAAAAGGAGAATGAAATATGTTAAATGATCAAGTAGCGATCATTACCGGGGCGTCCAGGGGGATTGGACGTGAAATTGCACAACAGTTTTCAAAAGAAAGCACGAAACTTTCGCTGGTCGGACGTTCTGAAGATATACATAAAGCAGCTCAAGAACTGAAATCAAGCGGTTTTGAACATGTCATTTCCATTCAAGCGGATGTGTCGAAAGAAGAGGACGTCCAAAAAATCGTTGATGAAACACTATCGGCTTACGGAAAAATAGATATACTCGTCAATAACGCCGGAGTAGGCTTTTTCAAACCGACAGAAGAAGTGACGGCAGATGAATGGAAGAAAATCTTTGAGGTAAATGTTCAAGGTGTCTTCCTATGCTCAAAAGCCGTACTTCCACATATGAAAGAACAGAAATTCGGAACGATCATCACGATTTCTTCCGATGTCGCCCGATACACCATTCCTAACGGTTCGGCATATGTAGCCACCAAATATGCCGTCCAGGGCTTCTGCGGTTCACTTGCTCAGGAAGTAAGGGAGTACGGAATCAGAGTCGGTACAATCAATCCGGGGATGGTGGATACCTACTTTGCAGACTCCAAGCAGGGGCTTCCTGAGAAAGAAGACTGGCTGAAAGTAGAAGATATCGCAAAATCAGTCATTTACATGGCTTCAGCTCCGAAACACATGCTGATCGATGAAATCAAGATTCATCCGTTTGCACAGGACTATCCAATTGCATAACTTCTGCTGAGAGGGGGAATCCTGCCCCTCTCTTTTTTTGTAGAGAGTTTTGGACCCTCCATTTTGTCCTTCAAAAAAAGAACAAATGTTTTCAACCAAAAGTCGCAGGAAAATTCCTTCTTTCTGAGAATATCGAAATCCATATAAAGCTGTATAATAATAGTAAGAGAACAGAGAGGGCGATGACCATGAATGAGGAGGCACTTTCAAATATCGAGCTTTTGAAAGAAATTGCCGAATTCTTGAATAACGAAACGGAGCAGTCTGATATGCTCCATGGTGCCCTGAAGAAATTGATCAAAGGCACAAGCTTTACGACGGGATGGATTTTTTTCATCGAAGAGGGCGGGAAGCATCAGCTTGCCTCGTATGAAAATCTGCCGGAATCACTGGAAAACAATGAATGTGAACTGATGCATAATGGCGGGTGCTGGTGCGTCAACCGTTTTCGCAAAGGCAAGCTGACGAAAGCCTCGAACATCATTGAATGTCAAAGAATTGAAAAAGCAATCGAGGAGAAAAGGGGCAACACCGACCATATCACCTATCATGCGACGGTACCATTGCAATCCGGTGAGGAAGCCTATGGGTTGTTAAATGTAGCGGCTCCTCATAAAACGCATTTTTCCAAGGATGAATTGGCACTGCTTGAATCGGTTGCTTTTCAAATAGGATCTGCAATCAAGCGGATCGCCCTCACAAAAAAAGAACAGGAAATCGCCCTGCTGGCAGAAAGAAACAGGCTGGCAAGAGATCTGCATGACTCTGTGAATCAGTTGCTATTTTCGCTTACGCTGACTGCCAGAGGCGGTGCAGAGATGACAAGTGAAGAAGATGTGAAGGACACGTTTAAGACAGTGCAGACTCTTGCCCAGGAAGCATTATCCGAAATGCGTGCCCTAATTTGGCAGCTGCGGCCGCATGGACTGGAGAATGGCTTAGTGGAAGCGGCAAAAGGATACTCTGACATGCTTGGATTAACCTTGGAAGCAAGGGTTGAAGGAGTCATCTCGTTAAGCTCTAAAGTGGAAGAAGTCCTGTGGAGGGTCAGTCAGGAAGCACTGAATAACTGTAAAAAGCATTCAGGGATTAAGAATATCAGCTATCTATTAAAAGACGAGAGCAATAGGGTCGCTCTTATGATTGAAGATAAAGGCTACGGTTTTCAATACGATGAGGATCAGCCATTGCCAACCATCGGAATTGAAAGCATGAAAGAACGGGTGAAGAGCCTGGGAGGAACATTTCATTTAAAGAGTGCACTGGGAAAAGGAACAAAATTAACGGTGAAAATACCGTATTAGGAGGACCGGTATGACGATTCGTATCTTGATTGCAGACGATCATCACGTAGTAAGAAGGGGTTTGGTTTTCTTTTTGAAAACCCAAAAGGATATAGAAATCATAGGAGAAGCGAAAAATGGTGCAGAAGCTGTCCAGCTGGCAGAACGCCTGCAGCCTGACCTGATCCTGATGGACCTCATGATGCCAATTATGGACGGGATTGAAGCAACCAAAGAAATCAAAAAGAAGCATGGCGCTTCCATTCAGGTTCTCATGCTGACGAGTTTTTCCGATCAAAACCATGTAATCCCGGCAATCGAAGCAGGCGCCGCAGGTTATCAATTAAAGGATATTGAACCGGATGAGCTGGTCAACAGCATCCGGAAGCTGTTATCCGGTGAAAACTCCCTTCACCCAAAAGCAACCAATCACTTACTGACCAGAATCTCAAAACAAGATCCCCCTCATAAAATCCATACTCTTACAAAAAGGGAAAAAGATGTTTTGGCCGAGTTGACAAAAGGGAAGAGTAATAAAGAAATTGCTTTAAGCTTATATATCACGGAAAAAACGGTGAAAACACATATCTCCAACATTTTCTCAAAGCTTGAGGTATCTGATCGTACACAAGCGGCACTTTATGCCGTAAAACATAATTTGGCTTGAAAATAGAAAGGACGTTTTAAATAATGAACATCATGATTATAAATGGCAGCCCGCGAAAACGAGGGCGTACCGGAATAGCAGCACGATTCATCGCAAGAACCTATAATGCTGACTTGATTGATCTTAGTGATGGGTCCCTGCCTCTTTATACAGGTGAACAGGAGCAGGCGGATCTTCAATCGGTGAAGTCCCTGAAACAAAAAGTGAAAAATGCCGATGCGGTCATATTAGCTTCGCCGGAATATCACAGCGGCATGAGCGGCGCTTTGAAGAATGCGCTGGACTTTCTGAGCAGTGAGCAATTTGCGCATAAACCAGTGGCGCTGCTCGCGTGTGCCGGAGGGGGAAAAGGCGGGATCAACTGTCTGAATAACCTCAGGATAGTGGCACGCGGCGTCTATGCAAATGTTATCCCAAAACAGCTTGTCCTCGATCCGCACTGCTTTGATTATGACAATGACGGGTTGTTGGAAGAGCCGGCAAAGCTGGTTGATGATATGATTCAGGAATTGAAGGTCTATGTAAAGGCGGCGGAGATTGTGCAGAAGGATGCGCCTGCTAAATAATTGGATGATTGAAACTGACGCATGGTGTCGGTTTCTTTTCTTTTGGTGTGTTCTGTGTTCGGCAGGTTGGTTGTGGAAGAGGTCGTTAATGTCGATTCTTGTAGAATTGTCGGCAAATCGCTAAAAGATGTCCGCATTTCCGTTTTATCGTCAGGAAATCTCAGGGATCGTCCGCAAAATGAAATTCTCGTCCGTAAAATCCAAAAAATGTCCAATAGTGTTCTGCTTACCATAAAAATGCCGATTTTCACATAAAAGCCGACTGTATGCAAATACTAAAAGCTGATTCAGCAGATAAATCTGCTGAATCAGCACGGTTAGGTGGAATTCTCTTTTTACATTTCTGCAAATGTTTCCTCAAGTGGTTGCTCGACACTGAAGGTATAATTTGCATGTTCTATATATCGCAATAAAGTGTAAAGGTTCCGTTCGACAACGGTGTAATCCTTTGAAAAGTGATAGGCGTGCAAGAAGTGTTCAATCCTCTTCGAAAGAAGGTCATCTTTCGTCCTAACCATCAGAATGAGCAGGTTATCCCATTCCGATCGGTGGGTGTAGTACAGGGCCCGGTCATAATCGACTTTGTTCACTTTTTTCCCTCCTTCTGAAGGGGGTAATCTTATTGTGTGAAGAAATCCCACATTATTTTCTCTGAAAAACTTGGTACTCTTGCTTGCACTGACTTTCCTTCTATTGGGTGAATATTTTTATCTTTTTACATCACCCTATTTAGTAAGAAGACATAAGAGGTGATTAGATGAAACAGTCAATAATGATGCTGATGGCAGTCTTTTTTCTTTTATTTACAAGTAATGTCCAGGCACAACAGCCGTCGGATTATGAAAAGTTCGGGCGCATCGCCACGGCTGTTATAAAAGAAGATTACCCCGGGCAGCCTTTAAAGGAATATAAGTATCAGGGCCGTCAAAAAATGGACGAAAATAAGCTTGCGGATTCTTTTGAATTCACGGTACAGGATAATAACGAAGAGAAAAAAGTTATTGTGAAAGTGGTACATGATATCAATAATGAGAAGACACTCAACATTTCTGTTGAGGAGCAAAAATAAATTCACAGCGGCTGGCTTAAATCGTAATAAGCGAATTGAGTCAGTTTTTATTTTTACCGAGTTGTTGATACATAAATGACAGGTGTTCACCGTCAGAATTGTTTGATAAAATAAAATCAATATGAATTGAGAGAGGAGCCTTCATCCAATGTGATCTGTCTTTTACCTTACAAATAAATTGAATATTGGGAGGAAAAAGACATGGCTTCTAAATCATTTCAACATCTTTGGATCGGGCAGGCACTGGCGAATATGGGGGATATTCTTTACATCGTGGCATTGATTTCCCTTATTCATACGATCACAGGATCGCCTGTGTTTCTGACTGCCGTACCTTTAGTGATTACATTTTCAAGATTTATCAGCAGCGTGATGGCACCCCTGTTATTAAATCGTTCTCAAATGAAATCGTTAATAGCATATTCACAGCTGGCAAAGACAGTACTGCTGATTATTTTTTTGGTTTTAGTTTTATATTCATTAGGAAATGTGTGGATCTACTTAGCGGCCGCAAGTGTGATTTCTTTCTTGGACGGATGGGCGCTGCCAGCTAGAAACGCTTATATTCCATTTATTGTGAAGCGGGAAGAATTGATGGGGGCGAATGGATTTCTGTCGACTGTCGATCAAACCATTCAATTTTCCACCTGGGCTCTTGGCGGGGTATTGCTGGCATTATTGAATGAAAGCCTCTTATTCATCCTTGTCATTCTGCTGTTTCTTGCGAGTACGCTTTATATGCTGAAGCTGCCGGTCATCCCCGTCACCACGATTCAACAGAAGAAATATTGGTGGGAACAATTCGGGGAAGGCTGGTCTGAAGTGAGGAGCAGTAAACGGCTTAGAAATATATTCTTCATTTACGGGTTGGAATCTACAGCCGGAGCCGTTTGGATTGCTGCCGTTCTTTATCTTTATGTGGACATCGTCCTGCAGCGAAGTGAAGCATGGTGGGGATTCATCAACAGCAGCTTTTTCGTCGGTTTGGTGATTGCTTCTTTTCTTGTTTTCAAACTGCACGGCTTTTTTTCAAAAAGCCGGCATGATTGGCTGCCCCTGTGCATGATCGTGACATCCATTGTGACAGTGATTTTTGCCTGGAACAAAGCGGCCCTGCTTGCACTGCTTCTATCTCTGATCTTCGGTGCATTCGATCAGATAAAAACCATCATTCTGCAAACATATCTGCAGGAGAGTACACCTCATGAAGAGATAGGGAAGGTATATGCCGCACAAGGAGCATTGACAACCCTTTTATTCGGACTTTCCTCTTTAGGGGTGGGGCTGTTGTTGGAAATCACTAGTGTACAAATCATTTTTACGATTTCGGCAATCCTGCTCTTACTGACATTGATTCCAGTAATTTCCCTTAGGAAAGAATAAATGAGGAAAAGGCTGTATCCGTTACTAACGGGTACAGTTTTTTTAGATTGGTGTTGTATTTAGAATGATAAGAATCCAGCAGTTGATTGGAGTGCAAGACGAAGACTCCTGCGGGAGAAGTGGCCAATGTGAGACCTGTCCAGTTCCGGAGGCTAGAGGCTCGAGACATAAGCCATGCCATCCAAAAAGGCAAAGAGCGCCTTTATGGCTGCCCTGTCTTATGCTTGTCGCCTCTGAACGAGCCACCTCCGCTTTTCTGCCCGCAGGGAGGTACGACCGAGGAGGCTCACGGGCCGCCCGCGGAAAGCGAAGTCTTGCACGGAAATCAACTGCGGTGTTTAAAACCCAACACTACCTGATATCTTAATCAGTAAATACAGACTCCTTTTCTTCTCATGAATCAGCTCTTCTTCTCATACATTGTGATAAGAGTATAAAGAGGGGGATGACCATGAACCAAGAGGAACAAAAGCAACTGCAGAAAGCGATTGGTGAAATTACTGAAATAGCTACCGGATTCGGCCTCGACTTTTATCCGATGAGATACGAAATATGTCCTGCTGACATTATTTATACATTTGGTGCCTACGGGATGCCGACTCGTTTCTCACATTGGAGCTTCGGGAAACAGTTTCACAAAATGAAGCTACAATATGATCTGGGACTGAGTAAAATTTATGAGCTAGTCATCAATTCAAATCCATGCTACGCATTTCTATTGGATTCCAACTCATTGATTCAAAATAAGTTGATCGTTGCGCATGTATTGGCGCATTGCGACTTCTTTAAGAACAACGTCAGATTTCAAAATACAAAGCGTGATATGGTTGAAAGCATGTCCGCAACAGCCGACCGTGTTAGAAGATATGAAAATGAACATGGGAAGCGGGAAGTGGAGAATTTTCTCGATGCAGTCCTTGCCATTGATGAACATATTGATCCTTCCTTAATGAGACCGAAGCTTTCATGGACGATGGATGATGTGGAGTGGGTGGAAGAAGAGGTGAATCCAGTCACTCCATATGATGATTTATGGTCGCTTGATGAGAAACCGAAAAATCGTCAGACCAAAAAGGTGAAGAAGAAGTTTCCGCCGCAGCCAGAGAAGGATATCCTTCTTTTCATCGAGCAATACAGCCGTGAATTGACAGATTGGCAAAGGGACATCCTGACAATGATGAGGGAAGAGATGCTGTATTTCTGGCCGCAGCTTGAAACCAAGATTATGAATGAAGGGTGGGCTTCTTATTGGCATCAGCGGATTATCCGTGAAATGGATCTTACGAGCGGTGAAGCGATTGAATTTGCGAAGCTGAATGCCGGAGTCGTACAGCCATCCCGTACAGGAATCAATCCGTATTACCTTGGGCTGAAGATTTTTGAAGATATTGAAGAGCGATATGACAATCCGACGGAAGAAATGAAGAAACGGGGCGTGAAACCAAATTCAGGAAAAGATAAAATGTTCGAGGTCCGGGAAATTGAATCTGACATATCTTTCTTACGCAATTATTTAACGAAAGATCTTGTGATGAGAGAGGATATGTATCTCTTCCAGAAGCAAGGAAAGGATTATAAGATTGTAGATAAAGAATGGACTGCTGTACGGGACCAGCTTGTTGGCATGAGGGTTAATGGCGGGTTTCCATATATAACAGTCAATGATGGGGACTATATGAAGAGCGGGGAGCTTTATCTTAAGCACTGGTACGAAGACGTGGAGCTTGATATCAAGTATTTGGAAAAAGTGCTGCCATATCTTCACCGTCTATGGGGAAGGCCGGTTCATATTGAAACTCATGTCGAAAACCGCGATATGCTATTCACATACGATGGCCGGAGTGTACAGAGAAAGTATCTGTAATTCAGTGGAAAACCGATTTCTTTTTGAAGGGATCGGTTTTTTCTTTTACTATGATCGTTATTAGTATTCTGTGGGTAAATCTTTTTGAACAGATTTTCATTTATGCTGACTTTTTTCGTTTTATGCTGACTTTTTGTGATATATGCTGAAAAATTTAAATATATGCTGACTTTTTTGAATTTATGCTTCATTATTTTCAATTATGCTGACTTTAACAAGAAATGTAAAGTCAGCATCCTTTTTTAGACTTCAAGTTGAAGCATTAATGCAATCTGGGCGGGTCTCAGAAAAATGGCTCCATTTCGTGTTCTAAATCACATGGACAGGCTTATATATAATAGTAATCAAGATTGGGATAAGGGGGATAAAGATATGGCAGATGTTGAAGTGTTTATTGGGGACCTGACCGATGAGACATTTCATTATGAGGGAGGCGACTGGAATCATAATTATCCTAAACGAATAAGCGGATTTTTTCCTAAAGGATATGATTTGTTTTTTTCGGTGTTGGACGATATTTACTATAAACGTATTGAAGGGAAACAGACGGATTGGGGAAGTCATACGTGCCCTATGTATCCAAATGAAATCCTAGCGCTGCTTGAGAACTATTATAAAAGGGATATGGGAGACGATAAGGTGCAGGAGCTGTTTCAATTTATAAAACAACTCGATCCATATCAGCAATACGGTTTGGTCGCCTGTGAAATGACATAGAGTATTCGAACGGAAGAACAAGCCGCGGCTGCTTGTTCTTTTTACTGCTTTCATATGGAATCAACCGGCTTTCATACTCCGGCCAGACTCGGGAAATCGTGTTTCCAGCATGCGTGTGAAAGATAGAAAGGTCTTCTGGAAAATGGGACTCTGGATGAAAGTATAAACAAATGTAAAGATAAAGACAGGGCCGCCAAGCAGAAGTCCGATCAGCAAGATACAGCATTCACAGATGATTCTTACAGAGCTGATAGAGAGTCCCGTCCGGTCTGAAATCGTCAGCATGAAACCATCTCTCGGTCCCGTCCCCAGGTGGGCCGCAGAGTACAATCCTCCGCCAATCCCCATCAAGACTATTGCTGAAAGGAGAAGAACAATATCGAAGAATAAGTTCGTTTGAGGAGGAATCAAGTTAAAGAAAAGAAAAAAGTCCACGAGCACACCTACCATGACTCCATTGATGATCGTCCCAACCCGGACGTATTTCCCCTTTAAGAGGAGTGTCCCGATAATCATGGCAGCTCCGATGATAATATTCCACGTTCCTATCGTCAGCCCGATTTTTTCAAACAACGCAATGTTCAACACATCCCAAGGGTGGATCCCCAGATACTGCACCCTGATCGACAAACTGATGCCATAGCTGAAAATGAGTAATCCAATTATGAAATAGCTTAATTGCCAATGAATTTTCATAGCTTCTCCTATTCCTGAACCAATCTATATCTATACAGTATTTTACAATGAAAACAGTTATGTGAAAACAGACAGTTTTCCTAGTTTTGTTTACGTCCTCCGGTTGCACACAAAAAATCGGATCAGCATTCTGATCCGATTCACTAGTCGGCACTTATTGGAAGCGCCCTAATTTTTATTGTGCGGTGTACCCGCCATCCAAAACGACCGCCTGACCTGTCACACCTTTTGCTTTGTCACTTGCCAGGAACATTGAATAATCAGCGATTTCTTCGACAGATAGCAAACGCTTTTGAGGTACCAGAGGATAAATGACTTCTTCAAGCACCTTTTCCAGGGGCACTCCTCTGGTAGATGAGATGTCCTGCAGCTGGTTGCGGACGAGAGGTGTATCCACATACCCCGGACACATAGCATTTACTGTAATGCCGTGTTCTGCACCTTCAAGAGCAGACACCTTTGTCAGACCAATGACACCATGCTTGGCGCTGTTATAAGCAGCCTTCCCGGCAAACCCTATTAGCCCGTTAATAGAGGCCATATTGATGATGCGGCCGAATCTTTGCTTTTTCATATGGGGAAAAGCAAATTTTGTCGCGATAAATGGGGCAGTCAGCATGATTTTAATAAGCAGCTCGAACTTCTCAATGGGAAATTCTTCGATGGGTGCGACATGCTGTATGCCGGCATTATTAATCAATACATCAATTCGTCCATAATGCTCAACCGTTTTATCGATTCCTGCTTTGACATCGTCTTCACTTGTCACATCGCACTTGATTCCAATAGCATCAAATCCTCTGCCCTTTAATTCCTCAACTGCTTCATCAAGTCCCTCCTGGTTGATATCAGATAAAACAACCTTCGCACCGTTTTGGGCAAAATGTTCACCGATTTCAAATCCGATTCCGCGGGCAGCCCCGGTGATGAATACAACTTTTTCATTTACCATAATCAAATTCCTCCGATATACATAATAAGATTTTTAACTAACAGCTGTTTACTCAATCGGTATACGTTTAAACTACCAAATCTCTGGTTTTTCTTATGGATAAACCAACAAATTATCCGAAAAGAGAACTTGATTAATAAATTCCCATATTCGCTAAAATGATAGACACAATTTCAGCTATGGTCGGAATCAATAAACCGACTACTGCTACATCGAGATAAGAGTCTTTATGGGTCAGTCCGGTCACAGCGAATAACGTCAGGAGTGCTCCGTTGTGGGGAAGGATGGATGCTCCGGAAGAGATGGAAGCGATTCTGTGAAAGGCTTCGGCACTGATCCCTGATGTCTGTGACAACTCATAATATTTATCTCCTAACGCTTCGAGTGCGATCCCCATACCTCCGGAAGCGGAACCGGTGATAGCAGCGAGGACCTGGACGGCAATCGCTTCTGAAATAACCGGATTCCCTTTAATGCCCAGTATCAGGTTAGTAAGTGTCTTAAAACCGGGAGCAGCTGTAACCACAGCCCCAAACCCGACAGCGGCACTTGTATTGATGACTGCCATGACCGATCCTTTGGCACCTCCATTGATGGAAGGGATGAATTTCTTGAAATGTTTAATGTTAATCAGAAGAATCGAAAGGATACCAACCATTAACGAAGTAAGTATATTCCAATCAAAAACGTTCAGGGTGACTACCACAATCAGAAGGGGTAAAAAAGATAAATAGAAATTAGGAAGCTCTTCCTGATTGATTTCCTTTACTTCATTTCCTCCTTTAGGCTCTGTGAAAGTATCCCCTTTTTTCGTAAACATACTCTGACGCCATCTTAAATAAAAATACCCGCCTGCCGCCATGATAAGTCCACCGACAATCCCGATGATGGGAGCAGCTGTCGGTGTCGTTTTAAAGTATTCCATTGGAATCAGGTTTTGAATCTGCGGCGTACCCGGCAGGGCAGTCATTGTAAATGTAAAAGCGCCCAGCACAAAAGTGGGCGGAAGCAGCTTGCGGGTAATATCCGCTTCCCTGAACATCGCAATGGCCAATGGGTAGATGGCAAATACGACAACGAATAAACTTACACCCCCGTAAGTTAATACAGCTGCCGCAATCAGCACCCCGAGAATCGCCCGGTCTTTACCGATAATGTTCGTGATTTTATAAGCTACTGATTGTGCAGCCCCTACATCCTCCATAAGCTTTCCAAAAATCGCTCCAAATAGGAAAACGGGGAACCATTCTTTCGCAAAATCAACAAAGCCGGTCATATAGGTCTCTGTATATGCAGGCAGTAGATCAAGACCGCTCATGAGCGCAACCAATCCTGCGACCAATGGGGCAATCCATATGATGGACCAGCCTAAGTACGCCAGAAACATTAGCAGGAGTAATCCAATAATAATGCTAGTCATAATTCACCTCGGATAATCATTTGTACTTATTCTCCCAATAGTGTCATGCTTTATGTGAGTTATTAATGATCACAAATAAAAAAGACAAGAAATTGTCCAAAATATAAGAAGTATTTACTTGAAAATTACTAATAATGGGTTTATCCTTTAAAAAGGATTACACTATCATCCATTCCCCATGGGTTAGGGATGTATAGTGAGAAGCGGATGGTCGGAAAGGAGAAAGTATATGGCAGACGTATTTAACCAAGAGTTTGTTGTAGCTCTTATCATAGCCTTTTCTGCTTATATTATTTTGAGAGGAATAGCTATTTTCTTTGGAAAAGCAGGAAAAGGCTATCTGGAGAATATAGAAGCACCAAGAAAGCTCTATCTACAGTTGATTGGAGTTTATTATGTAGTATCAGGCAGTTTAGGTCTTATAATTCCCAAGCTTGAATGGAAAACGGAAGATATCTATTTTGCTATTGCCTATTTTGCAATCGTATCAGTCGTTTTCTGGGTAGCGCTTGATTTCTTCATAAAGCGTGATAGGAAAAAGCAGCTTCAACAGAATTAAGAGTAGTAACAGCTCAGGTATAATGAACCTGGGCTTTTTTTATTTCGAACCATTGAGGGCTGATTAATAAAAGTAAATTCTGGAAAATATGGCCGTTGGTTTAACATTATCTTGAATTGGGGTATATCCTCAAATGGAGGGATGAAAAAATGCTGCACCAAGAAAGTAAAACAACAAATCTGAATTCACCTGAAATGAAAAAAGACTTTTATATACAACAGCTTTTGAGAATAGGTGTTTATAAATATTTTGGCAAACAGCTTTATGAGTTATCAATGAGTGAACTTCAGGAAGTATATATCGAGTATTATGTAAGTAATAATGACTTAATCAGTTAAAAAAGACGAACCTTCAAAAAGGATCGTCTTTTTTAGTGAATTTTTTTAAGGAACATCATGTCCCATGGAGCTTTGAAGTATTTCAAACCACTGATCATGATTCAATTCAAGGTTAAGAGAGTCAATTGCTCTTTGTATTCGATCTTTTTTACCTGAACCTACTATCGGCATGATCTTTGCCGGGTGGTTCAACAGCCAGGCATAGAGAATGGAATCAATTCCTTCTGCACCGACTTCTCCCTGGATTCTCTTTAACGTTTCACGAAGGCGGACAGCTTTCTCCTCTTGAGAAGCGAAAATATTCCCGCCTGCCAGCGGCGACCATGCCATAGGGGCGACCCGTTTTTCCTGACAGAGATTGAGTGTGCCATCTTCAAAGTTTTCAAGCTGATAAGCAGATAATTCGATCTGGTTGGTCACTAGCGGGAATGGCAGGAATGACTGCAGCATATTCCATTGATGGTGTTTAAAATTGGATACACCGAAATGACGGACTTTTCCTTGTTCCTTGAGCTGAATAAATGCCTCTGCAACCTCTTCTCCATCCATGAAGGGATCGGGGCGGTGTATAAGTAATACATCAATGTAATCAGTACGCAGATTTTTTAAAGATTGTTCCACAGAAGACAAGATATGCTTTTTGCTTGTATTGTAATGATGCGTTTTATTTTGAGGACGATTTTTGGACGGAAGAACGATGCCGCATTTAGTGACAATCTCCATCTTCTCCCTGAGAGAAGGTTCCAGTGAAAGAGCGTCCCCGAATATCTCTTCACATGAGTATGATCCATAAATATCCGCGTGATCAAATGTAGTGATGCCGTTTTCCAGATTATATTGAATCAATGACAATGTTTCTTCCTTGGATTGATCCCATTCTGAAAGTCTCCACAGTCCATGTACGATTCGTGAAAATGATACATCTTGACTTATTTTTATTCGTTCCATATGTAAACCCCATTTCCTTTTAGTATGCAGTCTCTGACAATAAGTAATACTAAATTGTATCTTACTATGTTGTGGATTGAATTGAAAATGAAAGAACTTTTATCAAACTGGAATCTTGAGAATAGTACGATAGAAATCCTTCATCCCACCGTATTAAAGGTCACGTCTCACAATAACACCTATTACTTGAAAAACAGAAAACATTCCTCATTCACCGAGCGTATGGAAGAGTTCCGTATCACACGGTATTTGGTGAATAATGGATTTCCAGCTGAAACCCCTCTTTTAACAAAGCACGAAGAAGCATTCATCGCCATGGGTGAGGGGTATCACTCTTTATATGCTTCTTTCGAGGGTGCTTCACCTATGAGCTCCAAGGTGATGGATTCTGCACAATTTTTCTCACTGGGTGAAAACTTGGCATGGTACCACTTCATTTTAAATGCGTGTCCAATAAAAGAAAATACAGTTATCTGGGATGTTTATGGGAATTTGAAAAGCTGGCTTTCCGTCAATATTCATGGATTGAATGACTGGGCCGGCAGAGTGTATGAGGTGATTGCACCTTGTGAGGCCTTGTTTGGGGGACTGCCTCTCCAGCTTGTACATAGCGATGTTCATTTGCGTAATGTCTTATGGGATGAAGAAGGCATCATCAGCGGTTTAATTGATTTCGAGAAAGTCAGACAATCACCCCGTGTGGCAGATATCGCATATTTGATCACAAGCATCTTGAGAGACTCGGCAATGGACGGGCAATTCGTGTTTCCTTCCAGGAAGATTAACCGATTATTAAATGGATATACCAGCAGGCAACATTTAAGTGATGCAGAAGTAATATGTTTGCCGCCGCTGATCATTGTATTCCTTCTTCAATATACGCTTTATTACTCCCGGCAAGGATTAGAGCAGGAAGCTGCCTGTTATGTAAGAAGAATTAATGATTTAGTAGGCAAAACAGAATTTGAGGAAATAGTTACCGACATTTAACTGAAGTTGTTAACTCTTAAGCTGAACAGGTTTTGTCAATTGAGTTCCTCAGGCTAACCCAGAGAAAGAAAACACGAAACATCTTTTACCATTATAATTCTTCACCATCTGAGAAAAAATGAAGGCAATGGGTTCTTTATATAAGATGAAATGAGAAGGTGAAAACAGGATGGATTTAAACAGTCAGAATCTCCCCTATGCTGCGGGAGACGTCGTTTACGTTATATACCGAAATCCCCATACTCAAAGTGTTGCAAATGTTCAAGAAGCGGCAGTCGTCAAAAATCCGGAAAACCCGGATGAGTTAGCGTTGTTTTTATATGAAACCTACTATCCTTTAACAGATGAATTGGCAGTATATCCTTCGGAAGCAGAAGCCGAAGAGGTATATAATCAATCATTTGGGGATCTTTAGGATGATGCAGCATGGTTAAACCATTTATCCCGCAGCTGGTCTACTTTGAACCAGGTGCATTAGAGTATCCATTGGGGAAGAAGCTCAAAGAAAAGTTTGAAGGCATGGATGTGGAAATACGTTATACCACATCTCATAATCAGGTGAGAAACCTTCCGGGGGATAATCACTTCCAGAAATACAGAATAGCGAAGTCGACCTTGGTGGTGGGTGTGAGGAAAACATTGAAATTCGATACCTCGAAACCTTCTGCAGAATATGCCATTCCTTTTGCCACCGGCTGTATGGGTCATTGCCATTATTGCTATTTGCAAACGACGATGGGAAGTAAGCCGTACATCCGGACATATGTGAACGTAGATGAAATCTTAGAGTCTGCAGATCGTTACATTTCTGAACGGGCACCGGAAATCACAAGGTTCGAAGCAGCGTGTACTTCTGATATCGTAGGTGTGGATCATCTTACCCATACCCTCAAGCGCGCAATCGAACATTTTGGTGAATCAGAGCATGGCAAACTAAGGTTTGTAACAAAGTTCCATCACGTCGATCACTTACTCGATGCCAAGCATAATGGCAAGACAAGATTCAGATTCAGCATAAACGCTGACTATGTCATCAAAAATTTCGAGCCGGGCACGTCACCTCTGGATAAACGTCTGGAGGCTGCCGGTAAAGTGGCCCGTGCAGGGTATCCACTCGGATTCATTGTTGCTCCGATCTACATCCATGAAGGTTGGGAGGAAGGGTATAGGAAAATGTTCGAACATCTAAATCAGCACCTTCCTCCAGAAGCCAAGGAAGATTTGACCTTCGAATTCATTCAGCACCGATTCACGAAACCGGCAAAACGGGTAATCGAAAAAAATTATCCGATGACGAAGCTCGAATTAAATGAAGAAGAGCGAAGATACAAGTGGGGAAAATACGGAATCGGAAAATATATTTATCAAAAAGATGAAGAACAGGAATTGAAAGACCAATTGTTCTCTTATATGGAAAAATTTTTTCCGCAAGCCAAATTGGAGTATTTTACTTAAGGGTACTGCTGCTTTTCGTTTGCTTTTCGTTGGATATGTTAAAAGTGTTATGGAGTACGTTTAAAAGAAATAAAAAAAGGGACTGATATCATTTGGTGTGAAATGATCATCAGTCCTCTCAGTTGAATTGGGGAAGGATTGCTTCAAGGCTTTTTACTTTTAAAGCTATTTCATCACAAATTTCCTGATAACTTGCCCATTCTTCCACCTGGTCCTTAGAACGCTTCCTTGGATTCGGAAGATTCCAATGTATGACTTTCTCTTCTAATTCATTTGGTAAACGGATGTCCTCATCATATTCAGTGTCGTGAATCTTAATAATGACAGCAGCTTGAGTTAAATCAGGTATTTCAATTTGTGTGCGGCGGAATGAACTAATATCAATACATAATTCTTTCATTGCAAGGACGGATAGTTCATGATTGTTCTCATCAACCCACCCGGCACTTTTGAAAGACCAGTTTGAAACAGACAGTTTTCCTGCCCAGCCTTCAGCAATCAAACCGCGCTGCTGGCTGCTTGAAAGAAAGTATACAGTTTTATTCATAGTTATGTTCCTTTCTGTTTTCATGCTGTTATTACTATTTACCCGATATCTTGTCCTGTAATCAATAATAGCAATGAAAGTTTCTGGAAAATATTTAATAGGAAAAAGTGTTTAATAAATCCCTTTTTTTATGTAACGAAACGATTTTTACATAGTAGAAAAGATTGAAATTAGGGAGAAACTAATTTAATTTTTAAATAAATCAGTATAATAAAAAAGGGGAAATTCATAAGGCTTTGTAAAACGAAATGAAAAGTGTCGTCAAATTGTAGGTTTAGATTTTTTATTAGAGGGTAAACATCTGTATATTGTTTTGTGCAATTTTTGTAATGGCTGTTTATATTTTGGACGAGGAGGTACATCAATGAAATTCAATTTAACAACAAAGATTATCCTTGCCTTGATTCTCGGGGCTTTGGTAGGTCTGGCTCTAAATATATTTGCAAAAGATTTATTTGATATATTGGATCCTTATTTATTTACTCCGCTAGGAAAGATATTTTTGAATTTGATCAGTATGCTGGTCGTACCGATCGTATTCTTATCCATCGTCTTAGGTTCTGCCGGTCTCGGTGATCCAAAGAAGCTTGGAAGAATAGGATTAAAAACCATTGTGTTTTTTCTGGTAACCACATGTATTGCCATTGTAATCGGTTTAACACTGGCCAATATTGTAGATCCTGGTTTAGTTGAGGGGATCGACAAGAATCAAGCTGAAGAATTCAAATCTGATGAAGCTCCTCCGGTAGGGGAGACGATCATGAACATTATCCCGAAAAATCCTTTGACCGCCATGACGGAAGGGAATATGCTTCAAATCATTGCATTTGCCATTTTCATCGGTTTGGGTCTGACGGCACTCGGTGAAAAGACTAAAGGAATCTTGAAATTGGTCGAGCAGGGTAATGATTTAATGATGTATCTTGTGACGCTAGTGATGAAGTTTGCTCCGTATGGAACATTCGGGCTTATCGCATCTGCTATCGGCAGCCAGGGGATGAGCGCCCTTAAAGCGATGTGGCTGTATTTTGTCGTTGTTTTAGCAGCATTGATCATTCACGCAATCATCACTTACGGCAGCACCGTGTTATTGCTAGCCAAGAAAAATCCGCTGTGGTTCTTCAAGAATTTCAGTCCTGCCATGAGCGTGGCGTTCAGTACTTCCAGCAGTAATGCTACATTACCGATATCGATGGATGTGGCACAGGAACGATTAAAGGTATCCAAACCAGTAAGTTCATTTGTTCAGCCTTTGGGAGCTACAATTAACATGGATGGAACAGCGATCATGCAAGGTGTGGCTACAGTCTTCATCGCTCAGGTTTATGGGATCGACCTGACCCTCGAGCAGTTAGTCACAGTGGTGCTGACGGCGGTTCTTGCAAGTATCGGTACAGCCGGTGTACCGGGTGTTGGACTCATCCTGCTTGCAATGGTATTAAGTTCTGTCGGTCTTCCTGTGGAAGGAATCGGCCTGATACTGGGTATCGACCGCTTGCTTGATATGGCAAGAACATCGATTAATATTTCAGGTGATGCAGCGTGTGCCTTGTTTGTTTCTGAAAGTGAGAAAAAGCGTACAATTAAGGAACAAAGAGGAGACGTTTAATACTCAGGAGATAATCGCTTTGTCGGCGATTATCTTCTTTTTTTATGGTTTAATGAACATAAAAGGAGATTTACTTAATAACGGGCCGTGTAGGAATGTTTGATATTTCTTGAAAAGGGAAAATAACTTAGTGTAATATTACACTAAGTTAAGAAAAGCAGGTGTTTTCATGAGTAAAGAAGAAATTATCCGTATCATTTCAGATAAGTTACGATTGATCAGGACGGAGGCTGATTATACACAAGAAAAAATGGCAAATGTGATTGGTCTGTCTAAAAAGACCCTCGTGCAAATTGAAAAAGGAAGGGTGGAAGCAAGCTGGACAGCAGTAATTGCTATTTGTGCATTGTTTAGAGACAACGAAACATTGACATCGAGTTTAGGTGGAGAACCGCTTGAAGTAATTGAGACGATTGCACGTGAGGGAGTGGACTTTCGTAAAGAAAAAACGCTCGGCGGGAAAGTTTGGTGGAAAGAAATAAAGAAAAATGAAGGGTACGTCCTTCAGCAAAATCTTTTCAGTAAACATTACCGGATACTGGATCGGGGGGATTATCGGATTTACAGCAGCTTTGATGAAGAAAAATCTTATTTTCGATTTGATGAAATTTCAAATGAGCCTATAACAAAGCAGGAGAAACCTTGAAAAAGGTTCCTCCTGTTTTTAAAATCTATATTATTTTACAAGCATTACACTTGTTTCGCAGTTATGAGCAACTTTTTCGCTGACGCTGCCTAGCACCCATTTTTTTAAATTTGACTTTCCAGTGTTGCCTACCAGAACGAGATCTGCATTGTTTTCTTTGGCATATTCACAAATCCTCTTTGCTTCTGAACCTGATAAATGAACATAGTTAATGTTCAGCTGGTAAGGGTTTAATTTTTCTTTTACGTTTCTTAATACCCCGTGAGAAGAGGATGGTGCCGTTATTCCTTGATTATTATCCCCTCCCCTATTAGAGTTCAATTTTTCATCGCGGGATGCAGATAAATTCCCCATGTACTGGTTATCGAATCCAGGAGCTGTATCAGCAATTGCATGAGTGGGGGTATAGTTATCACGTGTTTCTGTTGTCCCTTTTTCTTCTGAAACATAAAGGATTGTAAGTTTTGTATCTGGTGATAATTTAGTTAATTTTAACGCTTCATCTAAAGCTTTTTTACTGCCGTCAGTTTCGTCATAAGCTACTAGTATGTGCTTATACATATGATCACCTCATTTGTAGGATATATTTTATTTACCCGTTTTTATTACTATTTAATCACTTGTGATAAATCGCAGTAAACTTCCTCTGCTTATTAGTTTTTTTATTTTTTTATAAATAACCAAAGAAAGAGCAGGATAGGGGGAAGATCTATCCTGCTCTTTCTTTATTACTTGCTTATAAAACGTATAATAGCTATTTAATTTAAAATTAATTATTATAGCATGCTGATAATCCAGCCAATTACTACAATTGCACCAATGACCATTAGGATTGTACGTAACATGTGATTCACCTCGACTTATAGTTATCAATAGTATGTTTTTGAACTTTTTACAACCGGTTAGTGTATTGTTACCCGGTTGCTTTCTACTTGAAACATTCTTCCTTATCTTTTACCCATTTTGATCCGGCTTCCGTTATTTCAGTGCCTTTTCTTCCTCTGTAAACGACAACATAGCCAAGCTTTTGAAGTTCACTTAGTCGGGTCCTGATTTGCTGGATTGTCAGAGGAGTGGAAGTACCTTTTAAGTCAGAAGAAAGTTTTTCTCTGCTTGCTCTTTTTCCTTCTTTATACCATCCGGTCAATACAGAAAGGATGTTACGATATTCTTCTGTTTGTGTTAAGGAAAATGCTTTAATATTCTTAGTGTGATCGTTTTTCAAAAAATTATGATCGTTTTTGGGTAATAAATCAGTTGTTAATCGGTCTCCCTCGGAGATGGTCATCATGTACAGCAGTGTGTTTTTTAGTTCCCTGACATTTCCTGTCCATTTTGCCTGACTTAACACAGACAACAATTCTTGATCAACTTGGGTTATTCTGCTTTGTTCGGAATGGAGAAAGTATTTAATCAACTCAGGAATATCTTCAGCACGTTCACGTAAGCTCGGCAGCGTTAAAGATAATATTTTCAATCGATGGTAGAGATCTTCCCGGAACGTTCCTTCTGCGATGAGTTTAGCCAAGTCTTTATTGGTAGCTGTAATGATTCGTACATCTATTGGGATATTTTTGTTCCCCCCAATCCTTCTGACTTCCATTTCCTCAAGCACTCTCAGCAAACGGGTTTGAAGCTTCATGCTGATATCACCGATTTCATCGAGAAATAATGTCCCGCCGTCAGCCTGTTCGAATAATCCTTTTTTTCCGCCTTTTAAAGCTCCGGTGAATGCTCCTTCTACGTAACCAAAGAGTTCACTCTCGAGCAGGTCCTCAGATAGAGCACTGCAGTTTACAGCAAGATACGGGCTCGTACATCTTGATGATTCATTATGCATGGCGCTTGAGAATAATTCTTTCCCTGTCCCTGTCTCTCCAATGATTAATACAGGAAGCTCACTCCTGGCGAGTTTACGGGCAATTGAAATGGTTTCAGAAATGACGGGACTGCTGCCTAAAATACTATTAAACGTATACTTAGCAATATGTCCGCTTCTTTGCAATTCCCGTTTGCGCACCTTTTCCATCTCAATGGTTTCTTCCAGGTCTTTGAATGTGGCTACAATGACGCCTTCAGACTTCATACGGAAGCGGTATACCATCACGTTTTTTTGTCTTAGAGTGAAGTACTTCTGATCTTCATCTTCCATAGAGGTTAAGAAATGAGTGAGTTCAATGTTCTTGAACAAGCGAGTGAGTTTTTTTCCCTTAGCGCTGGATGCCGACATCCCAAGCATTTGCTCAAGCACCTCATTGAAAACAGTGATTTCTCCACCTTGTTCCTGAAAAGCCAATATCCCGTCATTTACCCCATCTACTACCCTGTTCAAAAACTTATTGAGAGTATTGGCTTTTCGATTGATCGTTCCAAGTCTCTGACTCAATTCTATAATCTTTTTCGTATACCGGTCGGTGATATCATAGGTTACTTGTTCTGAAAGCTTAAAGTGATGAATGATTCTTGTGATGGTATTAAGGTCGATCAACCGTACTCCGATATCAATCTTCACTGGTATCGAGTCAGGGATCAGTGCAGTTTCCCCTGGGGAGATGGCTGTATCAACATCATAGGCAATTTCTTCACCGGGGGAATAAGGGATGTAGTCTACATGATCGATTCCTAATCTTTTTAAGGTGGAAACAGCTTCACGTGCTGTCTTGACAAAGTCATTTACATAAAGGATTTTCTTACCGTACGGAAGCTCAAAAATACGGTCAATATATTCATAATTGACAGTCCTTCTTGCTTTGATGATGGTACAGGAAGAGTGATCGATATAATCATGAACTTCTTCTTCAATCAGGGAAGATGAATAAACAATCAATTTTTTAGTGAAGAAGGAAGAAATCCCCTCATCACAAGCAAAACTTTTTATCGAGATTAAATCCCTGAAAACAGACTGTAATTGGTTTTTAAGGGCTTTTTCTGTTTCTTTAGTTCCTGCCAGCAGAATTAATTCGTGTTTCATCCAAATCTCACCTTATATAATTTATTTTAGGGGTTATATGGTTGATATCGTTAACCATCCCTTAACAACCAATATAGCATACAAAGTTTGTATTTTCAGATAATTATGGTTGGCACAATACTTGCAAGAGTAATAATGAAAAAGAAAATAATGAAAAATGGGGGATTGGTTATGGAGAAAGAACAAAAAGCGTGGAAAGTGCCGCATACATTTATCATTGTCTTTTTTGTCGTTCTGGCAGCGGCGATTCTGACATATGTGGTACCGAAAGGACAATTTGCAACGGAAGAATTAACCTACATGAAAGACGGGGAAGAACAAACCAAAACCGTTTTAGATCCTGATTCCTTCCGTTACCTGAAGGATGAAGAAGGTAATTTAATCAGAGAAGGGACGAGTCTTTTTGAGCCGGGAGGCGGAATTGGGTTTTTAAATTATGTTTTTGAAGGACTCGTATCTGGTGACAAGTGGGGGTCAGCTGTCGGTGTAGTGGCCTTTATTTTGATCATTGGCGGCGCGTTCGGAATAATTATGAAGACAAGAGCGATAGAAGAGGGAATTCTGAAAGTGATTGAACGGACAAAAGGAAAAGAGTCCTTGATCATTCCCATCATGTTTTTTCTTTTTTCCTTAGGGGGCGCAGTTTTCGGAATGGGAGAAGAGGCCATCGCGTTCGCCATGATTCTAGTACCGATTATGATTGCGATTGGATATGATGCAATTACAGGAATCATGATCACGTATGTCGCTACTCAAATTGGTTTTGCAACATCTTGGATGAATCCTTTTGGGGTAGCGATTGCACAAGGAGTATCCGGCGTTCCGGTACTTTCCGGGGCAGGTTTCCGAATCGTGATGTGGGCTGTGTTTACATTAGTGGGTATCATATATACATGGAAGTACGCAAAGTCTATCAAAAAAGATCCAAAAAGAAGTTTATCCTATACTTCTGATGAATATTTCCGTAACGAAGGAAAAGTGAAGAATTTAAATACAACATTCACTTTAGGGCATTCCCTTGTCATCATCACTGTTGCAGCAGGGATCGCTTGGATTATCTGGGGAGTAGTTGAACACGCATACTATATTCCTGAAATCGCAACCCAATTCTTTACGATAGGAATTGCAGCAGGGATCATCGGTGTTCTATTTAAACTGAACAGCATGTCATGGGATGACGTAGCCAATGGATTCATTGACGGTGCAAAAGATTTACTGCCGGCAGCATTAGTCGTTGGCATGGCGAAAGGGATTGTGATTATCCTTGGAGGGGATGCCCCGGATGCACCTTCTGTACTGAATACCATTCTTTTCGGTGCAGGACAGGTTGTCGGGGATTTTCCACAGGCAATATCTGCCTGGTGCATGTATTTATTCCAATCAGTCTTTAATTTCTTTGTTGTTTCAGGGTCTGGGCAAGCTGCTTTGACGATGCCCCTGATGGCCCCCCTTGCAGATATAGCAGGTGTCTCCCGTCAAGTTGCTGTACTTGCGTTCCAATTAGGAGATGGATTGACGAATATACTCGTTCCTACCTCTGCCGCCTTAATGGGCACTCTGGGAGCTGCACGTGTGGATTGGGGTGTATGGGTTAAATTCATCATTAAATTCATGCTGATCCTATTCATCCTGTCATCGGTCTTTGTGGTCACAGCATCATTAATTAATTTCTGATGGGATATTGCTGGCCCATCATTCTGATGGTTCATGACTTATGTTGGGCCATGCAAAATACATTGTATATCCAGAATGAAACCATAGTTTAACTTTTAACTTCATTGGTTGCGAAAGGAGCAGACATCATGCTGACATTGATTCAAAACGGAGAAGTATACGCTCCAGACTACTTAGGAAAAAGAGATATTTTAATAGTGAATGACAAAATTGGTTTTATCGAAAAGAAAATAGACCTTCCGAAAAATTTCGTGGATATTGAGGTTATTGATGCGGAAGGGAAATATGTGGTTCCGGGATTTATCGATTCCCATGTACATATAATAGGCGGCGGGGGTGAAGGGAGCTTCAAGACACGGACACCTGAAATACAATTAAGCCAATCGACTCTTTCGGGTATCACGACATTGATCGGTGTAATCGGCACGGACGGCACCACCAGAACGATGCCAAGTCTTATTGCCAAGGCAAGGGCCCTGGAAGAGGAAGGGATCACTTGTTATGTCCAGACCGGCTCATATCAGGTGCCTCTTAAGACTCTTACTGGAAAAATCGAGGATGATATCATATTGGTTGATCGAATCATCGGCGTCGGAGAAGTTGCGATCGCTGATCATAGGTCTTCTCAGCCAACAGTCAATGAACTTGCGAAGATCGCCTCCGCTGCACGTATAGGAGGGATGCTTTCTGGAAAGTCAGGCATCGTAAATATCCATGTCGGTGACAGCCGGGATCATTTGAAACTGATCGAAGAAGTGATTGAAACCACCGATATACCGAGAAAACAGTTCTATCCGACCCATATCAATCGTAACTCCCATTTATTTGAGGCTGGAATTGAATATGCTCTAAAGGGAGGATACGTCGACTTTACTACAAGCACGATCCCTCAGTTTCTGGAGGATGGGGAAGTTAAATGCAGCAGGGCATTAAAACGTATGCTGGATGCAGGGGTACCGATAGATCAAATCACCTTTACATCCGATGGCCAGGCCAGTTTGCCGCTATTTGATGATCAAGGTGAACTCGCCGGCCTTCAGATTGGAAAGGTCTCGAGTTTGTATAGGGAGGTGAGGGATTCGATTGTGAATGAAGGGATCCCTCTTGAAACTGCTATAAGGGTGATCACCTCCAACCCTGCAAAGATACTGAAATTAAAGCATAAAGGACATGTCCAGCCAGGAAAGGATGCAGATTTGGTCCTTCTGGACAAGGATTCATTTAATGTAGAGACGGTATTGGCCAAAGGTAAAGTCATGGTAGCGAAAGGAGAGGCAATCGTAAAAGGTACGTTTGAATCATAGTTTATGGTTGTATGTATGAAAAGAATGGCATATTCGTATGTCATTCTTTTTTCATTAGTCATTTCAAATGATAAAATGGATTATATTGGTTGAAGGAGAGATGGGGATGAGTGGAAGGGTTATTATTGTGGAAGGGATACCGGGTGCAGGGAAAACATCTACAGTCCAAATGATTTCAAGATTATTGAAGGAGAAAGGCATCCCTGTAAAAGCATACATAGAAGGGGACGGGGATCAGCCTGCGGATTATGAGGGAGTCGCTTTGCTGTCTGAAGTGCAGTTGTCTTCTATTGAAAGAAATAATAGTGAGTCAGCGAACGGTTTGCAATTTTATTGTGAGCGAACTGAGTATGGAGTGTTGGCTCATTATGCAAAAATGGCAGAAAGTAACGGATTCCCAGAGGGTATCATAAATGAAATCTCCCAGGATGATATCTACAACAAGGAGCCTGTAATTTATACTGCCCTTATTAAAAATAAATGGGAACAGTTCAGCAAAATACTTGCCAGCACGGATAATGTTTACATATTGGATTGTAGTCTTCTTCAGAATCCGACTACGTTCCTTAGTGCAAGGAATGACCTGCCGGAAGACTACATTGAATCATTCGTGCTGGATCTCCTTAAGGAAGTGAAGGAGTATCGTCCTCTGGTTATATACTTGGAGCCGAGTGATATCAAAAAAGCATTTGAACATGTAATGGCGGAACGTTCAGAGCAGTGGTTCAATTTCGTGAGAGACTACTACACAAAACAGACATATGGAATGAATCATGATCTAACCAATGATTTAGACGGGGTTATCAGTTACCTGACGCATCGTGTAAAGCTTGAAAAGTCTATTTTGACAAAAGCCAACGTGGATTGGATTCATATTGAACGTGATCAATCATCATGGGAGACAGTGAATAATAAGATCGAGAATGAACTTTTCCTTCATTTTTAGGGGAGGATGAAGCGCCATCAGACTTCAGGCGGAGGAAAAAACCACCAAGAGACGCGGGAAGGTACATAGGAACTGCAGTAAGATAAACATATAGTAGAAAAAGATGGGAGAAGGGTTCCTTTGAAAAAAATGATTGAAATATTCAAGAATCCAATTTTTTTGAAGTTGTTCATGGCTAATTTGACTTCTCATATGGGAAGTGTGATCGGTCTTACTGCATTTATGTTTTACCTTTTGGACCGCTTTTCGGAACAGCCGATGTATGCGTCGATTACAGAAATGATGTATTCGCTTCCGACTCTGGTGGTATTCTTCCTGGTGGGGGTACTTGCTGACAGAATGGACCGGCAGAAAATTGCCTATCACTGTGACACGATCAGTGCTCTTTTAACAGTTATCTTGGTAGGGGCAGTCTATACCGGATGGCTTCCTTTAATCTTTGCTGTGCTGTTTCTGCGCAGCGGCGTACAGAAATTCTTTTTTCCAGCAGAGCAAGCCATTCTGCAGGGAGTCCTTTCCAAGGATGATTATTCCACTGCAGCAGGGTTGAATCAGATGGTGATGAGTTTATTCATGCTTCTTGGGAATGCCATCGCGATCTTTGTTTATTGGAATGCCGGAATTTACGGAGCACTTCTTGTTGATTTGGTTACATTTGTGCTGAGCGCCATATTGATCAAGAAATGTGTCATTCCCGAAGAAGTGCGCCAGCCGAATGGAAAGCATACTTGGAAAGACTTGAACGTCTCATTCGTCATGAAGGACTTCAAGTCGGGACTTGTCTACATCCTGAATAATAAACTTCTTCTTACTTTAATTAGTGGATTTGGTGTTTTTGGAATAGTAAACGGGGGATTTTCTGTTATTCCGATATTCATTCTGAAATACAAGTTGGCACCGGATACTTATGAAGAATACTCAATCCTATTGGGGATTGCTTTCGGGTCAGGGGTCTTGATCGGAAGTATTGTTTCCTCCATGCTCACACAGAAATTTAAATTTTATCAATTGATCGTTGCAGGACTTGTCATTTCAGGAACGTTCATTGTTGCAGCCTCATTTGCACCGACCACCTGGATCTTTATGATGATCGTGTTTATCGCAGCCTTGGGGCTTCCTCTCGTAAATATTGCAATCGGCGGCTGGCTGCCAAGTATCATCGATCCAAAAATGATGGGACGGGTACAGGGGTGGATCAACCCCCTCATGATGCTGTCACAATCCATCACCCTTGGAATCATCGCTGTCACCTTCCCAACTGCGGTTTCCGTCGAAATGCTATATTGGCTCGTAGGAGGCTGTTTAATCTTAGTGGGAGCTTTTTATAGTGTGATCTTACCTAAGTTCATGAAAGAAGAAGAAATTCAACCTGCCGTTGTTAATGGATAGTTTGTGGAAGAATACGGCTGGGACAAAAATGTTTTAGTATAAGTTAAACCCGAACTAATTAGTATTCTAAGAGGCAAATTAGTTTGGGTTTTTAATTTCTTTAAATGGACATTTATATCTAGCTCTTTCTAGCGGTTGATTGGAGTGCAAGACGAAGACTCCTGCGGGAAGAGTAGCTAATGTGAGACCCCGCAGGAACGAAGTGACGAGGAGGCTCACGGGCTACCCGCGGAAAGCGAAGTCTTGCACGGAAATCATTAGCGGTATTAAGAGACTAGTCTGAAATAGTTCGTATGGTTTTTTAGTTTTGTATCAGCCTCATTTTATTTAATAAAAAGAATAAAATATATTTGAACGTTTTTTTCATATCATTCGTAATATCATTGAACGCACTGGCGGATAGAAGGGAAACATGCGATGGAAGAGAGAGAACTGATCAAACGTGCAAAAAAAGGGGACCACGAAGCCTTTGCTACCTTATTTAAACAACACTATCCTTTTTTAGTAAAGTACTTAATAAAAGTGACGATGAATAAAGATCAGGCTGAAGAGCTTGCACAGGATACAATGGCAAAAATAGTAGAAAAAATCCATCTCTACAATAGTAAGTCCAAGTTTTCTTCCTGGCTGATCACGATCGCAACCAATCGGTATATCGATATTCAAAGAAAAAAGGGAAAAGAGAAGAACTGGCAGAAAGAACAAGCCAACTTCCGCAGTTTGAAATGGAGTATGGAATCAAGAAATGAAGAATGGAATGATGTGCTGGCGGCGCTATCGACTTTGGAGGATGGGGTGAGGATACCGATTATCCTAAAGCATTATTACGGTTATTCTTATGAAGAAATTTCCAATATGATTGGATTGCCCCCCGGAACCGTTAAGTCCAGAACCCATCACGGCATTCTGCGGTTACGAAAGGAGTTGAAACTGGATGAACAATAAACAACAGCCAAATAAAGAACATGAACTGGACCAAATCCTTAAGGCCGGGATTGAGCCTATAGAGAATGAAGTGGATGATACTGCACCCTCTCAGGAATGGTTTGAGCAATTCGTCCTTCAGCAGCAAAAAGACATAAAAGCGGGATTGAAAAGGGACCTGGTCCTATTCATGTTCATTGCAAGCTGTCTGCTGATTCTCCTTTCACTCACATTTGTAAAATCACCAATGCTTTTTCTTCTTTTGCAGGGTGCTGTATTTATTGGGGCAGCCATTTTCAGCGGCTTTACGTTTTTTAAGCAGGTGAAGAAGAGATGACGAAGGAAGAAATTTATCTATTATTGCTCATTATTCCAGTCCTTCTTGCTCAAAGTATCTACTTATTTCTAGATGCCAGGAAGAATGGCCATCATTTTTGGTTTTGGGGATTATGGGGACTGATTCAAACCCCAATGCCGCTGATTTTTTATTTTATTTTTGCCAAGAAGATATGGAAGAGGTTTAAGAAAAGGGGAGAGGGTTGAATGATTATTGTGACGACGGATTTTGTGCCCGGTAAAGAAATCAAGGAACTAAAAGGATTTGTGAGAGGAAGCACTGTACAAGCCAAGCATATTGGAAAAGATATCATAGCCGGATTAAAAACGATCATAGGCGGAGAAATCAGTGAGTACAGTGAATTGATGGAGGAAGCAAGACATCAGGCGATTGAAAGAATGAAGGAAGAGGCTTCCCGAAAAGGGGCCAATGCGGTAATCGCCGTGCGGCTGGAAACATCTGCAGTGATGCAGAATGCCTCTGAAATAATTGCCTATGGTACAGCCGTTACAGTGGAATAATCACTGCCGTAGAGTCATATAGTGAATTGGGTGCACCAGGAATCCTGCCCGCACATAATGTATAAAGAAAATTGTCAATAAAAATAAAATTGACACAATTTAAAACCTATAGTATGGTTATTAATGGAATAAATAATACTGAAGAAATGGAGGGTTTGTGATGATCAACCTATATGCAGTTCAAGGCAAAGGAAAAGAAGCTTTTACTAATTTCATATCATCACATAACCAGTAACTCCTTATTCACAATTCAAGCGGATAACAGGCACAGGTTATGACGGTAATCTGTGCTTTTTTATGTCCAATTACGGGCGTTAACAAGGCACCGGCAGGCCCACTGATGCAAATCAGCCCTGCCCTTAGAGCCTTTTTAACGCCCTTTTTTATTTGGTAAATGGACTTGTAGATTTTGGCCGGATCTAGCGGTTGATTGGAGTGCAAGACGAAGACTGCTGCGGGAAAAGCGAGTTAGGTGAGACTTGTCCAGCTCCGGCGGCTAGAGGCTCGAGACATAAGCCATGCCATCCAAAAAGGCAAAAACCGCCTTTGTGGCTGCCCTGTCTTATGCTTGTCGCCTCTGGGCGAGCCGCCTCCGCTTTTCTGACCCGCAGGAGCGCATGCGACGAGGAGGCTCACCAACCGCCCGCGGAAAGCGAAGTCTTGCACGGAAATCAATAGCGGTATTAAACATAAATTGCCGGTGTTATCAGGTACAGCACCTGTTCACATAAACAATAAACATTTAGGAGGAAAAAAAGATGCTGAAAGTACAAAAGAAAAAGATGATGACAATAGTTGAGACAGAAGGCGGATAGTAAACGAATGAAAGATAAGGGGGTAAAACGATGTTTAGTATTTTTAAAAAATTATCATGGTTTTTCAAAGAAAATTGGAAAAGGTATAGTGTTGCGATCTTCCTTTTGACGATTGTGGGGATTCTTGATGTGATTCCGCCAAAACTCGTCGGAAATGCGATCGATGATATTCATCTCGGTTCGATGTCCTGGGATGTATTGAGTAAATACCTTTGGTTATTAGCTGGCATCACGATCATTTCATACGCGATGACCTACGTATGGATGTATCAATTATTTGGTGGAGCGTTTCTCGTTGAACGCAAACTTCGGTCAAACTATATGGGACATTTATTAAAAATGACACCGACTTTCTTCGAGAAGAATCGTACGGGAGATTTGATGGCAAGGGCAACCAATGACTTAAAGGCGATTTCTGTAACTGCCGGATTTGGTGTGCTGACGCTGATTGATTCAAGTGTCTTTATGCTGACCATCCTGTTTACAATGGGATTCCTGATCAGTTGGAAATTAACGATCGCCGCCATCCTCCCTTTGCCGATCATGGCTTTACTGATGAAGGTGTACGGAGCAAGAATCCATAAACGGTTTACAGAAGCTCAGGATTCTTTCGGGGACTTGAATGATAAAGTTCTTGAGTCGATTGCAGGTGTCAGGGTAATCAGGGCTTATGTCCAGGAAAGAGCGGATGAGGGCCGGTTTTCTGACATGACAGAAGATGTATACAAAAAGAATATAGAGGTAGCAAAAATTGACTCATTATTTGATCCAACCATAAAAGTACTCGTCGGTCTTAGTTATTTGATCGGACTTGGGTATGGAGCGTATCTCGTGTTCCATCAGTCCATCACACTGGGGCAGCTCGTATCGTTCAATGTCTATCTCGGGATGTTGATTTGGCCTATGTTTGCGATTGGTGAACTGATCAACATCATGCAGCGGGGGAATGCTTCACTTGATCGTGTACAAGAAACGCTGGATTACGTTCAGGATGTAAAAGATCCGGATCATCCTCAATCTGTCGATACGCCGGAAAATGTATCGTTCGAGGAAGTCGATTTTCAATATCCATCCTCACAGGTGAAGAATCTGACCAATCTAAAAGTGAAAATTGGCAAGGGGCACACACTTGGAGTGGTCGGGAAGACAGGAAGCGGAAAGACAACATTCATTAAACAGCTTCTTCGAGAATACCCTGAGGGATCAGGTTCCCTGTCGATTGCGGGAGTTCCCATAAAAGATCTCACTCTCGAGCAGGTCAGAAGCTGGATCGGATATGTTCCTCAGGACCATGTATTGTTTTCGAGAACCGTGAAGGAAAATATTTTGTTCGGACGGCATGATGCTGATGAAACAGACCTGGAACAAGCAATTGAGCTTGCCGATTTCAAAAAAGACTTAGAAATGCTTCCTGACGGTTTATCTACGCTGGTAGGAGAAAAAGGAGTTGCACTTTCCGGGGGCCAAAAACAGCGTATTTCCATTGCGAGGGCACTCATTAAAAATCCTGAAATTCTTATTCTGGATGACTCCCTATCAGCGGTCGACGCCAAGACAGAAGCAAAAATCATTGAAAATATTCGAAATGAACGTGAAGGAAAAACAACGATCATCACGACTCATCGTCTATCCGCAGTTCAGCATGCTGATTGGATCATCGTGTTGGAGGACGGTAAAGTGGTGGAAGAAGGGGTCCATGGGACACTTCTTGAGAATGACGGCTGGTATAAAGAGCAATTTGACCGTCAGCAGGTTGAAGATTCCTCACTTGAGGAGGTGGGCGTATGAAAGTCGGAAGAAGACTTGTAGACTATGCGCTATTATATAAAAAAATTATCATTGCAGCGCTGCTGATGCTGACCGTTTCAGTGGCAGCAGAGCTTGCAGGACCGTTCATCGCCAAGAAAATGATCGATGATCATATCCTTGGGATAGAAGCGGCATGGTTTGAAACTGAAAAAGGTAAAGACGCCGTCTCGTATAAAGGAAAATGGTATAAAAGAGAACAGTATTTTAACAGTGTAGAAGAAAAGGGGGAAGAAGTGAGAGTCCTTCAAGTCGGAAGGGAGTTTTACTTTATCCCCGCTGCCATTTCATTCAATGGTGAGCGTAAAGTGACAGACGGCAAAATGATTATTACAAAAGGAGAAGAATTTGAAACGTATCCGGCTCAAAAATTGAGTGGTGATGAGCTGCTAGACTTTTATAATCCGGAAATCCCAAAGATTATTAAACTGCTTGCCTTTTATTTTGGGCTGCTGGTGGTTGCATCCTTCTTCCAGTATGGTCAGCGGTTTTATCTTCAAAAAGCTGCCAACAGAGTCATCCAGAAGATGCGTGACGATATCTTTCAGCATATCCAAAAGCTGCCGATCCGCTATTTTGATAACCTGCCGGCAGGGAAGGTCGTTGCAAGGATCACAAATGATACGGAAGCCATACGGGATTTATATGTGACCGTGTTGTCTACGTTCTTCACGAGTACCATCTATATCATCGGGATTTACATTGCACTGTTCATTTTGGATGTGAAGTTGGCTGCAATCTGCCTCATCTTGATCCCGATACTCGTTATCTGGACTTATTTGTACCGGATCTATGCATCGAAATATAATCACATCATCCGGTCGAAGGTCAGTGACATCAACGCGATGATCAATGAATCGATCCAAGGGATGAACATCATTCAAGCATTCAGCAGAGAAAAGCAAACAAGCGGCGAATTTGAAGAGTTGAACGGTACACATTATAAATATCAAAATAAGCTATTAAGCTTGAACTCCATGACTTCTCACAATCTTGTCGGAGTATTGAGGAATATAACGTTCGTCGCATTCATCTGGTATTTCGGGGGAGGATCGATCGGTGTAGGATCAGTGGTGACACTTGGTGTTCTCTATGCTTTCGTTGACTATATCAACCGATTATTCCAGCCTGTGACCGGAATCGTCAATCAGCTTGCGAACCTGGAACAGGCACTCGTGGCAGGTGAGCGGGTTTTCAGTCTCCTGGATGAGGACGGGACACAGGTAGCGGATGATAAAATGTCCCGCTATCAAGGAAACGTCAGCTTTGAGCACGTGTTCTTCGGCTACAAAGAAAATGAATATGTGTTAAAGGACATAACGTTCGAAGCGAATCAAGGAGAAACCGTAGCTCTTGTCGGCCACACAGGATCAGGAAAAAGCTCAATCATGAATCTCTTATTCCGTTTTTATGATGCCAATGAAGGGAAAATCATGATCGATGGACAGGATATTAAAGATATTCCATACCAGACAATCCGTGAACATATGGGGATCGTCCTTCAAGATCCGTATTTATTTACAGGGACAATTGCATCCAACGTCAGTCTTGATGACCCAAGGATTTCAAGGGAAACAGTAGAAGGAGCGCTGAAGGCGGTAGGTGCAGAAAAAGTATTCAAAAACCTGGGAAAAGGCTATGACGAACCTGTTATTGAAAAGGGCAGCACCCTTTCTTCCGGTCAGCGTCAGTTGATTTCCTTTGCCCGTGCGCTTGCCTTTAACCCGGCGATCCTAATTTTAGATGAAGCAACTTCGAGCATCGATACAGAAACCGAGGCCGTGATCCAGGAAGCGATGGAAGTATTGAAGAAGGGAAGAACTACTTTTATCATCGCTCACCGGCTATCCACCATCAAGAATGCAGATCAGATTCTTGTATTGGATCGCGGGGAAATCGTTGAAAAGGGAAATCATGACGAACTCATGAAAAATGGAGGACGGTATTTTCAGATGTATCAGCTTCAGCAAGGATCATCTTCAAATTTAGCAGGATAATACAAGATAAAGCATCTGACTCTCATGGTCAGGTGCTTTATTCATAGGGGTCCTCTTTTTCATGATCTGTTAATAACAAATTCCGACTCTATTATGTACGAATTGAGGCTGCATCAATTCATTGTAGATAAAATCACCTGTATCATAAATTGAAATACTTTTGCCATTCTCAGGGAGTGTGTCCCTCTTTATACGGTATTCACCTATTCGATCGCCTTCAGGAAGATACGTCGGACAAACGATGGTCCATTCGAGGCCGGAAGCCTGAAGCATTAGAAAGGCCCTGAGATGATCCTCTGCAGCGACCGAGCTCCTCCTCTTCGATTCATTGGTTTGAAAACGGTATAAGTGGGGTTCCGTCCTTGAATTAAGTATCCCGGCCGTACCGCATGTGATGATGCGGGAGATACCGTTTTGCCTCATCGCTTTTAAGATGATGGGCATACTTCTCGACAACACATCCTCTTTGTCTGTATTCAAACAGCTTATCACTGCATCACAGCCTGCAATCGTGTTAAATACATCTTTTTCATTGAGGACATTCCCGGTCACTGCATGCTCCCGAAGGGTCTTTTTTCCGTTACGCTTTCTGTTAAGACGATGAATCGTGTGATCATTTCGTGCTTTTTCATATACAACAGAACCGACCCGGCCGGTACTGCCGAAGAGAGCAAGTTTCATTGTGCATACCTCCTAAAAAAAAACTTTCTTGTTATCTCAATTTATGCTCATTCAACAGGTTAGATTAAAAGTATACCAAAGGAGTATGAATCTGCGAATAACTAATCTTGAAATTAAGATTTTCTTATTGACTTTTGATAGGTATCGTTTTATGATGACATTCGTAGTTAATAATTCCGATAAGATTAGTGGGGGTTTTGATAATGAAGAAATGGAAATTTACAATGGTTCTGCTGCTTGCTCTTTCAATGGTGCTTTCAGCCTGCGGACAATCCAGTGATAAAGAAGGAAACGGGGATTCAGAAAAGTCCCTGTACGATAATGTGAAAGAAGAAGGAAAGCTATTAGTGGGTACAGAAGGAACATATCCTCCTTTCACGTTCCATGATGAATCCGGAAAGCTGACCGGGTTTGATGTAGAAATCGCGCGAGAAGTAGCGAAACGCCTTGGTGTTGAGGCTGAATTCAAGGAAACTCAATGGGATGCAATGTTTGAAGGCTTGAATTCTAATCGTTTCGATATGATTGCCAATCAAGTAGGGATTCGTGAAGACAGACAAAAGAAGTATGACTTTTCAAAGGCGTATATCGAATCAAGTGCGGTGGTTGTCGTCTCGAAAGATAATAGCGATGTGAAATCATTTGAAGATATAAAAGGACTTACTTCTGCTCAATCACTGACAAGCAATTACAGAGATATTGCAGAAGAGAATGGCGCTGTCATCCAGGGAGTCGACGGGCTTGCTCAATCAATTCAGCTGCTAGAACAGGGGCGTGTTGATGTGACAGTCAATGATAAAATTTCAATCCTTGATTATATGAATAAACAAAAGAATGCCAACATCAAAATTGCAGCCGAAGCTGAAGATGCAGGCCAAAGCGGATTGATGTTCCGCAAAGGCAGCGACAAGCTGGTTGAAGAAGTCAATAAAGCGTTAGAGGAAATGATGGAAGACGGAACATACGAAGAGATCTCCAACAAGTGGTTCGGTGAGAATGTATCTCCTGAGTAGTATTTTTCAAAATCCTGAAGAAATGTTCGATATTTTACAAAGCTCCCTGCTTCCCATGATCAAGGGAGCTTTGTATTATTCTATCCCTCTGACGCTCATATCGTTTACTTTAGGATTAATCATTGCTGTATTCACTGCATTGGCCAGACTATCAAGGTTTTCCGTTTTAAGAGGCATCGCGAGAGTCTATGTGTCCGCTATAAGGGGAACTCCCCTGCTAGTGCAGCTGTTCATCATTTTCTTTGGTCTCGGTTCACTCGGCATCGAATTCCTTAAGCTGGAACCATTTCCTGCCGCCGTCATTGCGTTCTCATTGAACATGGGAGCGTACTCTTCTGAAATAGTGAGGGCTGCGATCCAGTCCATTCCGAAGGGGCAGTGGGAAGCAGGTTATTCCATAGGCATGAGCTATTCACAGACGCTTAAGAGGATCATCCTGCCGCAGGCGACCAGGGTGTCCATACCGCCTTTATCCAATTCATTCATCAGTCTTGTGAAAGACACGTCGCTTGCCTCGTTGATTTTCGTAACAGAAATGTTTAGAAAAGCACAGGAAATTGCAGCAACGAACTATGAGTTCCTGCTCATGTACATGGAAGCTGCACTCCTATACTGGATTATCTGTTTTATCTTATCCATCATACAGGGACGCATAGAAGCGAGATTAGATCGCTATATAGCTAAATAATGAATAAGGAGGGTAAAGATGATTTCAATAAGAGGATTGAAGAAACGCTTTGATGACCTGGAAGTGTTGAAAGGCATGGATGTGGAGGTCCGAAAAGGGGAAGTGATTGTGCTGATAGGCCCCTCGGGATCCGGTAAAACCACGTTTCTAAGATGTATAAATGCACTTGAAATACCGAATGAAGGCAGCGTATCCATCGGTGAAAAAAGTATGGATTTCTCCAAAAAGGTAACAACTGCTGATATCTTATATCTCAGAAGAAGAACCGGCATGGTCTTTCAGACATATAATCTGTTTCCTCACATGACGGCCCTTGAAAATGTAATGGAAGGGCCCGTCATCGTTAAAGGAAAGAAAAAAGCGGAAGTGAAAGAAAAAGCAATTCTTCTTCTTGAGAAGGTAGGTCTCGGAGATAAACTCGACTATTATCCGTATCAGTTATCAGGAGGTCAGCAGCAAAGGGTCGGGATTGCAAGGGCCCTTGCGATTGAGCCGGAGGTCATGCTGTTTGATGAACCGACTTCTGCACTTGATCCTGAATTAGTGGGTGAAGTGCTTAAGGTCATGAAAGACCTGGCTGAGGAAGGGATGACGATGGTCGTCGTCACCCATGAAATGAGATTTGCAAAAGAAGCTGCAGATAAAGTCATCTTCATGGACGGCGGACACATTGTGGAGGCAGGCACGCCGCAGGAAGTATTTGGGAATCCAAAGCACGATCGAACCCGTCAATTCTTAAATTTAATACAGTAATACTCCAGGATGAATGGGTTTCCCATTCATTTTTTTTTGTTTAAAAGAAGGGATTTCCTCATTTTGGAAAGAAGAGTTATGAGATAGAGAAAAGGGGGATTCGATGAAGATAATTAGAAGATTGATGCTCGTCTTTACTGGATTGACACTCATAAGTGTACTGCCTATTCTGTTTTTCAATACTGAATTTCAGTATGTATATATGAACGCAGAAAGCGGTTCATTTGGGTTTTACCCTCTGGACTATGCTATGGCGATATATGATGTGATTCTGAATTTGTCACAACCCGATCAGTGGTCCCTTGTCGTGATGGGAAAGGAATATGCATTTGCTGATGTGATTGTTGGAAGAGTGGTGTATTCCATGAAAGTATTCTTTTTTTCACTCGTCTTGGCAATGATCATCGCTTTTCTAATCAGCGTACTGATTTCCCGCGTATCTGGAATGGTAAACCGGCTCCTTCTTTCATTAGTGAATGTAATGGAATCGTTACCGGATATCTTTATTATCATCGGAGTGCAGCTGCTCGTCGTCATGTATTTCCGGCAGACAGGGGTGTTGATTGTTTGACCGTGATACCTGCCGTCTTTTTAGTAAAGACGATAGTGCTATTGTTGAAAGAAGAGGAACAGAAGTCTTACATTGAACTCGCACGGGGAAAAGGATTAAGTTCCCTTCATATATTATTGATCCATAGTTTTCGAAACGTGGTGTACAGTTTGTTTTATCGATCGAAACTGATTTTTTCATTTATGCTGTCGAACCTGTTCATTCTTGAACGTCTGTTTAACATGCGCGGGATAATGGACCTTTTGATGTGGTCGACGGGTTACACGTTTGTCATAATCAGTTCGATGATATTCCTTCCCTTCTTCCTGATCTTTACACTCATTGAGCAGCGTATGAAAAAGAGTATTGGAATGAAGGAGGACGGCACTTTTGCTTAGGTACTTGTGGAAAAAACCGAAGTTCTTGACAGGGTTCCTCTTTCTAGCCGGACTTCTCATCATCAGTTTTTTGTATGAGCCATTGTTTAAAGAAGGGATTGAAACTGTCAGCTTCCTGCATATAAATGAAAAAACGGTTGGACCGCCATTTACTCCCATGGAATTACCTCCGCTTGGTTCCGACAGGTTAGGCACCCCGATTTGGACATATGTAGTACAGGGAGCGAAATATACGATTCTGTTGGGGTTGATCATCAGTCTCCTCCAAATCGTGTTATCTTTACTGTTCTCCTTTGTGTTTACAAGATTTTTAAAGAAATTTTTAAGGTTTTTCGAAGAAATAGTGGAATCCATGATTTATGTTCCGATGGCCGTTATTGCCTTTATGCTGCTCTTCCCAATTCGGTTTGTCGTAGACGCAGAGGTTGAACCGGCTAAATATCTAATGATTCAAATCTTACTGCTTACAATTATCGGTGTGCCCCAGATTGTGGTGGTGCTCACAAAAGAGATACAAAAGACACTTCAGGAAGAATTTGTACTGAGCGCTAAAACCTTGGGGGCAAGGGGGATGTATTTATATCGCCGTCATATCCTTAAAAATCTTTTACCCCGCATACTCCTGTTATTCTTTCAACGAAATGTCAGCGTGCTTATATTGTTTGCACATCTGGGCTTTTTGGGAGTATTGCTTGGGGGCGGGGTTGAAAAAGAGATCATGGTAGGGGAATCACGCTTATTTTCGCTATCCAATGAATGGGCAGGGAACATAGGAAACGCTCGTGTAGAGATCATGACAGGTCCATGGATCATTTTTTCTCCCCTTGCAGCACTGTCTCTTACAGTTCTTGCTTATAATATGATGGCTGGATCCCTTCAAGGCGTGATGCTGGGAGAGACGGGATTCATTAAACGAAAGAACATAAAAAAAGAAAAGCTGCATCAGCCAAACATAAGAGAGCAGATCGACAAGGATCAATTTACTTTCAAACGAAATCACACAATAAACGGATGAGAAAGCTGCATGAAAGTGGTTAGTTCCGGTCATTTAGTGGAAATATGGTAATGAGACTAATATTTAAGGGAGGAAGAGAAATGGATTATCGGATTGAACGCGATACAATCGGAGAAATGAAGGTTCCGAAAGAAAAATACTGGGGAGCTCAGACGCAAAGGAGTAAAGAGAACTTTCAAATCGGGACAGAAAGAATGCCGCTCGAGGTTACATACGCTTTTGCGCAGCTGAAGAAAGCAACAGCAGCGGCGAATCACTCACTTGGGAAACTCCCGGAAGATAAAATGAAGGCGGTCAGTCAGGCGTGCGATGAGATTCTCGAAGGTAAATGGGATGAGCACTTCCCATTGGTGGTTTGGCAGACGGGGAGCGGGACGCAATCCAATATGAATGTGAATGAAGTCGTGGCTTATCGTGCCAATGAAATTTTAAAAGAACAGGGAAGCGATGAGTTGGTCCACCCGAATGATGATGTGAATATGTCGCAAAGCTCAAACGATACTTTCCCTACAGCCATGCATGTCGCAGCGTATAAAGAAATATCGTCGAATCTGCTGCCGGTCATCGATCAATTTATCGAGACACTCAATGAAAAAGAAGAGAAGTTTCAGGATATTATTAAAATTGGACGGACGCATCTTCAGGATGCAACTCCCCTGACCCTGGGACAGGAGGTAAGCGGCTGGAGGGCGATGATGGAAAAATCCCGTCATATGATTGAAGGAAGCCTCGGGCACCTCGTACATTTGGCAATTGGGGGCACCGCGGTGGGGACAGGAATAAATGCTCATCCTTCGTTTGGAGATAGAGTTGCGCAGGAACTGGAGAAACAGACCGGCATCGCCTTCGTTTCTTCCGACAATAAGTTCCATGCCCTGACCTCTCACGATGAAATCGTTTATGTTCATGGTGCTATTAAAGCGCTGGCTGCTGACTTAATGAAGGTTGCTAATGATGTTCGCTGGCTGTCGAGCGGACCTCGCAGCGGGATCGGCGAAATCACGATTCCTGCGAATGAACCGGGGAGTTCGATCATGCCAGGGAAAGTAAATCCTACTCAAAGTGAAGCTGTCACAATGGTCGTCACCCAGGTGTTCGGTAATGATGCTGCCATCGGATTTGCAGCGAGTCAGGGGAATTTTGAATTGAATGTATTCAAGCCTGTGATTATTTATAACCTCCTGCAATCTGTACGATTGCTTACAGATGGGATACGTTCGTTCAATGATAAATGTGTAAAAGGCCTGGAAGCCAATGAGGAAGTCATCGAAGAGTTCGTACAGCGATCCTTGATGCTCGTGACGGCGTTAAATCCTCATATCGGCTATGAAAAAGCAGCCGAAATAGCTAAGAACGCACATAAAAGTGGATCTACCCTGAAAGAAGCAGCCATACAATCCGGGTATCTGACAGAAGAGCAGTATGATGAGTGGATCAACCCGGCGAAAATGGTGACCAATAAATAAGCTGAAAAACTGGCTCAATATGAGTCAGTTTTTTTACATGCCATAATAAGGCCAATGGGTGTTTTTACCTTGTTCGGGCTATTGCACGGAAATCCACATCGGTGTACGGAACGTCTCCAATAAAAAACCCCTGACAAGAGCCAGGGGTTTATCCATACTTATTAAATTTGCTGATTAGTATTGTCCGCCGCCGATTTGTTGTTCAGCCATTTGAACTAGGCGCTTAGTGATTTCTCCACCAACAGAACCGTTAGCGCGAGATGTAGCATCTGGCCCTAATTGTACGCCGAACTCAGAAGCGATTTCGTATTTCATTTGATCGATTGCTTGTTGAGCTCCAGGAGCTACTAATTGGTTAGATGAATTGCTGCGAGATTGTTGTTGCATAATCTGTCATCTCCTTAAATGTTTTATATTTTTTTTGGTTGGGTCAGCCGGAGTTGCACCAGCACGCATTCCATTAGCGACCATCTATAATGGTATAACCCAAGGTTATGAGTTGCTTTTACCTTGTTACTAGGTATTATGGTTCGCCGGGAAAAATATATGCAAAACATAATCAGGGAATTTATTCCTGACCAATTCCCTGTATTTTGTCTACATAAAACAGGTTCAATCATAAAAGGATAACATTATACACTTAAGCTGAAAGAATGGTGACACGCATGAAAGCTTGTGCATTATGTAATGGAATCGTTGAATATAAAGGGTTATGTCCTAAATGTGGGGATTCTACATTGGATCAAGGAAGATATTATGATTACTATGATGAATATAGTGCTTATATGGATATAATTCATGTGCAGCTAGCGGATGGAATTCCGAACAGCAGCTGTACAGATACTTGTCTGCACCTCTTTACGTGTATCAGGTGCGGGGAAGAAGAGGGAAAAAGCATTAACTTAACAGAGTTTTAAATAATGCCATAAAAGAAGACCACACTCCATGGAGTGTGGTCTTCTATCTTGCGGAAAAGATTAACGGATTCTTTGTTCAGATTCTGTATCAAAGAAATGGGCTTTGTTCATATCGAAAGCAAGTTCAATCGTTTGACCTGCATTGATATCGGTACGGGAGTCGACACGAGCGACGAATTCCTGACCTTCGATTTCAGAATATAGCATTGTTTCAGCACCTGTTAACTCAGATACTTCAATCTTTGCAGTGATCTTGGCACCTTGGGCTGTTTCGATGAAAATAGGCTCATCATGAATATCTTCAGGGCGTACTCCCAGGATGATGTCTTTTCCAACATAACCTTGGTCACGAAGTACTTTCATCTTTCCTTCCGGCACTGCCACTTTTGATTTGCCAATTACAAATGAACCATCTTCGATCTTACCGTTGAAGAAGTTCATTGCAGGAGATCCGATGAAGCCCCCGACGAAGACGTTCTCAGGCTTATCATAGACTTCTTTTGGTGATCCGACCTGCTGGATGAGACCGTCTTTCATGACAACAATGCGGGTAGCCATTGTCATCGCTTCAGTCTGGTCATGCGTTACATAAATTGTAGTGGTCTGAAGACGCTGGTGCAGCTTTGCGATTTCTGCACGCATCTGCACACGAAGCTTGGCATCAAGGTTGGATAAAGGCTCATCCATCAGGAATACCTTCGCATCACGAACGATTGCTCTTCCCAATGCAACACGCTGGCGCTGACCGCCTGATAATGCTTTCGGTTTACGATCTAATAACGCTTCAAGACCAAGGATCTTTGCTGCTTCCTGCACACGGCGGTCGATTTCCTTCTTATCGAATTTACGAAGCTTAAGTCCGAATGCCATATTGTCATATACACTCATATGCGGATAAAGTGCATAGTTCTGGAACACCATCGCGATATCGCGATCTTTAGGAGCTACATCGTTTACACGCTTTCCATCGATGGAGAAATCACCTTTTGAAATCTCTTCCAAACCAGCAATCATACGAAGCGTTGTTGACTTACCGCAGCCCGATGGACCAACGAATACGATAAATTCCTTATCATTGATATGAAGATTGAAATCATTTACTGCCGTTACTTTATTATCATAGACTTTATAAATATTCTCTAATTTTAATTCAGCCATTTCCGTTTCTCCTCCTGATTTGTAAACGTATTATTCTATGAATTCATTGTAAAGAAAGCGGATTCAAAACGGTATGGTAAACCTGCACAAAATTCATGTTCACTTTTTAGGCAGGTTGTCAGATTCAAACTCGAGGACGGCAAGATAGGTAAGGAGTGCACCTTGAAAAGTTTTAATATCAATCGTTGTTTTTTCAATGAATTTTTCGATGCGATACTGTACGCTGTTCCGGTGCATAAACAATTTCTTTGCGGTTTGACTGATATTCGATTGATTTTCCAAAAAAGCTCGAACAGTATGAATCAGTTCCGTGTCTTCAGTAAACACTTGTGTGGTCTTGCTGAAAATCTGTTCCTTCCATTCAATTGGGAGATGCTCCAACATAAACGAAGGAAGGGTGGTAACAACGGACTGAATATAGTTGGAACGATGATTGGTATCTGAAAAAGAAAACATTTCACTCTCATATTGGAAGGACTTGAGAAAATCACGATTCACAGGTTGGAACTGTCCAATAAAAAATGACAGGCTTACAAAAAAGTCAGATTCTATGACATGGGAAATTGAGCGAAGCTGTTCTTCATCTAAATTCAAGTCATTCTTTTCTTCTACAATCAGACCTTTATTCTCATTCCGGAGGACCAGGACGGTATGGAGGGGCAATAAATGCTTGAATGCCTCTTTCATTAAATTCAGTTCGGCTTGATTGTGCATGGTGAATTGAATGACACGATATTCATTTTCGGTATGTGAAGGAACCTGTCCTTCTTTATATAGAAATTCAAACCATTCATTTGAGAGTGGAGACTCATTCAGCAGTCTTATTTCATTGGTCAATTCTATAAAGAGACATCTTAATAATTCAATTTCTTCTTGTGTAATATCGCTTGCAGGAATACCAAGGAATTCATCTTGATTTTCTTCCGTAAACCAGATTTTCACAGAGTTAAGTTCTGACGGATAGTGTTTTTGGACGGTTGCATTTGGGTATTTTAAAAGTAAAGAAGTTAACATTTTATCCCTCATGACTAAATTATTTTATGTAATGGGTCCTCTTACAGCCTGATGTGAGTTCTTCACGACGCAATCGGTTCTTCGCTCAGAGCTATGTATTAAAACCATTGTACTGAAAATATTTAGCGAATCAAAGTGTCCTGCATTGCAAATTCTTCCTAATTCTAATACTATGAGGTAAGGAATAATTCATTATGGGGTGTCCAATTATGGAATATAATAAAGAAGTAACAAATCGATTGAAGCGCTTGGAAGGACAAGTCCGTGGAGTCCTGAAAATGATGGAAGAAGAAAAACACTGCAAGGACGTCGTTACTCAGCTATCGGCTGTACGCACGGCAGTTGACCGGACAATCGGTTTAATCGTTGCAAAAAACCTTGAAGCCTGTATCCGTGAATCAGAACTTGAAGGCGGAAAAGCAGAAGATGCAATCAAGGAAGCCGTTAACATGTTGGTCAAAAGCCGATAAAATTGATGAAAGCTGCCGTTGGGCAGCTTTTTATTATGTGCGGATTTCCATTATAGACATGGTGACTTTGAGGGGGACCTGTTAAGGAACAGGTCCCCAAATTGAAGTTGATCAAGAATGAGCTGGCGGTTCCTCGTGATCCGTGATGAGAGTCGCTTCACCGATATTCGTTGAATCATCTCTCATATGAACAGACCCGCCTGACATGCCTTCGTTAATAAATCTGTCGACATCAAGGAACAAACTGCCTCTTCCTTCAAAATTGGTATCAGGAAGAAATTGATAGTCTTTTTTATCTTTCGCCATTCTTATCAGCCTCCTGTGATTAGTTTTCGAAAAGAGGCTTCGGTTCATTCATCTATCCAGATTTTTATTGTGAGAGGTTTGAATTGGGAGCAGGAGGGTTATTGAACAAATAAGGTTTGTTAAACCGACCAAGCTTCTTTGTCCCCTTCATATCATGCTTCGCCTCTGATCAAACCTACTCAACTTTACTATTCGTAAACATGAAACAACATAAGTTCATGCAATTGTTTTTTCAGGTCTTCTTCTTTGTCTGCAGGAGGAACATGGTTTGTCCATTCGATGGTTCCGTTTTTGTGGTAATTTCCTTCGTATTTTAATCCGCTGCAGTAGAAAGAAAAAGTCCAACCCGGCAGTTCTGTGTTTTCATACATACTTTTGTATTGAAAGTGCTGTATCAAATTAATCACCTCAACTCCCATTGTAAACGTTTCATCATCCGCTGTGTAGAAATTCCTTTTACCTAATCATAATTTTCTTTTTTGTTTAATAGAATTTAGTGAAGAGACCTGAGGAGGGACAAAGCATGAATTCGTTTATTCGTGATTTGGAAAAAGCGATCAGTGATGAGTGGACAGCCTATTATTTCTATAAAGATTTGCAGAGCAGGACGAATAATCCGTTATACGTCGAATTCATTGAGCATGCCAAGAAGGATGAGAAGGAACATTATGAGATGTTTCAGTATCTTCATTATTTATATACAGGGGAGTACTATGAGCATAAGAAAGAAAAGATTGAATATACCACGTTCAAAGAGGGGGTTCTGCGTGCTCTGAAGGATGAATTGGAGGCGGCAGAGTTCTACAGGGATATGTTATTGGAGATGCCGAATCAGCAGGCCTATAATCCCTTGTTCATTGCGATGACCGATGAGATGGAGCACTCTACACGCTTTTCCACGATATATAATTCCTTAAGATAATAGAAAGGTTGAGCTTGGTCCCTTACAAGCGGTCAACCTTTTTTTGTTGTTGGGAAAGTGTCAGGAATGTACGGACAAGCTGCCATCGCCTCTTCATTTCAATATCCTCTTCGTCGAATGTCATCGGTTTTGAATTGACTTCAAAAAGGACAAATCCTCCTTCTTCCCTCGGGGCAAGATCAACGGAGAATTCTCCTATATAACCGAAAGCCCTTTCCAGCTCTCTGCCGCATGACTTCACAATCGGCAGTATTTCTTTCTTTGTCTGAGCTGTTGCGACCTCCTTAAGTGAAATGATTTTACCCCCTGCAGGGACGTGGGTAGTCACTTCCTGGCGATGTGAAATTCGTACGCCGACCCCCATTAGCTTGAAATCTTCGCCGGAATGCAGGACCAGGATCCGAAAATCATACCGGTGATCATTCAGGGTCTTACAGGGAATCGCCTTCTGCATGATAAGGTTCTGGTCACCGTGAAACCATTCCTGATAGGAATAAAGAAACCGCGAAAGGGACGTGAACTTTTCGATTTTCTTAATACTCTTACATATGATGGTGCCGTTTGCTTCCATTTCGATCAGCCTGATGCCTCTGCCCTGTGAAGCAAAAGATGGTTTGACATAGATTTTTTTATGCCGTTCTAGAAAGTTCGTGAAGCCTGCTTCATCCTCTACAAGAGCCGTTGAGGGTAAATAATCCTTCAGTTCGCTGCATTGTGAAAGTATTTGGTGAACTTCCCATTTATTAAAAAAGTGGGGATTGAAATATGGAATATGGTGTGTCTTTATGAACTGTTTGAATTGCGTATATTCGATATTTTGTTCTGCTGCCCATGATGGAATTCGGTTATAGATTACGTTGGGAATCGGGAAGTCACACTTCACCCACTTTTTTACGTGTTCGTTGAAGATGATTCCATGAATGGTATCCCCGGCGGCATCGTCGGGGGAAAACACAAAGCACATGCCCCCCTGTTCACCGATATCCTCCTGTATGGAACGGAATAGTTCAAAATTACCTTTATACTTATTTTGAACTTTGCTTGCAACGATGCCGATAAGCGGGACAGACAGACGTTTTTCATCGGACTGGATGTTAAAGGTGTAAGCATCTTCTGTTCCCTTAGAAGAAAGGAGGAAAGAATCCCTAGCAAATGGAACGGCAGTGAGGGATTCCTCCCTGTGAAAAAAAATCTTTCTGGACACATCGTATAAAATGTTCATGGCATCATTTCCTCGGGGTGCTGAAGGGCTTGTCGAGATAGGAAGACTCCGAATGATAAAGCGAGTTTCCTCGTCAATATGTCAAAACTTCTTAAATGGGGGTGGGAAAAGATGGCCCTTCCCGGTTTGGAATTTGCTTCGAACATCCAGACCCGGCCGTCTTCATCTATCCCCAGATCAAAGCCGATTTCTCCGATATATCCTTCCATGTTGCATTCAATCGCATGGGAAAGCTTTAATGCAGCTTCTTCAAGTGAATGTTTCACTTCGGTTTCTTTAGAGGCGTCAGGAAACAGCTCTGCCAGACTTTTTACGACTCCGCCATTATTGGCGTGTGAGGTGACGCTTCCGATTCCGGCTACCTTTCCTGCGATTGCACTTACATGCCAGCTGCCTTCTTCGTCTTTATTCGTATGGATGCGGAAGTCTATCGGCCGGCTGTCTTCGTTTAGAAGTGAAATTCCCTGCTGGACAAGAAATGAATCCAGGCTCCGGTTTCTAAAAACCGAATTCATCAGCCGTTCGAGTGAAGCGAATCTGACCAGGCGGTTTTTTCCTTCTGTATCACGGTAGCGGCAATAATAGTCCTGTGACTGGCGGTCAAAAGTAAGTTTGTGGATTCCATTACCCAAGCTTCCGTTTTTTGGTTTTAGATAGACGTGCTTATAAAGGGAAAGCATCCTTTCAATCTCTTCAAACGATTGAAAGGAGTGTGTCTCAGGAAGATAATGATTGACTGTTTCATCTGATTCCAGTCGTTCAAACAAATCAAGTTTATTAAAGAATCCGGGATTATACCATGGAATCCCATATTGCCTTTGAAGTCTATCTTTGATTTCTTTGTACGTTTTTCTTTTTTCACTTCGCCTGTTCGGAAGCCTGTCATAAATAACATTTGGAAAGGGGACGGTTTCAATTTCCCACCCTTCCCCAAAATGAAAATAACCTTTCACGAGCCCGTTTTCCCAGTCGATATGCTGTTCCCCAAAGACGAATGGTATGACACCTAAAGAAGACTGTACGGATAATAGCTTCCTGAAGAAATAGGATCTTTCTCCGACTGGGCTTAGTTTGAAGTTCGTGAAGCCGGAAGTGAAAATACCGATTAAAACTCCGAGGTAGATACAATCGTCTTTCATAAAAAGAGATAGAGAGGTCACCTTCACTGGGAGATTAAGGCTCTTGGCCAGTGCAGAGCTGATGCCGATTACATTCCTGCCATTCGGATGCCTTTTGCAAATGACTGCCTGCCTTTTGGTTCCGAGCACAGCAGTTCCGGGGAAATCGGATTTTTCCTGTTTCCAGCGGGAAGGAAGATATAGGATGTATTCTTTTGCTTGAAATTGTTCTATTTTATACGTTTTTAACATCTAAAAATCACCTCGGCTTAAGAATGGAAGAGCTCGTGAGTTTAGGTGTTCACAATAATCCAGAGGGGACTGATGTAATGCATCCAGCTTTTCAATTCCCAAAGCCTCGACAATCTTATGCCCGGGCTTCGAATTGATATCTAAAATCCACAGTGAGCTGTCGCGGTCAAGGATGACATCGATCCCAAGCTCGAATAACGGAGAAAAATACTGTTCAAGTACATGAGGCAGTCCAGCCAAGATATCATTCAATTCATTCTTAATGAACGTCCAATCTGCTTTAGGGTGCCGGCGTTCCCAATCATCTTGCGAAAAGTAGGATCCTCCTCTGCTTATGTTTGTTAATATTCCACCTTCTGACCCTTCGCGGACCGCCCGCTGAAATTCCCGCCATTCTCCGTTTTTATTCTTATTCATCAGAATTCTAATATCAAAAGGTGTATCACCATCCGTTCTGTTATGAATTCTTTTCTGCGCAATGAAGGTGTACTGTTCAAGCAGTCTCTCGCTCCACTTCAAAAAGGAGCTTTTCAAAGGGAACGATTGTTTTAGGATTTGTTGATTTTTGGTTGTCCGGACCGTCACTTCACTCTTTGAGAGATTTAAATGATAAACAGCGAATCCATGGGCTCCATCCACTGGTTTTATAATGATATCTTTATGCTTGATTAGTAAGTTAAATAAGTGAAAGTGATTTTTCAGTAAGAACGTTTCCGGAATGTAGGATGAAAGAGGGGAGTCTATTAATTTTTCATACAGATGCCATTTATTTGGAAGTCCGTATCCTAGGAATTGAATATGCGGCAGGTTTTTCAGCCAATGGACGACAGCCTTCGCTTGTCTGGATTGAAAGCTTTTATCATAGAAGGTCCGGTCATAAATATAAACAGGAATGTCAAAGGTCTCTTTTTCCCAATTACCGCTTTTTCCATTGAATATTAACCCTTCGACCGTTTCGTTAGTCTGAGAGATGTCTTTAGGTGAAAATAGATGCAAATCGATTGGATAGGAGACGGAATGTCTTGCTATTTCATTAAAATATGGCTGTGATGGATCAGGATTCAGCGTCATGATTCCCAACGAAAAATTCATGCTAATCCTCCTTCTGATTCCAAATGTTGATGGTGTATTCGTAAAGGGACTTTACTGAAGGCCTGACACGTTCATTATCAATAAATGTCCTTTTGGAGGGTTTGGAGTTGATTTCGATGACCCAGGGTTTACCGGCTGAGTCGACCCCGATATCAATACCAAACTCGGCGTAATGCCCTTCGAGATTCTGTGCCAGGAAAGAAGAAGCTGACAGTGATAATGCCTTCATGTTTGTGAATATAAGGCGACTGTCTCCATCAGGGAAAAGTGACGTAAGAATTGAAAGGGGGGATTCGATTCGTCCTCCCTGATCGATATTGGCTACAAATTGCTTTTCAGAAGCGATCCGGGCTACTGCTGAAGTCACCGTCCAATTCCCTTTATGGTTTTTATGACATAAAAAGCGGAAGTCAATCGGCTGCTCCTTTACCGTCATGAAAGGGATTGTCTGCTGAACGATATAAGGTGAAGAATGGCACCAGGATTGAAGCTGTCTGTAGAGTGATGAATAAGTTTGGAAAGTGAGAGTACGTTTAGGAGAAAAGGAATTTTGATAGACGAGAATATCCTTTTCCCTCTTTTGGATGCGTAGTATATAACGTCCTTTACTGCCATTGACTCCTTTTACAAAGATATCTTTATAAATAGCCAGCATTTCATCCACTTGATCGATTCCCTGCACCGTTTCGGGTAAATGTGGCCTAAGCTGTGAACAATTCCTTAAATGAGAATAGACGAGATCCTTAGAAAGAAAGGAAGAATTAAATAAATGGACGGAGAGATCTTCCATCCTTTTCAAGGCGGATTCATAAAGTCGGTGTTTTTCGATTTTACGGGAATGACTGCGATTGTAAATAACATGAGGAAGAGGAACAGCCCTCTTCTGCCAGCTATTTTGATCGAACACGAAACCTACCCACTCATTTTTTAATAATGAGGTGACCGGAAGCAGATAAAAAAGCCCCCCTTTTTGTTGAAACCAACGCTGGCACTCTGTAAAATATTCCATTAAAGAGTGTGTATTCAATTTATCCTCGTCACAGTGATCAATCAATAAAGCGGTTATAGGCCCAATGGAGATGAGATTTTGATCATGGTCTATTTCCAGAAGGACATTTTCAATCTTAGGTATGGAGGTGAAGACCGGGTCCCTGCTCTTCAGTGTGATTTGAGAGTTTCCGGCGCTGGAAGGAGAACAGCTGACATTAAGGGAAGAAGCTCCGGCTTTCAGGCTCACTTGCCCCGTTAAATCAAATTTATGATAGAGGGGTTGGGGTAAGATCAATTCATTGATATCGCCAGGATTCTGAAAACTGATGAAAGAGCATTTATACATCATTGGACATTCCTCGTTTGCATATGGGGATGAGTTAACTTTATAATTGTTTATTGGGCTAATGTTTATATAGCATTGTATGTAAAGATAGGCAAAATGTTCAAAGCAGAAAAGGAAGGTGCCATTATGCTGAATGCTTTCGTGCTCATTGTGTTTATGGTAGTGATTGGCGCCCTTATAGGCGGCGTAACCAATACACTCGCTATCAAGATGTTATTCAGGCCTTATAAGGCTTACTATATTGGAAGATTCAAAGTACCTTTCACACCGGGACTCATACCGAAACGGAGGAAGGAACTGGCTGAGCAGCTCGGCAATATGGTGGTGGATCATTTAATCACCCCTGAAAGTCTTCAGAAGAAAATCATGAATGAAGAATTTCAAAGAGATGTCACCCAGTGGCTTAAAGAAGAAACCGAACCCGTTTTCAATTCTGAAAAAACGGTCAATGAATGGCTGGAGCTGCTGCAAATACCTGTTTCATCCGAAGTGTTGAATCAGTGGTTGAAAGATTGGATTGAAGAGAAAGTCTCACGTGCAAAATTGGAATACAGTGCAAAGCGTATTGAAGAAGCTTTGCCTGAAAAGTGGCAGGAAAAAATCGAAGCGGCGATTCCGCAGCTGGTCGATCTGATTGCAGGGCGGGCTGAGAGCTACTTTACCAGTCCGGAAGGAAAAGCGAAAGTGAAGGTCATGATCGATGATTTTCTAAAAGAACGGGGCACGCTCGGCAATTTTCTTGGAATGTTCCTCGGCAACACGTCTGTTGCTGATAAGGTACAGCCGGAAATTGTCAAATTCATCAAGCATGAAGGCACCCAGGAAATTCTTCACAACCTGCTGAGGAAAGAATGGGCGAAGCTTAAGCTCATGAAAATCGAAGACGTAATCGATAAACTGCCGGAAGAAGATATGATGTCACAGCTCCATATATCATTAATCAAAATCGTAAACATTGATGGTCACCTTTCCAAATCATTATCTCACTGGCTGTCTCCACATCAGCATTCGTTCACGGAAACCTTGCTTCCTAAGTGGGTGGGAAAAGGAACGATCCTTCTTGCGAACAAGATTCCTAATCTGATGACGAAGCTTCATTTACAGAAAATCGTTCAGGAGCAAGTCGAATCATTTTCGGTAGCAAGGCTTGAAGAATTGGTCCTTGGAATTTCACGGCGGGAATTCAAGATGATCACCTACCTCGGGGCCCTGCTCGGAGGAGTCATCGGGCTGATCCAAAGTATATTTGTCATGGTATTCACTTAGGTTGAGGGTAAGGCTGATACCGTATAAGGGAACTTCCTAGAATTCTGCTTCATAGTTTGTTATAGTTGTGGGGGAAACAAAGAGTGAAAAATATTAGGAGGTACGTATTTTGGCTATTAATTTATACGATCAAGCAAACGAACTGGAAAGTGCGCTTAGACAAAGCGACGAATTCTTAGAACTGAAAAGAATGTATGACGAAGTAAACAACGATGAATCAGCAAGCAAGATGTTTGAAAACTTCAGAAACATTCAAATGACGCTTCAACAAAAACAAATGAGCGGTGAGGAAATCTCTCAAGAAGAAGTGGAACAAGCTCAAAAAACTGCACAACTTGTGCAGCAGCACGAAAAAATCGCTAAGCTTATGGAAGCTGAACAGCGCATGAGCATGGTGATCAATGACTTGAATAAAGTTATCATGAAGCCGCTTGAAGAACTATACGGTTCTATGCAGAAATAGTTTCAGTGGCAAAAAAGGTATCCGGATATGATCCGGGTACCTTTTTTATTTTTTGAGGGTTGACCCCAAATCCTCCCCCCTTGTCATATTTGTCTACTTCGCTTCATAAAAGTATAGAAAGGAAGTAGACAACATTTAGGGGGGACACCAATGATTTATAGAATGATGGCTCTTAATATCGATGGCTCTGTAGTAAACGAAAACGGAAAAATTGCAAAGGAAACAAAGGAAGCGATTGAGTACGTTCAAAATAAAGGGGTGCACGTCACTCTTGTAACAAGCAGAAACTTTGCTTCTGCCAGAAAGGTTGCAAAAGCCCTTAAGATCGAAGGACCAATCATCACCCATGGCGGTTCGTATATCGCAGCTGAACGTGATCGGCCTCTATATGTCAGAAAAATCGCTGAAAATATTACGTATGAAATCACGCAGTTCCTGGAGGGATTCTCAAGCCAGGTTCAGCTGTCTCATGAAAAACAGAGTATTGTCGGGAAAGCCAGTAATCAGTCAAAACTGACATCTACTTTATCATGGGAACGGGATTCCCGCTTTTTATACAGCAAGCAATACGTAAACGTGGTAAGCGAACATCTGCTGGAAAATCCGCTGGCCGTTCCGAAAATCTCTGTGCTTCTGGAGCATAGGGAGGATGTATGGGATATCGTTGCCGCCTTAAAAGGAATGTATGAAGAGGTGGATGCGATTCCAACCTCAGATCATACCCTCGATATTGTTCCTAAAGGGGTTTCTAAGCTCCGGGGTCTCATGTATTTGTCAGAGAGACTTGGAATCAAAAAGGATCAGATAGTCATGGTCGGTGCGGGAATTGATGACGTCGATGCCATCAGATGCTGCGGGCTGGGTGTCGCGATGGGTGAGGCACCTCCGGAGGTTAAGGCACATGCAGACTGGATAACAAGAAGCCAGGATCTTAAAGGTCTCCCTTATTTCATCATGGAGCTCTTTAGAAAGCAGCACCCGATTCCGTTCCTGAAAAAAATGAACGTGATTAAATCATAACGTGTAACCCCGCACCTTCTCGTTGTAGAGGGTGCGGTTTTTTTGATTTTTGACAATATCCATACAACCCCGCCGCTCATTGACCATTTTCATCCCTTTCTGTACACTAATAAAAGTTAGTTTTATTGAAAGGTGATTACAAACGTGAAAGTTTTAATAACAGGAGTGGAAGACGATCGTTTCGAACGGCCGCTGCGATTGATAGCGAATTTATTTTTTGAAGAGACGACGATTCATTTTACGGATTGTGAAGAGTTTGAATTGAAGGTTCATATAGATATAAAAGCAGATGAACGAATTGAAGCGAGAGCTAGTTTAGTGGATCCTTCGAGTCAGAAAGAGCTGGAATCAGAGTATTCACGGGACTGGCTTCCGTATGAAACGGAGAAGGAACGATTCCGTCAGCTGAAGACTGCGTTGTCCCATGTCTATCTCAATGTACTTCAGGATTTGACTGGAATCAGACAAAAATGGGGGATACTCACGGGGATTCGTCCGACTAAGCTCATTCACAAACAGAACCAGCTTGGAACACCGAAACAAGAAGTTCATGCGAAGCTGAAGGAAGAGTATCTGATTTCAGAAGAGAAAATACAGCTCATGCAGAACATTGTAGACCGGCAGTTATCCGTCGTCCCAGATCTCTATGAGGTGCAAAATGAGGTCAGCATTTATATTGGAATTCCTTTCTGTCCGACGAAATGTGCCTACTGTACATTTCCGGCGTATGCGATTCTAGGAAAACAAGGCCGTGTTGATTCCTTCCTTGCAGGACTTCATTATGAAATACAGGAGATGGGCCGCTGGATGAAGGAAAAAGGGGTCAAAATCACGACCATTTATTATGGAGGAGGCACGCCGACTTCGATTACGGCAGAGGAAATGGATGCGCTTTATGAAGAGATGTACCGATCCTTCCCCGGTGTTGATAAGGTCAGGGAAGTGACGGTGGAAGCCGGCCGGCCGGATACGATCTCTGTGGAGAAGCTCGAGGTTTTGAATAAATGGAATATTGACCGGATATCCATCAATCCTCAATCCTATACACAGGAAACCCTGAAGGCCATCGGGCGTCATCATACAGTCGAAGAAACCATTGATAAGTTTCATCTTGCGCGTCAGATGGGAATGAATAATATCAACATGGATCTGATTATCGGCCTGCCGAATGAAGAACTTCCTGAGCTTCAGCATTCGTTGGATGAAACGGAAAAACTAATGCCGGAATCTTTGACTGTCCATACATTATCTTTTAAACGGGCATCCGAAATGACCAAGAATAAAGAAAAGTATAAAGTAGCCGACAGGCTTGAAATCGAACGGATGATGACTCTGGCCGAGGAATGGACAAGCGAGCACGGCTATGAGCCATACTACCTCTATCGCCAGAAAAATATCCTGGGCAACCTCGAAAATGTCGGATACGCACTACCCGGGCAAGACAGTATCTACAACATCATGATCATGGAAGAAGTTCAGACAATTATCGGCATCGGATGCGGTGCTGCAAGTAAATTCATCGACCCAAAGACGGGCAAGATCACCCATTTCGCAAATCCGAAAGAACCGAGCGCATACAATCTTGGGTTCAAAGAATACACAGAGAAGAAAATCAAAATTCTCGACGGATTATTTTCATAACAAAAAAAGCAGTTCATGAGCGTCCGTCTCATGAACTGCTTTTTTTAATCTCCCGGAGTCCACGCCAAATTTTCCAACAAACGGCCAAAATCAGGAGAATGAAAAAAGTAGAGCGGTCGACTGTTTGATATGGGGCAGGATTCGGTATTGCTATAAAGAGGTAGCTGACACACAAAGCAAGAAGCATCCAAAAAACATCAATCTTGAATTTTCGCAATACCGGAAGCTTTGTACCTGTACTTGGCATATAAATGGCTGTGCCGATCCATGCAATCAGCATAAGAATGAAAACAGCAGGAGAGGAAGAAAAATGAACACCCCACAAAATGGACGTCACGATTCCGACCACTACAACCCACATAAAATGATACTTAGAAGAGAGACTCATAATAAATTCCTTTCTTTGTGACACTAGTGAAGCTTGTTGTCTAAGCTCGTTCCAGCTGTTGATTGGAGTGCAAGACGAAGACTCCTGCGGGAGAAGCGTGTTAGGTGAGACCCCGCAGGAGCGACGAGGAGGCTTACCAACCGCCCGCGGAAAGCGAAGTTTTGCAGGGAAATCAACAGGGGTGTTTAAAGTGACGTCTTTTTCACCAGTTCTTTTAGTGTAACCTTAAGTAGTGTAAATTTTCAATAAACTTAAAGGAGAAATCAGAGAAAAAGAGAATACTAACTATAGATACAAAATGAAAGCGTTTACTATTCGAGGGGAGAGATAGAATATGATGCAAACACCTCTGCTTTTAACCCAAATGATTGAAAGAGCTGAAAAATATTTTCCGAAGAAAGAGATTGTTTCCCGCACGGAGTCGGGGATTCATCGCTTCACGTACAAACAGTGGGGCGAGCGGACGAGAAGGCTTGCAAGTGCCTTGAGTTCATTGGGTGTGGGAGAAGGGGACAAGGTCGGTACACTCGCCTGGAACCATCACCGCCACCTTGAAGCCTATTTCGCGATCCCGTGCAGCGGAGCCGTTCTCCATACAATCAATATCCGGCTATCTCCACAGCATATCAGCTACATTATCAACCATGCCGGGGATAAAGTGCTCCTCATAGACTCTGATATACTGCCGCTGGTCGATAAGATTAAAGACAGCATTCCAGGTGTCGAAGCCTTCATCGTTATGACAGATGGGGACCTGCCGGATACATCATTAGAAAATGTATATCACTATGAAGAATTATTGGAAAAAGGAGATCCAACTTTTTCATTCAGAACAGATCTGGATGAAAACTCTCCTGCAGGGATGTGTTACACTTCTGCAACAACCGGAAATCCAAAAGGGGTCGTCTACTCTCATCGTGGAATCGTGCTTCACGCGATGGCGCTTGGTCTTGCTGATACTACGGGAGTCTGTGAAAGGGACGTTGCTCTCCCGGTAGTGCCGATGTTCCATGTGAATGCGTGGGGACTGCCATTTGCCTCTGTATGGTTTGGTACGACACAAGTGCTGCCGGGTCCGTATTTCACTCCGGGAATTCTCGCGCGTTTGATGCAGGATGAGAAAGTGACCATCACGGCGGGTGTTCCAACCATTTGGCTGGGGCTGTTGAATGAAATGGAACAGAATTCATATGATCTTTCAAGCCTGCGTTCTGTACTGTGCGGAGGTTCTGCTGCCCCTAGGGGGATGATTAAAGCATTTGAAGAAAAGTTCGGTATCAAGTTCATGCATGCCTACGGGATGACAGAAACAAGCCCCCTTGCTGTCATCGCTGCTTCAAAGAGCTATCACGATGACATGTCAAGTGAAGAAAAACTTGATTTGAAAGCGAAACAGGGCCTCCTTGTTCCAGGATTGGAAATGAAGATCATCGGTAAAGACGGGGAAGTGGCATGGGACGGTAAGGAAATGGGAGAATTGACGCTCAGGGGCCCATGGATTGCCTCAGAGTATTACCAGGATGAACGCAGTCAGGATGCCTTCCGTGACGGTTGGCTCTATACAGGTGATGTTGTGACAATCGATGAAGAAGGCTATATCAAGATTGTGGACAGAACGAAGGATTTGATTAAATCCGGCGGGGAATGGATTTCATCAGTCGATCTTGAAAATGCTCTTATGGCCCATGAAGATATCTTTGAAGCCGCAGTGGTCGCCGTACCCCATGAAGAATGGCAGGAACGCCCGGTTGCCTGTGTCGTGTTAAAAGAATCCTCGCGCGGGAAAGTGACAAAAGATGAAATACTCGACTTCCTGAAGCCGCAGTTCGCCAAGTGGTGGATCCCGGACGAAGTCATATTCATGAAAGAAATCCCGAAAACATCCGTAGGCAAATTCTTAAAAAGGACGCTGCGTGATCAAGTGCAAGACAAAATCAAACAGCTTTGACTCCAGAGAGGTCAACCTATTACGAGGCTGACCTCTTTTCAATTGGTTACAGAAACTATTTAAGATTTTCGGTGGTTCTAGCTGATGATTGGAGTGCAAGACGAAGACTCCTGCGGGAGAAGTGACTGATGTGAGACCAGTCCAGCTGCAGGGCTTAGAGGCACATGTCATAAGTCAAACCGACCAAGAAGGCAAAGAACGCCTTCGTGGCCGATTCGCCTTATGCCACCCGCCTCTGAGCAAAG